>JAISLI010000036.1 GCA_031291035.1 Desulfovibrio sp.
ACTCAAAGGGTTCCGCCGTGTTTTTACGCGGTATGACAAGCTTGATGTCATGTTTTTCGCCTTTGTTGTTTTTGCTCTTATCGTTGAGACCTTTAGATCGTGTTAACAGGACCTAGTATGGGCGGACACATCCTCAATATCGTTTTCCGTCATCCCCGGCCACAGAGGCAGGGTCAGAATTTTCCGATACGCCTCTTCCGCGACCGGGCACAGTCCCTCCCGCGTGCCGAGCTTGTTCCGGTAATAGGGGTGCAGATGCACGGGAATATAATGCACGTTCGCGCCGATGCCGTGTTCACACAGGCGTCTGAACGCCGCGTCGCGCCTGGGGTGGCGGACTACATACAAATGTCGCGCGTGAAAACGGTCCGGGCGTTTGACAAGGGGCCTTACGGCTGTCCCGGCAAGGGCCGCGTCATAGGCGTCCGCCAGTTCGTTGCGTTTTTTCAGCCATGCGGGCAGTTTTTTGAGCTGGCTTGCGCCCAGGGCGCACTGAAAGTCCGTTATCCTGTAATTCCGGCCCAAATCCGTCATTTCGTAAAACCAGGCTCCGGATTTTTCCCGTTGGGCCGCCGTCGCCGTGACGCCGTGATTGCGGAAACGCCGCATCCTTTCCGCCAAGGCCGCATTGTCCGTCAGGCACATGCCCCCTTCGCCGGTGGTGATGTGCTTGACCGGGTGAAAGCTGAACACGGTGATATCCGCCAATGTCCCCACGTTGCGGCCTTTGTGTTCCGCGCCTAGGGCATGGCAGGCGTCGGCGACCAGCGCAAGGCCGTGTTTGTCGGCAATTTTCCGCAAGGCCTCCCAATCGCACGGCTGCCCGGCGTAGTCAACTCCGATAAGGGCCTTGGTACGGGACGATACGGCGGATTCCGCCGCTGCGGGATCAAGCAGCAGGGTTTCCGCATCCACATCGGCGAATACCGGCCTCCCCCCCTGGTAGAGCACGCAGTTGGCCGTGGCCGCGAAGGTCATGGGCGGCACAATGACTTCATCGCCGGGCCGGATTCCCAGCGCGTGCATGGCGGCATGCAGTCCGGCTGTGCCGCTGGACACGGCCACGCCGCGCTTCGCCCCGGTGAAGGCGCACACGCCGGCTTCAAAATATTCAACCGCGGGACCGGTGGTCAGAAAATCGGAACGCAAGGCATCGGCCACCGCGGCGATATCGTCGTCATCAATAACCTGACGCCCGTATGGGAGAAGCTTTTCCGACATCTACACTCCCGATTCGGGAACATTAAAGCCCTGCTCCCGCAAAATGACGCGCAGCTCATTCATCCCGAGCCAACGGCTGTTCGTGCCGGAGTTGTACTCGAAGTCCTCGTCCACGGGCGTGCCGTCCTGTCCGGCATAACGGAAGACTTCGGGCTTGATTACGTAGCAGTCGCCGATGTCCGCCGTGTGCCGGGAATCCTCGCGGGTGATCATGCACTCGTGCAGTTTTTCGCCGGGGCGTATGCCCACTTCCACGATGTTCACGCCCGGCGCGACGGCCTCGGCTAGGTCCGTAATTTTCATGCTGGGTATCTTGGGCACAAAAATTTCGCCCCCACCGGCGATCATGAACGCCCGCAGCACCATGTCCACGCCCTGTTCCAACGTGATCCAGAAACGGGTCATGCGTCTGTCCGTGACGGGAATGGGGCCGCCTTCATCGCGTTTTCTGACAAAAAAGGGAATTACGCTGCCCCGGCTGCCCATCACGTTGCCGTAGCGCACCACGCTGTACACGGTGTCGCAGGCCGTAAAGGCGTTGGCGGCCACAAAGAGCTTGTCCGAGCAGAGCTTGGTCGCGCCGTACAAATTTACCGGGCTGACGGCCTTGTCCGTGGACAGGGCCACTACCTTTTTCACGCCCATGTCCGCCGCCACGGTAACGATGTTTTCCGCGCCGTCAATATTGGTACGGATGCATTCCGTGGGATTGTACTCCGCGGCGGGCACCTGTTTGAGCGCCGCCGCGTGAATAACGTAGGCCACGCCGCGAAAGGCGCGGTGCAGACGTTCCTTGTCCCGCACGTCGCCGATGAAGTAGCGCATGCACCTGTATTTTTCAGGAGAGAAAACCTGGGCCATCTCAAATTGCTTGAGTTCATCACGTGAAAAGATGATCAACCGTTTTGGTCGATACTTGCGCAGGATGACTTCAACGCATTTCTTGCCGAAGGAACCGGTGCCGCCGGTGATCAGGATGGTTTTGTCGTTGAACATGGCACCCCGTTGAATATCTTGTCAAAAAACTTGCCGCTGAACGCACCGAATCCCGCTTCCGCGGGCAAACCTCAATGGCGCGCTTCCGGCCGCCGAAATATAGCCCCCCATTGTATAGCGCCTTCCGGGAATTTTTGCAAGCGGCAATGCGGCATCATGCGCCCGTGACAGGCGTGAAGTCAGGAGAAATTTACCACAGATTGATTGATCGTGGTCCCTGGAAGCCGGATGCGTCTGTCCTGAAAAGTCTTGGCAAGGGCTTACCATGAGGTTGGGCGATGCGGAGCTGGCCGGGTAATGCCGTATCGGCCACATCTCAATGCGACTCGCCATTGCGGGGGTGAGCAGCGGCATAAAAACTCCGGCAAAGAGAATTGACAAAAATCACAAACACAAATAAACTTAGTTTAAGACTTAGTTTATGGAGAACAGCATGCAACAGGTAAACATCCATGAAGCCAAGACAAATCTGTCCAGGCTGATAGAACAGGCGGTTAACGGCAATCCCTTTATCATAGCCAAATCCGGCAAGCCCATGGTCACCGTAAGCGCATACACGCCGCCGCCAAATCCCGCGAATCGGGTTGGTTTTCTCAAGGGAATGCCGGCGGTTCCGGAGGATTTTGACGCAATGGGCAGGGAAGAAATTCAGGCCATGTTTGAAGACCCGAAATGAAGCTGCTGCTTGATACGCATATGCTGCTCTGGGCGGCAGCCGGAGTTTTGCCGGAGCAAGCCGAAGCATTGGTGACTGACGGGAACAACACGGTATATTTCAGCGCCGCCAGCATCTGGGAAATCAGCATCAAAAAAGGCCTCGGCAGAAGCGACTTCAAGGTCAATGCGGAAGTGTTCCGGCGCGCTCTGCTGGACCACCAATATCAGGAAATTCCCGTCACCGGCCCGCATGCCCTTGCGGTCAGTGATCTGCCCATGCTCCACAAAGACCCTTTTGACAGGATGCTTCTGGCGCAGGCCAAGTTCGAAGGGGTATCGCTTTTGACCTCGGACAGCATCTTGCGGCAGTATTCCGGCCCTGTTATTTATATTTCCAAAACGTGAGACATGGTGTCTCGCCGAGGTGCAAAAGGGAATATGATGATACGGCAATCGTCAGTTTTCGGATGAACACACAAGAAAAAGTCCGTCATGCCGTAACAAAAAGGCATGACGGACTTTTTGGAAAAAGTTGCTGGTGGAGGCGAGGGGAGTCGAACCCCTGTCCGGGAGCATTCCACGCGAAGCGTCTACAGGCTTAGATCAGGAATACAGTCTCGCCCTGTCGTTTGGCCCCGATCAGCCGCGACAGGGCAAGCCCGCCGCAACATCTCGCGGAAAACCCCGGCGGGCGCCGGTTTCCGCCAGTCTGAAAGCATGCCGCCGTCCGGAACCATCAGACGTCATCCCGGAAAGCGTGACCGGTTTTACGCGGTCAGGTTGACTTGCTCAGGCCGCGTAGGCGTAAGCGAAATCAGAGTCGTAATCGTTGTTGGCAATTACTGTGTTGCCGCTTTTTTACGAGGCCAGCGGCGCCTCGGCCTGCCACTCCGGCTTCCACGTCCCCGTCGAAACCGGTGCGCCCCCATTCGGGAGCCGGTATTGTCGTCAAATTTTTTTTACTGAAATTTTTTTTCCCCGTCAACGAGAAATCCGGAAAATTTTGAACGGCCTTGCGCGCGGCTCATTCCAGTTCCACCAGTACCGGATTTCCCTCCATCTCTTCCAGAAATTTGTCGGGGCGTTCCTTTTGCTCCGGCACCTCGATGTCGCCGTAGACATATTCCCGGTACCCAGTCCCGGCCGGAATGAGCCTGCCGACAATGACATTTTCCTTGAGGCCGCGCAGGGGATCAAGCTTGCTCTTGAGGGATGCCTCCGTGAGCACCTTGGTGGTTTCCTGAAACGAGGCGGCGGAAATAAAGGAGGACGTCGTCAGCGAGGCCTGGGTGATGCCCAGCACCAGCGGCTCGGCCGTGGCCGGCTGGCGGCCCTGCGCCCTGATTTTTTCGTTTTCCGTTCTGAATTCAATTTTGTCGACCTGTTCGCCCACGAGGAAGTACGTGTCGCCGGCGTCGAGTACCGTAACTTTTTTGAGCATCTGCCGCACGATGACCTCGATGTGCTTGTCGTCGATGCCCACGCCCTGAAAGCGATACACTTCCTGAATTTCATCCACAAGATAACGGGCGAGGTATTTTTCTCCGCGGGTGCGCAGGATGTCATGTAGTTCCGGGTAGCCCTCCGTCAGGGGGTCGCCGGCCTCCACAAAATCTCCGTCCGCCGCCGTGATGTGCCTGCCCTTCGGCACAAGATATTCCCTGGGGTCGCCGATTTCCGGCGTCACGACGAGCTTGCGCTTGCCCTTGGACTCCCCGGCATGGGTCACGGTGCCGGCGATTTCGGACACTTCGGCCTTGTCCTTGGGTTTGCGGACTTCAAAAAGCTCCGCCACGCGCGGCAGGCCGCCGACGATGTCCTTGGTCTTGGAGGTCTCGCGCGGCTTGCGCGCCAGAATGTCGCCGGCCTCGATGCCGTCGCCGTCCTTCACCATGATGATGGAGCCCACGGGCAGCGTGTAGACCGCCGTGGCCGAGCCGTGGCCGCGCGGTTTCACGTTGCCCTTCTCGTCGCAGACGGAAATGGAAGGACGAAAATTTGTGGTTCTGTATTCCATGATGGTCAATGACGCCTGGCGCGTCACGTCATCCACTTTTTCCTGTACCGTCTTGCCGTCAATGATGTCCGAAAACCGGGCCGTGCCGTGTTCTTCCGCCACAAACGGCTCGTTGAAGGGGTCCCATTCGGCCAGCAGGGCGCCCTTGGCGATTTGCTGGCCGTCGGAAACCAGAAGGCGCGCGCCGTTGGGCAGGTTATGTTTCTCCCGCTCGCGGCCCTGCGGATCAATAATGGTCAGTTGTCCGCTCTTGCCGAGCACCAGATGCGCGCCGTCCCTGTTTACCACCTCGCGTACGCGGTGCAGGAGCACGCGGCCGGCGTTGAGGGCTTCAAATTTGTTCTTTTCGATGGTGCTTGAGGCCGTGCCGCCGATATGGAACGTGCGCATGGTCAACTGCGTGCCGGGTTCGCCGATGGACTGGGCGGCGATGATGCCCACGGTTTCGCCGGTGTTGACAAGATGGCCCCGGGCCAGATCCCGTCCGTAACAGAGCGCGCATATACCGCGTTCCGCCTGGCAGGTCAGGGGGGAACGCACTGTGATGGAGGCGACGTTCTTTTCCGCCAGAAGTTCGGCCTCATTTTCCGAAATCAGGGTGTTTTCGGGGATGAGAACGCGGTCCTGCGCGTCCGTGTCATGCACGGGATAGAGGAGGACACGCCCGATAGCGCGTTCGGCAAGGGGCATTTTGATGTCCGCGCCCTCTTTCAGGCCGGTCAGCTCAATGCCGTTCACCGTTCCGCAATCGTGCTGCGTAACAATGACATCCTGCGCAACGTCCACCAGGCGGCGCGTCAGATAGCCGGAGTTGGCGGTTTTAAGGGCGGTATCCGCAAGCCCCTTGCGCGCGCCGTGGGTGGATGTGAAATACTGCAGCACCGAAAGCCCTTCCCGGAAGGAGGAGGTAATGGGCGTCTCGATAATTTCACCGGACGGCTTGGCCATAAGGCCGCGCATGCCGGCAAGCTGGCGCATCTGGTCCTGATTGCCGCGCGCTCCGGAATTGGACATCATGAAAATGGGGTTGAAACTCTGATTTTGTTCCTCGGCGCCTGTCCGGGGATCGGCAAGGGTGTCGCAGGAAATTTCCTTGGTCATTTCCGCGGAAACGTCCTGGGTGGCTTTTGTCCACACGTCCACAACCTTGTTGTATTTTTCCGTGCGGGTAATGATGCCGTCGCGGTACTGTCGCTCAATATCGTCCACCTCCGCCTGGGAGCGCGCCAGAATGTTCTTTTTCTCCGCCGGGACCGTCAGGTCTTTCACGCCGATGGTCACGCCCGCGCGCGTGGCGAATTCATAGCCCATGTCCTTGAGCCTGTCGCAAAGGATGACGGTGGCCTTGAGCCCGCAGTGGTGATAGGCCGCTCCGACCAGTCTGGCGATGTTTTTCTTTGTCAGCACGCAGTTGACGAGTTCAAAGGGAAGATGTTCCGGCAGGATGTCGCCCGCAAGGATGCGGCCCGGCGTCGTCCCGACGATGTTGCCGTCAGGCATGCGTACCCGGATTCGGGCGTGCAGGGAAACGGTGCCGGCGTCGTACGCCGCCTCCACTTCCCACGGCGCGCAGAAGGTCATGCCTTCGCCGCGCTCGAAACTGCGTTCGACGGTCATATAATAAAGACCGAGCACGATGTCCTGCGAAGGAACGATCACCGGGCTGCCGTTGGCCGGCGAGAGGATATTGTTGGTGCTCATCATCAGCACGCGGCATTCTATCTGCGCTTCCACGGAAAGGGGGATGTGGACGGCCATCTGGTCGCCGTCAAAGTCCGCATTATAGGCTGTGCAGACAAGGGGATGCAGGCGAATGGCCTTGCCCTCGACCAGCAGCGGCTCAAAGGCCTGTATGCCGAGGCGGTGGAGCGTCGGAGCGCGGTTGAGCAGAATTGGATACTCCCTGACCACTTCGGAAAGGATGTCCCAGACCACAAGTTCTTCCCGTTCCACCATTTTTTTGGCGCTTTTGATGGTGGAGGCATGGCCGCGTTTTTCCAGTTCCGAATAAATAAAGGGCTTGAAAAGCTCCAGGGCCATTTTTTTCGGCAGGCCGCACTGGTGCAGCTTGAGGTAGGGGCCCACCGTAATGACCGAGCGGCCCGAATAGTCCACGCGCTTGCCCAGCAGGTTCTGGCGGAAACGGCCCTGTTTGCCCTTTATCATGTCCGAAAGGGATTTGAGGGGCCGGCCGTTCGTTCCTGTTATCGCCCTGCCGCGCCGGCCGTTGTCGAAAAGCGCGTCAACGGCTTCCTGAAGCATGCGTTTTTCGTTGCGGATGATGATTTCCGGCGCGCCGAGTTCCATGAGGCGCCTCAGGCGGTTGTTGCGGTTGATGACGCGGCGGTACAGGTCATTGAGATCGGAGGTGGCGAAACGTCCGCCGTCCAGAGGCACAAGGGGACGCAAATCCGGCGGAATGACGGGGATGACCTCCATGATCATCCATTCCGGCCTGTTTTGCGATTCGAGAAAGGCCTCAACAATTTTAAGACGCTTCGTGAGTTTCTTTTTCTTCGTCTGGCTTTTTGTGCCCTCGCTTTCCTCGCGCAACTCGATCCTGAGTTTTTCCAGATCCAGCTCTTCCAGCAGGGCGCGCACGGATTCCGCCCCCATGCCCACGGAAAGGACATCGTCCCTGCCGTAACGGTCCAGAATCTGGAGGTACTGGTCTTCCGAAATGACTTGGCGTTTCTGGAGGGTCGTCTGGCCCGGATCCATGACAATGTAGGAGTCAAAATAGAGCACTTTTTCCAGGTCGGCCATGGTCATGTCAAGGAGAGTGCCGATTTTGGAAGGCAGCGTCTTTAAAAACCAGATATGGGCCACAGGGGTCGCAAGCTCGATATGCCCCATGCGCTCGCGGCGCACCTTTGAGGCGATGACCTCCACGCCGCATTTTTCGCAGACAATGCCGCGATGTTTCATGCGCTTGTATTTCCCGCAATTGCATTCGTAGTCTTTTACGGGGCCGAAGATTTTGGCGCAGAAAAGGCCGTCCCGCTCCGGCTTGAAGGTTCGATAGTTGATGGTTTCCGGTTTTTTGACTTCCCCGTAAGACCATTCACGGACGGCCTCGGGCGAGGCGATGGAAATCTGTATGGCCTTCAGGTTGCGGATGTTGGCGACCGCCGCTGGTGACGCGGCGTGCGTGGTGAAAAGATCGTCCAGGCTCATATATGCTGTCCCGCGTTAGAAATCTTCTGGTATGGCAACGTGCCGGGCCGCAAGCAGAACGGCGTCATTTTCTCTCTTCAATAAATTCCCGCATCCAGCCGGCGCGTTTGGGCCTTTTCTGCCCCTCCTCCTGATGCAGGGTGACGTTGAGGCCCAAGCTCATCAGTTCCTTGACAAGCACGTTGAAGGATTCCGGCAGGCCGGCCTCCAGAAAGTTGTCGCCCTTGACGATTTTTTCGTACATCTTCACGCGCCCGGCCACGTCGTCGGATTTGACCGTGAGAAATTCCTGAAGCAGATAGGCCGCCCCGTAGGCCTCCAGCGCCCAGACTTCCATTTCGCCGAGGCGTTGTCCGCCGAACTGGGCCTTGCCGCCAAGAGGCTGCTGGGTAACAAGGGAGTAGGGGCCTGTGGACCGCGCGTGGATTTTTTCGTCAACGAGATGGTGGAGTTTGAGAATATACATGAGGCCGGTAGTGACCCTGTTTCTGAAAGGCTCGCCCGTGCGGCCGTCATACAGAACGGTCTTGCCGTCGTTCTCCAGGCCGGCCTTGTCCATCCACGTCCAGATTTCATCTTCCGTGGCGCCGTCGAACACGGGCGTTTTCGTCACAATGCCGTTTTTGAGCTTTTTGACGGCGGAAACAAATTCCTCGTCATTCGCCGAATCCACCAGCGCCGAAATGTCGGCGGAAGCGAAAATATCCTTGACTTCCTCGCGAACCGTCTGCAGCGCGGCGCCGGAGTCCACCAGTTCCGCTAGTTGACGGCCGAGTTCCTTGGCCCCCCAGCCAAGATGGGTTTCCATGATCTGGCCGATGTTCATGCGCGAAGGAACGCCAAGGGGGTTGAGCACAATATCCACAGGGCGGCCGTCGGCGAAAAAGGGCATATCCTCTTCCGGCAGAATGCAGGACACGACGCCCTTGTTGCCGTGCCTGCCGGCCATTTTGTCGCCCACTGAAAGTTTGCGCTTGATGGCGATGTGCACCTTGACCATTCGTATCACGCCCGGGGGCAGATCGTCGCCTTCCGTCACCTTTTCGCGTTTGGCCTCATAGAGGGACTTGAGAAATTCAATTTCCCTGTCATAGGATTTGAGCGCGTCGGTCACGACATCGTTGACGGCCTTGCTCTTGAAAAGTCCGGCCAGTTTTTTGACGGGGATGCGCGCGAACTGCTCCGCGGTAAGCGCGGCGCCGGCTTCCACCAGAATTTCGCCTTTTTTCCTGCCCTGGATGGAAACCGCCGTCCGTTTGCCGAGCACATGCTCCGCCAAGATGGCGCGCGTGCGTTTTGACAGGGCGTCGGCATGGTCCGCCTCTTTCTGGTCAAGCACGGCGATGTCGTGCTTTTCAATGGCAAGGGTGCGTTCGTCCTTTTCGCCGGAGCGGCGGTTAAATACCTTGACGTCAATGATCGTACCCTCAACCCCCGGCGGAACTTTGAGGGAAGTGTTTTTGACGTCTCTGGCTTTTTCGCCGAAAATGGCCCGGAGCAATTTTTCTTCCGGCGTGAGCTGGGTTTCGCCCTTGGGTGAAATTTTTCCCACAAGAATATCGTCCGGCTTGACTGTCGCGCCGATGCGGATAATGCCGCTGTCGTCCAGATTGCGCAGCATCTCCTCGCTGACGTTGGGGATGTCGCGGGTGATTTCCTCGGGGCCCAGTTTGGTGTCGCGCGCGATCACCTCAAATTCCTCGATATGAATGGAGGTGAAGGTATCCTCTTTTACCGTCCGCTCGGAGATGAGGATGGAATCTTCATAGTTGTAGCCGCACCAAGGCATAAAAGCCACGACAAGGTTTTTGCCGAGGGCCAGCTCACCTTCGGCGATGCCGGGTCCGTCGGCGAGTATCTGCCCTTTTTTCACGGATTGGCCGGGACGGCAGGTGGGCTTCTGTCCGAAGCAGGAATTCTGGTTGGATTTATGGAACTTGAGCAGGTCATAGGCGCGCACGCCGCCTTCTTCCCTGTATATGCCGCCGGAATAGGCCACCACAATGCGATCCGCATCGACATATTCCACTGTGCCGTCGGCCGGGGCCACTATGCAGGCCCCGGAATCGCGCGCCACATCCACTTCCATGCCTGTTCCCACGAGGGGTTTCTCGGAGCGCAGCAGGGGCACGGCCTGGCGCTGCATGTTCGAGCCCATGAGGGCGCGGTTGGCGTCGTCATGCTCCAGAAACGGAATCAGGGCCGCGGAAATGGAGACCATTTGACTTGGCGAGACGTCCATGAGGGTGACTTCTTCACGGGAACGTATCTCCACCTCGCCCTTGACGCGCACGGTGACAAATTCGTCAAGCAGCCGCCCGTCGGCGTCAAGACGGGCGTTGGCCTGGGCAATGACCTGATCGTCCTCGCTGGAGGCGTCAAGATGGGTAACATCGCTGGTCAGCCCGCCGTCGCGGACAACGCGGTAAGGCGTTTCAATGAAGCCGTAATCGTTGACTTTGGCAAAGGTGGTCAGGGAGACGATCAGGCCGATATTCGGCCCTTCGGGCGTCTCGATGGGGCATATCCTGCCGTAGTGCGAGGTGTGCACGTCCCGCACCTCAAAGCCGGCCCGCTCGCGCGTCAGTCCGCCGGGGCCGAGGGCGGAGAGGCGGCGTTTGTGGGTCACCTCGGAAAGCGAATTTGTCTGGTCCATGAACTGCGAAAGCTGGGAAGTGCCGAAAAATTCCTTCAATACCGCGGCCACCGGCTTGGGGTTGATCAGATCATGGGGCATGAGCGTCGAAATTTCCTGCAGGCTCATGCGTTCCTTGATGGCCCGTTCCATACGCACAAGGCCTATGCGGTACTGATTTTCAACAAGCTCTCCCACGAGGCGGACGCGGCGCTTGCCCAGGTGGTCAATGTCGTCCGCGGGGCCGTGGCTGTCCTTGAGTTTCACCAGAACCGTGATGGCCCTGAGGATATCATTGTTGGTCAGGGTGCGGGTCTGCCCGGATTCTTTGAGTTCAAGCCGCTGGTTGAGTTTGTAGCGCCCGACCGGCGAAAGATCGTAGTAGTCCTGATTCCTGAACAGATTGTCGAAATAGCTGGCCGCGATTTCCGCTGTCGGAGGGGAAGAGGGCCGGAGGCGGCGATATATTTCCTCCTGGGCTCTTTGCTGGTCGGGAATGCGATCCATCATCAGTGTATCCCGGATGGAGGAGGAGGCGTCCAGGCCGAGCGTGTGGAGCGCGGCAAGGCGTGTAATGCCGGCCTCGCGCATGCGCTCGAGAAGTCCGGGCGTGATTTCATCCGCCGCTTCCGCCAGCACTTCGCCGTTTTCGGGATGCACCGCGTCTTCGGCCAAAAACATGCCGTCAAGCAAATCTGGGCGCACTTCAATCGCCTTGATGCCCGATTCGCATATCAGGCGCCAGCCGCGCCTGGTGACGGGCTTGCCCGCTTTGACCAGAACTGTTCCGTCCGGGGAGACGATGTCCGCGTAGGCGTTGTCCTTGCGATAGTGTTTCTTGTCCACTTCCCAGTACAGCCTGTTGCCGTCTTCCAGCAGGTAATGTTCGCGGGTGTAAAAATGATCCAGAATCTGGACCTTGGTCATGCCCATGGCTTTGAAGAGAATGGTCGCGGGCATTTTGCGGCGGCGGTCAATACGGACATAAAGGATATCCTTGTGATCGAAATCAAAATCAAGCCATGAGCCGCGCATGGGCATGATCCTGCAGGAGTAGAGCACCTTGCGGCTCGTATGCGTTTTGCCTCCGTCATGCTCAAAAATAATGCCGGGGGAGCGCTGAAGCTGATTGACGATAACGCGTTCGGTTCCGTTGATGATGAAAGTGCCTTTTTCCGTCATCAGAGGCAGTGTGCCGAAATAGATATCCTGCTCCTTGATGTCGCGGATGGTCCTGTTGCCGGAACTTTCATCCGCGTCATAGACGACAAGGCGCACCTTGATGCGCATGGGGCCTTCATAGGTCAGGCCCTTGGAAATGCACTCGGCCTGATCGTATTTGGGTTCGCTTATTTCATAGCCGACGAACTCAAGACTTGCGGTTTTGTTAAAGTCTTCAATGGGAAACACAGTGCGGAAGACGCCTTCAAGCCCCTCGTCAGGCCTGCGTTCCCCGGCGGGCGCTCCCGCCTGGAGGAATTTGCGGTAAGAATCTATTTGCAGGTTCAACAAATGGGGAATGGGGAGCGAAACTTTGATTTTTCCGAAGCGTTTGGTAAGCTGATCCATGAAATACCTCAAATCAGGTAAAAGTTGCGCCCCTTGCGAATTCAAAAAAATACGCGGTTGCCGGCGAAAAGTCGTCGGGGCGGCAATCAGCACTAAGAGCTAAAGAGTTGAGGAGAACATACAGGATATTTCACGCTGTGCATCGAACTTATAAGAATACTCGAAAAATAATTTTATTGCAAGTATTTTTTGCGAAAATTCGGGGCGGACGCATGGTGTCGCGTCCGCTCCGGTAAAAATTCAGGCAGGCATAACGGACAAAGAGAACTGGAACGGGTCAACCGCGCGGCGGGACGGCGTGAGCCCGCCGCGCGGTTGACCGGGCCGGCAACATTTTTCCGGCTTGTGAAATTTATTTGACTTCAACAGTCGCGCCGGCTTCCGTAAGCTGTTTTTTGGCCTCCTCGGCTTCTTCTTTGGAAACGGCCTCTTTGATGGTGGACGGGGCGCCGTCCACCTTTTCCTTTGCTTCCTTGAGGCCAAGACTGGTCAGCGCGCGAACGGCCTTGATCACATTGATTTTGTTGGCGCCGGTCTCTTTGAGGATGACGTCGAATTCCGTCTTTTCCTCTTCAGCCGCCGCCGCGTCCGCGGCGGCGGCAGGGGCGGCGACAACCATGGCCGCGGCCGGAGCGGTCGCGGATACGCCGAACTTTTCTTCCAGTTCCCTGATGAACTCGGAAAGTTCAAGCACCGTCATGTTGGAAATAAATTCAATAACTTCTGCTTTAGTTACGGCCATTGGAAACTCCTGACTTCTGGCGGTTAAAAATTGCTGTTTCCGTCCCGCTCAAGCGGCGAGCCTGCTTTTTTGCTCTTCGATTCCCTTCAGGGCATAAAGCAGGCCACGGATCAAATTGGCAAAAAGCGAGACAAAGTTGGTGGGCAAAGCGTTCATGGCGCCAAGCATTTGCGCAAGCAACTGTTCCCTGCCGGGGAGTCTGGCAAGCGTGTCCACCTGTTCGGCGGTCATTATCCTGCCTTCCAGACTGGCGTAACGAATTTTGAACAGTTTGCTTTGTTTGGCGAAATCATTGAGCATTTTTGCCACCGCAACAGGGTCTTCAAACCCAAGGGCCACGCCGCTGTTTTCATGGAGCTTGTCCCTGATTGCGTCGTGCGCGCCGCCGGTAAGAGCGATGCGGCCCAGGGTGTTTTTGACGACATGGTACTCGCCGCCCGCGTTACGCAGGCTGACCCTGAGTTTTGTCAGCTCTTCCACCGTCATTCCCTTGAAATCGGTCAGAACCGCAAAAGCAGCCTTGTCGGCTTTTGCCTTGATGGCTTCAATGATTGCGGCTTTTTCGGACCTGTTCACGTGAACACCTCTCACGTTCGGGTTGCCGGGTGGAATGCCGAGCCAAAGCAGAAGCGTCTGGACAGGTGATTAAGGGGCTTGCCCGCCTGCCGTCTTCGACTCGAATTCCGTATTCCTCTGCCAGGGTTGCGTGAGCAACCGCTTGAGGGGCTTATCCCTCAAGAAATTTTTTTACCTGCGGCATATCGACTTTGAAGCCGGGCCCCATGGTTGTGGAGACCGCCATGGAGCGCATGTAGGCGCCTTTGGCCGCCGAGGGTTTCAGACGGTTGACCGTTTCCAGCAGGGCCTTGAGGTTGCCCAGTATTTTTTCGGGGCCAAAGGAAACTTTGCCGAGAGGGGCATGAAGCACCCCAGCCTTGTCAACCTTGAAGTCAACGCGCCCCGCCTTGAGTTCTCCCACAACCTTGGCCACGTCAAAGGTGACGGATCCAGTTTTGGCATTGGGCATAAGGCCGCGGGGGCCGAGCAGCCGTCCGATTTGTCCCACAAGCGCCATAACGTCGGGCGTCGCCACGGCGGCGTCAAATTCCATCCAGCCTTCCTTTATCCGGGCCACCAGGTCTTCCGCGCCGACGGCGTCAGCTCCGGCCTCGCGGGCTTCCGTCTGCTTTTCCCCCTTACAGAACACGGCGACGCGCACGGTTTTCCCCAGCCCGTGGGGGAGGGTGACCGCGCCGCGCACCATCTGGTCTGAATATTTCGGGTCAACGCCAAGACGTATGGCCACGTCCACTGTTTCGTCAAATTTGGCGAAAGCGGCGTTCAGGGATTTGTCTACAGCTTCTTCTATGCTGAAACGTTCCTGAAGATTGAACCCTTCAAGGATGTTGCGAAATTTTTTACCATGTTTTGGCATGATAGTATCCTTGTCGTTTTGGAGCCTCTGTTGCGTCATACCACGACGACAACGGCGGTGCGAAGGTTTGGCGAATGCCCCCCGGCGAATTGTCAAAAATGCCTTTCATCGCGGCAAGATGACACACGGGATACGTCGCGCCGGTTTCGCGGGTTCTAGTGTATGTCAATGCCCATGCTGCGCGCCGTGCCCGCGATGGATTTTACCGCGGCATCAAGCGAAGCGGCATTGAGATCCGGCAGTTTCGTCCGGGCAATCTCCTCCACCTGGAGCATGGTAAGGCTTCCGACTTTGTTGCGGTTCGGCTCGCCGGAGCCTTTTTCTATTTTGGCCGCTTTCATAATCAGCACGGAAGCCGGCGGCGTTTTGGTAATAAAGGAAAAGGAGCGGTCGGCATATACTGTGATGACCACCGGGATGATCATTCCCTTCTGGTCTTGCGTCCGGGCGTTGAATTCTTTACAGAAACCCATAATGTTCAAGCCGTGCTGACCCAGCGCGGGCCCGACGGGCGGCGAAGGATTGGCGGCGCCGGCGGGGATTTGCAGTTTGATTTTGGCAACTTCTTTTTTGGCCATTGTAACCTTCCTTGAGATAAAACAAGCGCGGTTCGCGGGAAACGGAAAAGCGCTCTTATCCTTTTGAAACCTGGACGAAATCAAGTTCAACCGGCGTCTGGCGTCCAAAGATGGAAACGGAGACGCGCAGTTTTCCCTTGTCGTGGTTAACGTCTTCAACCACGCCGTTAAAACCGCCAAACGGCCCGTCCACCACGCGCACGTCATCGCCCTTGCCGAAATTGAATTTGGGTCTGGGGGTTTCCCGACTGCTCTCCATCTGCCTGAGGATAGCCTCGGCCTCGGAGTCCTTCATGGGGGCCGGCCTTGTTTTTCCACCGACAAAGCCTGTCACTTTGGGGATGGATTGAACAAGATGCCAGGACAAATCCGTCATCACCATGCGCACCATGATATAGCCGGGAAACATTTTGTTCTTTGTGCGGCGTCTGCCGCCGTCTCTGGCGCGTTCCTCAACCTGTTCCGTGGGGAGGATAACTTCCTTGATGAGTCCGTCATCCTGGCCGGTGCGCATCATTTCGGCAATGGTTTTTTCCACGCGCTGCTCAAAACCGGAATAGGTATGCACTAGGTACCAGCGCGCTTTTTGACCCTGCTCGACCGTCTGCCGGGCCTCGGGATCGTCGGGTGCCATATCGGAATTGTTCATATCGGCCTTCAGGACAGCATGGATTTGATCAGGGCCGACAGGCCCAGATCCACCAAACCAAGAATGACAGCCATAACAGCCACGAAACCCAGCACGGCCAGAGTGGCTTTTTTCGTCTCCGGAAGCGTCGGCCAAGTTACTTTGCGCAACTCCGCCCTTGCGTCTTCCACATAACGCGTAAAGCGCGCGACAGGGTGCTGTGCGCTGTCGGATTTGATTTCAGAAGCCTGATCCTGTTTTTTCGCCATAACGCCGCCTGTGAAAAATGGCAGGGCAGGAGGGATTCGAACCCCCAACTTGCGGTTTTGGAGACCGCCGCTCTAACCGTTGGAGCTACTGCCCTGCGTTCCGCGCGGAGGACGGATGCCCTCTGCGCGATGTTATCTGGTTTCCCGGTGCACGGTATGCTTTTTGTCCCACGGGCAGTATTTTTTCACTTCCAGCCGGCCTGTGGTGTTCTTTTTATTTTTGCGCGTGCTGTAGTTGCGCCGCTTGCATTCAGTGCATGCCAGGATGATGTTTACTCTCATGACAATTACTCGACGATTTCGGTTACAACGCCGGAGCCTACCGTGCGGCCTCCCTCACGGATGGCGAAACGCAGACCGCTTTCCATGGCGATGGGGGCGATAAGCTCCACGATAAACTGGGAGTTGTCGCCAGGCATGACCATTTCCACACCCTCGGGCAGGTTTATCACGCCCGTGATGTCGGTGGTGCGGAAGTAGAACTGTGGGCGGTAGCCGGAAAAGAAGGGGGTATGGCGGCCGCCTTCCTCCTTGGAGAGGACATAGACCTCGGCCTTGAATTTTTTGTGCGGCGTAATGGATTTCGGCGCGGCGAGCACCTGGCCGCGCTCCACTTCATCGCGCTTTGTGCCGCGCAGCAGGGCGCCGATATTGTCGCCGGCCTGCCCCTGGTCAAGCAGCTTGCGGAACATTTCCACACCGGTGCAAGTGGTCTTCTGGGTGGCCTTGATGCCCACGATTTCCACTTCGTCCCCCACTTTCAGAACGCCGCGTTCCACACGGCCCGTCACCACCGTGCCGCGTCCGGAAATGGAGAATACGTCTTCAATCGGCATAAGGAAGGGTTTGTCAATGTCGCGCTGCGGTTCCGGAATGAAATCATCGCAAGCCTGCAACAGGTCAACAATGCACTTTGCCTCCGGCGCGCCGGGGTCTTCGCATTCAAGGGCTTTCAGGGCCGAGCCGCGAATGACGGGGACGTCGTTCCCGGGGAAATCATAGGAAGAAAGCAGTTCGCGCACTTCCAGTTCCACAAGCTCCAGCAATTCTTCGTCGTCAACCAGATCGCATTTGTTCAGAAAGACGACAAGCTGGGGCACGCCCACTTGGCGGGCAAGCAGGATGTGCTCGCGGGTTTGGGGCATGGGGCCGTCGGTGGCGGCCACGACAATGATGCCGCCGTCCATCTGGGCCGCGCCGGTGATCATGTTCTTGATGTAGTCGGCATGTCCCGGACAGTCGATGTGGGCATAGTGCCTCTTCTCTGACTGATACTCCAGGTGCCGGGTATTGATGGTAATACCGCGGGCCTTCTCTTCCGGCGCGTTGTCAATATCATCAAATTTCATTACCTTGTCGCCGTAGTGCTTACCACAATACATGGTAATAGCGGCGGAAAGGGTAGTCTTTCCATGATCGACATGGCCGATAGTACCCACATTCATGTGGGTCTTTGTACGGTTAAACTTGTCTTTCGCCATTTAGGTGTCCTCCTTACCTCTGGGCACACGAATTAATTTATCTTTCAACATAGACGCCTCACAACCAAACATTTTGAAGCCGCCTCGCCTGCCAATAAACTACATTCAGGCGGCATACGCCACCGGAAACTTCAGCGTAAAAAAATGGATTTTAGGAATAAAGGGCAGGCAAAGAATGATATATTCTTTAGTCCCAAGAGGGTTCTGGAAAACCCCCGCTGTCCCGTTCCACCTATCCCATCATAACTTACGCTTTCCGGACAAGACGACATTGAAACCCTGTTCAACGCATCCTGTCCCGATGATCGGTTTGGATCACTGGGCCGCTCAGGCAGCCCATACGGAATTCCACAGGAATCCCGCGAGACCCCGCGACCGGGTATTCAGGCCGGGCGTAAAACAACGCCCCCGCCTTTGCCGACGATATATAGATTGTTCCTCTAAACCTCCCCGACACCGAACCAAAGGTTCACCCGCAACGCGGTTATAATCCGGTTCAACTTCACCGGACAAGATTTCAAAAAACGCTTCCGGGCCGGAGCCCGTTTTTTTAATTAACAAAGGCCCGAAGCGCCAAGGCTCCGGCCCCTCCGCAATCTACCAGCGGTAATGGGCAAAAGCCTTGTTGGCTTCCGCATTTTTATGGGTATCTTCTTTCTTCTTAAAAGCGGTACCTGTATTATTATACGCATCCAGGAGTTCCGACGCAAGACGGTCCCCCATGCCCCGGCCGGAACGGGCCCGGGCGGCCTTGATTATCCACCTCATTCCCAAAGCCTCCCGCCGGGATTCCCGAATTTCTATCGGCACCTGGTAGGTGGCGCCCCCAACCCGCCGGGATTTAACTTCGACAATGGGCTTTACATTGTCAAGGGCCTTGAGGAACACTTCCAAGGGTTCCTTTTCCACTTTCTTCTGGAGGATGCCCAGGGCTTCATGCACGATACGGAGCCCGATGGAACGTTTACCTTCCCACATCATCCGGTTTACGAACTTGGAAACCACCACGCTGTTGTATTTGGGATCCGGGGCGATACCCCGGTCCACGGTCTTCTTTTTGCGTCCCATACGGTACCTTACGCCTTTGGCCGCTTGGCGCCGTATTTTGAGCGGCTCCGCTTGCGGTCTTCCACGCCCAGGGTATCCTTGGCGCCCCGGATGATATGATAGCGAACCCCGGGGAGATCCTTAACCCGGCCGCCGCGAACCAGAACCACCGAGTGTTCCTGCAGATTGTGACCGATACCGGG
>JAISLI010000037.1 GCA_031291035.1 Desulfovibrio sp.
CCTGGTTTCCTGCTATCCCATCCATCCGGAGATTTTCGACCGGCTCTATGAGGATTGGGCCACGCTGGAGCGTTTTCAGCGCACACGCGGCGTGTTGCGCCTGATGGCCGCGGTTATCCATGAACTTTGGATGGGCAATGACGCCGGGCTCATGATTTTGCCCGGCTCGCTCCCTCTTGATGTCCCTTCTGTGCGCGACGAACTGACTAGGCATCTTTCCGAAGGCTGGAACGCCCTTGTTGATCATGAGGTGGACGGCAAACGCTCCGTCCCTACCAAAAAGATCAGGCCAACCCACGCTACGGCAAAAAACTGGCCGCCCGGCGGGTGGCCCGTACCATTATGCTGGGCAGCGCTCCCAGCGACAGGGCGCAGGCCGTGCGCGGCGTGGAAGCCTCGCGCATCCGCTTGGGCGTGGTGCAACCCGGTGAGAGCATTGCCGATTTCAATGATGCGCTGAATACTTTGCAGATTTCCCTTGCGTATCTTTACAGCAATCTTTCCGGCGACCGTTTTTGGTACGACACACGGCCTACCTTGCGCAAAACAGTGGAAGACCGCGAAACCGAAAACAACCTGAAGTGCAGCAACGATACTGTGGATCTGCGTATCAAAGAGGCCTACTGCTGGTTGCTTGCTCCCTATATTGACCGTAATGCGGACATGAAAACCATTCAGTGGGATACCATCCGCATTAGCGGCGGCACGGAGAGTATTGTGACAAAAGCCGCCAAAGAGATGGCCCGGAACGAAACGCTTATTTCCAAATGGGCTCCGGCTTTGTTGCTCATGGAGTTGAATAACCTCCCACGCCTGGCGAATTACGAAGTGCTGGAAGACGCCATCCGCACAGGCATCAATTCACGGAATATTTCGCCGTGGCCGCTGGTGTCAGCGATAGCCGCTTCCTGGATCTCAAATTCAACCAGTTTGTGGGGATTATTGAACGCTCCGCCTATTTGGTGAAGGTGGCAGCGGCACAAAAGCAAATTACGGTCTGCCGCAGCAAACTGTGAGGACTGTTTCTGAAAACTGCCGCACTCTCAAGGTTAAAGATTTTGGGTTTGAGGGGTAGCAAACTGTGCGGAAGGCTCATCTCCAATTTTGCAAATCGCCGACCTCACCGCATGCGCATACGCGGAGATTGCCGGGGAGCTTCCTCCTGTTTTTCCTCAATCCGCCGAGGGAGCAACATCAGCAAAATGCTCTAATCTATGGGAGGGCGGTAAAATCTTCCGTTCAGCCGTTCCGTGTTCAATATGTTAATGAAGGCGTCGGGATCAATTTTTCTTATTCCGGCGACAAGCGTGTGCGTTTCATTGGCCGCCACGACGGAATAGAGCATGACGCGCTCGGTCATCCTGTACTGGCCGATTCCTGTGAAGGCGGTGGCGCCGTGGTGCGTTTGATTCCGGATCAGGGCGGATATTTCAGCGGGCATGCCGGTTATGATGAGCAGGGTTTTGCGTTGGTAGCCGTGAAAAAACGCCTTCAGGCCCATGGTGGTGGTGTACTGGAATATGATGGAGTACAGGGCCTTGTCCAGTTCAAAGAGGCAGCCTGCCAGGACCAGAATTACGCAGTTTCCGGCAAAGATATGGTGCCAGGCGTCTTTGCCGTATTTTTCGGAAATGAAGATGGCTATGAAGTCGGTTCCCCCGCTGGTGGCATGGGCGAAGAGGCACAGGCTTATGGAAAGGGCGTTGAGCAGACCGCCGAAGACCGCGGAGAGAAGCATGTCGCGCAGTTGCAGGGAACTTGTGAACATGACGGGCATCCAGTCGGTGAGCAGGCCGCTCAGGGCAATCATCAGACAGGAATACAGGGTGAAGCGTTTGCCGATGAACAGATAGGAAATTACGGCCGGCACGGCGTTCAGGATGTACAGGATGATGCTGAAGGGCGCGTTGACTCCGGCAAAGCGCAGAGCGCTCTCCTTGGTGAGCAGGGCAAGGCCGGTAAATCCGCCCGGTATGAGTCCGCCCGCGTGTACGAAGGTATTGAGGTTGAAAGCCATCAGCACGGAGGCGGCAGTGACCAGCGCAATGCGGGTGGCCGCGGGCGGGGAGGTTTTCTGGACGTACATGGAATTCTCGTTGTCGGCCGGTCGCGCGTCTCCGGGAAGTCAAAGGGGGGCGGCAAGCCGGGCAAATGAGGAAAAGGGCGTTTAAAATTCAGGCCGCAACAGGGGGAAGAGAATGACTTCGCGGATGGAGGGGCAGTCCGTGAGCAGCATGACCAGACGGTCAATGCCGACGCCTTCGCCGGCCGCCGGGGGCATGCCGTACTCCAGCGCGCGCAGGTAGTCCTCGTCCATGCTGTGGGCTTCCTCATCGCCGGCTTCCTTTTCCCTCGCCTGATCTTCAAAGCGCATGCGCTGATCCACAGGGTCGTTCAGCTCGGAAAAGGCGTTGGCCATTTCACGCCCGGTAATGAAGAGTTCGAAGCGGTCCGTCAGTTCGGGCTGCTCGTTGTTTCTGCGGGAAAGCGGCGAAATTTTCGTAGGGTAGTGGTAAATGAAATGCGGCTGTACCAGCTTGTCTTCCACATCCAGGTCAAAAAGTTTGGCCTGGAGTTTTTGCAGACTTTCCCTGTCGGTTGTTTTTTCGCCGCGTTCACGGATGTAATCCCGCAGCTTGTTGTAGTTGTTGTAAAGCTGTTCGGCGTGTCCGCCGATCTGTCTGAGGGAATCATAGAAGGAAAGACGGGTCCAGCGACCGGGAGTAAGGTCTATTTCTCTGCCCTGATAGGTTATGACAGTGCTGCCGCAGGCCTGGAAGGCCAAATGGGCAAAAAGTTTTTCCGTAAAATCCATCAAATCCTGAAACGTGGCATAGGCCCAATAGAATTCGCACATGGTGAATTCCGGGTTATGGCGCGTGTCAACTCCCTCGTTGCGGAAGTTGCGATTGAGTTCAAATACTTTTTCAAAGCCGCCCACCAACAGGCGTTTCAGATAAAGCTCCGGGGCTATGCGCATGTAAAGGCGCAAATCCAGGGCATTGTTGTGGGTGACGAACGGGCGCGCCGTCGCCCCGCCGGGCAGGGGCTGCATCATGGGCGTTTCCACTTCCATGAAATTGTTGTCTTCCATAAAGCGGCGAAATTCGCGCACTATCAAACTGCGCTTCTGAAAAATTTTCCGCGTGCGCGGCGTGACGATCAGGTCCACATAGCGCTGGCGGTAGCGTATTTCCTGATCTTTGAGGCCGTGGTATTTTTCGGGCAGGGGCCTCAGGGAGCGGGTGAGCAGGACAACTTCCGCGCAGTCCAGTGTGGGTTCCCCCGTTTTTGTCCGGAACAGGCGGCCGCTGACGCCGACGATATCGCCAACTTCCAGTTTTTTGACGACAAGACAGGCGGCGGAGTTCAGATTTTCCTTGGCCGCATAGCACTGGATGCGGCCGCTCTCGTCCATGATATGGAAAAAAATTACTTTGCCGAAAGAGCGCAGGGAGACAATGCGCCCGGCAAGCGCAAAAACTTCTTCGGACAGGCCCGGCACCTCGGCATCCGCTGCCCCGAAATGTTCAAGCACAACGGTTACCCGGTGCTGTTTGCGGAAATTGTTGGGGAAAAGAGGAATACCGGCATCCAGGAGGTCGCAAGCCTTGCTGACCCGGTTTTTGAGCACTTCATTCAAGCCCTCGCGGGCGGACACGCTTTCCAGCATGGGCATGAAATAGGCCGCATGGGGAGATTTTGTGTTCAGGCGCACAGCGGACCTGGGGTTCTTCTTGCCGTCGTTCACAAAATTCTCCACTTCTCGAAGTAAGACGCCCCATGGCCGAACTTTTTTTCCAAACAGCGGGGGTATTTTGGAATTGGAGCCAGAGGGGCGGCGGCCGGGCAGTGTGAATACAGAAGTGACATTTATGCTATCCCGCCGTTGGCGTCAAGATTTTCATCATGCGCGGGTCGCGAACAGCGCATTGGCCTTGCGCGCGGTTTTTGTGTAAAAGGCGATGTATGTCTACGAACATGAAACGGCTGTGTTGACGCCGTTGACGACGTTTACCGGCGTGCCCTGTTTCCAGCGGCGGATATTTTCCGCCGTCAGAACGATGATGTTCTGGCGCGCCTTGGCCGTGGCCCAGGCAATGTGAGGCGTGATGACGGTATTGGGGGCCTTGAGCAAGGGATTGGAGGAGAGGGGGGGTTCGGTGGAGAGCACATCCGTTCCCAGGGCGCGCAGTTTGCCGGATTTCAGGGCCTTGGCCGCATCCGACTCATTGACCAGATGACCGCGCGAAGTGTTCAGCAGAATAACGCCGTCACGCATTTTCGCTAGGGTGCCGGCATTGATGATGTCCCTGGTTTGCGCCGTTAACGGGCAATGCAGGGAGATAACGTCGGAGGAGGCCAGAATCCGCTCCAACGAAACAAAGGCGAATGGGTTGTAGCCGGGCGGATTTTTGGGGTGCGGGCAATTGGCGAGTACGCTCATGCCGAAGGCGTGCGCCAGCCCGCCCACACGCCGCCCTATGGACCCAAAGCCGATAATGCCCATTGTCAGCCCTGCCAGGCATAGGGGAGTTTTTTTCCAGTAACACCACATGTTTATTTTTTTCCATTCCCCGGCCTTCACGCTTTCAGTATGTTCGCTCACGTGCCTGCAAAGCTCAAGCAGCATGGCCATGGTATGCTGGGCGACGTCGTCCACGCCGTAGGCCACGACATTGCAGACAGGGATGTTCTTTTCGGCGCAAGCCTCAATGTCCACGACATTGTAGCCCGTTGCCAGGACGCATACCAGTTTTATCCCTTCAAACTTGTCAATATCCTTACGTTTCAGGGGGGTTTTGTTGGTCAAAAGCACATCGGCGTTTACGGAGCGTTTCGCAATCTTGCCGGGCGGCGTTTCGCCATGCACCTGCAGTTCGCCGATATCTGAAATGGGGCCCCAATCCACATCGCCGGGATTGAGGACATCGCCGTCAAGAACAACTATTTTCATGATGAGTCTTTCCCGGAAAGTGAATGGCCGCCCACGCGGGCGGCCATAAATCAAAGCTGGTGTCCCTTGGGAAGGACAGCAAACCGTCTAGTGAGCAACCACGCGGAAGTCGTCGCGGCGGTTCTTGGACCAGACGGATTCGCCGCTGCCCTGAACAGCCGGATTTTCCTTGCCGTAGCTGATCATTTCGAGCTGGCCCGGATTCACGCCGAGAGTGGCAAGATATTCGTAAGCGGCGCGGGCGCGGCGTTCGCCAAGGGCCAGATTGTACTCCTGGGTGCCGCGTTCGTCGCAGTTGCCTTCAATGCGCACACGAATGGTGGAATAGCGTTTCAGCAGATCCGCCTTGGCCTTCAGCATGTCTTTGTATTCGGGCTTGATGTCGAATTTGTCAAAGGCAAAGTACACGCGGGCGTCGGTAATCTGTTGGATGGCGGCGCGCATCTCCGGCGTCAGTCCATCGTCATAAGCGCCCTCGGCGGATTTTTTCGCGCAACCGAAACCGGCGGCGAGGGCCATAACCAAGGCGAAAATCAGAGTGTAACATTTCATTGTGTCCTCCTGAACAACTCATACTCCAAAAATTTTCCTTCCCTTTCTACATCTGCATCGTATGGTCTCCCGCGACCACAGGCAAATGGTATCCGTACCTCAATTTTTGTCAAGATGCTGAAAGCCTTTTCCGGTATATTTCCAAAAAAATTTTGCTCTTGGCCCCGGGGCGCGCCTCCCGATATCAGGTCCGGGCCCGCCGCAAGCCGAACGGATCACTGAGCCGGCGCGCTCCAGCGCGGGAACGACGCTTGGCCTCCGCCGGTGGGCACCTGCCGCGCTTCCCCCCCGTGGCGGGTTGTCAGGTAGATGCCGCGTCCGCTGCCCCGCGTGGAGGCAAAGGCGATAAAATAGCTGTCGGCGCAGAATGACGGTTGTTCGTCGCTGCCAGGGCCGTATGTGATCTGGCGTTCGATGCCCGTAATCATATCCTGCACAAAAATACGGTGCCCGTAATCCGTCATGCGACTGTACACAACCAAGGTGCCGTCAGGGGAGAGATTGGCCTCGGTGTTGTAGGTACCGTTCCTGCTCACCCGGGTGACGGCTCCTGTCCCCAGGTCCTTGAGGAATATTTGCGGTCCGCCCAAGCGCGAGGAAGTAAAGGCCATCTTTGTGCCCGCCCTGTCAAAGGTCGGCGAGACATTGATGGAATCACTCTGCTCAAGTATCCGTTCTTTCTGAAAAACGTGATTCAGCAGAAATATGACCGGATACTTGCCGTTGGAGAGAGCCACGGCCACCTTGTTGTCGGGCATGAAAGCCGGGCCTATGACCACATTGCCGGGAAAGCGTATGCGCTGCACTTTCTTGCTGCCGCTGTCCCAGACGCCCAGGGCGTGGGATTTCTGGTCGATATGGGAAAAGACCACAAAGCGTCCATCGGGCGACCAAGCGGGGGAAAGCGCCTCCCCCGGCATATTGGTGATTTGGCGCAAGTCGCGCCCGGTAGGTTTGACCAGCCAGACGTCGGCGCGCATTGTGCCGGTTTTTTTGACAAAGGCCAGAGTGGACCGGAAAAAGGCGCCACTGCCCGTCAGGGCCTCAAGCAGGTCGGCGCAGAAGCGGTCCGCCACTTCGGGCAGATCCCTGGAAGAAACACGCGAATACTCCTTGCCGAAGAGACGGCCGCCGGTATTTGTCTCAAAAGCGCGCAGCTGGACGGCGTTGGTGCCGCTGTCGCCGTTGGGCCAATAGCAGGTCACCAGAATGTCCGAACCCGCGAGCTGGAAGCGCCTGAAGTCCAGGTTCGGCGGCTCGTAGCCGGCGAGCACTGTTCCGCCCAGCACGGTTTTGGGATTGGTCAGCCGCATGAACGGAAGAAAGCTCAGATTTTGCTCCACAAGTTGTTGCAGGTTCCGACCCATGCCGGCGGCCTCACGCTGCGGGCCGGTGATGGGCGCCGCCAGCGCCAGATTGACGATATTCTGGCCCGGCCCGTAAATGTCCACGCGCATGGCGGCCCCGGCCGAGCTGCTGAAAAAAAGACACAGCACTGCGGAGAGAAGAAATTTTTTCATGGCATACTTTCCTTGTTGTCGCCGGACACCGGTCCGCGACGCCTCAATTTGAAGGTAAGTTCAGCAGGATTGGTGAAAGCCGGCGGCGGCGGCGGAAGATTGCCCGCGCGCCGTATGCCCCGCAACACATATTTGTCAAGCAGCCCGTCGCCGGTTGCTTTTACAAGATCGCATTTTTTCACGCTGCCGTCGGTGTTGATATGCAGCCGCACAGTGGCGTAATACACCCCCGGCTTTGTTTCCGCCGGGATGATTATGGCCTTGAGCAGTATCCAGTTGATGTTTGACGCATATTTTTCCATTCTCCCCATGGGCGCCGCTTGCGCCGGAACGGCGGGCGCAACCGGGGGCGCTTCCTCCGCGGTCCGGGACGGAAGGGGCTGGGCTTGCGGGGAAGCGCCCCCGGTTGTATCCGGCATCTCCAGGCACAGTTCCTCGGGCGTCAGGCCGGAGGAGGATTTTTGCTCCGCCTCTTTATTCCCGGCTTGCGGCACCGGCGAGGTTGCGGGGAGCGGCCGGACTTCCGGCAAAGGTTTGCCGGTGTGCCTTGCCGCCTGCGCCGCCTTTTCCCGCGCGCGTTCTTCAACCGTGTCGGCCCGCTGTTTGCCCGCGGCCCGTTCGGCCTTGTCCCTTTCTATCATTTCGGCCCGTAGCGCCTCCATGGGATCAGGCGGAAATTCCCTGGCATTGCCCTTGGGCAGCCCTGTCCAGTAGGAAATGTAGACTTCACAGGGAACGCTGTAGGGAGGAACGTCGAATTTGCTGATCTGGCGTACGGCCCCGCAGGCGGAAGTATCCAGAACGTCCACGCCGGAGCTTTTGACGATGGCGCATTCTCGTACTTTTCCTTCACCGTCCACGGCGATTTTCATCCTGAGCTTGAAATTCCCCTTGAGATTGGGCGGTACCCAGACGGCATTGAGCCTGTTGAGAATTTTGTTGCCGTAACCTTCGTTGACGTCGACGGCCACCATGCTCGCTCCGTATGACGGCCGCGCGGCAAAAAGCAGCGCAATCAGCAGGAGAAGGAGCGGCAGAC
Organism: Desulfovibrio sp.; assembly: GCA_031291035.1. Lineage (GTDB taxonomy): Bacteria > Desulfobacterota > Desulfovibrionia > Desulfovibrionales > Desulfovibrionaceae > Desulfovibrio. The sequence goes on from JAISLI010000037.1 coordinate 8,069, forward strand.
TTGCCCGTCGTGGATTGCATATGTACATGGATTTCAAAAACCGCCTATCTTCCCATAAGTTCATCCAGCGTAAACACCAGATCAAGATTCGTGTATTCCTGTGAGGGCGGCGGGGGGAATTGGCCGGATTGTCCCGTGCGCACCACCGCATTGACCGCCGAGGCGTCGAACTGCGCGTTTCCGGAACCCTGGGATACCCGCGCCAGCAGCACCTTGCCCTGCATGTCCACATCGACGCGGATGATACAGCTCAAATTGACGCGGGCGGCCGAGGCAAAGCCCCAGTTGGGGCGCACCGCCAGCATGACCTGGCCTATATAGACATCCCCGAGACCGCCGCCGCCGGGCCCGTCCCCTTCACCGCCGCCGCCGCGATTGCCGGAGGCGCTGCGCCGCGCCTGGGCAAGCGCCTGTTCAACCGCGTTGCCGCGGTCGCCGGATTCCGCGCGTGAACTCGCCGCCTTGCGCCGTGCCTGTTCCAAAGCCTCCTTTACGGGCTCCTTGGGCGGCCCGGTTTTTTTGGGTTCAGGCTTCGGTTCAGATTTGGGTTTCGATTCCGGTTTCGGCTTCGGTTCCGGTTTTGGTTCGGGTTTTGGTTCGGGCCTGACTTCCGGTTTTTTTACGGGCGTCACATCCTCTCTGGGGGGGGACGGCACAGGTGCGGGTTCTTTTGCCGGCATCCGCTCCGGGCTTGCGATGTCCGCTTTTTGAGCCGGGGCCGTTGGAGCTTTGGGGCCTTCTCCCGGTTCACCGGCATGTCCGAGTATGGGGGAAGGGGTTCTGTTGCCGCCGGTGTCGCCTTCCACAAGGCTTATCATGACCGGCGGGGCGTCCAGGCGTACGGGCGGCTTTCCCGGCCAGAAAAAGACAAGCAGCAGGAGCGCCACATGCAGGCAGGAGGAAAGTACGTAAGAGGCCAGGCGCATGCAAACCTACTTCGGCTTGGAGGTGACCCCGGTCTTTCCGCTTTCCGGTTTGTCCGCCACGACGCCGAGTTTTTCAATGCCCGCGCCCTTGATGTGCCCCATCACCTCCACCACGAGGCCGTAAGGCACGCTTTTGTCCGCCTGCAGGAGGAGCGTCTTGTTTTTCTGCCTGACGAGGGTTATGAGATAGCCTTCCAGATCTTCAATATTGTCCACGGGATATTCGTCCAGGAAAATTTTGCCGTCACGCCGCACGGTGAGCATCATGTTGTCGCTTTCCGTGCTCAGCGCCGCCACTTGTTTCGTCTGGGGCAAATCCACGTCCAGGCCCTGACTCATCATGGGTGTCGCCACCATGAAAATGATCAGGAGCACCAGCATCACATCCACAAAAGGCGTGACGTTGATTTCCGAAACAAATTTGTTTCCGTTCCCGAGAGAGGCGCCCATACGCTACGTCCCCATGCTGCCGGCGCGGCTTACAGGCCGGTGGGCATTGAGCTCGCGCTGAACACGATTGAGGAATGTGCTGGCGAAATTGACGAGGAGCGTATCCACCTGGGAAAGGCGTCCCATAAAAATGTTGAAGCCCATGGTTGCGGGCACGGCGACGGCGAGGCCGACGGATGTGGCTATCAGGGCTTCGGAAATACCCGGAGCCACAGTGGCCAGGGAGGCCGATTTGAGCATGCCGATGGAATGGAAGGATTGCATGATTCCCCAAACCGTGCCGAACAGGCCTATAAAGGGGGCGGTGTTGGCGGTTGTGGCCAAAAGGGAGAGTGAACTCTGCAGGCGCGCGAGTTCGCTGCCCACGCCCTGTCGCAGGGCGCGGCGCACATTGTCCACCACCACTTCGCTGGAATTGCCGAGTTCCTTGGAACGGTTGAATTCCTGCACTCCCTGGTGGGCTATATAGTACAACGGCGATGCCGGATCGGCCCCCAGAAGCTGTACCGCTTCCCGCAGGCTGGCGGCCTTGCCGAAGTGCTCGGTGCCGTCGCGGGCCTTGCTGTTGGCGGCGCTGAGCATGATGAACTTCTGGATCATCAGACCCCAGCTGACAACGGACATGAATCCCAGGATCGCCAGTACCGCTTTGGCGATAAGCCCGGATTGGGCGACTATCTGAAAGAAACTGAATTCCATTTCATTCTCCGTCTGAGCGCGTGTTTGTGCAAAAACCGGGTATTTGCCGTACTCGCCGAACGGTTTTACTGTTGTTCCAGCAGCGGAGTTTCACTGGAGAGCACAATTTTGCTGTTTTCCCTGAAGGATTTGCGCATGGTTTCAAGCCAGCGCAGATAGGCGTAAAGGGCCGGCGATTTGTTATAGGATTCGGCGTAGACGGAGGCGGCTTTGGCGTCTCCCAGGCCGCGTTCGATCTGTGCGTCGCGGGCCGCCTCAGCCAGGATGACGGCGCGCTGGCGGTCGGCGTCGGAGCGGATGCGCGTGGATTCCTCTTCCCCCTCGGAGCGGTATTGTTTCGCCTGCCGTTCGCGTTCCGCGCGCATGCGGCCGAATATGGCGCGCTGGTTTTCCGGCGGAAGATCAGTGCGTTTGATGCGCACGTCAAGCACTTCAACGCCGAAATTTTTCATGAGGTCCGAAACCTTGTTGGTCACCTCCTTCATGATGTCCGCGCGATGGGCGGAAACCACTTCCGTGAGGGTGTAAGCGCCCACGAGAGCTCTGAGTTGGGAATAGACCACGTCGTCCAGCCTGGCCTGCGCGCCGGGGATGGTGCGCATGGTGCGGTAGAACTGCAGAGGGTCAATGACGCGCCAGCGGGCGTAATTGTCCAGGACAATGGCCTTTTTGTCCACGGTGAAGGCTTCGCGTGAACGGGCCTCATAGTCCAGCACGCGGGCGTCGAAAAGAATCACGTTCTGGATGAAGGGAAGTTTGAAATGCAGGCCGGGTTCATAGACGCGGGGGAGCGGCTCGCCCAGCTGCAGCACAATGGCTTTCTGTGTCTGGTGTACGGTAAAGAAACTCTGAAACGCCAGAAACGCCAGAATCAGAATACCGACAAGCGGGACAAAGGGACTTTTTGTCATTGCTGCGCCTTGTTTACTGTTGTCTGCCTATTTGTCTTTCCCGGCCGGCGGGGCTTTCGCGCCGGGCAGGGTCAGGAGGGGCAGCGCCTGTTTCGCCACGGCGCTGTCCATGAGCACTTTTTCCTGCGAGAGAGAGAGCACTTCTTCCATTGCTTCATAATACAGCCGTTTTTTTGTCACGTCGGCGGCTTTTTCGTATTCCACGCGCAACGCGTCAAAGCGTTCCGCCTCGCCCGCGGCGTTCTGTATGCGCGTGGTGCTGTACGCCCGCGCTTCGTTGCGGGCGGCGGCGGCCTGTCCGCGCGCCCTAGGCAGAAGTTCGTTGCGGTAGGCCTCGGCCTCATTGATGATGCGGCTTTTATCCTCACGGGCGCTGGCCACATCCTTGAAGGCGTCAATGACCTCCTGCGGAGGATGCACGTCCTGCAACTGCACGGCAAGCACCTGAATGCCGGAACCATAGCGGTTGAGGATTGTCTGCAGCAGCTGCGTGGCCTCGCTCTGGATTTTCAGTTTGCCGTCGGTGATGGCCGCGTCAATCTGGCTGTTGCCGATGACTTCCCGCATGGCCGCCTCGGCCGCGTTGCGCACAAGCGCCGTCGGCGCGCTCACGTTAAAAAGATAGGCAACTGGATCGCTTATCTTGTACTGCACGCTGAACTGCACATTGACGATATTTTCATCCCCCGTGAGCGTGGAGGCCTCCTCGGGAACGGTGCGCACCTGTCCCTGCTGGAACGTGGCGGCTTGCCCCACGGAGCGGAAACCGACCTCGCTGCGCAATACCTGGGTGACTTGCGGTTTGTATACGGACTCGACGGGCGCCGGCCAGGCGTAGTGGGGGCCAGGGGCTTCCGTCCTGTTGTATTTGCCGAAACGCAGGACAACACCCTGCTCGTCCGGATTGACAATGTAGATGCCGGACAGGAGCCACAGCAGCAATACGGCCGGAATGATGAAAAAAAAGGAACGCCCCGGCATGCGAAAACGGGGAGGAAAATTTTGAAACGGGTTGCCTCCGCCGCCCCCGCCCACGGGGAATATGGTGCGTTTTTCGCCCGGTTTTTCCTGACCTTCCCCGCTGTCGTCGTCTTTGTCGTCCTTTGGGGGAATTTTCGGCCGGGAGTTTGCCCCCTGCTGCCTCTGCCGCTTTTCCTGCAGTTTATCCCAGTCCCAGTTCATCAAAAATTCCTTTATGGTCTGAAAGCTCTCCCTTCAGGGAGATTGCGGCTTGACGCCCGGCAGGGCCGGGCATTCCGGCAACCCCTTCCTTCAGGGAGGGGGCAATCCGCTTGGTTTCCGCCTGCCGGGCCGTGGCCGTGGTCGCTCTGGCGTAAATATAATACATAAATCAGGAGCGGAAATCGGTCAAGCCGGATTTGACGTCGGGTCAGAGTAATCGTGCGTTGGCCAAGGGTTTTTCCAGCCCTTCCACAATGGTAAAAACAGCGTCGTTGGACGCGTCAAGCACCGCCGTAATGAGCTGAAGACGCAATTGCAGTTGTTCGTCCTGCCGGCATTGTTCGGTAATATCCCGGTGGATCCACACTTCGGTTTCAGCGCCGTCCGGGGTTGTAATAACTTTGCCGATGACATGCAGGACGCCCCCATTGACAACGTCGGGATATTTAAATGTTTACTGATTTCTGCTGCAATACGAATGTGCTATGCCCTTTTTCCGACAAAGGCAAGCCCCCGGACGCGCATACGCCGCGCCTCTCCGCGCGGGATCTCCTGATATGCGCGATCCGCCCTCTTTTTACGCCAATCGGGCACGCAGGTCACATCAGCCTCCACAAAAACCGTGGAACTTTGCAAAAATTTCACCCTCTTGCAAAAAGTCCTGTCAGGTCGTACTGTCAAAAGATGTGTCTGACAAAAAATGTCGTCTCCTTCCGCAGACTCAAGCTCCTTGTCTTTCTGGCCTCTCTTGTCTGGTTTCTGGCCTGCCGGACGGTGGCTCCGGCCGGGGACGCGGAATCCTGGTCCGAACCGGAAAACGGATGGAAAAACCTGGAACCCGGCCTCGACTTCGGGGAGTTTCAAATCAGGGGGAGCAAGGCGCGTCTCGTCGCCGTACGCCTGGATCCGGTTTATTTCGACTTTGTGCTCTGCTCCCGGTCCGAGGCCGACTGCGACTCCCGGCCCCTCCATGACTGGGGTGAGCAATACGACCTCACAGCGGCCGTGAACGCCAGCATGTATCTGCCCGACGGCTACACAAGCACGGGCTATATGCGACAGGGCGAACACATCAACAACGGGCGCATTTCGGGACGTTTCGGCGGATTTTTTGTGGCCGGGCCGAATGCCGCCGATCTGCCCGAGGCCGGCATTATCGAGCGGGACAACCCCGATTGGCGGCGGCTCATTGACCGTTATACCCTGGTCATTCAGAACTACCGCATGATCTCCGCCGACAGGCGCATTCTCTGGGCTCCGGGCGGGCCGCATTACTCCATTTCCGCCGTGGCTGAAGACGGAAGGGGGCGCATTCTCTTTCTGCACTGCCGGGAACCGACAGAAGCCTACGCCTTTGCCCAGCAACTGCTGCACCTGCCCCTTGACGTGCGCGCGGTGATGTATGTCGAAGGCGGCGGGCAGGCGGGATTTCTGTTGCGCTCCGCGGCGCTCACGCGGGAACTGCACGGCAAATCCGTCGCGGACTATCTTGTTACGGGCAATGTCTCCGCCCTGCTGCCCAATGTGCTCGGCGCGAGGAAAAAACAAAATCCTTTACAAAGCGCGGATATTTCTCCAAACTGTCATCAGCAGGAAGTGTACGTCAACAGGAGTCAATAGGAGGTTCTATGACAACATACACCGAAATTTATAAATGCGAATGTTGCTGCAATATTGTGGAAGTCCTCCACGGCGGCGGAGGTGATCTCTCCTGTTGCGGGCAGCCCATGGCGTTCATCCGGGCCGGCGCCACAGATGCCGCTAGGGAAAAACATGTGCCGGTCATCGAAAAAACCGACAACGGTTTCAAGGTCAGCGTGGGAAGCGTTACCCACCCGATGGAAGAAAAGCATTACATTGAGTGGATAGAGTTGCTGGCCGACAATAAAAGTTGTCTGCGGCAGCTCAAACCGGGCGATATTCCGGAGGCCGGATTCTGTCTCGAAGCCTCCTCCGTCACCGCGCGCGCCTACTGCAACCTGCACGGTCTGTGGAAAGCCGGTATATAACCGAACGAGGAAATCTTCATGGAAAAATACGTCTGTCAAGTGTGCGGTTTTGAGTACGATCCGGTCGAAAACGACGATGTGCCCTTTGACAAGCTGCCGGACGACTGGACATGCCCTGTGTGCGGCGTTGGCAAGGAACAATTTAAGCCGGCCTGACGCGCGGCGGGCTAGGCCGACAAGACAACGGCATTACCCGGAGAGGTTGTTCCCATAGTAATTGTTGCCGCGTTCGCGGACGCCGGCATCGCAAACCCGCGTTCCACCCTGCCCCGTCTTTTCCGGCGGGGCAGCTATGTTTATATGGAGGAAACAGATGCAACCATTTGAAATAAAAAAAGACATTTTCTGGGTCGGTTGCGTTGACTATGACCACAGAGACTTCCACGGCTATTCCAGATCCCCGGACGGTTCCACTTACAATGCCTATCTCGTCAAAGACAAGAAAAACGTGCTCTTTGACACGGTGGCGCCCGGACGCGCCGGCACCCTGCTCTGCCGCCTTGCCAAAACCCTGGAACCCGAAAAAGTGGACTACATTGTCTGCAATCATCTGGAACCGGACCACGCCGGTTCTCTCGCTGAAATCGCCGGTCGCGTGCGGCCGGAGAAGATTTTTGTCTCCCAGGCCGGCCTCAAATCCATGCAGGGCTATCATCCCTCCCAAAACTGGCCCGTGCAGGCTGTCAAAAGCGGGGATACCGTCAATATCGGCAAACGCAACATCGTCTTTCAGGAAACACGTATGCTGCATTGGCCGGACAGTATGGTCTCCTATATTCCTGAAGACAAGCTGTTGCTCAGTCAGGATATTTTTGGTCAGAATATTGCCTCCAGCGCGCGTTTCGCCGATGAGTTCGACGATGAGGGCGAATTCGTAAAGCGCATCAAGGAATATTTTTACAACATCGTCCTGCCGTACTCTCCCACAGTGCTGAAAACCCTGCCCGCGTTGGAAAAGCTGGACATTGACATGCTTGCCCCGGATCATGGGCTTATACATCGCGGCACCGGGGGCGTGCGCTTTATCCTCGACATGTATCGCAAACTTGCCGAGCAGAAACCGCAAAAACGCGCCTTGGTCTTTTACGACACGATGTGGAAGTCCACGGAACACATGGCCTATGCCGTGTGCAGCGGCCTGGAGGAAAACGGCGTGCCTGTCCGCCTCATGTCGGTCAAGAACAACCATCACAGCGCCGTAGTGACGGAACTGGCCGACTGCGGCGCTGTGATGGCGGGCTCTCCCACGCACAATAACACCGTCCTGCCCCTTATGGCCGCACAGTTGACCTATATGAAGGGATTACGCCCACTCAACCGCATCGGCGGAGCTTTCGGCTCCTACGGCTGGTCCGGCGAAGGCCCCAGGCAATTACAGGAACATCTGGCCGCCATGAAAATGGAAATGCCCTGCGCCCCTGTGGCATGCAACTGGATTCCCGGCCACGAGGCGCTCAGGGCCTGCCACGAGCTTGGCAAGAGCGTGGCCGAAACGCTCAGAAAAAAATGTGACGGCTGAAACAGTTCGCTTACGGCGGGCAAAGCCCGCTTGCTGTCAAAAAGATGCCCCGCGCACGCGGGGCATCGTCTTTTCAGACGCGCCGTTCACGGCGGCGCAGCATGTCAGTACGCATGCTCATCCTGCAAATCCCGCGAGGTGACAGGCTTTGAAAAGAGCCTGTACATCCAGAACTGGTAAAGCAATACAATCGGCACCATGACAAGCGCAACGCCAAGCATGATCTTCAGCGTCAACTGACTGGAGGCTCCGTTAAAGGCGGTAATGGTGGCGTCCGGGTCCAGGGAGGAAATGATCATCCCCGGGAACATGCCCATGACGCCGAAAAAGGTGACCCCAATGATAAAAAGCCCGCTGCACGCCCAGGCAAGCCAGAGCTTGCCCGCGTTCAGCATGACGCGCAGGCCGACAAGCCCGGCAAGGGCAAGCAACGGCAGGGCGAAAAGCGCCGGCATGGACAGATAATTGGCGTAGAGTTTTGTATAGATGGCCGTCAGCACAAGAAAAGCGGCCAGCAGAATCAGCATGACCGGCCAGCAGAACGCGGCTGTCGCGACGGCTCGCGTCTGCAACCGGCCTGTGCTTTTGATGGCCAGCCAAAGGGCGCCGTGAAGCGCGAACATGCACACAAAGAACACGCCGCCTGCCAGCCCGTAAGGATTGAGAAGCATGAGCAGATTGCCGTGATATATCCCCTGCGCGTCAACGGGGATGCCCATGAACAGATTGGCAAAGGCGACACCCAGCAACAGCGCGGGAATAAAATTCGCCAGAAAATGTACGGCATCCCAGAACGCCCTCCACGCGGCGCTTTCAACCTTGCCGCGAAATTCAAAAGATACGGCGCGGAAAATCAGGGCGAACAACAACAGCAGCAACGGCGCGTACAACGCGCTAAACATGACGGCATAGGCCTTGGGGAAAGCCGCAAAGGTAACGCCGCCCGCCGAAATCAGCCAGACTTCGTTGCCGTCCCAGAAAGGGCCGGCGCTGTTGTACATAATTCTGCGTTCTTCTTCATTTTTGGCCAAAAAGGGCAGCAGCGCGCCCAAACCCAGATCAAAGCCGTCCAGAACAAAATACACGGCCCACAACAAGGCCCAAAGTACAAACCAGATGGTTTCCAACATGTCTGTTTCTCCCCTGCACTTTATACAGTGCGGATTTTACGCCTCGGGGCCCTGAACCGCGTATTTGCGCAGCAGATATATGTCCAGAACGCCCAGAACCGTATATACCACGGCAAAGGCGACAAGAGAAATCGCTATGTCCCCCGGCGGCACGGGAGAGACCGCGTCGGAAGTGCGCATCAGACCAAAGACGATCCACGGCTGACGCCCCACTTCGGCCACAGTCCAGCCCAGCGCCAGACAAACATACGGCAGCGGGATATTCCAGACCAGGGCTTTCAACAGACGGGAACAGGGCCTTTCACGCCCGCGCTGAATCACGGCCGCAACGGCAAGCAGAGCGAAAAGACCGCCAAGGGCCACCATGAGCCTGAAGGACCAGAAAACAGGCGCTACCGGCGGGCGATCCTTCTCCGGAAAATCCTTGAGTCCCTTGACCTCGGCGTCAGTATCCTGGTAGGCGAGCCAACTCGTCATGCCGGGGATGCCGATGGCCTCCACACTATTGCGCTCTTCATCGGCATCGGGAACGGCCAGCAGGTAGAAGGGCGCATTTTTGGCCGTCTCCCAATGGGATTCCATGGCCGCGAACTTCGTCGGCTGATACTCGGCCACAATTTTACCCTGTTCATGGCCTGTCAGGCAGAGTATAAAAACCATGACCAGCGTGAAGGGAGCGGCCAGAGCAAAGGAACGGCGAAAAAAATCCGTTTTGCCGCCGCGCAGCAGATGCCAGGCGGAGACCCCCAAAACAAAAAATCCCGCCAAAGTCCAGGAGCCCGCCAGGGTGTGCCCGTACATGCCCCACGCGTAGTCATTGGAAAGAACGGCCCGGAAGCTGGCAAGCTCGACCCGTTTTGCGCTTTCATTAATCACATATCCCACAGGACGCTGCATGAAACCGTTGGCCAGAATGATCCAGAGCGCGGAAAGGTTGCTTGCTATGGCCACAAGCCAGATACTCAGCAGATGCGCTTTCTTGCCCAGCCTGTTCCAGCCGAAATGCCAGACCGCCAGAAAGGTGGATTCCAGAAAGAAAGCAAGCGTGGCCTCAATGGCGAGCAGGGAACCGAAAATATCCCCCACATACTCGGAATAACGCGACCAGTTCGTGCCGAACTGAAATTCCAGGGTAATGCCTGTCACCACGCCCAGAGTAAAATTGATGACAAAGAGCTTGCCCCAGAATTTAACGTGCTTTTTCCAGATTTCATCGCCTGTTTTCACATATCTGGTCTCCATCCAGGCCAGAAGAACGGAAAGGCCCAGTGTGAGCGGCACAAAAATGAAATGAAAAAAGACAGTTACAGCGAATTGCAGCCGCGACAGCATGACAGCATCCATGATCTCCTCCTTATCGGGGTTGTTTCCTGATAACGCATAATCCCGTGAAAAGCAACAAAATTGTGCCGGCTGTCCACACAACTCATTGACAATTTTTGCCTTTCATTTTAAATTATTGCATACTTTAACCGTGTGGTGTCACGGCGCGGCAAGGCACCGCGCCACTGGACGTTTCGACTTTCCCATGCCCACTCTTGTACTGGCCGTCTGTCTTGCCGTTGCGGTGTCATTCATCTGTTCCCTTACAGAGGCGGCCCTGTACGCCCTGTCCTGGTCCGCGATAGAGCGGATGCGCCGGGCCGGTCAAAAAACCGGCGAAATACTGTACACGTTGCGCAACAACATAGACAAGCCCATCGCCGCCATACTCACGTTGAACACCGCCGCCAACACCATTGGAGCCGCCGCGGCCGGCGGCGCCTTTGTGGCGGTGTTCGACAACACGTACATGCCGCTTTTCGCGCTTGCCTTTACCCTGCTTATTCTGATTTTGGGAGAAATAGTGCCGAAAACGCTGGGTGTCGCCCACCCCGTCCCGCTGGCGGCATTTCTGGCCCGCCCACTCTTTGCCGCCGTGAAAATCCTCTCGCCACTTATCTGGCTGAGCGGCAGGCTGACAAGGCTTATTTCTCCGCCCGCCCACGGGCCCAGCATTTCCGAAGACGACATACGCGCCCTTACCAGCCTCTCGCGTCAATCCGGTCAGATCAAGCCTTATGAAGAACGGTTTATCCGCAATGTTCTCGCCCTGGACCAAAAGCGCGTACATGAAATCATGACTCCGCGCACCGTCGTTTTCTCCTTGCCGGATGACGCCACAGTAACTGACGCCTACAATGACCCGCGCATCTGGCACTTCAGCCGTATCCCCGTACACGGTGAAAACAATGAGGATCTGCTCGGCGTTGTGGAACGCCGCACCCTTGCCCGCTGTTTCAACAGCGGCCAGACTGACGCCAGGCTCTCCAAAATCATGCGGCCGATTCATTTTGTTCTGGAAACGCAGACGCTCAATATACTCCTCGACAGTCTGCTCAAGGCCAGAGCGCATCTTTTCGCCGTACTGGACGAATATGGCGGCCTTGCCGGAGTGGTAAGCCTGGAGGATGTGCTGGAAGAAATTCTGGGCAGCGAAATCATGGATGAAAGCGACCGTGTGGCCGACATGCGGGCCTTGGCGCGGGAACGGCGTGAAGCTCTGGTGAACAGCCGGAAAACGGCAAACTGAACGGCGGCGCGGTAAAGGGGCCTTCATTTTTTACGGACAACCCGACGCCGGTAAAAACGGTTGATTTCGGTCGTCAGGTCCGCCGCCTCCTTGACGCGGGCGGAGTTCCGTCCTAAAAATATCCGGGTCGTACATTCAAAAACCTCAACAGGACAGGAATCAAATGAAATATTCCCGCTAATGCTTGGCTGGGCGGTGTGTTGAGCCGTGAGAAAGGCAGGCGGCATGCGCCCCTGACCGTTCTCCGGCACGCGGGAATTTCGTTTTACCTGATTCCGGGGCTGACGCTCGTCGCCCTTTGTGGCGTTGCGGTGCGCATGCGAAGACTGGGGAAGGAAATTTCCGGCGGTCTTTTTTTGTATGCTTCCCTGAAGACAGGGAACCGGACGGGTGGAGGCTCTTCGTATGGCTTTGATCAATATTTCCAATCTCTGTTTTGCCCATGACGGCGGACAGACAATCTTTGATGACGTTTCCCTGCAACTTGACACCAATTGGAAGCTGGGGATCATCGGCCGCAACGGACGCGGCAAAACCACCTTTCTCAAGCTGCTGCTCGGCGAATACCCTTTCAGCGGCGCCATCCACGCGCCGGTCGCAATGGAGTATTTCCCCTTTGCCGTGGCTGACGCGGACCAAAGCGGATTTTCCGTCGCCTTGGGTATCTGCGGGAATCTGGAGGAATGGCGCCTGGAACGCGAAGCCTCACTGCTGGAACTGTTACCGGAAGTGCTTGAGCGCCCGTTCAATACCCTGAGCGGCGGAGAAGCCACAAAACTCCTGCTGGCCGCGTTGTTTCTGCGGGCAAATGCCTTTCCGCTCATCGACGAGCCGACCAACCACCTGGATGCCCGGGCAAGGCAGGTCGTGGGCAAGTATCTGCGGGCCAAAAGGGGCTTTATCCTGGTTTCCCATGACCGCGGTCTGCTCGACAGTTGTATTGACCATGTGCTGTCCATCAACAGGGCCGGCATTGAGTTGCAGCGGGGCAATTTCAGCTCCTGGCGGATGAACCGGGAACGGGGGGATCAGCAAGAACTGGCGGACAACGACAGACTGAAAAAAAACATAGCGCGCCTGGAGCAAAGCGCGAGACGTAGCGCCGGCTGGTCTCAATCCGCCGAAAAAGGCAAATACGGCAATGGGCCGGTAGATCGCGGCTTTATCGGCCATAAAGCCGCAAAGATGATGCAGCGGGCAAAATCCGTGGAAGCCAGACGCAACAGGGCGGTGGAAGAAAAAACACGGCTTTTGCGTAATCTGGAAAACGGGGCCCCGCTTTCCATGCGGCCTCTTCCTTTTCACAGCAGGCGTCTGGCCGGGTGCAGCGGAATTTCCGCGGGATATGGCGACATTGCCGTGCTGCGGGACATCTCCCTCAGCCTCATGAGCGGAGAACGGCTGGCGCTGCGCGGTAAAAACGGCAGCGGCAAATCCACCCTGCTGAAATTGCTGGCCGGCCGGCACAGCGGATTTCAGGGCGATCTGTATCTGCCGAAAGCCTTGCGCATTTCTTATGTCCCGCAAGACGCATCGTTTTTGCGCGGGAACCTGAAGGACTTCGCCGCCGGACGAGGGATTGATGAAAGCCTGTTCCGGGCCGCGCTGCATCGGTTCGGTTTTGAGCGGAAGCAGTTCGACACGGATATGGGCGACTACAGCGCCGGACAGAAAAAAAAGGCGCTTCTGGCCGCAAGCCTCTGCGAAGAAGCGCATCTCTACGTCTGGGACGAGCCTTTGAACTACATCGACGTGATCTCGCGCATGCAGATTGAAAACCTAATTCTGGAACATCGGCCGAGCATGCTGCTGGTGGAACACGACCTGGTATTTCTGGAACGTGTGGCCACAAACATCGTGAATTTGGAGGAAGCGGAAAGGTCAGGACGCTCAACGGATCAACGGGGAAAGCGTCAGGAGACTGACCGCGGCCGGAAGAGTTTTTTATCCAACATCACCGAACTATAAGAAAATACATTTTTGGCAAACCATTTGCATGGGTAAAGGTGAAGAAAAAGTATCTTCAAATTTCGACAGCGGAGGTTTGCCATGTTCTTTCTTTTGGGCGGCAACGAGAAAAAAACCCGCAAGGCGGAGAAAACTCTGGATTCCGACACCATGGCCAAAGCCAGGGAAATTTTTCTGACGGGCCGCTTTCCTGTGGTTACAACCCATCGGGTAAAGGGGCGGCGCATTGTCAAGATGCTGGGGCTAGTCTGCTGCCGGGGCTTTGACTCGGAGGAAGCCTTTTTCGGCATGGCCAGCCGGGCCATGAGCAAGGGCGCGCAGGCCATCATAGGCTACAATGAAAATGTGGCCTTCCACCCTGACGGCAGCAAGTATTTTTCCTGCTTCGGCACGGCTGTCATGTTTGAATATAACCCGGACGAAACGGACGCCCTGCCCCTGATGATTCAGAACAAGTTCCGGGATCGCGGCAGCCGGTTCGCGGAAGCCGTCGGGCACTGAGCGTGTTGCGGGGACGACAGCGCGTGACAACGGGCTATCTTTCAAAATAGGTATATCCACGCAGCCCGTCTTCAAATGCCTGCATGATGGCAAAGCGTTCACTGGGTGAAATGCGCCCGCTCTTTACGGCCTTTTCCGCCGTGACGCGCAGATCCTCAAGAAGGCGGCGCGGCTCGTACTCGACATAAGAAAGAATGTCCGCAACCGTATCCCCGCGAATTTCCCCCACGTATTCGTATGTCCCGTCTTCGGCGGCGCGGATGGAAACCACATTGGTGTCCCCCATGAGGTTGTGCAGATCTCCCAAGGTTTCCTGGTAGGCCCCCACGAGAAACGCGCCGAGGTAATATTCCTCTCCCTCGCGTAGCGGGTGCAGGTCAAGGGTGGGCTTCATGCCCTGCGGGTCAATGAAGTGGACGATGCGGCCGTCGGAGTCGCAGGTGATGTCCGAGATAATGCCCTGGCGCGAGGGGAATTCCTTGAGCCGGTGTACCGGCATGATGGGAAAAAGCTGATCTATGGCCCAGGAATCCGGCAGGGACTGGAAGACGCTGAAGTTGCCATAGTAGATATCCGCCAGACTCACATCTATGTCTTCCAGATCGCGCGGAACATTTTTCAGCTTGGTCTTTTCCCGGGCTATGCGTATGATAATGGCCCAGAAAAAACGCTCCGCCAGTGTGCGCTGCCGTAGCGTGACGCGGCCGGTGAAAAAAAGCTGGCGCATTTCGTCCCGGTAATAGATGGCGTCATTGTAGCATTCCTGCAGATTGCGCAGGGATATGCCGGAAAGGACCTCATGCAGATTGCGCACCGGTTCCGGCGTATCCGCGGGCAGGGTATCCGGCAGCTGCACTTCCTCCACCATGCTCACATCCAGAATGTTGAACAGCAGCACCGAGTGATAGGCCACCGTGGCGCGGCCGGATTCCGTGATGATATTGGGATGTGGCACCTGTTGCTCGTCCAGAATGCTCATGATGGTTTCCACCACATCGGCGCAGTATTCGTCCAGCGTGTAGTTGCGCGAGGAAATATAGTTGGTGTGCGAGCCGTCGTAATCCACGGCAAGCCCTCCGCCGAGATCCAGAAAACCCATGGGCGCGCCTTCCTGCGCAAGGCCCACGTAAAGTCTGGCGCTTTCCATCACGCCCGTGCGTATGTCGCGTATATTGGGCACCTGCGATCCCAGATGATGGTGCAGCAGGCGAAAACAATCCAGCATGCCGCAGGATTTGAGCCTGTCCATCACGTCCACTATCTGTGCCGGAGAAAGGCCGAAGGTGGAGCGCTCTCCGCCGGAGTCCGTCCAGTGCCCGCCCGCCTTGACGGCGAGCTTGGCGCGCACGCCGATATTGGGCCGTACATCAAGGGCCTTGCTGCGCTCCAGCAGCAGATCAAGTTCTCCCGGCATTTCCAGAACAAAAAAGAGATTGCAGCCGAGCCGCAGGGCCTGAAGTCCGAGGTCAATAAATTCCTTGTCCTTGTAGCCGTTGCAGATGAGGCAGGCCTCCGGATCGCGCAACAGGGAAACAGCGGCAATGAGCTCCGCCTTTGAACCCACCTCGAAGCCGTGGTGGTATTGCGCTCCGAAGTGGGCTATTTTTTCCACCACCTGTTGCTGCTGGTTGACCTTGATGGGGAACACCCCGCGAAAAGCCCCTTTGTATGACAGGCTTTTGATGGCCTTGCGGAACGATTCGTGGATGTTGGCAATGCGCGCGTCCAGAATGTTTTCCACGCGCAAAAGCACCGGCATGTCGTAACCGCGTTCGTGCAGGCCGGCAATGATCTCCGAAATGGGTATCTGCGGCCCTTTGGGGCCCTGCGGACAGATGACCACCTCGCCCGCCTCGGAAATCGTAAAATATCCGGCCCCCCAGTTGCGCACGCCGTACAGCTCGATGGAATCCTCTACCCGCCACTGCTGCAATGCACGGTTTTTTGTCACTGCCTTTTCCCTCCTTCGGCCGCGCCCGCCGTGTTTTTTCCGAACCGCCCGGGCGACGCGGAAACCATGCGCGATACGCAACAATATGCCATGGTTGTTGACGACCTGATACTCAATTCAATCGTTATCCCGGAGCTTGCCGGACAGATAGAAGTGATATACAAGCGAAAAAAATGCAAGATTTTTGTAGCTTTTTCCCGACGGCAGCCCCCGCGTCCTCGCCGTCGCAAACCCGCGTGTGGAGTGTCATGTACGTTTTGCCGCGCCTTACTTTGCTTTTCGTGTTGCTGCCGCCGCTTCTTGTCTCCTGTTCAGGACCGGGCGACGACAAGGCCGGCGCGCCTCCGGCTCCGGTGCGCGCCGCGGCCGTCCGGCGGGCCGACGTGCCGCGACTGCTGTACGCCGTGGGCAACGTCAAGGCTTCCGCCACGGTGGAGATCAAACCCCGCGTCACAGGAGAAATTCAGCAGATATATTTCAGGGAAGGCCAGGATGTTACCGAGGGGCAGCCGCTCATCACCATTGACCCGCGCCCCTTTGAAGCGGTGCTTCGCGAGCGTCGCGGCGCCCTTGCCAAGGATCAGGCGCAGTTGAACAAGGCCGAGGACGACATGCGCCGCTACAGCCAACTTGCGGGCGGCGGCTATGTAAGCCGGGAGGCCTATGACAGGACCATCACCGATGTGGCGGCGCTGAGGGCCACCGTGCAGTCTGGCAAGGCATCCGTGGAAAGCGCGGAACTTGACCTTTCCTACTGTACCATTGCCGCGCCCATTGACGGAAGGGTGGGAGCCCTCAATGTGGACAAGGGCAACATGGTAAAAAATACCGACGCCACGCCCATAGTCACCATTGATACCCTGTCGCCCATTTATGTGCTTTTTTCCGTGCCGGAAGCGCGTCTTCCCCTCATTCAGGAGCGCATGCGCGAAGGCCCGATAAAGGTCAACGCCACGCCCGCGGGCGGCGCTGCCGAAAGCGGCGTGCTGACGCTGATTGACAATACTGTGGACACCCGCACCGGCACTATCCGTCTGCGCGCCAATTTCGACAATCGGAACCGGCGCTTGTGGCCCGGACAGTTTGTCCAGGTGGAACTCCCCCTCGGCATTGCCGTAAACGCCCTTATCGTGCCGAGCCGGGCCGTGCAGGCCGGCAGGGAGGAGGCTTACGTCTATGTGGTGGACAAGGACAACAAGGCCGCATACCGCAAGGTGACCACGCTTTTCGAGTATGGGGACAAAAGCGTGATTGAAGGCGACGTGGACGAAGGCGACAATGTTGTCATTGAGGGACAGGTGCGGCTGGCTCCGGGTCTGCCCGTTCAGGTTCTGCCGTAGTTTTGCCCCGCCGGTCCCAGGTACTCGATGCGATAGGCGTCTTTGGCCCGGTATTCCAGGATGATCCGGTTTTCCCGGTCCACAAGCTCATGACGGGAGCCGGACAGCAGGGATTCGGCGGAGGAGTTGAGAAAGCCGACGCCCCAAGACAGGGCGCGATCCTGCGCCATACCGTCCTGATGCAGGCCCAGGGCCAGAATCAGGAAGCAGACGCCGAAAAAAGGTCGCCTGTTTACGCGGGGCGTTTCCGGGATATTCACGTGATGTCTTCATGGGGCCTCCTGAGTGACGGGTAGAGGGTGACGGGCAGAAGGCAAGAAAAAAGGCCGCAAGTGACTGACAGGGGCATGTCTTTCAGGCCTACGGCGAAAATGACGAAACGGCCCTGTCTCCCGAAGAAACAGAGCCGCTCTGAAATGACAAAACCGCGCCGTTCTTGGCGAAAGGCGCGTTATCCGGACGAAATACCTACCTGTTCGCGGCGCGAAAGTAAAGATTTTTTCGGAATTTTCGACTCTGCAGGTTTTCGCATGTCCTACAGCAATTTGACCAAGGCGGCAATGACGGTCGCCTGAGCGACCAGCATACCGGCAATCCATTTGGTGATATTCGCGGTTAAGCGGTATCCAAGGGTATCAAAAGTTGTGGTGGGCATAGCGTTTTCTCCGTTGCATTTGTACGGTATCCCGTAGCTGATTTCAGTTTGCCGGGCATTCCGCGTCAATCCTGCCGCGTAACCCGGCGAACACCGGGAAGCGCGGGCGGGGCCAGCCGCGCGGCCAGCCGCGTATACCGGCGACGGATTTTATTGTTCCTGACGGCCATCTGGAGCGCTCTGGCCTCCCCCACCAGAATGACAAGCTTTTTGCCGCGCGTAACGCCCGTATAGATCAAATTGCGCTGCAGCATCACATAGTGCTGCATCATGACGGGAATGACCACAGCCTCGTATTCCGACCCCTGGGATTTGTGAATGGAGATGGCATAGGCCGGCACGAGTTCGTCCAGCTCGGAAAATTCGTACGGGACGGGACGGTCGTCAAAAGTAACGCTCAGGACGCGCTCCTGGGGATCAATAAAGGCGATGCGCCCCATGTCGCCGTTGAAAACGTCCTTGTCGTAATTGTTGCGCAGTTGCATGACCTTGTCGTGCAGGCGAAATATTCTGTCGCCCCGCCGCACCTCAAATCCGTTGGGGTTGAGCGCCTCCTGCAAAAGCGCGTTCATGCGTCCCGCCCCCACGGCGCCCTTGTGCATTGGCGTCAGAACCTGAATGTCGTCAACAGGGTTCAGCCCGAAACGGCGGGGGATATGGCTGCGCACCAGATCCACCATGACCCCGGCCGCTTTTTCCGGATCATGCTGATGTATGAAATAAAAATCCGACAGCCGGTTTTTGTTTGACTCCAACGGAGGCACTACACCCCGGTTGATGAGATGCGCATTGCAGACGATTTCGCTTTCAGAGGCCTGGCGAAAAATTTCCGTCAGTTCGACCACCGGCACCACACCCGCTTTTATGACATCCGCCAGGACGTTGCCCGGCCCCACCGAGGGCAACTGGTGCACATCCCCCACCAGAACAAGAGACGCTCCCAAAGGAACGGCCTTGAGCAGATGATAAAACAGCAGACAGTCCATCATGGAGGATTCGTCCACCACAAGAAGCCCGCAGGCCAGCGGCCTGTCCTCATTGCGGGCAAAGCCGTCTTCTCTGGGGCTGTATTCCAGCAGGCGGTGCAAGGTGCGCGCCTCATGGGCGCAGGCTTCGGTCATACGCTTTGCGGCGCGGCCCGTTGGAGCGCCCAGCAGTATACGGGCGCGATTTTCGCGGAAGAGACGGATGACGGCGTTGATGACCGTGGTCTTGCCTGTGCCGGGACCGCCCGTCAACACCAGAACCTTGCTGCGCGTGACCGCGCGCAGCGCGTTCAACTGCTCCGGAGCGAGGGTGATGGGAATCTCCGAGGCCGCCTTGTCCGCCGCCGCCTGGGGATCGGCAAAGGCCACGGACCGGGGGGAATGAAGCAATCGCCGCAAATAATGGGCTGTTCCGGTTTCACAGTGATGGTAACGGCTCAGATAAATACCTGTCTCCCCCTCCATTTCCTCGCGGACGATTCTCTCTTCACGGGCCAGGGAGTCGATTGAGCCGGCGACCATATCCGCCCCGACGTCAAGCTGCGCGCGGACAGCCTCGCTCAGGTCGGCTTCCGGCACATACACGTTGCCCTCGTCCATGTACTTCTGCAGGACATACAGCGCGCCGGCCTGAATGCGCAACGGATGTTCCTGCCCAAAGCCGAGTTTGCGGGCGGCGGCGTCCGCCGTCACAAAACCGATGCCGCGAATATCCATGGCCAGGCGATAGGGGTTTTCCCGCACGATTTCCAGCGCGTGCGCGCCGTATGCCCTGTAAACTCGAAGGGCATAGGCCGGGGTAATGCCGTGCGGCTGAAGGAACAACAGCAAATCGCGCATTCCCCTGTGCTCCGCCCAGCTTTTCCGGATGCGCTCAAGGGTTTTTTTGCCGATGCCGCGCACCTTGAGCAGCGCTTCAGGTTCCTCGTCCAGAACACGAAGGCTGTCCTCGCCGAAACGTTTGACGATGCGCCCGGCCATCCCCTCCCCCACGCCGCTGATCAGCCCTGAGCCCAGATAGAGACGGATGCCCTCGACAGTGGCGGGCAGAATCTCCTCGGCGGCGGCAAAGGCAAGCTGCCGCCCGTAGCGGTGATTGTTCACCCAGCGTCCTTTCAGCCTGAGCTGTACGCCCTGCCGGGGATTTAACATGCAACCGACGCAGGTCACGGCGTCAGGCGCGAACATGGGGCGTTTGCCGTCCTGCCGCGCGGATTCCGGAAGGACGGGGTTCAGACGCAGAACAGTGTAGCCGTTTTCCTCATTGTGAAAAAGAAGCCGATCCAGCGTGCCGGCCAGTTCCACCTCCTGTTCGTCAGGCTGCCGGGGTTCAGGGGCCTGCCCGGCGTTGCCGCTTTGCGGCATCCTGTTCATGTCAGACTGGTTCCATGCGCCTTTGCAACAGCAACGCGTCGGCCAGGACAAGAGCCGTCATGGCGGACAGGACGGGAACAATCCGGGGAATGGCGGAAAGATCATGGCGTCCGCCGATCAGGATTTCCCTCGGACGGCCGCGCGTGTCCACGGTGCGCTGTTTCCGGGCGATTGAAGCTATGGGCTTGACGGCCGCGCGCAATATAATGTCCTGGCCGCTGGAAATGCCGCCCAGTGTCCCGCCGGCGTGATTTGAGGCGAAGCCCCCTCCCGGCAAAAGCGGATCGTTGTTCTGCGAGCCGGTAAGGCGGGCCGCCGCGAAACCCTCCCCGACCTCAACGCCCTTCACCGCGCCGACGCTCATAAGCGCGTGAGCCAGCACGGCCTCAAGTTTGTCAAATACGGGTTCCCCCAGGCCGGCGGGCACATTCCTGGCCGCAATGGCGACAATGCCGCCCAGCGTGTCGCCGGCCGCCCGGGCTTCTTCCACGCGGGCGTCCCACAGGGCGGCCGTTCTCTCCGAAGGCGCGAAATAGGGCCAGGCGAAGGCCTCCGCCAGCTCCGTCTCCTCCGGCGAGGCGGCTATGCCGCCAAATTCCACGCAACCAGCATGAATGACGACATTGCGCCGGCGCAAAATTTTTTTGGCGACCGCCCCCGCCGCGACGCGCGCTACGGTTTCACGGCCGGACGCCCTGCCGCCGCCGCGATAGTCACGAATGCCGCAAAATTTTTGGAAATACGCCCAGTCCGCATGGCCGGGCCGGAATGCGTCCGCCAGCCCGGCGTAATCGCGCGGGCGCTGATCTTCATTGGCCACATAAAACGCAATGGGCGTCCCCGTAGTCACCCCCTCAAAGATTCCGGAGAGCAGGCGCACGCTGTCGGCCTCTTTGCGGCCTGTCGAGGCCGGCCCACGCCCGGGCTTTCGCAAATCAAGATCCGCCTGAATGTCGGCCTCTGAAAGCTCAAGCCCCGCCGGGCATCCGTCAAGCACGCCGCCCACGCCGGGACCATGGGATTCGCCAAAGCTTGTCAGACGCAAAAGCCGCCCGAAAGTGTTGCCGGACATTGCGATTCTCCGCTTGCCCGCCTTTTTGCGCCGGCATCGCGCGCCGGCATAAAAAAGACGGGTTTATGCCTTGGCCGCCGTGAGCAAATCGGCTGCCGCGTCCGTGCTCTCCCAGGTAAATTCGGGCAACTCTCTGCCGAAATGTCCGTAAACAGAGGTTTTTTGATAAACAGGGCGCTTTAGGGCAAGGCGTTTACTGATAAAATAGGGGCGCAGGTCAAAGACTTCCCGCACAGCGCGCGTCAATGTTTCATCCGGAATTTCGGATGTTCCCTGTGAGGAAACCAGCACGCTCACCGGCTGCGCAACGCCTATGCAATAGGCGATCTGCACTTCGCATACCGGCGCAAGGCCGGACGCCACCACATTTTTGGCTATGTAACGCCCCATGTACGCTCCGGAACGGTCCACCTTGGAAGGATCTTTGCCGGAGAAAGCGCCGCCCCCGTGGTGCCCGCTGCCTCCATAGGTGTCCTGAATAATTTTGCGGCCGGTGAGGCCGCAGTCTCCCATAGGCCCGCCAACCACAAAACGTCCTGTGGTGTTGATGAAGATTTCACAGTCTTTTTCGTCAAAATAGCCGGAAGGGGCCAGCACCGGCCGGATAACGTGCTGCTTTACCGCCGCCGCCACGTCTTCCTGACTGGCGGAAGCGCTGTGCTGGGTGGAAACAACCACATTATTGATGCGCACGGGCTTGCCGTCCTGATATTCAAAAGAAACCTGCGTCTTGCCGTCAGGGCGGAAAAAGTCAACCAACCCGTCCTTGCGCGCCGCCGCGAGACGCTGGGAAAGCCGGTGCGCCCAATAAATGGGAGCGGGCATTAACGTGGCGGTCTCGCTGCAGGCATAACCAAACATCATGCCCTGATCCCCCGCCCCCTGGTCCTCCGGATTCCCGCGCACGACGCCCTGGGCAATGTCCGGCGACTGATGGTCAATGGAAGAAATAACGGCGCAGGTCTGCCAGTCAAAACCCATTTCCGAGTTGTTGTAGCCTATTTTTTTGATGGTATCACGCACGACGGTCGGCAAATCGGCATAGCCGCGGGTGCTGATTTCTCCGGCTATAACAGCCATACCGGTGGTCACGAGAGTTTCACACGCCACATGGGCGTCAGGGTCCTGCACGAGAAGCGTATCCAGCACCGCATCGGAAATCTGGTCGGCCACTTTGTCAGGATGCCCCTCGGTAACGGATTCAGAAGTAAAAAAATATTTGCCCTTGTTCTGCACGGAAACCTCCCCGGAAATTCGAATACAGTGACAGTTCAGCCATTAGTTTGTTTCTGCTTCGGACGGCGCGAAAAGACGGGCGTCACGGGTACAGGAGAATATTGTCAATGAGCCGGGCCTTTCCCAGATGCACGGCGCATGCCATGAGCGACGGCTCTCCGATTCGGGTTACCGGCTCCAGCGTTTCAGGATGCGCCACGGCAAGGTAATCAAGCCGCCCCAAGGACAAACGCCCGGCCCAGCGCCTCAGAACCGCTTCCCGCAACATTCCCGCATCCTTTTCACCGCGACTCGCCAGGGCCTGTGCATGGCGCAATCCCCGATATATCTCCGGAGCCTGCGCGCGCTCTTCAGGTGTGAGATACACATTGCGCGAAGACAAGGCAAGCCCGTCGGCCTCGCGCACGACAGGGCGCGTTTCAATACGGACAGGCAGGTTGAGATCGCGCGCCATCCGGCGGATGATGGCCTGCTGCTGCCAGTCCTTGTTTCCAAAAACAGCCACATCCGCCCGGCTGAGCAGAAAAAGCTTCAGCACCACCGTGCAGACGCCGCGAAAATGCGCGGGGCGTCTCTGCCCGCAAAGCCTTTTCGCCATGTCCGGAACATCCACCCATGTGCCGTGATCCGGGGCGTACATGGCCTCAGCCCCGGGCATAAACAGCACATCCGCTCCGCAGGCTTCGGCAATGGCCGCATCCCGTTCCGCATTTCTGGGATAGGTGCTCAAATCCTCGGCAGGGCCGAATTGCGCCGGATTTACAAAAAGACTGACGGCAAGACGGTCCGCTAGTCCCCTGCCGTGCCGCATCAGGTCTTCATGGCCGGCATGATAATAGCCCATGGTGGGCACCAGCGCCGTAGTCAGGCCGCCGGCCCGCCAGTCGCGGCATTGCTCGCCCAGTTCATATGGCGATACGAGTATCTGCATGGCAAAGTCTCGCCTGCCGGGCGCGCAAAAACGGAACTACCCGGAAAATTCCAGTAAATCGTGTTTCAAAGCCCATAAGAGAACGAAATCCTCATCTTCGGGCGTATCGCCGCCCGGCGAAAGATCGCGGCAGACTCCGCGCAGGGCCGCGACCGTAATCGGCCGCCTTGCCGCAAAAAGAACTTTATGCAGAGTTTCAGGCTTGATGCGCCTCTCTGTCAAGCGATATATCACAGGAAAATCCGCACGGCGGTAAACCGCCCTGCCGGCCTTGCTCCAGACAAGTCTTTTATCCTGAATGACGGGCGCGTCAACCTGCGCTGTGTAATAGCCGCTGAAAATATCCATATACGAAGGATACGCGGGATGACGCGTGGCACTGTGGGGACGCGCCGCAATCTCGTCGGGCAGGCCGCAGGGAGTTTCATTCAGCTCGGCCCACAAGGCCAGATAACGGTCCACAATATGCCGCCAGGTATATCCGGCAAGGACGCGCCGTCGGCCCGCGCGCCCCATCTTCAGCCGCAGCGCGGAGTCGGCGGCAAGACGGTACATGGCCTCCCCGAAAGCCCGGACATCCACTGCGCATTGCTGGGCCAGCAGAAGATGGTATTCCGCCGCCGGAACGATGCGGGCAAGACAGTCTGTGTCCCGTGTTTTTGCCGGGCCGACCACAGACACAAGAATGCCGTTTTCTCCGTCGTCCACCAGATCCCTGTATCCGTCAAAACTTGACGCCACAACCGGCAGGGAAGAAAGCCCGGCCTCCAGGAGAGTCAGCCCGAATGTTTCCTGCAGATTGTCCGATGGTGAGAGAAAAATGTCCGCTGCGGCATACAGGGCCTTGCGGGCGGCGGCGTCGGGCCGGGGAATCAGGCGGCAGCATACGCCGAGATTGGCGGCCAGTCTCAGTATGTCCTTCTCGAAATCGTCGTTTTCATCAATCCATCCGGCCAGCGCCAGACAGTAGCTCTCCGGCCTCAAACCGGCTTCTTCCGCGCGCTTGCAGGCGCGCAGAAGCGGCAGCAGATCCATTTTCGACTGGTGGGAAATGCGCGCAAACACCAAAAATACGGTTCCGTCCCCCAAATTGTAGCGGCGGCGGCACTGCCCGCCCAGGGAATCCTTTTCATCCGGAGAAGGCATAAGCCGCGGATCCACCCCCAGGGGAATGTGTCTTACGGAAGGCGCGTTAAAGTTTTTCTCGTCCAGGCCATAGGCCTGACGCAGGCGGCTGTAGTACGACCGCATGACCTGACAGCCGCAGGCTGATGTGCCGACAACCGCATCGCGCGCGGTAACCCCGCCCCACAAATGATTCAGGAAATTCTCGCCGTAATCGGCGTAGCTCAGGGAGTGCGTCGGGGCGGTGACGGGAAACACGCGGCGGCTGAAAACATTGCGCAGACAAATGGCGGCTGTAAAAAAAAGAACGGGATCGGATAAATGCAAACAATAATACCCATACCGTTGCAGCGCTTCCGCAAAGTTCCGTTGCAGCGCCAGTGTGAAGCGCCCTTCTTTCATAAGGCCGGGGTAAACATCGCCCAGCTCTTCCTGAAGCCGGGCGCAGTCATCGGGGTGGGACAGAAAAAAGTGATACTCCCCAAAAAATTCGGCGTCAATCAGGGCGGCGAGAAATCGCCGGTTGGCTTCCCTGCGTCCCAGGACGGCGCCTTGCTCAAAAAACGGATGCAGGCTTGCCCAGATTTTTTTGTTTCCCATCCGCTTCCCTGTGTTTACAGCCCGAACATTTCAGAGATACGCCATCCGGCATGGTTTTTCCGCCTGCATACAGTACACTGAAAAATTATAAAAAAAAATTCCATAGTTGTCATCAGCAGCCGATTTCCCCAAAAAAAAGCCCCCTTGATTGGGGGGGCTTTCAAAGATTTGGCAGCGGCCTACTTTCCCGCAAGAAGTTTGCAGTATCATCGGCGATGAAGAGCTTAACTGCCGAGTTCGGAATGG
>JAISLI010000038.1 GCA_031291035.1 Desulfovibrio sp.
CGGGCGCGGGAACGCCGAAAAAGGAGGCGATTTGATCCAGCAGGACGGATGACAGGGCGCGGGGGGAAGAAGGGGCCACGTTCCAGACTTCCTTTTCCCTGTTGTCCGCGTCGTTCGCGTCGGCCCGCAGGGGTAGGCCCAGGGCCAGAATCAGGAAGCAGGCGCCGAAAAAAAGGGCCGCCTGTTCACGCGGGGCGTTTCCGGGATATTCACCTGATGTTTTCATGGGGCCTCCTTGGTAGTGATGGGTAAAGGGCAAGAAAAAAGGCCGCAAGTGACTGACAGGGGCATGCCTTTCAGGCTGGCGGCGAAAATGACGAAACGGCCCTGTCTCCCGAAGGAAACAGAGCCGCTCTGAAATGGAAAAACTGCGCTGTTCCTGACGAAAGACGCGGTATCCGGCGGTGTTGACGTGTGTGTGCGCGCAAAAATCAGGCCACAACAGCCGATTTCAGCCCGCGCGTCCATCCTTTTTTCCTTTTTTCCGGGATGGATATCCTTTTTCGTCCGCATCTTCATGCCGTCCGCCCAAGGCAAAAATGTCCGTTCGGCAGTGCCGGAATGTCGCACAATCGTCACACAGGCAAAACACCTACCTGTTCGTGGCGCGAAAGTAAAGATTTTTCTCCGAAATTTTCGGATCAATCGGACAAAAAATTATAACATATCGAAATAACGAATATTTATGAGATTTCGCCTGAAAATATTCCTCGTTACGAATCCTTATTACAGGCCGGCGTAGTCCAGCACGCTGTTCAGGCCGGCGCTGTTCGTACGCAGACCGCCGTCAACAACATGGCGGGTCAGACGCCAGCCTTCAATGTCCAGTACGTCCAGGCCGCCCTTATGCTCCGGACCGAGATGCAGCCCAAGCGTTTTCAGGATTTCTTCCACGGGAAAATACACCCCTTCAAAACTGATCCGGGCCATTTCTCCTTCACGCTGGAGAACCGGCTCATCCGGGCTGTCGGCAATCGCGCCTGCGCAGATATTGTCCAGAGCCGCATAAAAATCGTCCGAAACAGGCCGGATCTGCCCATATACCTTGAGAATGACGCGCCGGGTCACCGTTCTCTCTCCGGGCCGAGACAATGACCCTGGCCGCGGGCTTCGGCAAACCCCTCGCAGTCTCCAAGGCCGCAGGCCGCGATGAAATCCTCGCACATTCCCCTGTAGTCGCCGCGCAAGAGCCGCACCGCCCCCCGTGTCCGCAAACAGCCGGCCATTTCCGTCCCCTCCGTCGAAATGCCTGCGGCCATGAGGGCGTTAAGATCTCCCTCGGCCAAGGCAAACTGGCGCAGGCGCATGTGGGCCAGAGCGCGGACATAGCGGGCACGGTACAAGTCCGGTTTCAGACGCAGGGCCTCGCTGCACGAATGCACGCATTGCTCGGGCAACCCTTGCTGCACCTGGGCTTCGGCAAGCGCCAGACGCGCCACAGGGCTCCGCGGGGCGAGAGTCACCGCTTTTTTCAGAAGCGGCAGCGCGTCGGCGCTTATGAACATGCCCGTCTGTGTCGGCGCGATGGCTCCCCTGACCAGCCAGAGTCCTTTGAGGACATCAGCCCGCGCATCAGAAAAATACGCTTGGGCTTTATCCGACCGCGGACTTGAGGGGGGCGGGTGAGCCTCGCCGAAACATTCGCCTGCCGTCATGTCCGGCGAATTTTCCAAAGCGGCGCGGGTTTCCCCGATCAGCGCGCGCCAGAACCGCAAAAATTCGGAGTTGCGCAGAGCAAAGGCCGTATCTTCCGGCAGAGTCAGGCGCGGCTGAAGGACAACAGCGACATGGGGCAGATCCGTCCGGGGTTCGGGCGGCTGCGCCGCAGCGGCATACAAGTGCGCGGCCAAGGCTTGCCTGTCCTCCCGGGTAAGGGAAACAAAACGGAGGTCATGCCGGACAGGCAGTTGTTCAGCCGCCTCGTCCACGGCTTTGAGCCAGGCCGCCGCGCGCGCCCTGACGTAGGCGGCCGTCAGGGGAGCATGCGGAAATCCCGCCAACCGTTCAGCCGCCACAAAAACCGCGGCGCCCCCTCCCGCGTCACCGGGAACCGGCGGCGCTTCACCGCAATACGCACATGTGGCGCCGGCAAAGAATGCGCTCAGGACAACATGGTAAAAAATCTTATTTTTTACCTTCAACGCTTTGCACGATTTTGCGCGCCACGGGTTTGACAATATCCCGCAGGGTATCCAGCAGCAAGTTTTCAGCGGCCGAACTTGTAGGCAAACCTGTCCGCGACTGGGCCGAGTTGAAGGAATCCTTCAGGATGCGTTTCTGGCGGTTGGCGAGAAAGTATGTGACGCGCAACTCCGTGGAGAGTTCCGTGGCGGAGACTTCCTTGAGCCAGAGGGCGTTCAGCTCGCCCGTGACCATGTAATCCGGGTTGCCGCCGCGCGCCTGTTTGAAGGTGGCGGCATAGGAAACCTGCATGCCGTTGCGGGCAAGCTCGTCCGCAAGGGCGCGGCTGACCCAGTCCGCCATATTGTCATTGGTGACAAAAGCGCTGTTGTCCCGGCGCACGCCAAGACTTGTGCGGTCAGGGCGGTTGTCGGCAAAAGTGACAACGGTTATGCTCGGCGCATTGGGCGCGGGCAGAATCGCCGCGTCCAGCGGAGGCTGCGGCAGCAGGCGCACATTGTTGCTCGGCCCGCACGCCGCGAGAAACAGGACAAAAAGCAGTGGGAGCGGCAGGGCAAGACGGGTGTAGCTCATGGTGACCTCTCGCGGGGGTTGAAACGGATTGCGGAAAAAAGCTGACAAGTATTGATTATATT
This sequence comes from Desulfovibrio sp., assembly GCA_031291035.1. Taxonomy (GTDB): domain Bacteria; phylum Desulfobacterota; class Desulfovibrionia; order Desulfovibrionales; family Desulfovibrionaceae; genus Desulfovibrio. The sequence continues at coordinate 2,778 of JAISLI010000038.1, forward strand.
CGGAACGGGCCGTTTTTGCAAGAACTTCTTGAAAGCGACTTCCGTGCCGCCAGGGGCATGTATGGACCCGCCTCGCGAGTCAAGGTTTTTTTGAGTTGCGGAGATTTCTTTTGTAATCTGTATAGCGACAATTTAAGGAAATGGAACTGCGCTGAAACGGCGAAAGCGCTATAAGGCACAGTGCGTATTCTGGACTTTTTCTAAAAAAACGCAAGACTTATGCCGGATTTTTTCCGGAGCGGCGCGCGCTGCCGGGCAGCACCGGCAGAAGCCGGCCGAGGCCACAGCCTTTGGGGCCGGCGGGCGCGATGAAGGGATAGACTTCAACGCCCTTGTCCAGGGCGGCGTAAAACAGGGCCGCGTAGTCCGGGTCAATATAGTCCGCCGGGGCGAAGCAGGCCGCGTCGGCGCGCTGGACGCAGTAAAAAAAGACGGCCCGCGCGCCTGTTCTGACCAGCTCCGCCATGAGGCGCAGGTGCTTTTGCCCCCGCGCCGTCACGGCGTCGGGAAAGGCGGCGGCGCCGTCCTCAACCAGGGTGACGTTCTTGCATTCCACCCATAGGGGGGGCATGCCCGGCCCCGTGAGCAGCGCGTCCAGGCGAGCGTTTTTGTATGCCGCCTCGGCGGTGAGGCGCGTGTAGCCCCCGGCAAAGGGGAGGCGGCCGTTCTCGAAGGCGGCCCGCAAAAGCCGGTTGGGCGTCAGGGTATTGACGCCCGCCCAGCCGCCGCCGGGGGGATCTGCGGGAAGAGGATAAAAAGGATCGCCGGCCGGGGCCTCGGGGCCATTGAGGGAGACAAGCTCCAGAGTGAAGGGGAGCTTGCGTTTACGGCCCGGCGCCGGCGAGACGAGCACGGGCAGGCCGGGGCGCGCAAGGCCCAGCATGCCGCCCGAATTGTTGGTATGCGCCCACAGGGTTTGCCCCTTGTGGGCGAAGGCGATGAGAAAGCGTTTTTCCCGCCGTATCAGGCGGCCGTAAAGGCAGCCTTCGGGAAGGGGAAGCAGGGGCGCGTCATCCATCGGCAAGTACAGCAAGTAACGCTTGAAACAGTTCGCTTACGGCGGGCAAAGCCTTGCGGAGCGGTGCACCCGTTTCATGCGTGAACCGCTCATGAAGCCCCGGCTCAGACATCCGGCAGCATGCCCTTGAGCATTCCCTGCCCGGTGGATTCCAGCACCGCCCGCCACGTGTCCGAATAAATGTTCATCGTGCGGCGCTTGCGCGTCACCAGTTCCAGCGGCAGATGCACGTAGCGCCCCTGCAGTTTGGCGACAACCATGTCCGTGCGGCCGGCCATGGCCGCGTGCACGGCGTATTGCCCCAGAAAACCGCAATATACCTTGTCGTTGGCGACCGCCGGCACGGAGCGTATGATATAGCTCGGATCAATGTATTTTATGGAATGCGGCATCCCGCGGGCGTCAAGATAGGCTTTTATTTCCCGGCGCAGCAGCGCGGCGATGTCTCCGAGCACGGGATTGCCCGAAGGGTCCGTGGCCGCGCTTTTGGCGAGCAGATGCTGGCCCGCGCCTTCGGCGGCGACGATGACCGCGTGTTTGCGCGAGCGCAGGCGCGCTTCCAGCGCGGGCAGAAGGCCGCCTTCGCCCTCCAGGATAAAGGGGGCCTCGGGAATCAGGACAAAATTCACCTCCTTGAGGGCCAGAGCCGCGCGCGCGGCGATGAAGCCGGATTCCCGCCCCATGAGCTTCACAAGGCCGATGCCGTTGGGCGCGCCGCAGGCCTCGGTATGGGCGCATTCAATGGCCTCCGTGGCCTTGAACACGGCGGTTTCAAAACCGAAGGACTGGGGGATGAAATTGATGTCGTTGTCAATTGTTTTGGGTATGCCGATAACGGCAATCCTGAGCCCCCGCTTGCGCACCTCCCCGCTGATGGAGAGGGCCGCGCGCATGGTTCCGTCCCCGCCGATGATAAAAAGGGCGTTGATGTTGCAGCGCTCCAGGGTGTCCACGATTTCATCGGCCGGTTGCGGGCCGCGGGAGGAGCCGATCACGGTTCCGCCGAAGCGGTGGATGTCCGCCACCATGGCGGGCGTGAATTCCACAAGGGCATGCTTGTACTTGGGGACGAAACCTTCCAGTCCGTAGGGGATGCCCAGCACCGAGGGCACATTGTAGGCGTGGAAGGCCTCCAGCACAATGGCGCGGATAACATCGTTGATGCCGGGGCACAGGCCCCCGCAGGTCACAATGGCGCATTTTGCGCGGGTGGTGTCAAAATAGAGCTTCCTGCGCGGCCCCGCGGCTTCAAAGACGTTGTTGGAGCGGCCTCCGCCTCCTTCGCTCAGCTCGTCGTCCACAAGAATCCGGAACTGCGCGTCATCGGCCCAGGTTCTGTAGGGCAGGCGCGATTCAAGCTTGCGCGGGCCAAGGGTGCGGATGGCGGTATTGATTGTCTGGTCTTTGCGCATGGGGAACCTCGCTGAAAATTTGTCCGGGGCGGATGCGGCGCGGCGGGCGCGGCCGGGTAGCTTGAGATTTTTTCGCTGGCCTTTTATACTGCCTTCTCCGCTCCGCCGCAAGAGCGCGGGCGCGGATACGGGAGGTATTGTGCCGGTTATTCGCAAGAGTTTGCTGCAGCTGATTTTTTCAGGCGCGTACATGCTGCGCTGGAATGACAAGCTCCGCCCTTCTGAATTGCCGGAAATCGACAAACAGGCGCACAAAATGCTTGTGGCCTGCATCCTGTGGAATGAAAACGCCCATGACCTGTCCGAAGCCGGGCGGCGGGATCTGGCCGCGGCGGTTATTGAAGGCGGTCTGTTCGACTATTTTTACCGTCTCGTCATCACGGACATCAAACCGCCCGTTTTCTACCGCATCAAGGAAAACGCGGAGCACTGCCGCAGGCTGACGGAGTATGTCCTTGCAGAGCTTGAGCCGCTCCTTTCCCCCCTGGGGCCGTTCTGGGAGCGCTGCCGCGCCTGGCATCGCGCGGAAGGGGAGGAGAACGCCCCCGCCCGCCGCATTCTCTCGGCGGCGCATCTTTTCGCATCCCGCTGGGAATTCGCCCTCATCAAGCCGCTGAACGCTTTTGACGACGAAATGGAGGACATCGCCGCATCCTTCGAGGATCGTCTGGCCGCGTTCAGGGATATTGAGGGCGCAAAGGCGCTGCTTGCCCCCGGCTCGGCCCTGGCCGGGCTGGCCAACCACTGCGGGCAGTTGCGCTTTCAGATACGCTGGACGAAGGCCCCGCGCATCCCCGCCACATCCGTGCTCGGTCACATGTTCGTTGTGGCCGCCCTGGCCTATTTTTTCAGCCTCTCCGTGAACGCCTGCCGCGCGCGCGCGGTCAACAACTTTTTCTGCGGGCTCTTTCACGACCTGCCGGAGCTGCTCACCCGCGACATCATCTCGCCGGTCAAGCGCTCGGTGAGCATTTTGCCCTCCATTCTCAAGGAATATGAAGGAGAAGAACTGGAGCGGCGCATTTTTCGCCCTTTGCGCCGGGGCGGCTTTTATGGCCTGGTGGAGCGGATTTCCTATTATCTCGGCCTTGAAGTGGGCTCGGAATTTCATGAAAGCGTGCGCGAGGGCGGGCGCGTGCGCAGGGTGGAGGGCTTCGCCGCCCTGCAGGAGACCGGCAACATCGACGCCCTTGATCCGAAAGACGGGGAGATGCTCAAGGTCTGCGACCGGCTGGCGGCTTTTTTGGAGGCGCACAGTTCCATCCGCAACGGCGTTTCTTCGCCGCATTTGCAGGAGGCCTTGGCCCGGCTGAAGGCGGATTTGCATAAAAGCCCGCCGGAATGCCTGCGCCTCGGCTCCCTGCTGGCGGATTTCGACTGAACATCCGCGCCCAAAGGCCTCGCCAATTGTCCGAAAATATTCCTCCAAATTTTTAACTGGTTACGTCGTCCATCCGATTGCCCCGGCATTCAGCGCCGGCTCATTCCGCGGTATTTCAACTTGTTCATCGTTCATTCGATTGTCTTGTGGCTGTCAAAAGGCTGTCCGGGCGGCAACCAGGCGGCGGGCATGTCGTCTTTCAGGCGGATGCCGGAATAGCCCAGGGAAAAGGCGTGTTGAACAAGATAGCATAACTTGCGTACGCTTTCGGCAATGCCAAGGCCGCCCGGGCGCACATTGGAAATGCAGTTGCGCGTCTCGTCCGTGCATCCGGGTTTCGGTTCGAAAGTCATATACACGCCCATGGAATCGGGTGAACTCAGACCGGGCCGCTCTCCTATCAAAATCACGGACAGTCTGGCCCGGACCATATGCGTTATTTCGTCGGCCACAGCAACCCTGCCGTTGTCCACAACAACCACCGGCGCCAGACTCAATCCGGCGGCGGCAAGCCGGGGGGTCAGGGCGGCGGCGAAGGGCGGCGCGTTGTCGTGTATCGCGCGGGCGGAAAGTCCGTTGCTGATGACGAGACAGACATCGGCTCCGGTTTTTTCCCCGGAGTCAGCGTATTCCCTCAAGGCCGCGGCTGAAGCCCCGGACAGGCGGCGCCCTTTGTCCGGCCGGGCAAGAAATTCCTCGCGGTCAAGGGCCGCGCTTTTCAGCGTCAGGACATCCAGCCCCTGTTTTTCAAGCTCGCCGCGGACAAACTCTTTGTCGAAGCCGGTCAGCACCGCGTCCCGCGCTCTCGCGTGGGCGAGGCGGAATTCCAGCCAGGCGGCCACAGGCAGGCTGACGCCGCATCGCCCCAAGGCTATGCGGGCCTGCGTATGCAGGCGCAAAGCCTTCCAGGGATCTTCGGCGGTCGGCTTCACTGCCCGCATATCGCCATCTCCAGGGCTTGAACGCCGTCCCCGGGGGAGAGCAGCGCGCCGCGGGCGTCGTGAATGCGCATTTTCTCCAGCCAGGCCTCGAATTCCGGAGCGGGAAGCAGGCCGAGCAGTTTCCGCAGGTAGGCTGCATCGTGGAAGGATGTGGACTGATAGTGGAGCATGATGTCGTCCGCTCCGGGAATGCCCATGATGAAATTGCACCCGGCCGCGCCCAGCAAGGTGAGCAGCATGTCCATATCATCCTGATCCGCCTCGGCATGATTGGTGTAGCAAATATCAACGCCCATGGGCAGGCCGAGCAATTTGCCGCAAAAATGGTCTTCCAGGCCGGCCCGGATAATTTGTTTGCCGTTGTACAGATATTCCGGCCCGATAAAGCCGACGACCGTGTTGACGAGCAAGGGGGCGAAACGGCGCGCCACGGCATAGGAACGGCATTCCAGAGTTTGCTGGTCAACGTCGTGATGCGCGTTGGCGGAAAGCGCGCTCCCCTGTCCCGTTTCAAAATACATGACGTTGTCGCCGACTGTGCCCCGCTTCAGCGAAAGGGTGGCTTCCCTGGCCTCCTCCAGCAATGCCAGATTGATGCCGAAAGACGCGTTGGCTTTTTCCGTTCCGGCAATGGACTGGAAACAGAGATCCACCGGAGCTCCGTGGCGGATAAGCTCCATCGTGTTGGTGACATGGGTCAGGACGCAGCTTTGGGTGGGTATGGCGTAGCGGCTGATCAGGGAGTCCAGCAGGTTCAGGATACGAAAACAGTTCTCCGGACTGTCCGTGGCGGGATTGATGCCGATAACGGCGTCTCCCGCGCCGTAGAAAAGGCCGTCAATGGTGGAGGCCAGAATTCCGGCCGGATCATCCGCGGGGTGGTTGGGCTGCAGCCGAGTGGAAAAACGCCCCGGCAGGCCGATGGTGTTGCGGAACACGGTGACCACACGGCACTTGGAGGCCGCCAGAATCAGATCCTGCACGCGCATCAGCTTGCTGACGGCGGCGGCCATTTCCGGCGTTATGCCGGGGGCGAGGGCTGCAAGTGTTTCGGGGCCGGCCGCGTCCGTCAGCAGCCAGTCCCGGAATTCGCCCACGGTAAAGGAACTGATGGGGCCGAAAGCCGCGAAGTCGTGACTGTCCACAATGAGACGGCTTATCTCGTCTTCCTCGTACGGGATGACGCACTCATTGAGAAAACGCTTTAGCGGCGTGTCCGCCAGTTCCATTTGGGCCAGAACGCGGTCTTCGTCACTGGCGGCGGCAACGCCGGCCAGCGCGTCCCCCGACCTGAAAGGCGACGCCTCGGCCAGCAGACGGCGCAACGATGATGTTCTTTCCACGACCGACGCTCACGGGAGAAGTGTATTGGGCAGAAACATGGCGATCCCCGGAAAAAGCATGATCAGGACAAGACTGACGAGCATGATGAGAACAAAGGGCGTAATGGAGTTGTAAATGTCGTTGAGGGTAAGTTCTTTGGGCGCCATGGCCTTCATCATGAAAAGATTGTAGCCGAAAGGCGGCGTCATGTAGGCGATCTGGCAGGTGATGGTGTACAGCACGCCGAACCAGACCATGTCAAAACCCATGGACCTGACCAGGGGGATATACAGGGGGGCGACGATGACGAGCATGGCGGTATCGTCCAGAAACATTCCCATGACCAGAAAGGACAACAGCATGACAATCAGCACCCCCCAGGGGCTCAGGCCCCACTCCCCCAGAAAGACATTCTTGATGGCGTGCACCGCGCCGAGGCCGTCGAATACGGCCGAAAAGCACAGGGCGGCCATCATGACCCACATGAACATACAGCTCATGCTCAACGTCTGGATAAGGGCGACATGCAGCACCTTGCGCGTCAGGCGTTTCCTGATCGCGGCGGCGAGTGTGGACACCAGCGCGCCAACGGCCGCGCTCTCCACAAGGCTTGTTAAGCCTGTCAGAAAGCAGCCGGTCACGGAAATCACAATCAACAGGGGGAGAAGGCCGGCCAGAAGAAGCCGGTATTTGGCGGCTCCGGGGATATTGCGTTCCTTGGCGGAAAGCGCCGGCCCCATGGCGGGATTGAGCCGGCAGCGGATGACTATATACGCAATGATCAGAACGGCGATCATCAACGCCGGACCGACTCCCGCCAGCCAGAGATTGCTCACCGGCTGGCGGGCGATCATGCCGTAAAGCACCATGACCACGCTCGGCGGCATCATGATGCCAAGGGTGCTGCCCGCCTGGACAACGCCGGAAACCATGCGTTTGTCATAGCCGCGCTTGAGCATCTCCGGCAAGGCTATAGTGGAGCCTATGGCCATTCCGGCCACGCTCAGGCCGTTCATGGCGGAGATCGCCACCATCAGTATGACGGTGCCGATGGCCAGACCACCGGGCAACGGCCCCATCCAGACGTGAAACATCTTGTAGAGATCGTTTGCTATGCCCGATTCCGAGAGGATATACCCCATATAGATGAACAGGGGCAGGGTGATCATCGGAAACCACTTCATCAGGGTAATGGTGGCGTTAAAGGAAATCTGCGTGCCGCCCGTTCCCCACAAAAAAGCCGCCGCGACCGCCCCCACGAAACCTATCGCGCCGAAAACACGCATCCCGGTGAGCATGAGCAGCGCCATGCTCAAAAAAAGCAGGAGGGCTATGCCTTCATAAGAGAGCGTGAGCGGCATGGATACAGCCTCCGTTTGCACCCCATCGGGAGTATTGGTTCAGGCGCGGACATTGGCTCGGCCATGGTCAGGCCCCGGCATGGGCAAGGTCGGGAACAAATTCGGGAACAGGGCGATCCGCCGCGATTTTTTCCCGCTCACTGGCTTCCAGCAGCAGCAGTTCGGGCACATCCATACCCAATACCAACCCTCTGGAACGGGCTATGTCTTTGAAGAATTCCGAAACGGCCTGGAGCAGAGTGAGGGCAATGCCCAGAACCAGAACGCACTTGATGGGAGCTATGGGCGGGCCCCAGGCGGAATTGTTGTGCTGGTTGAATTCAAAGGAATAGATGGTGCTGGAAACGCTGCCGTAGAGCAGAAGGCCCAGGTAGGCCGCCAGGAACAGGAAGCTGAAGGCGTCCGCCCTGGCGCGTTTGCGCCAGCCCCAGCGGGAATAGAAAACGTCCATCCGGACATGGGAATTAAGCAGCAGGGCGAAGCCTCCGCCGAGGATGTAATAGGCCATCATGCTGAACTGGGCCATTTCCACGCCCCAAATGACCGGAGCATCAAAAAAATAGCGCGAAACGGCCGAGTACAGCAGAATACCCATCATGACGAAAACAAGGCCCAACACTCCCTTTCCCACAAGCCGATTGAACGCATCCACATAACGCACATAGGTTTTGATGAAAGCAGGCATGGCGCTCTCCCGTGTTTGGCTGCCGCCAGAACGGTTTGGCCTGGGAGTCGCGAAACGGAACTCCACGACCCCCAGGGCATTTCAGAAAAATTCTTTCAATAACGGTATGGCCTTCCGGCTTTTTCCATGGTCTGGGCGTATTGTTTGAGTATGCCCACGACCTTGGCGCAACGGGAGCTTTTGGCAGCGACTTCGTCCCAGAATTTCCGCGCCTCGTCCTCCACCTTTTTCCATTCATCATCGGGAATGCTGGTAAGCTGCATCTTGCTGCCGGTGACGCGGTAATGGGCTTCTCCCCACCAGTACCAGTGCTGCCGGTAGTAGTTTGAACTGTCGCAAGTGAGTTTGAACAGAGTTTTCAGATGTCCGGGCAGGGCGTTCCATTTGGCGGTGTTGGCGAAATAGCTGCCGATCCAGGCTCCACAGATGTTGTTGGTAAGATAATATTTACAGACATCCGCCCAGCCGGAAGTATAATCCTCGGTAATGCCGGACCAGCAAACACCGTCGAGCTCCCTGGTTTGCAGGGCTACCTGGATGTCTTCCCAGGGCAGGCTTACCGGCACCACCCCGAAGCGGCTCATGAACTTGCCGCCGCTGGGAAAGGAAAATACCCTTTTTCCTTTGAGATCGGCCAAGGATCTGACGGGAGTTGTGGTCGCGAAGTTGCAGGGATCCCACGCCCCCGCGCCGAGCCAGGTTATGCCCCGTATTTCCGCATAAGCCTCTTCCCAGATCGCGTTCAGGCCCCAGTGCTCGAAAAGGGCGGGGACATCCAGCGAATACCGGGTGGCGAAAGGAAAGTAGGCTCCGAAAATGGCCACATCCGCCGGAGACGACATGGAATCCTCATCGCATTGGGCCGCATCAATGGTGCCGTCCTGCACGGCCCGGAACAGCTCGCTTGTCGGCACCAGTTGGTCCGAGGTATACAATTCTATGACCATCTCGCCATTGGCCGCCTTGTTGAAAGCCTCAATCTGCGGCTTGATGACGTGTTCCGCCAGGGCAGCGCCGGCATAGGTCTGCAGGCGCCACCTGACAGGCGCTGACGCGGCTTTGGCAAACGGCGTCGCGGCAACGGACGCCACCGCCGTGGCCGTCCCGATGCCGGCTTTTTTCAAAAAATCCCGTCTTCGCATACTTCGCCTCCTCGGGCAGATTCACGATTGATGTCATGCAAAAAAAAGCTCTTCCCTGTGACGGGAAGAGCAAAAAATATACCATCTGGCATGCACGAATAATACTGTGTAATTACATTATAATTTATGAATGCCTTTTTGATAAACAACAGAAATGTAATTTTGTGCGGACAATTTACGACGTAAAGGAAGATTTCAGGGCGGTTCACGAATGAAACGGGTAAACCGCTCCGCAAGGATTTGCCGGCAAATCCTTTATTCCAGCAAGCCCAAAAGCCGCGCCACGCGCAGTTCGTTCAGACCGGAATGGATTTCGACGATTTTCATGCTCTGCCGGCGGGAGTCTTCTTCAATGCGGGAAAGAGTCGCCCGCACTTCCTCGTTATCCAGATAACGCGGCGTTGCCGGAGCGTGTTCCTCCAGGGCCGGCGCGGCGCAGGCGTCCGTCGTGGGGGATTCCGCGACCGGCAACGTGCCGTTGATGCGTTCCTGAAATGTGGGGGAAAAAAGCCCGATGTCGTGATTGCGGATGCGAAGTTCCATATCCATGCCGTTGCCCTCCCTGATGTTGGGTAGAAAAGTATACCGCTCCGGAGATATGCATAAGATATGCCAAAAATGACAGCTTTGGGACAGGCTTCAAACTTGGCGCGCCGGGCGCGAGGGAGCGCCGGTCAGCCCTGTTCCCTGTGCGGGCGGAGTTCCTCAAGAAATTCCGGAGCGGGCTCAAAGCCGAATTTTATGGCCTTATCCACGGCTTCTATGGCCCTGGCGTATTCCTTCCGCTCAAAACAGGCGAGGGCAAGATTGTTCCAGGCGGGGGCGAAAGTGGGTTCGTCACGCAGCAGAGCCTCGCAGAGGGTTTCACACTCCCTGAAATTTCCTTTCATATAGTGCGCCGAGGCCAGACCGTTTCTGGCCTGGACAAACTTCGGATCCCACTTCAGGGCTTTCTCCAGGGCGCTGATGGCCTTGTCAGGCTCCCGGCGCTGCAGGTGGACAAAGGCCATGTTGCTCAGGGGCACGGCAAACCGGGGCCGGCAATTGGCGGCCTCCTCATTGTAGCGCAGGCATCCGTCCAGATCTCCGCGCTGGAGACATATGCCGCCCAGTTGCACATAGGCCTCCGCGAGATGCGGTGAATTGCGCACGGCGTTCAGCAGGGCCTCCTCCGCGGCCGCGAAGTCCCGTTTCGAGAGCAGCGCGAGGCCAAGATTGTAATAATGACCGGCGCATTGATTGCCGGCGGCGATTTCGCCCTGCAAATCCGCAATGTATTCATCCACATCGTCATAACGCTCTTTCATCAAAAATTCCTCTATGGTTTGAAACCCCTCCCTTCAGGGAGATTGCGGCTTGACGCCCGGCAAGGCCGGGCATATCGCTCCGGTAGCGCTTTTCTTCAGGGAGGGGCAATCCGACCGGCTCCTGTCCGCCGGGCCGGAGTCGGTCGGCGGATGGAGCCGGCTGTGGATTGAAACATCCGTGTCGCCCTCTTTTTGCGTCATCTCGTGATACCAGAGGCAAAAGTCGAAAATGCCCCGGTATGTCGCGTCATTGTTTACAATGCCGAGGGCGCAGTCCAGGGCTCCCCTGATGTAATCGCTTCCGTGGCCGTCCTGGTTCGCCGCGTCCCGCAGAAAGGCCCCGACAAGCCGCTCCGCGGCGTGTTTTGTGGTGTCGGCGCGCAGATCAGGAGGATCATTGGGCTTTTGGAACGGATCCCAATTTTCATAGCCGATGCGGTCTATGAACTTGCGCCGGCGCGGATTCATTTTTTCATAAATTTCACGCTTGCACGCTTCCAGCTTTTCGGCAAGCGGCCGGGGGTCGCGGAACAGGGAGGGAGGGGTCGCGCCGGGCATGTTCAGTCTTCTCCTTTTGCCGGGCCGGCGCCCAGATATGTTGCGTCGTAGTTGGTCAGCAAGGCCATGGAAAGGGGCACATACACCTCGTGCAAGGCTGAAAAGCGACTATTCACGGCCGCCGTTATATCGCGGCTCAGCTCGTCAAGGCGCGACTGAATTTTGTCCAGATGCACGGTGGGGTAGGCTTTGCCCTTTTCAAACCCGGAAAAACCGCATACGTGGGCCTGGCCGGCAATTGCCGCCGGCACGCCGTAAACGCGGCAGGTTATGGGGCGGGCCGCGTACAACAGGCAACGATTGTCGTCATCCAGCAGCGGGCAGGGAACTTTGAGCCCGGCCGCGCGGGCCAGGATGGCCGCGGGGGGCTCGCCGTTTTTTTCGGCCCGGTACATGTCCCGTTTGAATCTGGTCAGGTCGCGGTCCGTCCGCGCCGCGCGCGCCATTATTGAGGATCGCCGCGGGCCGTGGTCAAAGGCGGCCAGAAAGGCGCGGTTGATGTACATGGCCTCCACAAGGGAGAGATCAAAGAGGGCATGGCAGCAGTCGCTGCATCCCTCCCGGCAGCGCACGAGGCCGGGGCTGTTTTCCCGCACGCGGGCAAACAGGGAATCGGCCCTCCGCCGCAGTTGTTCGTAGGCTTCAAAAACGGCGCTCAAATCCGGAATCATGGTTCCCCTCAAAAAAAGCCGCCGGGCGTGCTGCGTCCGGCGGCATCAGAAGCGTGTACGCGCGCCTTGCCTAATTTTCTTCCACGCTGATGGCGTTTGACTCGCAAACCTCCACACAGGATTCACAGCCAAGACACTCCTCGGCATTGACGGGTTCCGATTTGCCGTCCTTGATTTCATACACCTCAACGGGGCAAACGTCCACACACTCGCCGCAGCCCACACATTTGTCCATATCGACATTCACCGTATAGCCCATATGACCTCCATAGGTATAATATTCCACCCGAAAACCGGAGCGACGAAGTCACTAGGTCAATGCTTATCCGCAGTCCTTCCTTCTGTCAAGAAAAAGCCGTTCCGCGGCGCCAAAATTTTGTCTTTATTGAAGAAAGTACAATAATGCCTTGAAAATAAAAGCGTAATTTCTATGGAACGCTCCTTGCATGTTGCCGGATGGAATTAGAGCAGTTCAACTTTGAAAAAATTGGACTGCTTTGCAAGGATTTGCCGACAAATCCTTGCCGCGGGATTGTCGCAAGGCGGATTTACTCCGCGAAGGGAGAGGTTTCAAACCATAGAGGAATTTTTGATGAAAAGTATGTTTGTCAGCCAGATAGGCCTGGTGGGCAAGGTCATGGACATGCAGTTGCAGCGCCAGAATGTGATAGCGGGCAACCTGGCCAATGTGGAAACCCCGAATTACAAGCCGCGTGAAATTGAGTTTGAAAACGAGCTTCAGGCGGCTTTGGGCCTTGATATGCGCGGCAGGATGAGCATCACGAGCAACGGGCACATGCCCGCGGCGTTTGACGCGAAAAATTTTGGGCCGGAATGGGACAAGCGCTTCAAGCCGCGTCAGATACATGGCGAGGATCGCGTCAATCTGGACAAGGAAATGGCGAAACACGCCAAAACGCAACTCCACTACAATGCCCTTACCCAGGTTATGACAAAGGCTTTTGAAGGACTCAACACGGTCATTCAGGACGGCAAGACGGCATAGCCCCGGAATGACGCCGCCCTTCGCGCGCGACCGGGGCGTTGCGGAACGTCCGGCCACAAGGACAAAGGAGAATATCATGGACTTTATGACAGCTTTTGACATCAGCGCGTCGGGCCTCTCGGCGGACAGGACGCGCATAAACACCATCGCCATGAATCTGGCCAACGCCAAAACCACCCGCACGCCCGAAGGCGGCCCCTACCGGCGGCGCACGGTGGTGCAGGTGGCGACGGATGTGGACGATCCTTTTTCAGTGCACATGCGCTCAGCGCTGGACCGTGAACTCAAGGGAGTGCGCGTTCTCGGCGTCACAAGGGACATGCGGCCCCTGCGTCAGGTGTATGACCCCGGGCATCCGGACGCCAATGCCGACGGTTATGTTTTTTACCCCGACATCAACGTGGTTGAGGAAATGGCCAATCTCATGACGGCCCAGCGCAATTACGAAGCCAACGTCACAACGGCCGAGGCAATCAAGGGGATGTACAACAAGGCCCTGGAAATAGGCAGATAGCCTCGACCATTCACGTCGTACCAGGATTCGGGAGTGCGCCATGAACGTGCAAGCCACCGGTTTTAAAGCCTATGCGGAGGCCCTGCGGCATTTCAACAAAGTTGATTCATCCCTCAGGCAGGGCACGCCCGTCGGACGGCAAAATCTTTTTGCCAAAACTCTGGAGCAAAGCCTTTTACGCGACCATGTGGACCGCGGCGAGAATCAGGGCGCCCAGGCGGATTTCATCAAATGGCCCACCAACGCCAACACGCCCGTGCTTCCGCGGGACGGCTTCGGCGAAACGATTGCGCGGTCCCTTAACAGGGTCAATGAACTGGACCAGGCCAAAAGCCAGGCCATCGACGATTTCGCTTCCGGCCGTTCGCAGAATGTGCATGAGCTCATGATTACCATGCAGAAATCCAGCCTTGCCATGAAGCTCACCACCGCGGTGCGCGGCAAGGTGCTGGAGGCATATAAGGAATTGTCAAAAATGCAGTTTTAGAGCAATTTCACTTTGAAATTGCTCTGGCGGCGGGGCGGATGCACCGCCGCCCGCCCATGAGGCGCAGGCGAAACCGCGTTTCGCCGTAAAGCGCCGAAGGGAAGCGTTTCAAAAGCAGAATGTTCTAGGGGTATTAACTTGCGAATGTTTCTGCTACGAAAGAGCCAACAGGGCCACCTTGGCCTTGAAGCCCGGGGCGTGATTTTTACGCTTGCTCATTTGTACTCTCCTTGCGTTCACGTGTAGCTATCACACCTGTCCGAATTTTGGGGAGTACCCCTCGTCGAAATTACTACCTTCCGGTAGAAATTTTTGGAAAAAATACCCTATAGTTCCTTTGCGCATTCTTGAGGAACAGTCGAAATTACTACCTTCCGGTAGAAATTTTTGAAAAAAATACCCTATCGTTCCTTTATCTTCGTATCCGAAGAAAAAACATACATAAATTCAGTATAATATACGTGGAATGGTATTTGCTTAAGGAAAAAACAGACGCACGATTTCTGTGAACGGCGGTAGGGAAGGGTTCCGCCCGCCGAATATCATTATTTTTTTCCGATGAGGTCAAACATGAGACAGGTTGCGATTTACGGCAAGGGCGGCATCGGCAAATCAACCACAACCCAGAACCTCAACGCGGGCCTTGCCGCGATGGGCAAAAAAATCATGATTGTCGGCTGTGATCCCAAGGCGGATTCGACCCGGCTCATTCTGGGCGGTCTCGCTCAGGCTACCGTCCTTGATACCCTGCGCGAAGAAGGGGAGGACGTCGAACTCGACATGGTGCTCAAACAGGGTTTCGGTGGCATCCGTTGCGTCGAATCGGGCGGTCCCGAACCGGGTGTGGGATGTGCCGGGCGCGGCATCATCACCTCCATCGGGCTGCTGGAGCGCCTTGGCGCATACACCGAAGATCTTGATTACGTATTTTATGACGTTCTCGGCGACGTCGTCTGCGGCGGCTTTGCCATGCCCATCCGCGAAGGCAAAGCGCGGGAAATTTATATCGTCTGCTCGGGAGAGATGATGGCGCTGTATGCGGCGAACAATATTTCCAAGGGCGTTCGAAAGTACGCCAACTCGGGCGGGGTGCGCCTTGGCGGGCTGATTTGCAACAGCCGGAACGTCGATGGCGAATCCGACCTTGTCAGCGCTGTGGCCAGGGAACTCGGTACGCAGATGATCCATTTCGTCCCGCGCGACAACATGGTGCAACGCGCCGAGATCAACAAAAAAACCGTCATCGAGTTCGACGACTCCTGCGGGCAGGCTAGGGAATATCATGCCCTGGCGGAAAAAATCGACGGTAATGACATGTTCGTCATCCCCACGCCGCTTTCGCAGGACAAGCTTGAATCCTTGTTGATGGAACACGGTCTGATGGACGCCTGAAGGCACAGGGAGGAAAACGCGATGATCATGGTACGGGCAATCGTCCGCCCGGAAAAGACGAATGACGTGTTAAGCGAGCTGTTAAGCGCGGGTTTCGCCGCCGTTACCAAAATGGATGTTTTCGGCCGGGGGAAACAGAAAGGCATCCGGATAGGAGAAATGCAGTATGACGAGATTCCCAAACAGATGCTCATGATGGTGGTAAGCGATGAGGACAAGAATGATCTGGTCAAGATCATCCTGCGCGTCGCCAGAACGGGAGAAAAAGGCCATTTCGGCGATGGGCGCATCTTCGTTTCGCCCGTCGTCGAAAGCTGGACCATCAGTACCGGCGCCAAAGGCTTGTAGGGGAATATGCGATGAAAGAAGTAGTGGCCATAGTGCGTTCCAATATGGTGGGTGCGACAAAACAGGCCCTCGCCAATGCGGGATTTCCGGCATTCAACTGTGTGCCGTGCCTCGGCAGGGGCAAAAAGATGCTCAATCCGGAACTCGTCGAACTGATCATGAAAAACGGCGAACTGCCCCGGACGGCGGCGGGAGAATCCATGACCGAAGCGACGCGGCTCATTCCCAAACGCATGTTCTCCTTGGTGGTCAACGACGAGGGAGTCGGCAGAGCGGTTGAGGCCATCATAGGGGCCAACTCGCACGGGCGCCCCGGCGACGGGAAGATTTTCGTTCTCCCGGTGATGGAATCCTACATCATTCGCCTGGGCGAACAGGGCGAATAGCAACAGCATTTCCCCAAGGAGGGCGCGACATGGACCCCAAAGCGCATGTGCTTGAGCGGTATCACGCGAAGGTTTTCAAAAACCGGAAAGAACATATCCTGCGCATCGACCATGCGGAAGAGGCGCAGACCATAACGGCCAACACCCGCACCATACCCGGCATCATCACCAACCGCGGCTGTTGTTACGCGGGGTGCAAGGGGGTTGTGCTCGGCCCGCTGAAGGATGTGGCTGTCATCACCCACGGCCCCATCGGGTGCGGTTTCTACAGTTGGGGCACCCGCCGCAACAAGGCCGCGCCCGACGAGGAAGGCAAAAACTTTACCCAGTATTGTTTTTCAACCGATATGCAGGAACCGGACATTGTCTTCGGCGGCGACAAAAAATTGCGTGCCGCCATTGACGAAGTATACTCCCTCTTCTCGCCGGGCAGCATCATGATCTGTTCCACCTGCCCCGTAGGGCTTATCGGAGACGACATCCACGCCGTGGCGGCCGAAGCAGAAAAAAAATACGGCATTCCCGTCGTGGCCTACAGTTGCGAAGGATACAAGGGAGTTAGCCAAAGCGCCGGGCATCATATCGCCAACAACGGCCTGATGAAACGCATTATCGGCGCCGACGACGCTCCACCCGCGACAAAGTATTCCATCAATCTGCTCGGCGAATACAACATCGGCGGCGACGGATGGGAGGTGGAGCGCATCCTCAAACGGTGCGGCTACGAGATCGTTTCGATATTCACGGGAGACGGCAGTTGGAAAAAAATCGCCCGATCGCACATGGCGAATCTGAACATCGTGCAATGCCACCGCTCCATCAATTACGTCGCGGAAATGATGAAGGAGAAGTACGGAGTGGACTGGCTCAAGGTCAACTTCATCGGCGTGGCGGCTGTTGCCGACTCCCTGCGCCGCATGGCGAAGTATTTCGGCGATGCGGAGCTGAGCCGGCGGACAGAAGAGGTCATCGCTGACGAATCCGCCGCCATAGCCGGGGAGATGGACTCCTGCAAAACGAAACTGGACGGAAAAACGGCCGCCCTCTTTGTGGGCGGCAGCCGTGCGCACCATTACATGCATCTTCTGGCGGAACTCGGCGTGCGCACGGTGCTGACGGGACACGAATTCGGACATCGCGACGATTACGAGGGACGCAAGGTTCTCCCTTTCATCAAGGAGGACGCCGACAACAAAAATATCGAGCATCTCCATGTCGAACCTGATCAGAAGAAATACCGCGCCTTTCTCTCCCAAGAAGAATACGGCAGGCTGAAGGCGGAAATCGGGCTTGAGGACTATGCGGGAATGATCCGCGATATGGAAAACGGCTCCTATGTCGTCGATGATCTCAACCATTTTGAAACCGAACAGTTTCTCAAATGCCTGCAACCCGATATTTTCTTTTCGGGCATCAAGGACAAATACATGTTGCAGAAAGCGGGCGTTCTCTCCCGCCAGTTGCACAGTTACGACTACAGCGGTCCCTATGCCGGCTATACCGGCGCGATACGGTTCGGCCATGACGTAATTATGGGTCTGTATACCCCGGCCTGGCGGTTTGTTACGCCGCCGTGGAGAAATATTTCTTCGCTTGAAGGAAGCTTCGGAGGAGACATCTGATGCTTGACATGACGCCCAAGGAGCCTGCCGAACGCAAGGCCGTCACCATCAACCCCTGCAAGACCTGCCAGCCCGTGGGCGCCCTCTATTGCGCGCTCGGCGTTCACGGGTGCATGCCGCACAGCCACGGCAGCCAGGGGTGCGTATCCTACCATCGCACGATACTCTCCCGCCATTTCAAGGAACCCGCCATCGCATCAAGCAGTTCCTTCACCGAAGGCGCATCGGTCTTCGGCGGCGGCAGCAATCTCAAAACGGCCCTGCGCAACGTGTTCGACATTTATCATCCCGACATTGTCGCCATTCACACCACCTGCCTCAGCGAAACCATAGGCGATGATCTCAACTCCTATCTTATGGAAACGACCATTCCCGACGGCAAATACGTCGTGTACGCCAACACGCCGAGCTATGCCGGTTCGCATGTGACGGGATTCTCCGCCATGATGGCCGGGTTCATCCGCTTTCTGGCGGAAAAAGGCACGCCGAACGGCAGGACGGCGATATTTCCCGGCTTCGTCAACCCCGGCGACATCCGGGAATTGAAGCGCATCCTGCGCGTTTTCCGCGTGTCGCACATCATGTTTCCCGACCAGTGCGACGTGATGGACGCCCCCATGACAGGCGATTCCCGGATGTACCCCGACGGCGGCACGACCATCGAGGAGATCAAGG
Organism: Desulfovibrio sp.; assembly: GCA_031291035.1. GTDB lineage: Bacteria > Desulfobacterota > Desulfovibrionia > Desulfovibrionales > Desulfovibrionaceae > Desulfovibrio. Next base: position 21,007 of record JAISLI010000038.1, read on the forward strand.
CTCTCGGTTCTTGCGAACGGGTTCTGGCCCTCGGTGCGCTGGCCAGCGAAGAACCGGCCAACCAGTTGAAGCGCAAGTGCGGAGTTCCGTATTCTCTTCTTGATTCTCCCATCGGCATGGAGGCGACCGACGCTTTTATCATGGCCCTCTCGAGCCTCGGCGATGGAACCGTGCCGGAGGAAATAGAAAAGGAACGCGGCCGACTCGTCGATTTTCTGCTCGACGCGCACCCTTATTTTCATGGGAAAAGCGCCGCCGTTTACGGCGACCCCGACACCGTGACCGGCATCACCCGACTTGTTCTCGAAATGGGCATGACGCCCAGATATGTGCTGACCGGAACCCCCGGCGAGGCGTTCGCCTCCTCCGTCCGAGCCCTGTTGGCCCAGTATGACGCGCAAGGCTGCGAGGTCAGGGCCGGCGGAGATCTTTTTGAACTGCACCAGCGGATCAAAAACGAGCCCGTGGATGTCATGATCGGCACTTCCTACGGCAAACAGATCGCGCGGGCCGAAGACATTCCTCTCGTGCGGGCCGGATTTCCCGTTCTGGACAGGTACGGACACCCCTACCATCCCCTTGTCGGCTACAGGGGCACCATGCGCCTTGCGGAAATGATCGCCAACGCGCTCATGGACCGCAGAGACAGAGACTGCAAGGACGAAGATTTCGAACTGGTCATGTAATTCTGATTCCGGATAAAAATTGAGCCCCGCAATTTTTATCCGGAAATGGACTAATGCGTAAGGAAGCGCAGAGCGGAGAAACAGACATGCAAACGCAAATTCTTGACGAACGAGAAAAATCCATACTGCGCAAAGAACAAAGGTGTCGCGGCGGCGGCATCAACTGCGAATCCGCAAGCGTGTCCGGCGCGGTCAGCCAGCGCGCCTGCGTCTATTGCGGGGCGCGGGTTGTCCTGAACCCCATCACCGACGCCTTTCACATCGTACACGGCCCCATCGGCTGCGCAAGCTACACCTGGGACATTCGCGGCAGCCTGACCAGCGGTTCAACGCTCTTTCGCAACGCCTTTTCCACCGACCTGCAAGAGCGGGACATCATCTTCGGCGGGGCGGAAAAACTGGCAGCCGCCATTGACGAGGTCATGCAAACATACAAGCCGAAGCTGATTTTTGTATACGCCACCTGTATCGTCGGGGTCATCGGCGACGATGTCGACGCCGTGTGCCGCAAAGCCGAAGAGCAATACGGCAACCGCGTCATTCCGGTCAAGGCGCCCGGTTTCGCCGGTCACAAGGCCGAGGGATACCGCATGGCCTGCAATGCTCTTCTTGCCCTCCTCAAACCCCATGCCGCTTCGACAAGGCGGCTCGGCATCAATATTCTCGGCGACTACAATCTCGCGGGCGAAATGTGGATCATCAAGAACTATATGCGTGAAATCGGCGTTCCGGTCATCGGCTCCTTCACGGGCGACGCCTGCTGCGAAACGCTCCTTCTGGCTCCGCAGGCGTTTTTGAATGTCGTGCAGTGCGCGGGTTCCATGCTGTATCTTGCTCAACGGATGGAAGAGCAATTCGGCATCCCGTGGATCAAGGCGAGCTTTTTCGGCATAGAGGATACCACAAACGCCATCATGAACATAGCGGAACTTTCCGGCGATAAAGGCGCGCGCGCCCGGGCCGCCGCCTTTACCGGACGCGAGTCGTCCCTGGCGGCCAGGGACGTTGAGCGCTACAAAGCTCACTTTGCCGGGAAAAAGGCCGCCATCTTCGTCGGCGGAGGGTTTAAAGCCATTTCGCTCATCCGCCAGTTCACCGAAATGGGCATCGAAACCGTCATCGTCGGCACCCAGACGGGGAAGGCGGACGAATATGAAGTTATCGCCGGTCTGGTGAACAGCGACGCGGTAATTCTGGACGACGCCAACCCCGCGGAACTGGAAGCCTTTATGAAGGAAAAAGGCGCCGACATCCTTGTCGGCGGGGTCAAGGAACGCCCGCTGGCCTACAAGCTCGGCATGGCCTTTTGCGACCATAACCACGAGCGCAAACATCCCTTGGCCGGGTATGAAGGCGTGCGTAATTTCACCAAGGAAATCAACCTGTCGGTCAACAGCCCGGTCTGGCGGTATATGTATCCGGCTTTTTAGGGAAACACCGCGGGAGACGCCTTATGAACGCCAACATCGTCAATCTGACTACAAACCCCTGCAAAATGTGCATGCCCATGGGCGCGGTCACCGCGTTCTACGGCATACGGAAGTGCATGAGCATTCTGCACGGTTCTCAGGGGTGCAGCACATATATCCGCCGGCATATGGCGACCCATTATAATGAACCGGTCGACATCGCCTCATCGTCCCTGACGGAAGAAGGGACTGTCTTCGGCGGGACGAAAAACCTGTTGAAAGGACTCGCGAATCTGATCAAACTGTATGAACCGGAAGTGATCGGCGTTTCCACCACCTGTCTTGCCGAAACCATCGGCGAAGATGTGGACGCCATAATCAAAAGCTTTTACGCGGCAACCCCCGGCTGCGCCGTCAAAATCATCAACGTGGCGGCGGCCGGGTACGGGGGCACGCAGTTTGAGGGGTATTTCCGCGCGCTCCACGCGACAGTCAGCCAGACGCAAATGGACGCGACGCCCCACAACGGCGTGAACGTCATCACCGGACCGATCAGCCCCGCCGACACGCGGGCGCTCAAGGCGCTGCTTGCTTCCACCGGTATTGCTTCCGTGCTTCTGCCCGACCTTTCGCAAAACCTTGACGGCATACATGCCGAAACCTACAAGCGTCTGCCGGGAGGCGGCACGCCCCTGAGCGCCGTTTCCGCCATGGCCGGAGCGCACGCCACGCTGGAGCTTTCCCCCTTCTGTCCCGACGAATATTCGCCCGGCGCATATCTTGAAGCGACTTACGGAGTGCCGCTCACGCGCCTTGCCCTGCCTGTTGGTCTGCGCGATACGGATGCCTTTCTGGCCGCTCTGGTCGATCTCGGAGCGGTTATTCCCCAAAGCGTCGGGGAGGAACGTGGCCGGTACCTTGACGCCATGGTTGACTCCCACAAATACAACGCGGCGGCGCGGGCGGCCATTTTCGGCGAACCGGATTTTGTCCACAGCCTGACACGGTTCGCCTGCGAAAACGGCATCATCCCCGTGCTCGCGGCCGCGGGCACGCGGAGTCCGCGGCTTGCCGACGCCCTCAAGGACGAAATGGCGGCAGCGGCCGAGCGTCAGTTTGTAGAGGAATACGACATTGTCGATGGCGCGGACTTTGAAAGGATTGACGCGTATGTCGAAAAAAATCGGGCCAACATCCTCATCGGCAATTCCGACGCCCGCCGTATCGCCGAAAAACGGCATCTGCCGCTTGTGCGCCGCGCTTTTCCCATACACGACCGGGTAGGGGGACAACGCCGGCGGATGCTTCTGTATGAAGGTTCGCTTTCCCTGTTGGACGAAATTGCCAACGCCATGCTGGCCCATACCGAAGAAACCTTCCGGGGCGCGCTCTTTCACGACTTGTGCCATGACGGACAAAAGAAAAAAAACGCGCGGACGAAAGATGCGGACGGCCTTGCCGGTTGCGGAGAGCGGTCCCTGTCGGTAACGACTGCGGCAAGGGGCGCCGCGCGTAAAAACGCCGCCAGAACGGCGACGCATCCCTGCTTTTCTTACGGCGCGTGCAAGACGGCGGCGCGCATCCACCTTCCCGTCGCCTACGGTTGCAACATCGGTTGCCGCTACTGTCTGCGAAAATACGATTGTCCCAATGAAAGCCGCCCCGGAGTAAGCTCCATCCTTCTTTCGCCCGAAGAAGCCTTTGGCCGTTTCAAAGCGGCCAGGGAAATGTTTTCCCACCTCATGGTGGTCGGCATCGCCGGTCCGGGTGACGCCCTGGCCAATTTTTCGCGAACGGAAAGCACCTTGCGCATGATCCGCGAATATGATCCTGACATCACCTTCTGTCTGTCAACCAACGGACTGATGCTGCCCGTCCATGCCTCCCGGCTGCTGGAACTGGGGGTATCGCACGTTACCGTCACCATCAATGCCGTCGACCCGGCCATCGGCGCAAAAATCTACCGCTTCGTCAACTTCATGGGCACGCGCCATGAAGGGGAAACAGCGGCAGCCATTCTGCTCGCCAACCAGTTGAGCGGCCTGAAATTCCTTACCGGCAACGGCGTCGTCTGCAAGGTGAATATCGTTCTGCTGAAAGGCGTCAACGATCATCATATTGAGAGAGTGGTCGCCACAGCGCGCAGTCTTGGCGCTTCCCTGACGAACATCATGCGGCTTATTCCCGTTCCGGGCAGCGACTTCGCCTGTTTGCCCCCTGTCAGCAACGGGGAACTCACGAAGATTCGCGGAATCTGCGAAAAACACCTGTCCCAGATGCGCCACTGCAAGCACTGCCGCGCCGATGCCGCCGGTCTGCTGGATCATGATGAATCCATCGTCTTTCGAACCGGTGAACAGAAAAAAATCCCCGCCCGCCCACCCCGCGCGCGGCTTGAGTGTGCCGAAGCCCCGAAAAACGGTGCGGCGCCATGATCTCCCGCATGCGCATCCTCGACGGCACTTTGTTGGCGCTGGAGGCCGAAGGCATGCGCCCGACAGCGGCGCGCGCCGCCGGGTGGCGGCGTGCTGTCGCCGGGTGCGGGATCGATTCGCTGGAAACGCTTCTGCCTCCGGCGGGCGCAGGCGATTCTCCGGACCGGGCTTCGCCCGTAGCGGAGTCATCCTCTCCCCCGGGAAACGCGGCATCCCGCCGAAGCGCCGCCCCGGAACGGCCCCCGAGTCTGTCGGAACTGATTGCGCGCGTATTGCCGACTACGGTCGTGCCCTCGGTGTCCGCGCTTGCGAATCTTGCGTCGGGCGCTTTCCCCCAAAGTGGATGGCACTGCATATACGGCCTGGGCGACGCGCTTTTTGCAGACCGGAAAACCCTTGCCCGGAGCATCGACAGCCTGTCTGAGGGAAGGGAGGCGCTTCTTGCGCCGTGTTTCACCAACGAACGCGGATGCGCCACAGCGCTGGCGGTGGAATGGCTGTTGGGCGGAGAAGACCGCGCCGCCCTTGTCTCTTTTGCCGGATGCGGCGGCCTGGCGGCGTTGGAAGAGGTTCTCGCGGCCTTGCTCGTTCATGGCGGCCTGCCCGCCGCCGATCTACGGGGCTTGCCCGAATTGACGGATCGGTATCGCCGTATGGGAGGAGGGCCGATCCCGCCCGCCAAAGCCGTTATCGGTGAGGCAATTTTTTCCGTGGAATCGGGCATTCATGTGGACGGCTTATGGAAATCTCCCGATCTTTATGAGCTTTTTCCGCCGGAGATTGTCGGGCGGGAACGCCGTATCATCATGGGCAAGCATTCGGGCAAACGAGCGGTATTGGTCAAATGCGGCGCTCTCGGCCTGCCGGTCACGGCCGATCTTGCGGAGCGCGTACTGCAAAAGGTGAAAGAAGAGAGCGCTAGGCGGAAAACAAGTCTCTGCGATACGGACTTTATCGCACTGTACTCCACATGCCGCGCCGGGAAGGATGAAAAGGAAGAAGGCGGCCGTGCGGTTTTGTAAAATTGTCGACACCACCCTGCGCGACGGAGAGCAGGCTCCGGGGCATGCCTTTTCCCTTGACGACAAGGTTTTTCTCGCCTCCCTTCTTGACGGGGCGGGGGTGTACCAGATTGAAGCCGGGGTTCCCGCCATGGGGAGAGACGAACAGGACGCCGTTTGCGCTGTAAAAGACGCGTGCAAAACAGCTGTTGTTTCCACATGGAACAGGCTGACCGAGGAGGACGTCCGGGCCTCCGTCGCATGCCACCCCGATATCATTCATCTTTGTCTGCCCGTGTCGGAGCGGCACATCACGCGCAAGCTCCGTACGACGCAGGCGGCTTTGCTGAGGCAATTTTCCCGCGTGGCGGAATATGCTGCCGGGAGGGGGTACCGCGTAACAGCGGGCTTTGAGGACGCATCCCGCGCGGAGGTCCCTTTCCTGCTTCAAGCGGCCGAAACGGCAAAACGGCACGGAATTGAGCGCATCCGTCTGAGCGACACCCTGGGAATGCTGCGTCCCTCCTCCGCCGCGCTCCTCGTGCGCACGGCGCGTGAAGTCGGCTTGCCCGTGGAGATGCACGCCCACAATGATCTCGGCATGGCGCTCGCCAACTCCGCGATCGCCGTCCTGGCCGGGGCGGGATTTATTGACACGACGCTTCTCGGTATTGGGGAACGTGCGGGAAACTGTGGCCTTGGCGCTTTTGTCGCCGCCTGCCGCGAGTATACCGCAATATCGCCCTTGCAGGCTCGCAAGGCGGAGCGCCTTGCCCTGCCGCTGCTTTCGCGTTGCCGGCAAAGAAAATTTTTCACCTGAACCGGCCCTGGACCGGGACAAGGCCTTTCCCTGTCGCGAATTGACCGGCCGTACTCCCCATCACGCCATGACACGGCGTTTCACCGATCAGGAGGTTCCATGCCAAAAACATCCATCGCCGCTCTTGTTGATGACCAGGGCAACCCGGCATCGTTTGCCGGCATGACGGCCTGTTGCGTTTTTACCCGGACAGACGGAACCTGGAGGGAACGAAAAATCGCGGGCGCGCCCCTGGCCGGCTGCGCCGATCTGACGGCAGCGCGCGCAAGAATGCGCGACTTCATCGTTTCTCTTGGAGAGTGCCGCACGATCATCGGCAGAAACATCAGCGGCATTCCCTACAAGCAGCTGGATCAGTCCGGCTTCCGCATTTTTGAGGCCGGAAGTCTTTCCCCCGCCCTTCTCGATGAAATGGAAAAGCAGACGGAACGAACGGCTCGGGGCGATCCGCCCGACAGCGTGCCCACGGTTCCGCAGGAAGGAGATGAGCCTGGGATTTTCACCTTCGATCTCGTGGCGGCCACGGCGGCTCACCCCGATCTGACCTCCAAAAAGGCCCTGCTCCCTTTTATCGACAAAATTCCCTTTGTGGAATTGCGCCTGTATTGCAAGCACGTGCCTCCCTGGTTCGAGAACCGCTTTCCCGAACTCGGCCTGACGTATACGCAGGCCGCGCGGGAGGACGGCGTTCACATAACCATAAAGCGCGCCGTCTGCGTTGTGGAGTAGAGAAAACTCTATTATACGTATTGCCGACAAAGCTCTTGATGCGCAAATTGGTATATTATTTAGAGCATTAATTGTTGAACATTATGCTGTCTCATCCTTGGCGTAGGAAACAAACTTGCCTTCGAAAAAATTCTTCCTGATTACGGAGAGTGTGCAGCAATATATAGAGCGGCAGCAATGAAAACAAATTATATTAGTATGTTATGAGAGAGGCATACCGAATCTGAAACCAAGCTTAACCCAAGTTTAACATTGAGGAGATTTTTATGTTATAAATCAGTATGTTATAAATTTATCAGGTACTACATTCTTCCGAAATCGCAACTTTGTGGCGTGTTACCCCTCCAGGGGTATGGTTGAGCGGGTATCGGTTTCTCTCATGAGGAGAACATAGCACCATTCACTATATATTATATGAGTGAGCTACGAAAAATCATTGCGAGGCAGTAAATTCCGCACGGCAATCTCAAAAAGGGAGTCGTATTCCTGTGCTATAAACGAATCACTTTATTCCACTTGGATGCAGTATTTGGTCGCATAAACCTCCCCTGAACCATGCAAAAAATAGCTCATCATGTCATAGGCATATACATAGCTCGCCACAGCCAGGCCAGCAGATTTAATGTGGCCTAACAGTTTTGCCAACGCTTTCTTATGCGTGGGCATAGTCCCTTTATGAGCAAGAATGGCATATGCTCCTTCCGGTTTGACATGCAATTGGGAGCGTGGCGTTGAGCGTGTTGCCCGGCTGAACAAATATCGCCCCAGATACATTTCGTGTTCTTCACCATCGCGGTCCAGAACCATGCCAAACGGCAAGCGTGGCTTTCTTTGCTTTGTCGCAAAGAAATCAAAGTATTCCACGAAGCGTTCAACAATTTCAGACAAAGAATCCACTGGAAAGGGCACGGTAGGCAAAAACTCCAGCCGTTCTTCTTCCTGCCTCTGCACCATGAAGGTGTCATAGGTGAAATCCAACGCTTCGCGAGTGTATGTCAGCATGTCCTTAAGCGTATGCTCCCGATGAGCCAGTTGCTCTCTCTCCTTTCTGAGAATAACACGCTTGGCTTCAAACAAAGCTAAAAAATCCTCGGTGCTCTTGCCGTGGACATACTCTTTGATCTCCTTCAAAGAACTACCTGTTTCTTTAAACACCGCAATCATGTCGAAATCGAAAAACTGTTCCACGCCGTAACGGCGGTAGCCCTTACCGGATATATGCTTTGGCTTGAGAAGATTGACGGCATCGTAATGAAAAAGGGTCTGCTTCGTTACTTTGCATATCTTCGCAAATTCTCCGGTAGATAACATATTTTTTTTATTCATAAAAAAATATCTTGCCTATATTGTTACAAGATACCGTAGGATAGCAAAAAGTCAATGGAAAATTGAATGGACATACACGTTTTCAGTTCAGTGGTTTCAGGGAGTTCGTCTTCTTAGCCGGATAGTAATGCCTCAAAAAATACCGAGGAGAAAATGGATACGAAATTTGCGAAAACGGCTTTGTTACTTTTCTACCTTTTGGCGATTGGGGGGTGCGAAGAGAAAACATCGCCCGCCGGATTGGCGGAGGTCCGCTATTTCGTTGTTTCGGAAGAACGCATAACGCTTACAACCAATCTCCCGGGAAGGGTGTCCGCACTTGTAATATCGGAAGTGCGTCCTCAGGTGGACGGAATCATCCTTGAGCGTCTTTTTGAAGAAGGCGCCGATGTGGTGGAAGGACAGGTCTTGTTCCGGATTGACCCCGCCATCTATCAGGCGACTTATAACACAGCCAGGGCCACGTTGGAGGAGGCGGAAGCCAATGTGACTGCCCTGGCCTTGCTGGAAAAGCGTTACCGCAATCTGGCACGGACAAACGCCATCAGCCAGCAGGATCTTGATAACGCCATCTCCGACCACGGACAAGCCAGAGCGCGTATCGCCAGAGCAAAAGCCGAATTGGAAGCCGCCGCCATCAATTTTGCCTACACGAAGATAAAAGCTCCTGTTTCTGGGCGTATCGGGGCCTCCGCCGTTACGCCTGGAGCCTTGGTCACGGCGAACCAGCCAGCGGCGTTGGCTGTTATTCAACAGACATCCCAAGTTTATGTAGACATCACGCAATCCAGTGCGGACACCATCCGTCTGCGCCGCGCAATGGCGCAGGGAAAAATGAAATCCAACGTCAACGCGGCAAAAGTACGCCTGATCCTGGAAGATGGTTCCCCATATACTCCGGTTGCCCACGACTTGGAAAGCAATATGCCGGAATGGATTTTTGGCGATTTGCTTTTCTCTGAAATTTCCGTTGGGCAGACAACCGGCACCGTTTCACTACGAGCCATTTTCAACAATCCCGATGGGGTACTTTTGCCGGGCATGTATGTAACTGCGATCATTGAGGAAGGATCTCTGGACAATGCTGTGCTGATTCCCCAAGGCTGTGTGCTTTCCGGCGGCTCCGGTGAATACTTTGTGTATATCCTCCACAAAGAAGGCTTCGGAGAAGACCTTTTCCGGGTTGAACGCCGCGTAATTACAGTTGTCCGCTCCTTGGGAAATCGTTGGATTGTCAAGTCCGGACTGTCTTTCGGGGAGAATATTGTGGTTGAGGGACTTCAGAAAGTCGCTCCAGAAAAGACCGTAAAAGGCGTATTAGTCGCTCAATCGGCCGTGTCGTCCATTACGGAAAGGAGATAGGTAATGGCGGCATTTTTCATCAACAGACCAATTTTCGCCTGGGTTATCGCCTTCATGATTATGATGGCCGGAGCGCTTGCCGTCCGTACACTTCCGATAGCCCAATATCCCGATATCGCTTTGCCGCAGATAGGAATTTTCGGGCAATATCCCGGCGCGTCGGCAATCATTGTCGATCAGAGCGTAACCCAGGTTATTGAGCAGCAGATGAAAGGACTCGACAACCTTCTGTACATGCGTTCCTCCAGTGATTCTTTCGGTAACGTGGAGATGTCTTTCTCGTTCGCCTCCGGCACCAATATCGACATTGCCCAGGTGCAGGTGCAGAACAAGCTGCAACAGGCCATGCCCCAGTTGCCGGAAGCTGTGCAGCGGCAAGGCGTGCAGGTTTACAAAGCTGTGCAAAATTCCTTCATGACCATCGCCTTTTATGCCGAAGACGATGCCATGCGGGCCAACGACATCAGCGATTATGTAGCCAGCCACCTGCTTGATCCGCTCAGTCGGGTTCAGGGAGTCGGCTCAACCACGCTGTATGGCGGTCAAAACGCCATGCGCATCTGGTGCAACCCTGAAAAAATGCGGCAGTACAAACTCAACCCCCAAGATATTATTGCCGCCGTTCAGGATCAAAACGCCCAAGTCGCCGGTGGACAGGTCGGCGCGGCCCCCGCTCCTCCGGGGCAGGAAATCAGTATCACTGTCAATGCCTCCTCCCGGCTGGAAACGGTGGAAGAATTCGAGCGGATACGCCTGCGCGTGGAAGAGGACGGGTCCGTACTGCGCCTTGGTGGTGTGGCGCGAATTGAGTTGAATGAAGAAAATTTTATGGGGCGGACCTGGTATAACGGGCGTCATGGCGTCGGTGTGGGCGTCAAGCTGGCCTCCGGAGCCAATGTTCTTGATACGACATACGGCATCAAGGCGGAACTGGAATCGCTGGCGCGCTTTTTCCCGCCCGGACTCAAGTATGCCTATGCCGATGACCGTGCGCCGATTGTGGAAAAATCCATTGCTGCGGTGGCGCGAACCTTGTTTGAGGCCATCGCGCTCGTTGTGGCGGTGATGTTTCTGTTCATGCAAAGTTTTCGGGCGACTATCATTCCTGCCATTGCCGTGCCGGTGGTTCTCTTGGGCGTGTTCGCGGTGCTCGCGGCTGCCGGGTTTTCCATCAATACCCTGACTATGTTCGGAATGGTGCTGGCCATCGGTCTGCTGGTGGATGACGCTATTGTCGTGATCGAAAACGTGGAGCGCCTCATGCGGGACGAAAAACTTCCCCCCAAGGATGCGGCTCTCAAGTCCATGAAGCAGATAACCGGCGCACTGGTTGGTGTTGCCGTGGTTATTTCCGCCGTGTTTGTGCCGATGGCCTTTATGTCCGGCTCCACCGGGGTCATCTACCGGCAGTTTTCCATCACCATTGTTACTTCCATGATTCTGTCTGTAATTGTTGCCCTTGTGCTGACACCGGCGCTTTGCGCCACCATGCTGCGGATCCACGCGCATGAGGCCCGCGAAGGTTTTTTCGGAAGGTTCAATCAATGGTTTGACAGGCTTACCAGGCGATACTCTGTCCGAGTCCGTAAGCAGTTACAAAAAACCAAACGCTGGACGGCGCTGTTTGTTGCGGCACTCGCGGCGTGCGCGGTTATGTTTATTAATCTGCCAACCGCTTTCCTGCCGGATGAAGATCAGGGGATATTGTTCGTTGATGTGAACTTGCCGCCTGGAGCCGCTTTTGAACGGACGGAAAAAATACTGCATGAGATTGATGCGTATTTCCGCAACGACGAAAAAGAATCCGTGCAGAGCGTCATGATTGTTATGGGTTGGGGCTTCAGCGGCACCGGGCAGGGTTCGGCAATGGTGTTTGCCATGCTCAAAGACTGGAGCGAGCGGGGTAAGGGGCAAGGCGCCTTTGAGATCATGGAGCGGGCAACGGCAAAGTTTTCTTCCATACCGGGAGCGGAAATATTTGTTATGGCTCCGCCTGCGGTCATGGAACTCGGCACCTCTTCCGGCTTTGACATGGAGTTGATGGATCGGGGCTCCAACGGCCATATTGCCTTGATGCAAGCCAAAAACATCTTGCTGCAAAACGCGGCAGGCAGTCCGGAGATTTCTTATGCCCGCTACAGCGGCCTTGAAGATGCCGGGCAGTACGAGTTGAAAATAGACAGTGACAAAGCCGGGGCATTCAGCTTGACCAGGGGGGATATCAATGCGGCGCTCAACGCTTATTGGGGAGGTGAATACATCAACGATTTTTCCGATAAAGGCAGAACGAAAAAGGTCCATTTACAGGCCGAACCCGCTTACCGCACCAGCGTGGACGACTTTTACAGATACTATGTGCGGAACGCCAAGGGGGAAATGGTGCCGTTTTCCAGTTTCCTCCAGGTGAAAACCATTACGGCGTCCCCCAAGCTGACGCGCTACCAGGGCGCTCCGTCCGTGAAAATCGAAGGAGCGGCAGCTCCTGGCAAAAGTTCGGGACAGGCAATGGCGGCAATGGAAGCACTCGCGGCTGAACTTCCCGCCGGGTTCGATTTCGCCTGGACAGGGCTTTCGTTTCAGGAGCGGATGTCCGGGAACCAAGCTCCGATGCTGTACGCCATTTCCATTATAGTTGTTTTTATGAGCCTAGCGGCGCTGTATGAAAGCTGGACAATTCCTTTCGCCGTGCTCATGGCTGTGCCCACAGGACTTATCGGGGCGCTCGGCGGCATGTATCTGCGCGGGATGGACAACGATATGTATTTCCAGATTGCCCTGCTGACCATCGTCGGCCTGTCCGCCAAAAACTCCATTCTAATTGTGGAGTTTGCCAGAACACTGCATCAGGCCGGCAAGGAATTGACCGCAGCCGCTGTAGAAGCCTCACGTCTCCGTCTGCGTCCTATCATCATGACATCGCTGTGCTTCATCCTCGGTGTTATTCCACTTGCTGTCAGCAGCGGAGCTGGTTCCGGTGCGCAGAACGCACTTGGCACTGCGGTCATGGCGGGCATGATCACGGCCACCGGTTTGGGGATTTATTATACGCCTCTGTTTTTCGTTCTGGTAACAAAGTTCTTCAGCCGAAAAAAAGAACAATAAAACGCTTACTTTTTAAAAGCAGTCTAGGTCGTGTTGACACTATTTTAGAGCCAAAAGAATACAGGTCATCGCTCTCGCCCCATGTACACATTCCCGAATTCTTTCGGCAAAGCACGCCATTTGCACCCGTTTTTTGCCGTATTTTGGAGGGCCATGGCAGATCCTGTTCGTTTCGACAGGTTTTTTGCATCATGCAGTGCATTTCCTGGTGCAGAACGGTACAGTATTCCACCTTCTTTTTGCTAGATATTTCAAAAAGTTGATCTTTTTTCAGGACCGACTACTTATATCGGGCATATCATGTGCTCGCGACACGCCCGGTGTGCCCGGACTTGAAAAAATTGCCGGACACGGCTATCTTGAAGTTGCGGCATATTGGCGCAGTTTCAATCTTACCGGACAGTACGTGCGTCAGCGCCGCAAGTCAGAGCGGTTCACGAATGAAACGAGTGAACCGCTCCGCAAAGATTTGCCGGCAAATCCTTGCCGTGAAACAGGAGAGGGCGGGCTTTGCCCGCCGCCCGCCCATGAGGCGCAGGCGAAACCGCGTTTCGCCGTAAAGCGCCGAAGGGAGCGTTTCAAAAGCAAAATGTTCTAATTGCTCTATAATGCGGGGGCGTTATGAAGCGTATTCTGTTGTGGGGATCGGGTGTCGCGGCACTATTGATTGTCGCCGTTGTTGTGGCGATCAGCCGGATTGACGCCGATTTTATAATAAAACGGATTGCCGGGACAACAGAGCGGACGACAGGAAAAGCTCTTCTGTGTGAAACCACGCCGGACATTTCGTTTTTTCCGCCCGGGGTCTCGCTGGGCAAGGCCCGTTGGGGCGAAATATCCGAGGGGCGGGGTATGGCCGCCACCATACAAAGCGGCGTGATTGTGCTGGAGTTGGCGCCGCTGCTGTCCGGCAGTGTGGTGGTGCGCGAAATTCGCCTGGACAACCCCGTGTTTGAAATGCGGGGAAGCGAGGCGGTCCCCGCTAAAGGAAAGAACGCTTCTTCCGTCGCCGGCCCTTCAGTCGCGCCTCCGGACTTTCCCGCCGATCTGCCGGTTGAGCTGGAGCGGATGGTGTTGCGCCGGGGCGAAGTTATCTGGGACGATGGAAGCGGAAAACGCGCCCATATAAAAAACATAAATTTTTCCCTGGAGAATGTGCGTCGTCGTGAAGACGCCTCCATCCAGTGCGATTTCGCCTTTGATTTTGCCCAGAACAAAACCGGCGGCTTCTCGGGAACCCTGGCTCTGGATACAAAAATCCGCTATGAAGCGGCGGCTCTGAATTTCCGGCAATCTTCCGTCACCGTTACGCCGCTGGGGGGGCGCATACACAAGGATGCCGGGCCTGTCCGTTTTGCGGGCGAAGGCGTTTTTGACCTCCGGCAGCAAAGTTTGCGCCTGACGACTCTGCGGCTGGCTTTGCCGCATAATGTAAAAATACAGGGTGATATCGAGATGCTTCTCGAAAAAACCATTGCATTGAAGGGGAAGATACAGGCCGGGGTTATTCCGGTGGACAGCTATCTTGCGCTATTGCGGGAGCCCGACCCTTCAGCGGCGAAAAACTTGGGCGCGGCGAACAACACCGCGAAAAAGCAATCTGCCTCCGACGAGGAAACGCCGTGGCCGGCTGTGGATGCGCATATATCCGTATCAGGCGTACGATACGGCAAGCTGGCGGTCAATGACATTGCCGTTGACATAAGAGGGGAAAACGGAAAATACGCCCTGACTTCCCTGAGTTGCGAGCTTGGCACCGGAGGCGTGCTCACGGGCGGGGCGGACATAAATATGCCGGACAGGGGGTATGCGACAAAATTCGCGGCGCGGGGCGTAAACATCGGCAACCTGCTTGAAGCCCTGCACAAGGGCCGTCCGGCGGAAGGCACGGCTGACCTGAACGCGGATGTGAGCATACGGGGCGGGAATTCAAAGGAATTTATGGCAACTTTGGACGGCGGAGGACTTTTTGAAGCCCGTGGCGTGCGCGTTGCCGCCCTCTCCTCCCTGCCGCAAACAATACCCGGAATGTCCGCGCTCTCCGCGCCGCTTCAGCTTGTGCGCATCCCTTTTACGGCGCGTAATGGTGAAGTCACGGCCCAACCCGTTACCGTAACCTCACAGGGGATTGACGCGAAAGGACGCGCTCTGGCAAGCCTGCCCAAAGAGCATTTGGACGCCACCGCGACAGTGCGGCTTCTTGGGCTGAACCTTCCCGTTTATGCCAGGGGGCCATTCGGCAACCTTTCTTACGGACTGGATCCCGAATTTACCCTGCCGGGCATCAAAGGCGCCTCGGATGCGCTTTCCGGCGCGGGCAAAAAAGCGGGCGACACGGTCAAAAAAGGAAAACAGGGGACAGAAAGGCTTGTCAAGGGGCTTTTCGGCAGGTAGATTGCGGATGCAAATCCGCCGCGCGCATGCGGTAATTGCGGCAATGCTTTGCCAGGATACACCGCGCGCGAGGCTAAAGGTTTTCTCCGTTCTGACGTTAATTGCTTGTGTGTGGTTTTCCCAAACTGTGGGCTGTGTAATCATTGTACTGAAATTGAGCCAACAGGCGGCGAAATATGTATCTGTTGATCGGCCTCTTTATCGTTGCGGCATCGGTTGGCGTCGGCTATACCATGTCCCACGGCGAATGGGGCGTACTATTTCAACCAGCTGAATTCATTATTATTTTAGGTTGCGGCTTGGGAGCCTTTTTCGGTTCACAGACAAAATACACCTTTGGGCTGATAGTCAAAAGTTTAAAACACCTTTTTTCGGATCCCGGTTCCAGCAAAAATCACTATCTGGAAACATTGGCGCTTTTATACGCCCTTTTTTCAAAAATGCACAGGGAAGGCGTCATCAGCATTGAAAGCGATGTGGAAAGGCCGGAATCCAGCCCCATTTTCAGCAAATTTCCCAATGTCGCCAACGACGCGAGACTCGTTAACTTCATCGGCGATACGTTGCGCGTGTACCTGACCACGGGTGACCCGGCCGATATCGACAGCCTCATGGATGTGGATATGAAAACCATGCACGAGGAAGGACTGCTGCCCGCCCACGCCGTAAGCCACATGGCCGAATCCCTGCCAGGCATGGGCATTGTGGCCTGTGTTCTCGGCGTTGTTCTGACCATGGGCAAAATCAACGAACCCCCTGAAGTGCTCGGCCATCACATCGGCGCGGCGCTTGTCGGCACTTTTTTCGGCATTCTCACCTGCTACGGCCTGTTTGGCCCCATGGGATCCAAGCTGGAAAATTTTGTCTCCGAAGAACATTTTTATTATCATGCCGTCAAGGAGGCCGTGTCCGCCGCCATTCGCGGTTCCACGCCGCTGATTGCCGTGGAGTACGGCCGTCGGGCCATACCGTATCCGTTTCGCCCGAATTTTCTGGAAATGGAAGAAAAGCTGAAGAGCGGTTAATCGAGAAAATACGGAGGCCGGTTATGGCTGGAGGTGCATGGAAAGTAGCGTATGCCGACTTTGTGACGGCAATGATGGCCTTTTTTCTGCTGCTCTGGATTCTCAACATGGTTCCACCGGAGACCAAAGCCGGCTTGGCGGCCTATTTCAGCGGCGAACGCAATTTTGACTCAAGTTCCACCTCGCCGGTGTCCAACAATCCTTTTATTCACAATACCGACAAAATAGACGCGCGCGATTTTAAAATGACGGAAGTGGAAAAATCCCATTACGCCATTGCCCAGAAACTCAGGCAGATGCTCATGGCTGACGCCGTTCCGCAAAGTTCTTCCGGCATCAGCGCCGATGACGTTGGTGTGCAGTTGCATATCAACTCGGATGTCATGTTCAGGGCGGGTGCGGTGGAACTTTTGCCCGAAGGCGAAAAAATTTTACAGAGCGTGCTGGCAATACTGCTGGACTACAACCTCTACCTCGTTGTGCGGGGGCATGCCGACCCGCAAGAGGCGCGCCCGCCGTATGCCTCATGCTGGGAATTGTCGGGAGCGCGGGCCGCCGCCATGGTGCATTACCTGGCCGACAAAGGCATCAAGCCCACGCGCATGCGGGGAGTTGCCTACGGCGATACGCGTCCGCTCAAACCCGGCATAGACGAAAAAAGTCGGGCCGCCAACCGGCGTGTGGAGTTTTTTTTCCATCGCCCGGAAGTCATGTCCTACAGCATTGTGTACTGACCCCCCTTTTTTGGGCGCGGCCTTTTTTACGGAGTAAAGCTTTCGCCCGGCTTTACATCAATACAGCGGCAATCCGGACAGCGCAGGGCAAGTTCGTTTTTGAAATCCTCCGTGCTCTGCGCCAGGGCCGGAAAAGTGCCCCAGTGCATGGGCACTGTCGCTTTGCATTGCAGGAGCTTGCAGGCCAGCGCGGCCTGACGGGCATCCATGGTAAAAAGTCCGCCAACCGGCAACAAGGCCACGTCAATAGAGTATAATTCACCCCAGAGTTTCATTCCGCCGAAAACGCATGTATCACCGGCGTGGTAAATCGTAACTCCATCTGGCATGGTGATGATGTAGCCGGCCGGCGCGCCCGACTCGCTTGAGTGGAAGGCTTGGGTCATTGTCACGCTCAGTCCTTTGCGGGTTATCGTGCCGCCCATATTAAAACCAATGCCGTTCAACACCTGGTTTTCCGGAAGACCGGCCTGTACGAGTCTGGCGGCCGTGCCCACAATGGCGCCCAGCATTGCGCCTGTCTTTTTGCAGACGGCCACGGCTTCCCCGACATGGTCAGCGTGATCATGGGTGACGAGAACCATATCAATCAGACCGCTTTGGTCCGCCGTCATGCCGCAACCCGGCGGGAAAAACGGGTCGATCAGCACCGCGGCCTTTTCCGTGGGGCCCGAAAAGCAAATTTTGAAGGCTGAATGCCCGTACCACGTTATTTCGCTCATAATCCCCTCCTTGTTCACAGAGCGATCTCGCTCCGAGATTGTCGCTTTCGGCGGAGTAAATCCGCGTTAATTTGCTTTAGTCATTGTTGTCCCCAGCGCGGACACTCGTGCCGCAAGCCGAGCTGATCAAAAATTCTGCCGCTGAATTGCCGCAGCATCGCCTCAAGTGTTTGCGGCAACATGTAAAATCCCGGCGAGAAAGGCATAATCACGGCGCCGGCCTCTTTCAGGGCCAACATATTGCGCAGGTGGACAAGCGAGAGCGGACTTTCGCGGGTCACAAGCACAAGGGGCAGTCCTTCCTTCAGTGCGACATCACCTGCCCGGTGTATGAGATTGCGGGAGTCTCCTCCGGCAAGCGCGCCCAATGTTCCCATGGAACAGGGTATAATCAGCATGGCGGAGCCATCCGCGCCATGCCACCATGAACCGCTCGCCGGCCCGGCGGCCAAATTATCCGCGCTGTGCGCATAGTCCGCCAGAGCAGTCAGCGCCTCCGGGCCCGCCGAACATTCAATTTCAAGCACGGACAGCGCCGCGGGCGAAACAACGCAATGCGTCTCCACTCCGTTCATGGCTGATAATTCACGCAATACCAGGCGCGCGAGCGGCATTCCGCTGGCTCCGCTGACCCCCACAAAAATTCTGCGCATATCTTCCCCCGCATTGTTATCGCCTAAAAACCGCTCCGCAGTAAATAAATTTTTTACCTTGTTTTTCAATATATTACCAGTAAATAAAAAGATGTCTGCAGGTTGCTCCCTCTTGATAAATATGCCAATGATGCTATCGTTTGATCATGGCAAGTTATGGAACAAAAGATAATCAAAGCCTGTGGACACACAGCAGTTTTGTCATTTTTAATGAAGTGCAGCAGAAAAAACTGCCTGTGGATCTGCGTTGCGGAATTTCACTTGACGGGAGGGGCTGCGTCGAAGTTGTTCTGAGCGGCCTTTTTTCGGAACTTGAAAACAACAGCGTCACGTATGTGATTGACCAATTGACGCCCCTGCCGGGTAAGGGCAGCGAGGATGGGAAAAGCTGCTCTTTTTCCTTTATCCTCGACAGACAGTACACCTCGGGCGGTATTGAAAAACTGAATTTCTCCGGCCGCGGCACCGTCGTTGAGGTCAAAAAAAACGCTGCCGGCAAACCCGAACAGCTGTTGTTGCGCCTCGCTCCCAATCTGGTTACAAGCAAAGTGCGCAGGGAGCGGCGAATCAGCTGGAAAGCCGGGGACACCAAGGTGCTGTGGTGTATTGCCATGCCTGACCTGCCTGAAAAAATGAACAATCTTCGCGAGCGCATTGCAGCGCACTATAACGCCGCCAAAAGCAGCATCAGCGTGGAGTTGAAAGACATTTCAGCAAGCGGCGCCTGTGCGCGTGTCATGGATAATTCATACGCCCAAAAGTATGCCCCCAACGATTACCACATGCTGTTTTTTGTCCCCATGAATGCCGCCGGGCAACCCCCGTTTACGATTCTCGGGAAAAGAGTCGGGGCAAACCGCAAGGACAACGGCGGCTCATTCCTCCTGCCTCTGCATTTCTACTACGAGCTTGACTGGGGGAAAAGCGGTCAGACTTTGACCTGGGTCTACATTCAGCACATTGGCTCAGAACGCATGCGCCACTTCCTGAAAAGCAGGAGTGGCGACACCATTCGTGCACCCCTGTCAGGTACGCAACAAGCCTGACTTGGCGCGCCGGACAGGAGTCGCGGTTTTTACTTGCGCGCCCGTAGCTCAGTCGGATAGAGCGTCGGCCTCCGGAGCCGAATGTCGCAGGTTCGAATCCTGCCGGGCGCGCCAGGAATACCACAGGGGGTTACGTGAAAAAATCGTAATCCCCCTTCCTGTCGGGATTCCCCTTGTCCGGCCATGGCGGCCCTTTGACATGCCGGTCGTGAACGGATACGTTGCGCGTGGAAATCGCAATTGAGGGGTTGCGCCGCGCGGCCGGCCGGAATCGGGGAGAAAGGGAGATATGGATGCCGTCTATCTGAATCCGCGCTATCTGGAAAATGTCGTTTCCTGCCCTGTCTGCGAAAGGGCGGAGAGTTCGGTCGCCTATGGCGTGACCGGGCATGTGAAGGTCATGCGTTGCGCTTGTGGCGTTTTTTACTGCGACAACCGTCTCACCGAAGAAGGACTGGCGATATACTGGAAAGACTATCTTGACAATGAACACAATGCCGACGATGCGGAACGCGCCCTGCGGCGTCGCATGTATCTGGTTGACTTCGACTATATTGCGCGCTTTTTGCGGGATACATCGAAAATTCTGGATGTCGGCTGCGCCGACGGGCTTTTTCTTGATCTGTTCGCCGCGCGGGGACATGTCTGCGGCGGGGTGGAATTCGGACACAGCGCGGCCCGGGCGGCGGCGCAAAAATACCCGGTGTGGGAGGGGTATTTCCCCGATCTGGACATTCCGCCGGACCATGACCTGATTATTTTTCGCGGCGTGCTGCAATATTTGCAGAAACCGCGCCTCTTTTTCCAGAAAGCCGTTTCCCTGCTCCGTCGGGGCGGGCTGATTTTCATCACCGCCCAGCCCAATATGGATTCGTATTGCCACAGGCTGTATCAGAACAAATTCAGGTTTCGGCTTACGCCATGCGATTGCGTGGGCTTCAGCCCGAAATCCCTTTCCGGCGAATTCGCTTTGCTGCGGTGCAGTCTCGTCGGAGAGCAATTTTTTTATGAAGAAACGCCCTATGCGAATCCGGAAGAGGATATCGCGGCCGTACACAAGGCGTTGCAATGCGGAAGGGCCGGCGGCGCGGTTATGGAAACCTCGCCTCCGTTCTGGGGGAACATGATGACGCTTGTCTTCCGGAAACAGTGAGTCGCGCCTCAGGCGCGTTGAGGCATCCATCCGGAGATAGTATGCAATGCGCGCTATTGCAGATAAATCCCGTGGTCGGCGATATCGGCGGAAACCTCAGGCGCATTGCCGGGGCCTATGAGGCGGCGCTGGCATGCGGCGCGCGGCTCTGCGTCACGCCGGAGCTGGCCCTTGTCGGGTATCCGCCGCGCGACTTTCTGCTCTACCCGGCCTTTGTCGGTGAGGCCGAAAAGGCCCTCGCCGCCTTGGCCCGAAAGACTTCGGGACAAAACTGCGCCCTCATTCTGGGCACCGTCGGCCGCAATCCGTCAGGCGCAGGCAACCCTTTGCACAATCAGGCGGTTGGACTTCGGGACGGCGGAATTGTTTTCCGCTACAACAAACGCCTTTTGCCGACTTACGATGTTTTTGACGAAGCGCGTTATTTTCAGGCCGGCGACAAACCCTGCGTTTGGGAATTTGAAGGCCTGCGTTTCGCGCTCACCGTGTGCGAGGACATCTGGAATGACAGCGCGTCCTGCACGACTCCCGCATACGCCCTTGATCCTCTGGCGGACCTGCCGCCCTTTGACGTGCTTGTCAATCTTTCCGCTTCTCCTTTTACCGTCGGCAAACAGCGGCAACGGGAGGACATGCTTTCCGCCATCGCCCGCAAATTCGGCGTGCCTATTCTCTATGCCAACTGCGCGGGGGGCAATGACGACCTGATTTTTGACGGCAGAAGCATGTGTGTCGGCCGGGACGGCCGCCTTTCCGCTCGCGCCGAAGGATTTGCGGAAGCCGTGCTCTGTGTGGATGTGTCCGCCGAACGGGACGAAATCGCCGGACAAGTTTGCCCGCTTTCAGGCGAGGACGATTTTACGCCCGAGGCGGAGATATGGAGCGCTCTTGTCCTGGGCACACGGGATTACTGTCTTAAAACAGGTCATGATTCCGTGGTGCTGGGTATTTCGGGCGGCATCGACTCCGCGCTGACGGCGGCCATAGCCTGCGCGGCTCTGGGCTCCGGGAAAGTGCATGGCGTGCTGATGCCCTCTCCCTATTCCAGCGCTAACAGCCTCACGGACGCTTTGGCCCTGGCGCGCAATCTCGGCATGAAGACAACGATATTGCCCATTGATCCCGTCATGAAAGCCTATGATGATGTCCTGTCGCAGCCTTTCCGGGGACGCGGCAAAGATGTGACGGAGGAAAACCTCCAGGCGCGCATCCGGGGCAATCTGTTGATGGCTTTTTCCAATAAATTCGGTGAAATACTGCTGACAACCGGAAACAAATCGGAGATTTCAGTCGGCTATTGCACGATATATGGGGATATGTGCGGCGCGCTGGCCGTCATCGGCGATCTATACAAGACGCAGGTCTACCGTCTGGCGCGCTGGTTCAACGCGCGCCGGGGAGTTCTTCCGGATGACATTCTTCTGAAAGCCCCGTCCGCTGAGTTGCGGCCCGACCAGACAGACCGGGACAGCCTGCCTCCTTATGAAGAACTGGATGCCATACTGCATTGCCTGATTGAAGAAAGGCTGAGCGTTGAAGCCATTGTGGACGCCGGACACGAGAGGGCGACCGTGGACGGCATAGCCCGGTTGATGCACGCGGCGGAGTTCAAACGCCGCCAGGCGGCGCCGGTGCTCAAAATCACCCGGCAGGCTTTCGGCATAGGCCGGCGAATGCCGCTGGCTTGCGCCGCCTTGCCATGAATGGAAAAATTCGCTAATCTGATAGCTATCTCTCGTTTATTTTTGAATTTTGTTGTTGGATTGGCGCGCATGAGAACATTTTTTCCGTACGGGATGCGACGAATCGGGGCCTTGAATCTTTCCGTCGCCATGTGTTGTTTTTTCGTCTTGTGCCCCGCGTCCGCATTCGCCGCGCAGGCCGCCGGCGAGGGGACGGTTTCCGCTGAAAACGAGAGGCCGGTTTCCGTCGATATTGTGGACGCGCCTCCGGCGGATCCCGCTTCGAGGGTGAAAATTTTTGGTACGGTGGAATTCAAGCGTCCCTTGTCGTCCCTGCCCGGCTGGCTCAACGTCTTGAGCCGCAACAAAGGCGATCCCGTTTTTACCGACGGCCGTCGCCTTGCCAAAAATGTTACCTGGGATCAGTTCAGGGAACAGGCCAAAAAGTTTCAGGGACTTGACCTGTTGCGTTTTGTGACCAAATTTTGGAACTCCTGGCCTTACAAGGAGGACATCGTCAACTGGGGAGTGGAGGACTATTGGGAAATCCCCGCGGAATTTCTGCAGCGTTCCGGTGATTGCGAGGATTACGCCATTATCAAATATTTTACGCTCAAGGAATTGGGCATTCCGCCCGAGGATATGCGTATCGTGGTGGTGCGCGACACAATCCGCAATCTCGGTCACGCTGTACTGATTGTCTATATGCAAAACGACGCCTATGTGCTTGACAATCTCAGTAACGTCGTTTTGTCGAACACGCGTTTCCGCCATTACAGCCCGCAGTATTCCGTCAACGAATTCGGGCGGTGGGCGCATCTTAAGGGCCGACAGGCGAAGTAGGTACGTATGGAATTGCAGAACACAGGTGCGGAGGCCATCGCAAGCCAGTACCGCATGAAAAAAACAGTTGTTGTGACGGCGGGCGCGTTGCTGTTTGTGGTGCTCACGGTGATCGCCGGGGTACTCTGCAACCTTCAGTTCAAATACAGTACCCGGGAGACGCTCTCAACCCAGCGCGACATGCAGCAGGTCTGGGTGGACAAATCCTTGGAAGCCATCCGTTCCTGGCGCGGTGTTCTTGTCGAGCAGGCGCGCGCCATCAGCACCTCGGAAATGTTCCGCCTGTTCGCCGTGGATGTGAAATCCCTCGGCCCGGACGGACCGGCGCGCGTCTCCGCCCCTGGCGCGTCCCGCAGTGAGGACAAGGCCGTCTCTTCCCTGGCGGAGCAGCTTGCCTACATGCGGGACATATTGCTTGATACCGTGCGGCGCAGACAATGGATATCCGCGCGTGTCCTTACGGAAGGAGGCGAGGCGCTCATAACCCCCGAATTTGCCGAGCCCCTGCTTCCCGTCCAGACAGAGCTTGTCAAGCGGGCGGCCGCCGCCAGAACGACGGTTTTCGGCCCTGTGCGCAGGCAGGACGATGTTGTGATGATGGATGTGGCGGACCCTTTATATGAGATGCCCGGCAAGGATGAGCCCAGGCCCGTCGCCTTTTTGCTCGTCACCCTGCCCATGGAAAAAAATCTGTCGGGTTTTCTGGCGCAAAGTCCGGATCAGAACCGCGAATTTCTGCCGTGCATTCTCAATCGCGGCCCGCGGGGCACAGAAGCCGTACTGTGGCGTGACGGCGCCATACGCATCGTGCGCGCCGGTTTTGAACCTGACGCCGACTTGTCCCTGCCCTTCAGGAAGCGTCAGCTTGTCGGCGGCGGCGGAGAGGCGTACTCGTTGGGAAGCCGCCTGACGGAGATGGACTGGTGCGTCATGCTTGAAGTGCCGGCCGCTGTGGTGGACGGCCTGCTGGAAAGCCGGAGGCGCCAGATATACGGTCTGGGCGTGCTCGGCAGCGTCGGGGCGGCTCTTTTGCTGGCCTTTGCCTGGGCAAGCATTGTAAGCCGTTCACACAGGGCCACGTCCAGGCATTTCCAGCGCCTCTATACGGTCATACGGCAGCAGAAACTTATGCTGGACAGCATCAACGCCTCTCTGCAGGTGGGGCTCCTGCTTGTGGACGGCGAAGGCCATGTGCAGGTGTGCAACCCCGCTTTCTGCCAGATTTCCGGAAAAACTGAGGAAGACCTGGCCGGCCTCCCCCTGGACGGAGCATTGCCTTCACAGGCCGCCGAAGACATGCGCGCCTGCATGAATTGTGTGGCGGGCGTCGGGGAGATGGCCAGCATTGAAATTTCTCTGGATTCTCATGACGGCCTTCGCCTGTACCGCGTCACGCTGTTCCCCTTTGAGGACCAGCAGGATGCCGGGGAGAGCAAAACGGGGGGATGCGTCGGGATATTCCAGGACATTACGGAATTCCGCCGCAAGGCAGAGGAAGCCCGCAAGCGGCAGGGCAACCTCATTGCCGCGCTCGTGCGCGCCATTGAAAGCGTGGATGAGAATCTGATCGGGCATTCCCAAAAGATGGAACGTGTTGTGGAATTGCTTTCCGCGCAGATGGATCTGGAGGAAAAGGACAGGGCGACCCTCCGTCTTGCCGCGCGTCTCTGCCAGATCGGCAAAATTTTCGTGCCGCGCAATCTGCTTACCAAAATCGGCAAGCTCACGGCCGAGGAACAGCAGGAGCTCATGCGCGCGCCGGAATACGCCTATAATGCCTTGCGCGATTTGCAGTTCGACCTGCCCGTGCCCGAGGCGGTATACCAGATGGGTGAGCGCATGGACGGCACAGGCAGTCCGCAACGCCTTGAAGGCGAACAAATTGTGACCAACGCCCGCATCCTCGCCGTTGTCAACGCCTTTTGCGCCATGACCAGCGCGCGTTCCTACCGCGCCGGCATGAACCCGGCGCAGGCCATTGAACTGCTTGCCAGGAATCCGGGTTTTGACGCGAAAGTGGTGGAAAATCTCGCGGCGCTGTCGATTGAGGAACTCCGGAACGCCCTGAATGCCGGGGAGGGCGATAACGGAGGCGGGGGCAATGACGTGTAACGCGCAGGCGCCGCCGCTCCGGAATCCGTCCCTGAACGTCAGGAGAATTTCGGGCACTCGCTGAAGGGGAGGCCCTGCCTGTCCCTGGAGGAGACAACCAGATTTTCCGCCTCCAGGGGCCAGCCGATGCCGGGGGCCGGATCGTCATGCCGCAGGCAGCACTCGTCTTCCGGCGCGTAGTACTCCGTGCATTTGTAAACAAACTCCGCTTCATCGCTCAATACAAGAAAGCCGTGCGCGAATCCCGGCGGCACCCAGAGCATGCGGCGGGTTTCATCGTCAAGGACCACGCTGAAACTTTTGCCGAACGTGGGGGAAGACAGGCGCAAATCCACAGCCGCGTCATACACGCTGCCCCGGACGACGCGCACCAGTTTGCCCTGTGGCCGGGCGAGCTGGTAATGCATGCCGCGCAGCACGCCGCGGCGCGATTTGCTGTGATTGTCCTGCACAAAAAGGTGCGGACCGCAGTGGGCCTCAAATTCGTTCTGACGGAAAGTCTCCATAAAAAAGCCGCGGTCGTCGCCGTGTATTTCGGGGGTCAGCAGCACGGGGCCCCCGGCGGCAAGGGATAAAAATTTCATGCGCGCGCCTCGCTCATTTCATTTCCAGAAGACGCAGCAAATAGTTGCCGTATCCGGTTTTTCCGAAAAAATTTCCGGCCCTTTCGATGGCCGCGTCGTCAATCCAGCCCTGCCGCCAGGCGATTTCTTCCGGACAGGCCACTTTCAGGCCCTGCCGCTCCTCAATAGTCTGCACATAGGCGGACGCCTCCAGAAGGGACGTGTGCGTGCCCGTGTCCAGCCAGGCAAAACCGCGGCCAAGGCGCTCCACGCGCAGTTGGCCGCGTTCAAGATACACTTGGTTGACGCTTGTTATTTCCAGCTCGCCGCGCCGGGAGGGGCGTATGCTTCCGGCAACGTCAACGACGGCGCTGTCATAAAAATACAGGCCGGTTACGGCGAAAGGGGAAGGAGCCTTGTCGGGTTTTTCCACAATGGACAGGGGGTTGCCCGCTTCGTCGAAGCTGATGACGCCGAAGCGTTCCGGATCTTTGACCATGTAGCCGAAAATGGTCGCTCCTTCTGTGTATGAGGCGGCGCGCCGCAGTTTTTCCGTAAAATGCTGCCCGTGAAAAATATTGTCTCCCAGGATGAGGCATACGGGGGAGGACGCCAGAAAGTCCCCGGCTATCAGAAAAGCTTGGGCGATGCCTTCCGGTTTCGGCTGCGGCGCGTAGCGCAGATTCAGGCCGAACTGCCCTCCGTCCCTGAGCAGCCGCCTATACTGCGGCAGGTCTTCCGGGGTCGAGATTACCAGAATTTCACGGATTCCGGCAAGCATCATCACGGACAGGGGATAATAAATCATGGGTTTGTCATAAACGGGCAAAAGCTGTTTTGAAACGCCAAGCGTTATGGGATGCAGCCGTGTGCCGGTGCCGCCGGCCAGGATAACGCCTTTATAGTCCATCCCGCCTCCGCTGTGAAAATCCGCGGCGCCCGCCGTCCAGAATCGCCTGCCACCAGGCCTTGTTTTCCAGATACCAGACCACTGTTTTGCGCAGGCCGGAAATGAAATTTTCCCGCGGGCGCCAGCCCAATTCCCTCCGGATTTTTGCGGCGTCAACAGCATAGCGTGTATCGTGCCCCGGCCGATCCGCCACAAAACGGATCAAATCCGCGTAGTTCCGCACGCCGGCCGGTTTCACCGCGACCAGTTCTTCCAGCAACGCGCAAATGTTTGTGACGACGTCAATATTGCGTTGTTCGTTTTGTCCGCCTATATTGTAGCTCTCCCCAACCCGGCCGCGCGCGAGGACAAGCAGAAGGGCTCCCGCGTGGTCTTCCACGTAAAGCCAGTCCCGTACCTGCCGTCCGTTGCCGTATACCGGCAGGGCCAGTCCGCTCAGGGCGTTGATGACGGCAAGGGGAATCAGTTTTTCCGGAAATTGTCGGGGGCCGTAATTGTTGGAGCAGTTGGTCGTGAGCGTCGGCAGGCCGTAGGTCCGCTGCCAGGCCCTCACCAGATGATCAGAAGCGGCTTTGCTGGCGGAATAGGGGGAACTGGGCGCATAGGCCGTTGTTTCGGTAAATGGGCCGTTGCCGCCTAGGTCTCCGAAAACCTCGTCGGTGGAGATGTGGTGAAAGCGGAAATCACGGGCTTTCCGGGGCTGCTTCGCGGCAAGATTTTTGACATGACGGCGGGCTTCCTCCAGCAATACGAAAGTTCCCCGCACGTTGCTTTCCATGAACACGGAAGGCTCGTCAATGGAGCGGTCGACATGAGTTTCCGCCGCGAGATGCATGACGGCGTCCGGTTCAAAAGTTTCAAAAGCGGCGCGCATCGCCGCCGCGTCGGCAATGTCCGCCTCAATAAAGTGGTAGCGCGGGTCATTTTCCACTTCCGCAAGGGAAGCGGGATTTCCGGAGTAGGTGAGCTTGTCCACATTGACGACGCGCCAGTGGCTTGAAGCCAGCACTTTGCGGACAACCGCCGAACCGATGAAGCCGGCGCCGCCTGTCAGCATGAGAGTGGGCATTCCGTTTTCCTCAAAAACTCCGGACCTGTCTGAATCCGGTCAACAGAAGACCGACGCGCAAACATCCAGCATAACCCGGGCCGCCCCGCCGACGGCGTCAGGTTCAAACGGGGAGGGCGGCGGCGGCTGACAGTCCGGCCATATGCGGCCCGCCGTGAGCGCCAGCATGCACCCGCCGATGCCGCACTTGCAGACTGTTCCCAAAAAACGGCCCATCATGGCTCCAAAAGCCGCGGTCATCGACTCCCCGGCGGGGCGGCCTCTGATAAGCCGTTCGGTAAAGAAGCAGCCCGTCCACGCGCCGGCAAGCGCGCCGATCAGGGCGCCGAGGCCGAAGAAAAGCGGAGCGAGCAGAATGGCGCCCGCTATCGCGCCGATCATGCCGGCGAACGTGCCCGACGAGCTTGAGCCGTATTTTCTCGCCTTGACAACTTGCAGGCCGAATTCCAGAACTTCGCCTGTCAGCGCGAAACCCGCCATCAGTATCCAGAACCGGATGTCCATTTGCGTTGCCGCGGGATGGGCGAGTTTCCACAAGACCGTGAGGCCAAGCAGCACCCAGTTGCCGGGCAGACCGAAAACATTCAGCAGCAGGACAAAACCGAGCAGCGTCAGAAAAGCTCCGGCCAGGGCTGTGGCTATGGGAAACGGTAGAAAGTCCATATCCGGCTATTTGTTGTCGCGTGAATCACGGACGCGCACGGCCTTGCCTTCCGCGCGGGGCAGGCTGTTGCTTTCCACCAGTTCCACGCGCGGGGTCAGCAGGATTTCCGCCCGCAGACGCCGGGCAATGGCTTTTTGCAGATTCTGTAGAATGCGCATGTCTTCCACAAAGTATTCGTCGCGCACTTCAACCTGTACGCGCATCATGTCGCTCACGCCGTCGTTTTCGAGCAGTATCAGGTAATTTTGCCCAACTTCCGGAAAGGCCATGAGGACTTCCTCAATTTGCATGGGGTACACATTGACGCCCTTGATGATAAACATGTCGTCGGTACGGCCGAGTATGCGGTCAACGCGCCGATGCGCGCGTCCGCAGGCGCATTCCCCGGGCAGAAAGCGCGTCAGATCCCTCGTGCGATACCGCAGGATGGGCATGCCCTCGCGGCAGAGGCTTGTCATCACCAGCTCGCCCACTTCGCCAACCGGCACGGGCCTGCCGGTTTCGGGTTCGACCACCTCCGCGATATAGGCGTCCTCCCAGATATGCAGACCATTTCGCTCCGCGCATTCAAAACCCACGCCGGGACCGTTCATTTCCGAAAGGCCGTAGGAATTATAAATTTTTATGCCGAAAAGGTCTTCCACGCGCCCGCGGAATTCCTCCGTATAGGGCTCAGCCCCCACAATGGCAATGCGCAGGGGCAGATCCCGCGGGTTTTCATTGTTGGAACGCAGGTATTCGCCGAGGATAAGCGCGTAGGAAGGCAGAATGTGCACCACGGTGGTGCGGAAATCCCTGATGAGCTTGATTTGCCGGCGCGTGTTGCCCGCCCCCGCGGGTATGGTCATGCAGCCCAGCCGCTCGGCGCCGAAATGTATGCCAAGCCCGCCGGTAAACAGGCCGTAACCGGACATGTTCTGAAACACGTCTTCACGGCGCACGCCCGCCATATACAGACAGCGGGCCATGAGGTCGGCCCAGACGTTGACGTCGTTCTGCGTATGACACACGGCGACCGGCGCGCCGGTGGTGCCGCTGGAACAGTGCATGCGCACAATCTCCGAAGGCGGCACGCACAGCAGTCCGGAGGGGTATTGCGCGCGCAGATCCTGTTTGGTGGTAAAGGGGATGCGCCGCAAGTCGTCCGGAGACCGCAGGCTGTCCGGGCCAATGCCGGCCTGATCAAGCCGCTCGCGGTAAAAGGCGCAATTGCGCGCGCGGGCAAGCGCATTTTTAAGGCGCGCCAGCTGTACGCTTTCAATTTGCTCCTTGTTCCAGAGTTCCGCCGGGTCAAAAATTTCCATGTCGGTTACCTTGGCGACCGGTTGCGCGGTCTCCCGCGAGTGTTATTGCGTATGCCTTGAATACACCAGGTCTTCCCGACTTACAAATATTTTTCGCCCGGGGCAAACTTGTTCCGGACATATCCCGCGCCCGCGCCGGAACAATTTTACCAAAACTTCCTTTATGGTTTGAAGCCTCTCCCTTCAGGAAGATTGCCGCTTGACGCCCGGCTTCGCCGGGCATACCTTCAGGGAGGGAGCAATCCGCCCGGCACCTGTCCGCCGGGCTGGGATCAGCCATCCGACAAATATCAACCTCAAAAGGAGTTTTTTATGGCGAACGAATTCTGGAAGTACGGTCTGGCCGCCGGTATCGGCGTTGTGGTCGGCGCGATCGGAATGACGATTCTTTCACGCGGCGGCATGGATCTGAAAAAAGCCGCGTCCATGATCCTGAGCTACGGCATGGACATGAAGGACAAAGCCGCTGTCGCGGTGGAAACGGCCAAGGAAAATATTGAAGACATCGCCGCGGAAGCGCGGCACGAGCGGGAGCAGCGCAAGGCCGTGACGCGCTCCTGAATCCTGTCGGCATTTTCTCGAACAGGCCGGGGCGGGGCGCTCTGGTGAACCGCTCCATAACCGCGAAGAAGCGTTTTGTTTCCGGAGGCAGTGTGACGGCAAATTCCTTTTCCCATCTGGACGCCAGGGGCGCCATGATAATGGTGGATGTGGGCGAAAAGCCGGTGACGCGGCGCAAGGCCGTTGCCGAGGCGATAGTATGTCTGGCTCCCGCCACGATGGAACTTCTGAAGCAATCGGCTCTCCCCAAAGGAGACGTGCTCGCCTGCGCAAAAATCGGCGGAATACTGGCGGCCAAGCGCGCCGGCGAGCTGATACCGCTCTGCCATCCCCTGAATCTGACTTTTGCGGACGTCAGTTTCAATATCCTGGAGCGGCCGCCGCGTGTGCGCGTTATCGCGGAGGTGCGCGCGACAGGCGTTACGGGCGTGGAGATGGAGGCCATTGTCGCCGCGCAGACGGCCGCCGCCGTTATTTATGACATGTGCAAGGCCGTCCAGCGCGATATTGTGATCGCCGGCGTGCGCCTTTTGCACAAAAGCGGCGGCAGGAGCGGAGAATTCAACGCGCCGGAAGCGTCGGAATGACGCCCCTGGACCCCGTTGCCTTTTCCATTGGGAGCCTGCGCATACGCTGGTATGGGCTGATGTATCTCCTCGGCTTCGCCTCGGGCTGGCTTCTGGGCCGCCGGCGCGCCTCGCGCCCGGGATCGGCGTGGCGGCCGGCCGCTGTGGACGACATGCTGACCTGCGCCATGCTTGGCGTTATTTTCGGCGGGCGTCTCGGCTATGTGCTTTTTTACGATCTCGCGATCTACATTCAGGAGCCGTGGGAAATCCTGCGGATATGGAACGGCGGCATGTCCTTTCATGGAGGGCTTCTGGGCGTGATCGCGGCGCTGGCCCTCTTTGCGCGCGGCCGGGGCGCGCCCTTTCTGGCCGTGACGGATTTTGTGGCCCCTCTTGTTCCCCCCGGTCTTTTTTTCGGCAGAATCGGCAATTTTATCAACGGCGAGTTGTGGGGCAAGGTCAGCGATGTTCCTTGGGCCGTGGTTTTTCCCGGTGGAGGCCCCTTGCCGAGGCATCCCACGCAATTGTACGAAGCCGGCCTTGAGGGCCTTGTCCTTTTTGCGCTGCTCTGGTCCTATTCCGCGAAACCCAGAAAAACTGGCGCGGTTTCCGGGCTTTTTGCCGTCGGATACGGTCTGGCGCGCTTCGGCGTGGAATTTGTCCGGGTGCCCGATTCGCAGTTGGGCTATCTGGCCTTTGGCTGGCTTACCATGGGGCAGGTTTTGTGCCTGCCCCTGATTCTGGTGGGGCTGTTTTTGCTGTGCCGGAAAACGTCAAAATGAAATTACGGCAAAACCCATGCTGTTTTTGACCCCACGCTTCAGGAGGTTCCATAATAACACGTCAGAAATTATAAACTTTCCTTATTAAACCACTACACCACACAAACAACTTACCGGATACCAGAGTTCTTAGGCGTTTCTTCGGGAGCGCATTTTTTCACGCCGTAAGGCAAAAGTTTCGCGTCCTGTTCCGGACTGCCGTCCAGGCGCGATGGCCTTTGGGGCCATGTCCATCAG
The DNA here is from genome assembly GCA_031291035.1 of Desulfovibrio sp. Taxonomy (GTDB): domain Bacteria; phylum Desulfobacterota; class Desulfovibrionia; order Desulfovibrionales; family Desulfovibrionaceae; genus Desulfovibrio. The sequence continues at coordinate 52,900 of JAISLI010000038.1, forward strand.
CCCTGCATCGTCACAGCTTCTCGCGGTCAATGCCGAAAGAGCGCCCGCGCCCGGTTGAATTTCACGGCCGACCGGGACGGACGTTTTCAGGGCGAGGAGGACGCGCTGCTGCCCTTTTACGATTCGCGGTACACGACGATATTCACCCAGATCGGGGGGCGGAGCATGGCCGTATCCGGGGGCGAGACGGACGGGCAGGACCGCTGGATCGGCAACTTCGGCTTGGGGCAGCGCTGGTTCCCCAACGCCACGGAGGAGGATTCCGGGGACTGGATGTTCGGCTACAACGCCTTTTTCGACAACGATTTCACCCGCTCCCACCAGCGCGGCGGCCTGGGCCTGGAACTGCGGTACGACTGGCTGCGTCTGGCCTCCAACTACTATTTCCCGCTCTCGCGGGTTGTCCGACTCAGCAATCTTACAACCTAAAGTTTTTTCAGCAAATGCCGATGTCACATGAGACGGAGAAAGGACATGGCGGCAACTTCAACAGCGCGGCTGCGCACAATGCTGCAAAGGTACGAACAGCAGTTGCTGTCCGCCAGACGGCTGGCGCGGTTGCGCGTCCGCAGGCGTCTGGCGGAAGGGCTTGACCCGGAGGCTCCCGATCCCTCAATAACGCGTCGCCTCTTTGTGGAAAAGACCGCGCGGGAACTTTATGAAACTTTGGTCTTTACTGGCGGTGAAAATCCTGTCATAGAGGACATCCGGGCGGAGTTCGGCAAATTGCTCGGCAGGAGCGTGCGCTTTGTCTATCCTCCCGGAGAACGGCTCAGTATTGTGATTGAAGGAGCATACGGCCTTGAGCCTCTCTCCGAAGTTGAGCAGCGTCGCACCCGGCATTTGCTGTGGCAGGTGACGCGGCGGTTGGTGGAGCGGAGCATGCTGTGCACGCCCCCTCCTGGTCGTCGGGAAGAGGAGACACCTCCGGAGGACGGCGGGCGCTGACCCCTTGTGAGAGAAAAAAACGCAGGAGTGCAAGCATGGAAATTCAAAACGCAAGAAACCTGTTGGCTGCCCCTTATGCCGCCGGTCTCGAAAAAAATGCGGAAACACTGGCTCGTGCTGCCGCTGGGCGGGCGGACAACGGAGCCTCCCAAGCTCAGGGAGGGGACAGGGTCAGCGTCTCCCGGGATGCCCTGCTTATGACCGAAGCGCGCCGTTCGGCGCAGAACGCGCCCGATGTGCGCGCGGACAAAGTGGAAGAACTGCGCGCCCGGATCGCCAGCGGAGACTACAAGCCGGATTCCCGTCTGGTGGCTGAAAACTTGATTCGCGAGGAACCCGGCCTGTTCCGTTTTTGAGGCAGGGCCATATCCCGCAATACCTCTGGAGAACGCTCCGCCGGCTCGTATCTCCTTTTTTCCGTTGCCCGGAAGTTCTCTTAACGAAGACGCCGGGCTGCGCCCGCGAATTTTTCAAAACGGAGACACCTGTCAGACCAAGTCTGAACCGTTGTACGCAAGGATCTATTCATGCCGATAAAAATTCCCGCTGACCTCCCGGCAAGAACGTCTCTGGAGGGCGAAAACATCTTTGTCATGACGGAAGACCGCGCCGACACGCAGGACATCCGCCCGCTGGAAATCGCCATCGTTAATCTGATGCCCGCGAAAATCGCCACGGAAACTCAACTGCTCCGCCTGCTCGGCAACACGCCCCTTCAGGTCAACATAACTCTGCTGCGTACGGCCGGGCATGTCTCCAAACATACGTCGCAGAACCATCTGGAACGTTTCTACAAAACTTTTGCGGAAATCCGCCATTGCCGTTTTGACGGCATGATCGTCACCGGAGCGCCCGTTGAACGCCTCCCGTTTGAAAGCGTCGACTACTGGCGGGAGCTTCTGGAAATCATGAATTACGCCTCACAGCGCGCGTACTCCACTCTCTATCTCTGCTGGGCGGCCCAGGCGGCGCTCTACCATTTTTACAAACTGCCCAAGCACGACCTGCCCGCGAAAATTTCCGGCGTTTTCACGCATTCCGTACTCTGTCCCGAATGTCGCCTTTTCAGGGGATTCGATGACGAGTTCACCGCTCCGCACTCAAGGCATACGGAAATACGCGCGGAGGACGTGCGCCTGGTGCCGGAACTGCGCATTCTCGCGCAATCCGGCAAGGCAGGCCTCGCTGTGCTTGAAAGCGCGGAGCATGCCCAGGTGTTCATGACAGGACACCTGGAGTACGATCGGGGCACTCTGGATGCCGAATACAGACGCGATCTGGAAAAAAACCGGAATCCCGCCGTCCCGGAAAATTATTACCCGGACGACAATCCCGCTGCCATGCCGCGGATGACATGGCGGGCGCATGCCCATCTGTTTTACAGCAACTGGCTCAATTATTACGTCTATCAGGAAACGCCCTTCGGTTTTACAAGCTTGGCGTGACTGTTTTTCATCGCATGGAAAGCCGATGCGCCATTTGTTCTTATGCTGCATCGCCCAAAGACTAGGATCCGTTTTCGGAACTTGAAGACAGGGTCTTTTGGAACGGCCTTGGCATGCCCCGGGCAAAAGTCAACACGCGCGGCCCGCCGGAACATCCCCGGCGGGCCGTGCTTTATGCCTGTCAAATTTACCGTTCAGACATAAAATCTGAACTTTTCCAAAAAAATATTTATATAACTTATTTATATCAATAATAAAATTTGATTGGCATACCAATTGCATCGGACTGGGCACAGCTTAATCAACCCACCCAAGGAGGTGTCCCATGTCTTTGGTTGTCAATCACAACATGATGGCAATGAACACTGCCAGAAATCTGAATTCGCATTACTCCAGGCTGGCGACCTCAACGCAGCGCCTTTCTTCCGGCCTGCGCATCAACAGCGCCGCGGACGACGCGGCGGGCTTGGCGATCCGCGAACTGCAGCGGGCGGACATCGCCACCCTGCACCAGGGCGCGCGCAACGCCAGCGACGCCATCTCCATGATCCAGACGGCTGACGGCGCACTGTCCGTCATTGACGAAAAGCTGATCCGCATGAAGGAACTGGCTGAACAGGCCGCCACCGGCACCTATGATTCCACGCAGCGCATGATGATCGAGTCCGAATATCAGGCCATGGCCTCGGAAATCACCCGTATCGCCAACGCCACGGACTTCAACGGCATTCATCTGCTCAACGGCAATCTTTCCGGCATTGAGCACAACGGCAACGGCCTCACCGCCACCGGCAAGATGAAGATACACTTCGGCACCGGCAACGACAGCGCCGAAGATTATTATTACATAACAATAGGCAACGCCACTGCTTCCGCCCTGGGACTGGGCAACGCCTCGGAACAGAACGCGGGGTACAGCGTTTCCACGCAAACCGCCGCGCAGCAATCACTGGCGGCCATCAACGACGCCATTGTCTCCAAGGACAAAATACGCGCCCATCTGGGAGCCATGCAGAACCGGCTGGAGAACACCATCAACAACCTGAACATACAGGCCGAGAATCTCCAGGCGGCTGAATCCAGAATTTCGGATGTGGACGTGGCCACGGAAATGACGGAATTTGTCCGCAACCAGATTCTGGCACAAAGCGCGGTAGCCATGCTCGCGCAAGCCAACTCGCTGCCAAGGATGGCCCTGCAGCTCATAGGCGGCTAGGCCATCTTGACATAGGCTGTGGCAGACCAAAGACGGGAGGTCCGGGGGCGACACGCCCCCGGACCGGGCCGCCTTGGGTCAGCCGATAGGGGGCAGACGCGCGGTCTGTCATTCACCGCGCGACCGGAGGGTCGCGGCGGCGTGAAGACTTTTCTTGTTGCAGCGCAACCAGCGCTCCGTGCGCGGCATCCTGTTCCGCGCCCTTGCGGGTCGCGCCGCTGCCCGAAAATTCCCGCCCGTCCGGAAGGCGCAAGATGACGACAAAAATACGCGCATGCTCCGGGCCGTGCGAGGCCTTCACCTGATATATCGGCCTGTCTCTGAAAATCTGCAGGGTCTTTTCCTGTAAACGTGTTTTATAGTCTTTCGGCTTGCGCGGCACTCCGTCAAACCCCGGCCAATACGGCGCGAAAAGGCGTTCCACCGCCGCGAGGGCCGCCGCGAAGCCGCCGTCCTCATACACGGCCGCGAGCAGGGCCTCAAAAACGTCGCTCAGAATTGAATCGCGGCAGCGCCCGCCCTGCATTTCCTCTCCGCGACCCAACAACAGCAGTTTGTCGAGGCCCAGTTCTCTGGCCAGCCTCGCCAGCGAGCCGGCGCTCACCAGACTGGAGCGCCTGGTGGAAAGCTCCCCTTCCCGCGCAAGGGGGAAACGCCGGAACAGCGCGCTGGAAACGCACAATTCAAGCACGGCGTCGCCCAGAAATTCCAGGCGCTCATTGTGCTCCGGAGAGCGGGGACATTCGTTGGCGAGGGACGAATGCGTCAGCGCCTGCGTGAGAAGTTCCGGACGCGCGAAAACATACCCGAGGCGTTCCTCAAGCGCGTCGCGCCCTGCGGAAGGGGTGCGCTGTGGAATGTCCGTCTTGTTTTCGCGGAGGGCTCCCTTGCAATCATTCGTCAAAATCATGACGCCCCGCGGGCCGCATGCCTGAAATTACCAGGCGAAAAGGGAGAAAGCGCGGGCAAAATCCTCAACCCGCCCACGCAGCTTCACAATATCCGCCGCGCTGTCCCGTTTTTCAAGGGCCTCCGCAATAAAGCCGCCCACGGCGCGCATGTCGTCCTCCTTCATGCCGCGCGTTGTCAGGGCGGCCGTGCCCAGGCGTATGCCGGAGGTCACAAAGGGCGAACGTGTCTCAAACGGCACGGTATTCTTGTTGACCGTAATGCCCGCCTCGTCAAGTGTGTGTTCCGCGTCCTTGCCGGTGATGCCGCTATTTGTCAAATCCACAAGCATGAGGTGATTGTCCGTTCCGCCGGAAACAAGGTCATAGCCCGCATCCGCAAGGCAGCGCGCCAGAGCGGCGGCGTTCGCGACAACCTGTTTCTGGTAGTCGGAAAAAGCCGGGCGGAGGGCTTCTCCGAAGGCCACGGCCTTGGCCGCGACGACATGCATGAGCGGCCCCCCCTGAATGCCGGGGAATATCTGGCTGTCCAGGGGGCTGGCCATGTCCTCTCCGGAGAGAAGCATGCCGCCCCGCGGCCCGCGCAGGGTTTTGTGCGTGGTGGTTGTGGTGACGTGCGCGTGGGGGATGGGGCTTTCGTGCAGGCCGACGGCCACAAGCCCGGCGATATGGGCCATGTCCACGACAAGTTTTGCCCCTGTCTCGTCCGCTATGGCCCTGAAGCGGGCAAAATCAATGCGGCGCGGATAGGCGCTTGCGCCGGCCACGATGACGGCCGGCCTGTGTTCCCGCGCGAGTGCCGCCACTTCGTCGTGGTCAATGCGGCCGGTTTCCCGCCGGACACCGTAGGATAGCACCCTGAAAAAACGGCCGGAAAAATTGACCGGGCTGCCGTGGGTCAAATGCCCGCCGTGGGACAAACTCATGCCCAAGATGCAGTCGCCGGGAGCGAGGCAGGCGAGGTAGGCCGCCATATTGGCCTGTGAGCCGGAATGGGGCTGCACGTTGGCGTAATCGCAGCCGAAAAGCCTTTGGGCTCTGTCCCTGGCCAGAGTTTCAACCATATCCACATATTCGCAGCCGCCGTAATAGCGCTTGCCGGGGTACCCCTCGGCGTATTTGTGAGTAAGAACGCTTCCTTGGGCCTGCCGCACGGCCGGGGAAACAAAATTCTCCGACGCGATGAGCTCCAGCTTGCTCACCTGCCGGTCTGACTCCAGTTCTATCGCCCTGGCGAGTTCCATATCCTGAAGCAGAATCTCGTCCATACCCTATCCCTGATATTTTTTCAGAATCAGACTCGCGTTGGCGCCGCCAAAACCGAAAGAGTTGCACATGGCGTATTCACAGGCGATGTTTTCCGAACCGCCGGCCAGATAATCCAGATCACATTCGGAATCGGGGTGTTCCAGATTGATTGTGCCGGGCAGCGTCTCCTCATGCAGGGCCAGTGCCGTGAACACTGTTTCAATGCCGCCGGCCGCCCCCAGCAGATGCCCGGTCATGGATTTTGTGGCCGAAATTTTGAGTTTCCCGGCGTGAGCGCCGAAAACCAGCCTGATGGCCTTTGTCTCCGTAATGTCGTTAAGATGCGTCGATGTGGCATGGGCATTGATGTGCGTGACGGCGGAGGGGGCTATGCCGGCTTCGCGCAGGGCGTTTTGCATGGCCTTCGCCATGCCCTCCCCGTCCTCCCTGGGGGCCGTCATGTGCCAGGCGTCGGCGGAAGAGCCGTAGCCGGCGACTTCCGCGTAAATCTTCGCGCCGCGCTCCCTGGCTTTGTCCAGCGTCTCCAAAAGCAGCAATCCCGCCCCCTCGCTGATCACAAAGCCGTCCCGCCCGGCGTCGAAGGGCCGGGACGCCCTGGCAGGCTCGTTGTTGTACCGTGTGGAAAGAGCCTTCAAAGCTGTAAAGCCGGCCACGCCCAAAGGCGTGACCGTGGCCTCCGCGCCGCCTGTGAAGGCCGCCGAAATCCGGCCCAGCAGTATCTCGCTCCAGGCTGTCCCCACGGCATGAATGCCGGAAGCGCAGGCCGAGGTGGTGACAATGTTCGCCCCCTTGGCCCCGGTGAGGATGGATACCTGCCCCGGTCCCATATTGGAAATAAGCATGGGGATCATGAAAGGAGAAATTCTGTCCGGCCCGGATTCCAGCAGCTTTGCGTGCCAAGTTTCCAAGGTGTGGAGGCCGCCGAGGCCGATGCCCAGAATAACGGCCGTGTCAAAGGCGTTTTTCGGCGTGACGGCGAAGCCGGAATCTTCAAGAAGCATTTTGGCCGAGGCCACGGCGAACTGCGTGAAGCGGTCCATGCGCCGCGCCTGCTTGGGCGGCATGAAGGCCACGGGGTCAAAGCCCTTTACCTCGCCCGCAATGCGCGCGTCATACGCCGAAGCGTCAAAAAGCGTTATGGGCGCGATGCCGGATTCACCCGCAACCAGACGTTTCCAGGTGGCCTCAATGTTGTTGGCAAGTGGCGTAATACCGGCTATGCCGGTTATGACAACGCGCGGGCGGGACATGCTGACTCCTTAAAATTCCGTGACCTTGCGGCCTCATGCCTTCTTGTTTTCGATATAGGCGACGGCGTCTTTGACCTTGAGAATTTTCTGGGCGTCGTCATCGGCTATTTCAATGTCGAATTCCTCCTCCATGGCCATGATAAGCTCCGTCAGATCCAGGGAGTCGGCGCCCAGATCCTCCACAAAGGAGGCGTCGGGTTTCACCTCGTCCTGACTGACGCCCAGCTGCTCCACAATAATTTTCACGACCTTCGCTTCAATTTCAGACATTCTGTCCTCCTGAATTAAATATGCACATGATTCCCTGTATTCGCGATCAGCAGTACATGCCGCCGTTCACGGCCAGAACCTGTCCAGTTATATACGCCGCCCTGCCGGAGGCCAGAAAGGCCACGGCTTCCGCCACTTCCCGCGCCGTCCCCATGCGCTTCAGGGGGATGGACGATTCATAGGCCGCCCGCGTTTCCCCGCTCAGGCCGGCTGTCATGTCGGTCTCGATAAAACCCGGAGCCACCGCGTTGACAGTTATTTGCCGCGCGGCCAACTCCCTGGCGGCGGCCTTGGTAAGACCGAGAAGGGCGGCCTTGGAGGCGGCGTAATTGACCTGCCCGGCGTTGCCCGTCTGTCCCACTACCGAAGAAATGTTGATTATGCGCCCCGTGCGGTTTTTGCCCATAATTTTCGCCGCTTCGCGTGTGCAGCAAAAGGCCCCGCGCACGTTGACGGCCATGACGTCGTCAAAATCCTCGTCCTTCATGCGGATGAGGAAACCGTCCCTGGTGATGCCCGCATTGTTCACAAGCGCGGCCAGATTGACCTTGTCCTTGATCTCTCTGGCAAAAAATTCCGCCACGGCGGCGCAATCTCCCACATTCAGGGCAAAGGCGGCGGCGCGCCCGCCCCCTTGGGCGATGTCGTCCGCCGTGATTCTGGCATCCCCGGAACGGCTCACATAGGTAAACAAAATCTGGTAGCCGTCTCTGGCCAGCGCCTTCGCCACAGCCTTGCCGATGCCGCGCGAAGCGCCGGTGACAAGGGCGGAAGGCGTTTTTCCATCCAGTTCGTGGGTAAAGTAAGGTGCGGCCATGCTCTTCCCTCAAATATGCGGTGTTCGCGACAATTCGGCATAATACGGCAAACGCGGACAAATTTCAAGCGAAATTCGGCACGTAATGTTTCAACCATGTATAATTTAACATTTTTTGCGCGTCAACCCCGATCACGGCTGATAGCGCAACAGGGCTGCGCCCCACGTCAGGCCGCCCCCAAAGGCAGTCGCCAGCACCCTGCACCCCGGACGGATGCGGCCCTGCTCCCGTGCCTGGGCCAGCGCCAGCGGTATGGAAGCCGAGGAGGTGTTGCCGTAATGCGCGACATTGGTGAAAACGCGCTCGCCCTCCACACCCAGGCGGCTGCCGACGGCTTCAATAATCCTGATGTTCGCCTGATGCGGCACAAAAAGATCCACGTCCCGCATGGCAAGGCCGTTGCGCGCGAGTACGGCCTCGCAGACCTCCGTCATGCGGCGAACGGCATGCTTGTAAGTTTCCCGGCCGTTCATCCGCAAAAAAAACTCCGGGCCGACGGGCCGCCCGATATCATACCGGCAGGCGGTGCCGCCGCCGACGGCAATAAGGCCGTTCCGGGTGCCGTCGCTCTGGCAGAGGACGTCATCCACAATCGCGTCATTCTTGCGGGCGACGCGCGAGCATACGCAGGCGGCCGCGCCGTCGCCGAAAAGCACGCAGGTGGAGCGGTCGGCCCAATTCACGCGGCGGGTCAGGGCCTCGACGCAGACCAAAAGAATTTTTGCTTCCCGGTTTTCAGACAGGAGGCTGCGCACCAGGGACAGGCCATACAAAAACCCGGAACAGGCGGCGTTGAAGTCAAAAGCCATGATGGGCCCGGCGCCGAGTTTGCCCGCGAGGATGCAGGCCACGGAAGGGCAAAGGGCATCCTGGGTGCAGGTGGCCGTTATGATGTGGGTCAACTCGCGCGCCTCCATGCCCGCCTCCTCAAGGGCGCGCCTTGCGACAACCAGGCCCATGTCGGAAGCGTTCTCTCCGTCGGCGAGCTTGCGCCTCTCCCTGATGCCGGTGCGCGAGACAATCCAGGAATCGTTGGTGTCGGTGAGTTTTTCCAGATCGTCGTTGGTGACGACAGTGTCCGGCGTATGCGCCCGCAATCCGGCCAGACGGCAGCCCGCGTTCAGTAATGACGAATCCGTAAGGTCAGACAAGGCAAAGACTCCGATGCCGGCCGGTTATGCCGGTTTTTTTCAAATGGCGCGGGAAAAGCGCGTCAGTTCCTCGTTGGCCAGAATAGTCTCGGCAAGGCGGGCGCTTGTCCCCTTGCGCACATAGTCGGCCGCCATTTTGACGGCGTTGCCCACGGCGCAGGCGTCGGAGCGCCCGTGGCAGACAATGGCGAGTCCCTGCAGACCCATGAGCGGCGCTCCGCCGTATTCCGTGTAGTCTATCGTGCGGGCGAACCTGCGGAAGGCTCCGCGGGCGAGCATCCCCCCAAGAGCGGGCAGCAGGCCCGACCTGAAGACGCGCCTGACCATGCGGGTCAGCGAGGCGGCGAGCCCTTCGCTCATTTTGACGACCACATTGCCGACAAATCCGTCGCAAACCACAACGTCGATATCTCCGGTAAAAATGTCGCGCCCTTCGGCATTGCCGGTAAAATTTATGTTTTGCGCCAGCTTCAGGAGTTCATAGGCTTCCTTGACCTGGGTATTGCCCTTGCCTTCCTCCTCCCCTATGCTCAAAATGCTCACGCGCGGCGCCGCATAGCCCAGAATGTCGCGGGCAAAGGCGTCGCCCATGAGACCGAACTGGAAGAGGTGATAGGGGCGGCAGTCCACATTGGCCCCCACGTCCACCACGACGACAGGATTTTTCTCCGTCGGCATCATGGCGGCAAGGGCGGGACGTTCAACGCCGGGGAGCCGTCCTATTATAAACATGCCGCAGGCGACGGTAGCCCCGGAATGCCCCGCGCTCACAAGGGCGTTGGCCGCGCCTTCCCTGACAAGGCGGCAGGCGATCTGGATGGAGGTGTTTTTTTTGCGGCGCAGGATGTCCGAAGGCTTTTCGTTCATGTGCACCACATCGTCGGCATGGATGATGTCATAGCACACGTCCGGGATGATGAGCTTTTGAAGCTCCATCTCTGTCTTGCGGGTGTCTCCGACAAGCAGAACGCGCACATCGTGCAGGCCGGCCGCCCTGACAGCTCCCTCCACGGCCACGGAAGGCCCGAAGTCCCCCCCCATGACGTCCACCGCTATAACAGGGCGCTCGCTCATCTTTGCCCGCAATACCGCGCGTTGCTTGCCACAGGCTAGGATTCCCTGCTTTTGCCTTCCGTCACCTTGCGCCCCTTGTAGGTGCCGCAGGCCGGACAGACGCTGTGGGGCAGCCTGGGTTCTCCGCAGGAGCAAAAAATGACGGCCGGCACGGCGATGTGGTCATGAGCGCGGCGCATCCCCCTGCGGGAACGGGATTTTTTATTTTGCTGAACAGCCATGCGAATCTCCTTGTCAATCTGGCCCGTTGCGAGGGATTCCGCCGCGAAAACGCGGTCCTGTCCGCTCGCAAAAGACGAGTACTTGTGTTTCCGGCAATAATTTAAGAGGAATTAGCATAGTAAAATGTCGCACCGTTGTCCAGCGGAATTGAAAACCGGTGGTGTGTGAGTTTAATTTAGGTATTGCCCCGGCGTGGGCGTAGTGCTATCCCGATTGTGAAAGGGTTCAAACATGCGTACCGCGCTGCTCTGCTTTTTCTGCATTCTCCCTTGGCTTGTCCACAGCCCGGTTCTCGCGGCCGATCCGGTCGCTGATGATCGTGGCTGGACCATTATGCCCGCCGGCGCCCGCCCCGCCTATATGGGCATACACGGCGGCACCATGCCTGTGAGCCTGCTGGTTGTCGCCGATGGTTCCTCGCTTCTCGGTTTTGTGGGGCGCACCGGCAACGATTTTCTGGATGTGCTGCGCAGCACGAAAGTGTCTTTTTTTTCCGGCCTGCCCTTCAACGGAAACGCCGACAAAGAATCCGCGGTGAACTCCGGCGAGGCCGCGAAGTATCGCGAAAATATCGCGGGCATTTCCGACAGGGGTACTTCCGGCGGCATAAACAGCGTTTTTGTGACCGGCAACGGCCTGACAAGCCTGCCGGTCATTCAAATCGGCAGCGGTCTTGCCGCGCTTCCCTTTACGACGGAACAGCTCCTGCCCTTCGGCTTTTCAGACAAACCCCTCTCCATTGAAGGGGATGTCGCTCCACCGGCCAAATCGGCGCCTGTGCACCGGTACCGTCTGGTCTTTGAACCCCAGTATCTGCAGCCGCGCAAAGCCAGATGAAGCCGCCGCGCGCCGTTCCGGACAAACTTTTCCGCCGGTCCTCCCTTGCCTGCCCGTCAAAAATGCTTATCTTGCAACGGTGAAGGCTTTATCTCCCCAACATCCGCACAACGGGCACCGCGCAAGACTGCGTGCGAAACTGGCCCGTGACGTGACGGCGTTGGCGGATTACGAGATACTGGAACTGTTTCTGGGTTACGGCCTGACGCGCAAAGATACGCGCCCCCTTGCCGAGGAACTGCTCCGTCGCTTCAAAAACGTGCGCGGCGTGCTGGATGCCCGTCCGGACGAGTTGCTGCACGTTCCCGGCTTTGGGCCGGGTCTTGTGGGACTTTGGCAGGTATTGCGCGAACTTCTGGCCCGTTATGTGGCCTCGCCCGTGCGCAAACGTGAGGAACTCGCCACCCCGCGGGCTGTGGCGGACATGGCGCGGGCCAGACTGGCCGGCTGTCCGCACGAGGAATGCTGGATTGCCTTGGTGAACAGCAAAAACGGCCTCATAGCTTGGGAACGTCTCAAGCTCGGCGGAGTGAACGCCGTGCCTGTGCAGCCGCGCGAAGTGCTGGAGATTGCCCTGGCCAGCAAGGCAAGCGGTATTATTTTGGTACACAATCATCCCGGAGGTTCCCCGGAACCTTCTGAAGAGGACATCGCGTTGACGAAAGAACTTTTACAGCTTGCCCCGCGCATGGGCCTGCGTTTTCTGGATCACGTTATCGTCACCGAGGGAGACTGTTACAGCGCGACCCAGCGGGCAATTTTTTGAGGAATGCGCCCGTCCGGCGTATCCGCGCTTTGCCGTGCGTTTCCCGCCTTTGGTGCCGTGCCTCCGGAAATATAATCTTTCGCGTCCAAGAAGGACTTAAGGAGAATGTATGGTTGACAACAGCACGAAGGATACTCCCGTTCCGGCGCAATCCGCCGGCGATGGAGACCAGATGCAAGCCTCTCCGTCCGACGCGCGGGGAAAATCCGCTCCCGAAGAGACGACGCCCGACATCCCGGACATTTTGCCCGTGCTGCCGGTACGCGACGTCATCATCTTCAACCATATGATTCTGCCGCTCTTTATCGGCAGGGAAAAATCCGTCAAGGCCGTGGAGAGCGCCCTGAATGAAGGCCGCTATCTGCTGGTGGTGGCCCAAAAAGAAGAAGGAACGGAAGAACCTGGAATTGATGAACTTTATACCGTAGGGACCGTCGTGCAGGTTATGCGTCTGCTCAAGATGCCTGATTCCCGGATAAAAATTCTTGTACAGGGCGTCGGCCGCGCGCGGATAACGGCCTACCGGCAGGAAAATCCCTATCTGGAAGCCGTTATCAGGAACATCCCGGAGATCGCCCCGGAAAACAATCCGCCTGTGGAAGCCCTTTTGCGCGCCGTGCGGGAACAGAGCGAAAAAATCTTTTCCCTGCGCGGCCTTTCCTCTCCGGACATGATGGCCGTTCTGCAAAATGTGGATGATTGCGGTCGTCTGGCTGACCTCATCGCCGCAAACATGCGTCTGAAGGTAGCGGACGCGCAACGCATTCTGGAAGCGGAAGATTCGGTGGAACGCCTCTCCCTGGTCAATGCCCAACTGCAACACGAACTGGAAGTGGCCACAGTGCAGGCCAAAATTCAAAGTTCCGCCAAGGAAGGCATGGACAAAGCCCAGAAGGACTACTATCTGCGGGAACAACTCAAAGCCATACGCCATGAGCTGGGCGAAGAAGGGGAGGAGGAGGAAGAAGACCTGGAACTCCTCAAAAAAGCTCTGGAAAAGGCCGGGTTGCCAAAAGATGTGCGCAAGGAAGCGAACAAGCAGCTGCGCCGTCTTTCGGGCATGCACACAGATTCTTCCGAAGCAAATGTTGTGCGCACCTATCTTGATTGGCTGGCGGAACTGCCCTGGAAGAAACTCTCCCGCGACCGTCTGGACATCGCTTACGCAAAAGAGGTGCTGGATGAGGACCATTGCGGACTCTTCAAAGTAAAGGACCGCATTCTGGAATTTCTGAGTGTGCGCAAACTCAACCCCCGATCCAAAGGTCCCATCCTCTGTTTTACAGGCCCTCCGGGCGTGGGCAAAACCTCTCTCGGCCGCTCCATCGCGCGGGCGCTGGGGCGCAAATTTCAACGCCTTTCTCTGGGGGGCATGCACGACGAAGCGGAGATTCGCGGCCACCGGCGCACTTATATCGGCGCCATGCCGGGACGGATTATTCAGGCGCTCAAGCAGGCCGGCACGCGCAATCCTGTGATTGTGCTGGATGAGGTGGACAAACTGGGCACGGATTTCAGAGGGGATCCCTCTTCCGCCCTGCTGGAGGTGCTTGATCCGGAACAGAATCACACCTTCAGCGATCACTATCTCAATGTGCCTTTTGACCTTTCGCGGGTAATGTTTCTCTGCACGGCCAATCAGTTGGAGCCCATTCCACCGGCCCTGCGGGACCGCATGGAGGTCATCTCCCTTACCGGCTACACCATGCAGGAAAAAGTGGAAATAGCCGTCAAGCACCTCCTGCCCAAAAAAATCTCGGAGAGCGGCCTCGCCGGCAGTAAGGTCGAAATCGGCAAAGCGGCCATAGAAACCGTGATTAAGGAATACACGCGCGAGGCCGGCCTGCGCAATCTGGAACGCGAAATCGCCGCCGTTTGCCGTAAACTCGCGCGCCGCAAGGCCGAGGGCAAAAAAGGCGACTTCACCGTAATGCCGGAAGATATCTCCAAATTGCTGGGCGCGCCGCGTTTTATGGAAGAAGAGAAGGAAAAACGCCTCTTGCCCGGCATAGCGCTCGGGCTTGCCTGGACGCCGTCCGGCGGCGAAGTGCTGACCATTGAGGTCAGCATCATGAAAGGCAAGGGAGGGCTTACCCTCACCGGGCAACTCGGCGACGTGATGAAGGAAAGCGCTCAGGCCGCGGTGAGCTACATCCGCAGCCGCGCGGATCGGCTGGGGATAGATCCCGGTTTTGCGGTCAAACAGGATATCCATATCCATGTGCCGGCCGGGGCGACGCCCAAAGACGGCCCCTCCGCCGGCATTACCCTGACAACAGCGCTCATTTCCGCTCTGAGCGGGCGTAGCGTCAGCGCGGACTATTGCATGACGGGAGAAATCACCCTGCAAGGGCGTGTTCTGCCTGTGGGCGGCATCAAGGAAAAAATTCTGGCCGGCGTGGCGCGCGGCCTGAAACATGTTATCCTGCCGCAACAGAACAAAAAGGATCTGGAAGATGTGCCCAAAGATTTGCTCAGGCGCATCAGCGTACACCATGTACATCAGTATGATGAGCTTCTTTCCCTGGTGTTTGAAAACGCGACCGGGAAGCCCGCCCCGAAGAAATCCGGCGGCTCTGGAAGAACCGTGCGGAAAAACTGAAGCCGCCGGAAAAATTTCCGCCCTTCGGACGCGATATGCAGGAAGACGGGAATTTTCTTGGGAAGCGACTTACTGATAGCTATGTTAAAATGTAAACATTTTAACATAGGATCTTGACATAGGATTGCTACGGCGCAAACGTGGTTGTGCCTTGCCTCCGCCGCCTTTGGCGGCGCATCGGCCTTGCGGTCGATGTTTAGAGCATGTTCTTCATCCACAAGCCTTTGTCAAAATTGGTTTTAATCGTCTCAAAATTCATCGAAGACCTGTTGCAAATCTGCCGTCACCGGCTGCAATGCTTTCAGGACGGGAACTTCGCCTGCCGGGAGCATGCGCTTGCCCTCACGAAAATTGAGGAGGCGCTACATTGGCTGAAGCATAGAACAGCCGACAGGCAACGGCGTGGAGTGGAAGGGAAAAGCGAGAAGTGACACGGCTCCCGCTCTCGGACAATGGGGGAGGAGGAATTTTCATTTGCCCTTTTCGTTGTACAAATGTATTTTTCCAAAAATTTCTAAATGCAGACAGGTGGCGGTATGCAAAAGGACATGCACTATTACGGGACATACGCAATGGCGAAGGCGGCAGGAATCCCGCAAAGAGATGCCGAAACAATAGCCTATGCCGCTCAATTTACCGATGATTCGACAAGGTATAACAGCAAGATTCATAGAGATCATGGATTGTTATATGGAATAGCAACAGCTCATTCGCCTGCCCGTACCCTGATTGATAACTTCTCGGACAAGCTGCACGGCGACACAGATGAAGAACAACGCAGAGTATGGGTTCCTTTTCATTTTTTACCGGGCGGCGCCGGGGAGAGTTTTGAGGAAAAGATATTATGCGTTAAAGACAGTCCCATAGCAAAAGATATGTTGGAATATAATCTCAAGATTGGCATTGACAAGAGATATTGCCTGGAGCTTATAGGTATAACGGCCCATGTCTATATGGATACGTTCTCTCATTATGGATTTTCAGGATTAACCTCAAAATTCAATGAAATTAAACGTTCGTCATGGAAGTCGTATGATTCTACATATGAAAACCTTGTCGGCGGGGTGGCTCAGTTTGCCGGCGAAAATTTAGGACACGCGGGCGTTGCTACATGCCCCGACCAGCCATATCTTGAATGGGAGTTTGACTTCATATTGCCAAGGCCAAACAACGGAAAAACAAGCAAGCGCAACAATACAGAAAATTTTATGGAAGGGTGTCGTAAACTGCATAGGTTTTTCTGTGACTTTGCCAAGAAAAAATACGACACCGCAAGCGAAACAATGATTGATTTTGATAACATTGAAGGCGATGTTCGGAAATTGCTTGCTTTCCGTGCGAATGAAGAAGAACGCTGTCGAAACTGGAAAAAATCGACTCTGACCCAAGGAGCCAAGGAATATAATCCTATCGTGTGGGAACGGGACAAGAAGGAAATTTTAAGATTCTCGACCTCCGCTGAAATTATTCAGTCTGAAATTTATATGTTTCACCAAGCGGCGACATTCCACCGCTACTATGTATTGAAAGACCTGCTGCCAAGCCACGGGATAGCGGTGTATTAAGGCAATCCCCTCACTGCGTTTTCTTCCAGCCCCGGCAGGCTTGTTTCCTCTTTTTCTTCAGTCATACTACGCCCAGTTTCTCCAGCCGGATCTGCATTGCCCTCTCTGAGACGCAAAATTTCGCCGCCATTCCCTGGAGACTGGCGCCAATATCCAGAAAATGCGCTATGGCCGGTTCCGGCATCAAAAGCGCAGCGGCAAACATATTCGCATCACGTTCAACAGGGTCAAAATTGAAAAGACTGTACCCCGAATTGTCTGTTCTGTTTCTGGGGCCATGCCCGCAGCAAACATGCCCCAGCTCATGCGCCACTGTAAAGCGTTGCCGCACAAGCGGTTCACTTCTGAGAAATTTGATAATTTTCCTGCCGGATTCGTCAACGAGCAACTGGCCGCTTGTTTCCAGCGACAAGCTGCTAAAAACTTTTATGCCCATTTTGACGGCTATTTTTACGGGGTCAACCGGCAGGGACTTGTCCCAAAAATCTTGCAGAATCTGTTCGGCAATACTTTCCGGCGTAAGAGGGTGGGCAGCCGTGATAGACATTTCACACCTCCAATGCCTCTATCTCGGATAACAACTCCGCGTCATTCCGTCAACCAAAAAAAGAATTCTACACTACAGCCCAATAATGTCTTTTTCCCATGTGTAAATTCATAAAACCTTGAAAAATTTAATGCATAGTTAATAACCTCTAGTTCCCCATTAAATACGTTTTTTATATCATCTAAAAACTGTTGCGGCATTGTGCCAACAATACCAATAGGACGTGAATCGGCGTCGCCCTTCGATGAAGATACCACTACATAAGGATGAGAATAAAAATCTTGTGTATATAATAATAGTTTGTTGAAACCACCAATAGGCATCTCGTTATCATTTTCTAATCCTACGTATAATTTTGACCCTCCCTCAAGCCTGCTTCTGGCATTGCTTAATATCTTTTGCCGGCGTGAACCGTCTTTGTTCAATTCTGTCACACCACTAACATCGTATATTTTTATGAATCTTTCCATAAGCATAGAACAGCCTTTTAATTGTTCAACACAAGCAAGCTGGACGCCCCGTCAACACACAATTATCACTGCCTAATTTTATTGAGGTTCGCCGGATGCCTCCCGCGGCGTTCTCGCCACGACGAGGACCAGCGTTTCCCGCGCTCCTCCCTCGCGCAAAGCACGGGCGGCTGCCCTCATCGTCACGCCGGTGGTCATCACGTCATCCACAAGCCACAGCGTAAGGCCCCTGACCTGTGACGCCGCTTCAAACATTTGCCGCGTATTGCGGCGGCGTGCCGCGGCGGAGAGGCCCGTCTGGGGGATATGGGGCTCCGTGCGGCGCAGCAGGTCAGCCCTCAGGGGAAGGCCGGTCTGTCTGTGCAGAGCCTTGGCGATCTCGTGAGCCTGATTGAATCCCCGCTGGCGCAAATGTACAGGGTGCTGCGGCACCGCCAGCAAAGCGTCCGGCGGCAATGCGGGTGCGATTTTGGACAGGCAGGCGCCGAGCAATGAAGCCATGACAAACTCTCCGCCGAATTTAAGGCGCAGAAGCGCGTTGCGAAGCTCTCCCTGATACAGGCCGTAGGCGGCGATACCTTCCCATGGAGGCGGATTGCGTAAACACTCTCCGCACAGGGGCGTTTCCGTATCCAAAGGCAGAGCGCAACGAAGACAGCGGGGAGCGCCGCAGGGGGAGAAAATTTCGGCGCAGGCCGGACACAGCGGGGCCGTTGCGCGGACGCCGGTTTCCGGCGTGAAGGGGACAAGGCAGTATGCGCAGCGCGTCTGGGCAAGGCCAAGATTTTTCCACATCCGGCGAAGGCTGCTCAGGGACATGCCGTTTGGCCTGATATGTCGCCCCAGTGGCGGCCCAGATTTTCAATGGATTTGCAAAGCGTCCTGCGTCGCAGGAGATCGGCCGGCTCATCCAGGCCACGCAGCAGCAGCGGTTTTTCCAGCGTGGCGTTGAAGGTGCGGACAAAATAGGCGATGGTCAGCACGGTGCCCGCAAACAGGCGCCGGCCGCGCTTTCTGCCCGCCGTCAGGGCAGCGATGACGGGGATATTGCGGATTGCCGGGCCAGACAGGGGATGTTGTTCCCGCGCGGCCCAAAAGCGCTGGCTTCTGTCAACGAGCGCCTTGAAATGCGCGGGCAACGCGTAAAAATAGATGGGCGCGGCAAGAAAAATCGCCGGGGCGTCGCGCAGCAGGGCGAAGAGTTCTTCCGTCCTGTCGGGTCTGCCGCCGGTGGAGGCGAGCGCGCAGTCATGCGGCGGACGCATGCAGAGCCGGCAACCCGCGCATGGGATTATGTCATATTGGCGCAATGGCACGGTACGAATGCGGGCTCCGCCCCGCAGGGCGCCCGCGGCGAAAATTTCCGCCACTGTGTCGCTGACGCCGCCGGCCCTGGGGCTGCACTGGAGTATGAGCATATTGCGCACGGGCAAAAATCACTGCACGAATTTGCCGCAAAAAGGATTGTTTTTGATCTCGTCGCCGATGGTTGTGGAAGGCCCGTGGCCGGGAAACACTTTTGTATTTTCCGGCAGGGCGAAAAGTTTTTCGTGGATGGAGCGCAAGAGGGTCGCGTGATTGCCGAGAGGAAAGACCGTGTGGCCAATGGAGCGATAAAAAAGCGCATCTCCTGTAAAAACAATCTGTTGCGCCGGAAAGTACAGAGAGACGCCGCCCGGAGTGTGTCCGGGCGTTTCCAGAACTTCACAGTCCATACCCGCAAAGGCGTGTTTGCCCAAAGGCATTGCCTTGCTCTCGAAGAAAGGAACCGGGGGGAAGCCCCATATTCCGCCCATGCCGGCTTCCGTGCCGGACAGCGCGTCATCGCCCGGGGGAGTGTACACAGGCGCGCCCGTGGCATTGGTCAGCGCGGCCACGCCGTAGAGATGGTCAAAATGGAGATGGGTCGCGCATATCGCCGCAAGCCGCACCTTGTGCCCGGCAAGCCAGTCGAGCATTTCGTCCGGCTCGCCGCCAACGTCCACGGCGACAGCCTCATTTTTGTCATACATCAGGTAACTGTTGGTTTCCAGCGCTCCGAGGGGAAAAACGGCAACGGGCATGGGAGGATCCTTGTAATTTTTTCAGATTGCCACACGGCGGGGCGGTTTGCCGGCGCGTTGTTTCAGCATAATACAGCCCATGTGTTTTGCCAAGCGTCCATGCAAACGGTTATTGCATAATTCCACAAATTCAGGTAGTTGATATTTCTCATGGCGGACAGAAAAATCCATGACGCTCTTGTCTCCCTTCCGCGGCTGTCTCCCCGCGATCTGCTGGACATGGAGGAGATGCTTTGCCGGAATCTGGCGACTCTTTTTTCTTTCACCGGTCACGCCCTCTATTTTCCCACCGGTTCCACGCCGCAAGCTCCAAAGCTTTTGCCCCGGGAGCGTCGTCTGCTGTTGCCCCTGGCGGCGGAGGGACGTTTGCTGGGTGTTTTCATGGCGCGGGGCGTAAGCCCGCGTGAAATCAGACCCATCTTGTCCGCCTTGCCCGGCATGGCGGCACTTTGCCTTGCCAATCTCGCCCTTGCCAAAGCCGCGTGTGTGGACGCGTTGACGTCTTTCGCGACGGAAGACACGCTTTTTGCGCATATTGAGCAACGCGCCGCGCGCGTGCGCGGGTTTCTTGAAGACACCGCCGCCACCGGCGGCGCGTCTTTGCACAGCCTGTGCTTTGGCCTTGTGCTTGTCCGCCTCGTCAACGGGGAGGACATCGTCCGCCAGACCGACGACTATGTGTTTGAAAATGATTTTTTGCGGGAGATTGCGGGAGCGTGCGCCGGGGTTCTGCCCCCCGGCGCCCTGCCCGCCCGCGTGGGCCGCTATGAATTTGCCATCCTGCTTTCCGGCGCGGGGCGCGCCGTCTGTGAAGACACGGGCCGGTCCGCCCTTGAGCGCATGCAGGCGGTATGTTTGCCCGACCCGCTGTCCCACCGCTCCATCCGGCCTGTCCTTTGCGCGGGTCACGCTGTTTACCCGCAGGACATGCGGGGCGCCGATATGGCAAAACCCATGTATGACCAGGCCCGCCATCTTCTTGCCCGTGCCGTTCTCGCGGCGGATGTGGCTCAGGACATGATTCTGGACATGGAGCGGAACATGGCGGACTCCCGGCGAATTCTGGCTTTTGCCCGTATTTTGCATGAAGGCGGCGTGGCGCGGGAGATACTGGGCGGAGGGCGCGTACTTGTGAGTCTGGGCCGCCGGGCCGGCGCGGCCGAAGGAATGCGTTTTGCCGTTCACGCCCGTGAAAACGGCGCATACAAGGGCGAAATTGTGCTGCTGCAAAGTGGTCCGCTGGACTCTGTGGCGGAAATTCTGCATGTGGCCGATGCGGCCGATCCGCCGGAACGGGGGGACATCCTTTCCCCGCTGGGCGCAATTCCGGATATTGCTCAGGCGCGCGAGGGGAATGCCGTCGCCTCCGCCGTGAATGTGGAGGGAGTTTACGGCTATGGGGATTTTTTGAAGCGCTCCATTCGTGAAATGGCTCAATCCGCCCGTTTTGTCCTCGCCATCATACGTTTTGAAAAAGCGGGAGCGAGTGTTTTTGCCGGGGCGGCGCAGGGGCTGCGCGGACTTGTTCCGCAAAAAAATCCGGAAGACGGCTCGGCGTGCCCTTTCATCTGCGGAGAGTATGGCGACACCGGCCTCATTTTTTTCCATTCCGGCGCATCGCCGGAGGAGATGCTTCCCGTCTACGAATCTTTGTGCCTCGCCCTGAGGGAATACGGACCGGTCGCGGGGCTGGCGGGCTATCCTTTTTTGCACTTCAACAGGGACGAAATACGCGAATGCGCTCTGAAAGCGCTGGAATACGCCCGGCTTTTGCCGGAACCCAGAGCCGGAGCGTGCAACTCCTTGGCCTTGAACATCAGCGCCGACAGGTTCTACAGCTTGGGCGATATTTTCAGCGCTGTGGAGGAATACAAATTGGCCCTCCTGGCGGACAAGAATAACGTCACGGCGTTGAATTCCCTAGGTGTCTGCATGGCCGCCCTTGGACGCAGGGAAGACGCGAAGCGTTATTTTCTGTCCGCCCGGAAGCATGGCGGCCCGCTGGAAGGGCAAACCTGCTACAACCTCGGCGCGGTCAATCAAATACTCGGCAAGCGCCGCGCCGCTATCCATTATTACCGCCGTTGCCTGGCCTGTGCGCCGGAGCATCTGTTTGCCCATATTCGTCTGGGGCAGCTCTACGAAGCGGGCGGCAGAACGCGTCTGGCCAGAGCCTTTTATGAGCGTTCCATCGCGCTGGAAGACGACCGGCAGCAGGCGGGACCAGCCAGACGCCTTTTGGCGGGGCTCATGGCGCGGGGACGCAGACACGGCGAGGCGCGGGAATTGCTGCAGGACGCTTTGGCGCGTAACCCCGACGATGCCGCGGCCATGCTGGGTTTGGCGAATCTCTATCTCAACGGCAACGAATCCCCGGAACTGGCGGAAATGCTCGCCCGCAGAAGCCTGGGCATACATGACCGTCCGGAGGCGCGGCAAACCTTGGCCCGCGCCCTGCGTGTTCTGAACCGCGACGGGGAAGCCGGCCCTCCGGATGCCGCGGCCGGTTGAAGGGCTCCGCGCGGAATTTTACGCCGCTTGTCAAAAAAAACGCAGTTCCGGATTCCGGGGTATCATGCCGGCTTGGGCGAGCATGTCGTAAAACAGGCGCAGTCCCTGCAATTCTCCCTCGCCGAGGCTGTACACCAGGCCGTCGCGGTAGTAGACGCGCAATTCCTCGCGCGGGAGAGGGCAACCGTGTCCCGTGAGATCCAGAATCACATCCATGTTGGCAAGACCCCAGTCTCTGCCGCGCCGCAACAATTCCCCCGGGTCATCGTGAAAAAGGTTGTCGTCCGCCGCCTGGCGGCTTACCGCCCAGAGGCCGAAAATAAAAGGCAGGCCCGTCCATTCCCGCCAAGCCTCGGCCATATCCAGCCGATAGGGATATTCGGGATGGTTGCGCAGGCGCAGCGCCTCATCGCCTATGGCAAGAAAGGCCGCGGGCGGATTGGGAGTCCGCAGGGCCGGGGTTACCTGTCCGCTGACAAAACCGGCGCGCAGGCGATGGCGGTTCCGCAAAAGCAGACGCAGAAGCGCCACGGAGGTATGTGTTTCGCCGCTGATGAGTATCTCGCGGCCGTCAAGCTCTTCTATCGGGACGCGGGAAAGCAGCAGCACGCTCATTACCGGGCCGCGCGATCCGATGGAAAGGTCGCGCACCAGATAGTAGCGGTCCGGCCGACAGGCGTATTCAAAACAGGAACAGGAGGAAACATGCAGATCCCCCCGCGCCATCATCGTGTTCAGCAGGGCCGGCGGGCCGGAGACAATCTCATAATCGTGGGGAAGGATGCCGGCTTCCAGCGGATGGTATATGGGCAGTACGTTGAGGTAACCTATGCGCCCCATGCGCAACGCTGTTGCCGTCATGACGCCAGCAATCCGGCTATTTCTTCCCGCAGCAGCCTGGCAGCGGCCGCCGCCGCCGCTTTCTCCATGCGCGTTTCGAATTGCTCCGTAACGGCGCTCAACCTCGTTTCCATATCGTTCACGCGCGTTGTGAGTTCCGCAACGGCGTTCAGGCGAGTTTCTATTCCGTCCATGCGCGTTACAAGTTTCGCCGCGGCATTCAGGCGTTCTTCCGTTCCATCCAGACGGGCGGCAAGCTCCATGTACGCATGCAGCGCCCGGGAATTTTCCTCAACCGGCGCCGGGTTCTCATCTTTGGGAGTGATCGTTGCCGACTCCAGGTCCGTCAGGCGCTGTACAAAAGCTTTCAGATCGCTTGCCGTCGTAACTTCCGTCAGGCTTTTTTCCAGCGCATCCAGACGGTTTTCGGCCTCCAGGAGGCGAGCCGCCATGCGCGGGAGCGATTCCCGAGCCACAACTTCCGCCAGTCCCTTTTCCAGCGCGTCCAGACGGTTTTCGGTTTCCAGCAGGCGCTCCGCCAGATGCGCGGACGATTCCCGCGTCGTTTCCGTCAGATTTTTTTCCAGTTCCGGCAGGTGATCCGCCGGCAGAGAAGGCGGCTCCCGCATTTCTCCCGGCAGAGTTTCAGCGGCCGGTTGCGCCTCTTGTGTCCGCGCGGGAGAATCGCCCGTCAGGGCTTCGGCTGGAGGCCGGCTCGAGGGAAGTTCCTCCACAGCGCCGGAAAGGGTTTCTTCTTTGTCAGGAGGCTGTTGCGGGGATGATTCTTCCGGAAGGCCGGGCTCTCCCGCGGCGGCCAGGATGTCGTCCAGTTCCGCCGAGAGTTCGCGGACTTTTGTCGGCGCTTTTTCCGGCGCTTGCGCGTCCGCTCCCGGAGGAGGAGCCGGCGGCTCATCCCCGGATTCTTGTTCATCCTGTGCTTCCGCATCCTCAGGCGCGTTTACGTCCGCGCGGGGCTTCAGCAGGGTGTCCAGGTCAAAGGGGGTATCGCCTTGGGGAGCCGGCGCGGCGTTTCGGGAGGCGTCCGCGTTTTCCCGGGTCGGGTCGTCTTCCCCGCCCCCGGCCTGAACCGGCGTCAGCGGAATTTGCAGGGCGGAAAGCAAGTTGTCCACTTCTTCCATACCGGACATGTCCAGCTTCTCATGGGGGTCAACAATATGCCCCGTCTCGTCAGCCGTAACGGCCTCCGGTTGCGCCGTTGTTTCGTTTTTGTCGTCCGCGTCCATTTGGGCCAGCAGGAAGTCGATATCGCCTTCCGGAGAGGTCGCGGGAGCGTCGTTCAGGCTTTCCAGCGCGGTGCCCGTGGCGTTTTCCCGCGCTTCCGGAACGGCTTTGTTCACAGTTCCGAAATCCGCGGACGCGGAGCTGTCGCCCTTTTCGATGATCTCCGTGAGTTCAATAATATCTTCATTGGTATTTTGTGGATCAACCATACGAACCTCGAAAATAGGATTTATTTATCATCCGCCGCATACTTTCCTATAACAGATTGAATATATTCGGAAACAGCGTTCGGCGGATACTGGCTCGGCAATGCGTTTCACAAGTATATACGGCAGAAAACCGTAACAGTTTATAGCGCGGGAGGCAACGCAATCATCTGTCCGGTTTTCGGAACACCACAAAATATCTGGTCTCTTCAATCCCGCGCCAGTTTTTGACGACGCGCAAGGGAACGGAATAACGGCGCGAAGCATAAGCGTCAGGAGCGGCAAGCCCGATCTGGTCCTTTTCCATAAAAACAGTGATGTCGCTCTCCTGCAGCCGGCGGCAGAATTCCTCGACGCGGCCGCCTATCTGCCAGTCCATAAGCCATTCCGCCGGGTAGACCGGCTTGTCGTCATTGAGAAAATAGGCCAGCGGAAAGGCGGGCAAGGTTTTGTAGCCGGGGCCGTATTTGAGCCTGAGTTCCCGCAACTCGCGCAGTTTGCCCAGCATCTCGGCATCCACGTATACGCCGCGCGCCTTGTGGTACACCTCTCCCGCATCGTGGACAAGACTGGAGCGGGGCATGGGGCGCGGCGGAAAAACATAGGGATATTCATATCCCACTCTGAACATTACCAGTCCGGCCGCAAGGGCCAGCATGGCGCAGGCGCGGACGCCGCCCGCTCCGGACAGGCGGCGGTGGACGAGCAGGGCGCAGAACAGGAGGGGCAGGGCGCCGAAAGCCGGAATTTTGTACCCGCCGCTGATCCCGGTCGACCAGGAAAGCAGCAGGGCGGCTCCCAACGCCGTGCCGGCGCGCAAAAACGGGGCCCCGGAACCCTGAATGGCGCTCTCCCGCAGGAGATCTTTCAGAAAAAAAGCAGGGAAGAGCGTGCAGGCGCCGCCGATGACCATAAACAGCGTTGGCCAGGAAGCCCCGTAACCTATCCATGTTTTTTGTCTCAGCACGTCATGCGTGTACATGGCGGCGAGCAGACAGAAGTAGAAGGGCACGGGCTGCAAAACCAGCGGAAGCGCGGCAGGCCTTCCCCCGGCGCGGCGCGGCAGGCCCCGGAAAATGAGAGGGACCAGAGCTAGGGCGGGCAGAACGGGATTTTGCGTCAGGTAGATGAAAATGCCGCTCTGCAGGGCCTCGTGTATGTCGAGCTGGCCTGTCGTCTGGACGCAGAAGGCTTCCCAGGCGTTGAGATGGCGCAGGAAAAGCCAGTTGGCGAGCAGAACAAGCCCTGTGCCAAAAAGGCAGAAAATTGTTTCGCGTCTTGGGCGGCACATGAAAATCATGAGCGCTGTGACAGCGGGAACGAAAAGAAAGGACTGCTTGGTCAGCATGCACAATCCGGCGAAAAGCCCCGCCAGGGGAGCAAGCCCGCGAATACCGGCCAGCAGAGCGGCGGAGCCGAAAAGAAGTCCGTCCGCCGTATGCCAGGGCATGGGCGGAAAAGTATGCACGCCCCACACGAAGGCCGCTGTGGCGAGCAGCGACAACGGCAGCCCCAGGCGTTTCAGGTCGAAAACGCGGTTGAGGTACAGTGTGCCCATCCAGGCGGAGGCCAGCATTTCCGCCAGAAAGGAGATTTTCCCCGCCAGCACGGCTATGCCGTCGGGAGTGACGCGAAGCCAGAAAGCGTGCCAGTACAGGGCCACGGGCGGCGTAATGTAGGCGAAGTCGCGGTAGGGAACTTCGCCTTGCAGAATGCGCCAGGGGTGGCCGTAAAAATAGCCGAAATCCGTGGTGTCCATGCCGTATGGAGCATAGAGAACGGCATAGGCCGCCGGCACGAAGACCGCCAGAAACCGCGCAAGGCGCCCGAAAGGTTCCGCGGCGTCGCGAAGATTGTCGCTGTTTGGTGATGACAAAGTTAATCCGCCCTAAGGAGTAAAGACAAGCAGCACAAGCACCAGAATTTGGGCGAAAAGAATACGGAGCATCATGGTCAGCGGGTAGACGGAGGCATACACGGCGGCCGGCGCGTCGGAGTCCAGAGTCTGGACGGAAAAAGCAAGGGCCGGGGGGTCAGTCATGCTGCCCGCAAGCAGACCGCAGATGGAGGCGTAATCGTATCTGAAGACAATCCGCACGAGCAGGGCCACGCTGAGAAGGGGCACAAAAGTGATGACGGCTCCGGCTGCCGCCCAGACAAGGCCGGCTCCCTGAGTCAGGGTCGCCATGAAGCCGCAGCCGGAATTAAGGCCGACGCAGGCGAGAAAGAGGGCCATGCCCACTTCCCGCAGGATAAGATTCGCGCCGGCCGGCAGATACCAGACCATACCCGCGAAGTTGTTGACGCGGCTCAGAAGAATGGCCACAAGCAACGGGCCGCCGGCCAAACCCAGTTTGAGCGGCGATGGAAAGCCCGGAACGGGCACGGGGATGCTGCCGAGGATGACGCCGAGAAAAATACCGAGAAAAATCGGCAGAATATGAGGGTGATCCAGAGCTTTTGTCGAGTTGCCCACAAGCTCGCCCGCGCGGTTCAGGTCTTTCGCTTCACCGACGCAGAACAGCCTGTCCCCGTAATGCAGGTGTGTGCCGGGGGTTGCGGCGAATTCCACGCCGGCCCTGATAATACGTGTTATCGTGATGCCGAATTCCGGCGTAAGCCCGATCTGTCGCACGGACTTTCCGGCAATTTTGCTTTTGGTAACCAAAAGACGGCGTATTTCCAGCGGACCGGGGACATCGCGAAGGTTCACCTCGCCGGGCGGGCCCACAAGGATTCTCATTTTTTCCATTTGCGCGCTGTCGCCCACGGCATGCACCAGCATGCCCTCCGAGAGCACGGTATCCGGCGTCGGCGCGTGGATGGTGTCCTCGCCGGGTTCCTTTACCCGGGAAATGACGACCCCGCTGGGATAAAGGCTGAAGAAATTTCGGAGCGACATTCCGAAAACATTCGCGTTGCGCACGACAAGAGTTTGCCGTTGCAGCGGAGGATGCAATATCGTTTCGAGTCTGCGCAGGACGTCCAGTTCCTGACGGGGCCGGATGCGGAAAAAAACGCGGATCAGCAGCATCACGAGGATAATACCCAGAATGCCGAAAGGATAGGCAACGGCGTAGGCCATCCCCGCTTCCGCCGCCGCCGTATCCGCCGTGTCGGGCATGGCTTCCATAAAAATCTGCGAGGATGCGGCCAGTGACGGCGTGTTGGTGACGGCGCCGCTGAGCAGCCCTACAGCGGCGGGGATGGGCAGGGCCAGCGCCCAGGACATGCCGATGGTGATGAGCACGCCGAGCAGGGCGACAAGCGCGGCGGAAAGATTCAGCAACAGGCCGCGTCTGCGCAGGGAATCGACAAAACCCGGCCCGACCTGCATTCCTACCGTGAACACGAAAAGAATGAGGCCGAATTCTCTTACAAATTCAAGAAGTTCCGGCTCCACCCGAATGCCGGAATGCGCTAGGGCCAGACCGCTGAAAAGAACGCCCCCGACACCGAGCCGGATGCCCCGAAAAGGCACGTTCCCCAAAGCGAGGCCAAGCACAATGGCCAGACACAGGGCGACAACGGCCTGCGCCATGCTGTGACCGGTGAAAAGCTGGGTAAACCAGGACACGGAGTTTCCCCTTCCGCACGCAACGCGTAACGGCCGGAAATCATAAACGTCTCCCGTCTCAAGTCAAGGACTTTCGTGTTTCACCAGCAATTCCATGTATGGACCCGCCCGACGAGCTTTTTATTTGCCCATTCTCGGGCGTTACCACACCCACATTGAAAGGCGGAAGAATTATGGAGCGCTATTGACAGGGGGCCACATAAGAATGTTCTTGGCAAGATCCAAACCCACATAGTATGCTTCCCTCATGGCCCGTCTCCTTGTTTGGCGATCCTCTACGGATGACGCCGTTTGCGTTTCAATGATACGCGCCGTAACGGTTATAAGGAGGCGGGTCTATCCCATCAATTTTCGACACAGAATGACAAAATGGCAGTACTGCATATAGGACGGGATTGCGGTGACGTTTCAGGAATTTCTTTTGACGTGGCCCGCTGAACGGCGGACTGCCGCCGTGGCCGGAGCCGGAGCGGAAGACGCGCTGGCCGCGCTGGACAAGGAATTTTTGCGGCCCGAGGATTTTTCGGCCCTGCTCTCGCCCGCAGCGACGCCGTATCTGGAATATATGGCCCGGCGCGCGCAAGAGCTTGCGTTGCGGCACTTCGGGCGGGCAGTGCAATTGTTCACGCCGCTTTACCTTTCGAACATCTGCACGAACCAGTGCCGGTATTGCGGCTTCAGCGCAAAAAACAGGCAGCGCCGCCGCCATCTGTCCCCGGAGGAGGCCTGCGCCGAAGCCCGGGCCATAGCGGATACGGGCCTGCAACACATTCTGCTGCTCACGGGAGACGCGCGAAGGCTGTCCTCTCCGGAATATATCGCGAATATCGTCCGGGCCGTCAGGCCGCGTTTTGCCTCTGTCGGCGTTGAAGTCTACGCCATGTCGGAAGAGGAGTACGGGTTGCTTGTCCGCGCCGGAGTCGACAGCATGACCATGTTTCAGGAAACCTATACCGCGGAGCTTTACGCCCGGCTGCATCCCGCCGGCCCAAAACGCGACTACGCCTTTCGTCTCGCCGCTCCGGAGCGCGCGGCAAAAGCAGGGATGCGCTCTCTGGGCGTCGGCGCGCTGCTCGGTCTGGAATCTTTTGAACAGGACGCCTTCGCAACGGGTCTGCACGCATGGTGGCTGCAGCGAACTTTCCCCGGCGTTGAGGTCAGCGTGTCCG
Source organism: Desulfovibrio sp. (assembly GCA_031291035.1). Classification (GTDB taxonomy): domain Bacteria; phylum Desulfobacterota; class Desulfovibrionia; order Desulfovibrionales; family Desulfovibrionaceae; genus Desulfovibrio. The sequence goes on from JAISLI010000038.1 coordinate 81,866, forward strand.
TGCCACGCATTTGCTCCCACGAAGGCAGTTTTACCGTGCCCCACCCTGTGAACGACATACGTTTTGTGCAGTATATCACAGCGTTGCGCTGTTTTTTGCCGAGGGCCGGCATCACATGTTCAACACGCGAAACCCCATTCATGCGCGACCATATCGTGCCGCTTGGCGTAACGCGCGTTTCGGCCGGGGTTTCAACCTCTGTGGGCGGCCGTGTCTCGCGGAATAACGACGATTGCGGACAGTTCGAGATATCCGACCATCGCTCCGTGGAGGAAATGAAAACATCACTTGCCGGCATGGGGTATCAGGCCGTTGTGAAGGACTGGGAGGACATGACGGCGCATTGCCCGGTTTAGGGCTGGCAATTCTTCGTGTGTCAGTGTATTGACATGGGTAACGACACGCGGCGAGGATGTTTCATGGAATTGAATACCGACGGCATTATCGGACAAAGCACGACGTTGGCTTCCGTGTTCAGAATGCTCGGCAAGGTGGCCCCTACCGACAGCACCGTGCTTGTCACGGGAGAATCTGGCACGGGCAAGGAACTTCTGGTGCGCGCCCTGCACGCCAACAGCAAACGCGCGGCCAAACCCTTTGTGCCGATCAATTGCGGCGCCATTCCGAAAGAACTTCTGGAGAGCGAGCTTTTCGGGCATGAAAAGGGCGCCTTTACCCACGCCATACGCTCCCGCTCCGGCCGTTTTGAACTGGCGGACGGCGGCACGGTTTTTCTGGACGAAATCGGCGAAATGGACCTTGCCCTCCAGGTAAAAATTCTGCGTGTGCTTCAGGAAAAAGAGATTGAGCGCGTTGGCGGCAACGGCGTAAAAAAGATTGACGTGCGCATTGTCGCGGCAACCAACCGCGATCTGGAAAATGAAGTCGCGGCGGGGAATTTTCGGGAGGATCTCTATTACCGCCTGAATGTGATTCCCTTGCATCTGCCGCCGTTGCGCGAGCGCGGGGGGGACGTGCTCCTGCTGGCGCGGAATTTCCTGGAGCGGTTTTGCGGGAAAAAAAACCGACCGCTCCTGAAATTTTCTCCCCTTGTTGAAAAAATTTTGACGGCCTATGACTGGCCGGGCAATGTGCGCGAGCTGGAAAACGTAATGGAGCGCCTGAGCATTCTGGCGGACGGCGATACCGTCCAGCCGGATGATATGCCGCCGAAAATTTTGCGGAGATTGGGCGACATCGGCGCTCCGGCTGACGAGACGGCTGACACTCCGGAAGCCTCCACCCCGGATGAGTTCACGCGGGTGGTCGCCGCGCCCGCGCAAGACCGGACGGAAACGCGGGCGCGGCCGCCGGCCGGCGAATTTGTCTGGCCCGTGCTGGCCGACCTGGAACGCGCCGGCATGGATCTCAAGACTTTTCTTGACGCCGCGGAAAGCCGCCTGATGGACGAAGCGCTCGCCAGGTCGGGCAATGTGAAAAATCTGGCGGCGGAATTTCTGGGGATCAAGCGCACGACGCTTATTGAAAAATTGCGCAAGCGCAATATGCTGTAAAGGCATGTTTTTTGCATAGCACAACCGGGGCGATGAAGAAGTCACACGCACAACGGGAAAAGACAGGCCCGCGAACGGCGGTCTCAAAGCGAAAATACTCTATGCTGTGCAATAGTCATGTGCGATTTTTCTGAGTTGTCCCCGCGCTGGAGACGTTATTTCGCGTGTTGGTGTTTCTTCCCGCTGGCGTGGACGGGGACGGGGTTTGCGGCTGAAGCGCCGGACGTTCCGGAAGCGCGTCAAGTCCTGACGCCGCAGGAGGTGCGGGCCGCCGTCAACCCCGGCGGTCCCGAAGACTGGCCGGAAACGTCGGGGATCAGCACAGCGGCGTCTTCCGATGCCGTGCCGCCCGCCGGACGGCAGGCATCTCTCCCTGCGGGAGGTGAAAGCCCGGACGCGGGCGGCGGCGCCGTGCGCGACGATGTTATCGGCGTGCCCTTTTCGGACAAATCCGGCGTCAAGAAAGAGGATGAGCAGGCCACTCCGCGCGAAACCATCTATGTTGACGAACAGGGCAATCCGGTTTCCAAACCGCCGGAACCGGACAAGATGCTCGCGGACGCCAAAAATCTGATGGGCGAGCAGAAAATTGACGGGGCTTTGAGCCAACTGGAAAAAATTCTGGCGATTCCCGACATCAGCCCGGAGATGCGCGAAGAAGTTCTCTATCTTGTCAGCGACTGCCAGTGGGGCAAGTATGCGGAAAACCCCCTCGCTGGGTATGAAGCGATTGTCTCCTCCACCAGCGAGGCAATGAACGCCAATCTGCGCTCCCGTCGCGTGCCGGATGCCCTGTTGCGTCTTGCCCTTGCCAACGTCAATGTGGGCAATCTGACTGACGCCGGAGGGTATGTGGTCGCTCTGTACAGGAGGTACCCCGAATATCCCGGAGTCGCCCAGGGGTTCGCGGCCCTCGGCAAAGAACAGCTCAGGCAGAAACTGTATCCGCAGGCGGAGCAGAGCTTTGCCGTGGTGCTTGACAGATACCCGGAATCCTCCTCCCTGGAGGCCGCGTCCCTTGGACTGGCCCGTTCGCTTTTCGCCCTGAAAAAATACGGGCAGGCGGACGTCATCCTGGAGTTTATGGACAAACGCTGGCCGCGCGCCTATCTTGCCGATCCCGACATTGTGCTTCTCCACGCGGAAAACGCGGAAAAACTGGGCAACTTGCCCGCGGCTCTGGATTATTACTGGCTCTACGTCAACCTGAACCCGAACCGTAAAGAGAACGCCGACCTCATGCTGACTGTGGCGGACATATATTTCCGCGAAGGAAACACCAAGGCCGCGACCTTTGTCTACCGGGAGACCGAACGCCGTTTCGCCGGCTCCCATGCCGCGGCCGTTGCCCGCCTGCGCCTTGCGGAAAAAGGCATTTACGACGCGCCGGTCACCTGTCAGCAGATGAGCCGGGTTTTTGCCGGAGCGAGTGATGTTTCCCTGTGGCAAGTGTACAGCGACCTGGCCGGGTCGTCCAAAACAGCGCCGGAATCCGTGCTCGCGCGTCTCAAGCAGGCCTTCTGGCTGTACTGGAACAAAGACTACACGGAGGCCATGGGCAAGGCGGCGGATTTTATCGACGCCTATCCGGATCATTCCGGGGTTGTCCAGGCGCGCGACATTATCTGGCAGGCATTTCAAAAGGAGCTGGCGAGTTGCCTTGCCGAGCAGAATTATGACCGCATTCTCACCTTATGGAACGGTTTCCCCCTGGTGCGCGAGCGTTACGGGCCGCCTGATTCCAGGCTGCGTTTCGCCCTGGCCCAGGGGTGGCTCAGACGCGGAGAGGATGCAAAGGCTCTCGACCTGCTGGCGGAATTTCTCAAGTCTCCCATGGAGCCGCAATACAGCGAAGCGGCCTTTATGGAGTTTTTCAACCGCTATCTCAAGGCCGGCGACTGGAACGGGATTCTGGATCTGGGCAATCTTGCGGCAAACTGGCGGTTGAATCCGCAATTGCGCAGCCAACTGGACTATGCCCAGGCGCTCTCGGCGCAAAACCTAAATCTTGCCGGGCCCGCGCTCGCCATGTGGAAAAAACTCGCGGTGAAAACGGATATTCCTCTCTATCAGCGGGCATACGCCACTTTTTTTCTGGCCCGCGATGCCGAACGGCGCAAGGATATACGGGAAGCCTACGAGCGCAACAAACAGGTTATCGAGCTTTTTACCCGGCTTCAGGATGAGCGGTCCGACAAGGCTGACCCGCAGCGCATCAAGGAGGCTGTTTCCGCGCTGATGGATATCTGCGAGGTGGATAACCACATCCCGGAAGCGCTGGACTGGCTTGCCGAATACAATGTTTTTGTTTCGGAAACATCGCCGGAATACCCCGGACTGCGCTTCCGCGAAGCGCGGCTTTACCGCAAACTGGGCGACGCCACACGCGCCAGGGCGCTGCTGGAGGACATTGCCGGGCGTTTTCCCGACAGCCCGTTCGGCAAGGCGGCTTCAAGCGAACTGCACACATTCGGAGTTTCGCGCGACCTGCAGGAGTATATATCCGGCGGGGGGCGCGCGCCCGACACACCGTAGCGCCCGGAAGCGGGTGCCGAAAATCTGGAGGGACGAAAATGAGATCCCGCGGCCCCGTCATGCGCCGTCCGGCATGGTTTTTTCTGCTTTTGTGGATCGCGCTGTTTTCCCCGGCCGCCGGCATGGCCTCCGGGAATGTCTATCATGGAAACTGGTCGAGCCGCATTTACCACAATGCCGACTGCAAATATTTTACGTGCAAACGGTGTACGGTGAATTTTTCCTCAGCCGGAGAGGCGGAAGCGAGCGGCTACAGGCCCTGCAAAATATGTGGCGGGGGCGCGCTGAAAAAACGGGATTCCCCGGCGCAAAAAAGGGATTCCGCCCGGTAGGTCCGGAATCGCGAAGTTTATTACATCATGTTCACCGGATCAATGTCGAGATCTATCCGCAACACGCCGCCCTTGTCGCGCGCTCCCGCCCAAAAATACAATTGCCGCAGGTCGGGCCAGTTTTGCCCCTTGAGCAGACAGTGGAAGCGCCGCCGCCCGCGCAGGAGAGACAGGGGCGCCGGGGCCGGCCCCAGCACGCGCACCCCCAGGGCTTTGCCGCGCGCGCGCACGGCGGCGGCCACCTCGCCGAGGACGGCGGGGCCGGCGCTGTCGCCGGCCGCGAAGGAAATGCGCAGGAGGGCGAGACGCACAAAAGGAGGATACCCGCGCAGACGGCGGCGCTCCAGCTCCTCCGCGTAAAACCCCTCCGCATCGCCGTCGCGCACGTAGCGCCAGCAGTAATGCTCCGTGTCCCGCGTCTGAATCAGCACGCGGCCGGGCTTTTCCCCCCTGCCGGCGCGCCCTGCGGCCTGCACGAGCAGTTGAAAGGTGCGTTCCGCCGCCCGGTAATCCGGCAGATTGAGGCCCAGATCGCCGTCTGCCGCCACCACCAGCGTTACCCGCGGAAAGTGGTGTCCTTTGGAAAGCATCTGCGTTCCTACCAGAACAGGGGACTCCTGCCGGGCGAAGGCCGACAGAATTTCCTCCATCCGGTCGGGACGGCGCGCGCTGTCTCTGTCCAGACGCAGAACGGGGCCGCCCGCCAGGGTGGCGAGCCTCTCCGCGAGCCGTTCCGTGCCTTCCCCCAGGGGAAGGAAATTCATGCCCCTGCAGTACAGACAGGGGGAGGGAAACGGTTCGGCGTGTCCGCAATAGTGGCAGACCAGCTTTTCACGCCCCTTGTGGTAGGTCAGGCCGATTTCGCACTGCGGGCAGCGTTGCGTCCGGCCGCACTCAAGACAGTACACAAGGGGGGCGTATCCTCGCCGGTTGAGCAGCACGACGGCCTGTTCCCCCTTCGCTAGGGTCCGCCGCAGGGCATCTTCGCTCTCCGGGGCCAGCATGCCGTCCGCTTCGGCAAAAAGACCGACGTTGCGCAAATTCACCATTTCCACCGGCGGCAGGGGGCGGTTCGTCACGCGGCGGGGCAGGCGCAGCACGGGCAGGACGCCGGTGCGCGCCGCATGCCACGTTTTCAAATCCGGCGTGGCGGAGGCGAGCAGCAGAAGCCCGCGATTCTCCCGCATTCTGAACCAGGCCAGCTCCCTGGCATGGTAGAACAGCTTTTCGTCCTGCTTGTAGGAGGCGTCGTGTTCCTCGTCCAGCACAATGCAGCCCGGGTGCGAAACCGGCAAAAACAGGGCCGACCGCGTACCCACGACAAGGCAGCCATCCTCCCGCGCTCCGAGCTCCCTGTAAACGGCCTCGCGGCGCGCGGCGGACTGGTAGCCGTGGTATAAAAAAATCGGCGCGCCCGGCAGGGCGCCGGCCGCGTCGCGTTTCAGCTTTTGGGCGAGGGCCACTTCCGGAGCAAGCAGGAGCATGCTTTTGCCCCGCGCTAGGCAGGCTTTGGCGAGTTCCAGATAGACCGCCGTCTTGCCGCTGCCGGTCACCCCGAACAGCAGCCGGGAATGCGGGCCGGCCTCGTCTAGGGCCGCGAGCAGGTCCGCTACGGCGGCGGCCTGCCCGGCGTTGAGTTCAAAGGGGAAAGGCGGCGAGGGGAGAATCCCGTCATGTTCGTCCCCGGCCTTCTCCCCCCGCTCAAGGGCGACGTGCCCGGCCGCCGCGAGCGCGCGTAGGGGGTGCGCGGCCCGCGGGCCAAGCCGCCGCAGCAGGTTACGGCGGGGCGTCGGGCCGTGTTCGTGCAAAAACTCCAGCACCGCCAACTGCCGCGCCGCGCCGGGGCGCACCGGCCACGGCGGGTCCGCGCGCAGAACGCACAATTCCTCCTCCGCCGCATCCTCGCCCGTCGAGAGCAGGCGGACGCCGCCCGCGCACATCTCCCGCGCCAGCCGGGCGCGTTCGCCGGGCGGCAGCCGCTGGACATGGCTCAGGGAAAAGGTTTCGCCTCTCCCGCCGCAAAGCCGCCGCAGGCGGATTTTTGTCGAACGCAGCCCCTTGGGCAGCACATGCCCCAGAATGCGCCCCACCGTCAGCCCTTGGCGCAAGGCCATGTCCTGAAGCATCAGGAGCAGTTCGGGCCGCGCTAGGGGAGACGTTTCCAAGGGCCAGCAAAGGGGCTTGCAGACGGCGCCCTCCGGCAGGCCGGATGTGTCCTTCAGCGCCAGAAGCAGGCCTGCCCGGTGCCCCCGGCCGCCGAGGGGCGCGGCGACGCGCAGGCCGGGCCGCCAGAGTTCCGCCGGGAACTCCGGGGGAATTTCATAGGTCAGGACGCTGTACGGGGGGCTTAACAGGGCGATGTCGGCAAACATGGCGGCAGCATACGCCCTGCCGGTCCGGCGGGCAAGAACGGCTTCCGGCGGAACGGCGAAAAAATTTTGTTGCCAAACGCGCGGTTATGGCATAAGTCTAAAAAAATTCTAGAGCAGTTCAACTTTGAAAAAGTTGGACTGCTCTGCAAGGATTTGCCCGCAAATCCTTGCCGCGAGATTGTCGCAAGGCGGATTTGCTCCGCCGCAAGCGACAATCTCAAAGCGAAATTGCTCTAAAGTCCGCAACGGGAGAGCCGCATGCATCCGGACTATTTCAAACTCTTCGGCATACCCGCGGAATTGTCCTTGTTGACAATTGACGAAAAAATCACCTACGTCAACATGATCAAGCGCCTGTTCGTGCTTGAGGGGCCTTTGGCCACGACCTTCGCCAACTCTCTCTCCACGGATCCCGCCTTTGACGGCTCGGAACAGGCCCAGCAGACCTTTCTGCACTGCATCGCCCGCGCAAGCCACGCTCTGCCGCTACGCGCGGAAATTCTGGATATTCTGCAAAAAATCTCGCCTGACGCGCAACGGGCGCGCCATCTGGAAATACTGGACAAGCTCGCCCTGCCCCCGGCGCTGGACGGCAAAACCTACAAAAACGACTTGCGGGAAGAGGAAGCCGACGACGCATATTCCGCCCTGCTGGACACGCTGACCAAAAACCCGGCGCATGTCGGCGCGGCCGACGGCCTGCTGCGGCTGGATTACGCCCTCGGCCGCGAGCCTTCCGCTTGGCTTGACCGCTTTCATTGCCCGAACAGCCTTGCGGGAATGTGGCGCTCCGCGCTCTTTCTGCACTACGCAAGGCGCGGGCGCTGGGAGGAGGCCCTGCCCCTGTGGGAACAAATCCCCGAAGAGGCCCGCACGCCCTACATGCGCGTTCACGCGGCGGACAATTACATCCTGGCGCGGGACAGGGCCGCCGGCATCAGGCTCCATACTTCGGCCCTGCGGCAGGACCCGTCGCTCCATCCGGTTGCTCTGCGTCTGGACGCCCTGGCCTCTCCGACCGCGCCGAGGGCGGAACTGCTGGCGGAAAAAAGGACAGCCATCTGCCTGTATTCCTGGAACAAAGGCGCGGTGCTGGAACAGACCCTGCGCGCTCTGGCCGAAACGGACACGGGGGCCTCGCCCGTGTTTGTCCTGCTCAACGGCTGCACGGACGACAGCTCCGCCCGCGTGGAAGCCCTGCGGGATATCTTTCCCGGACGGACGTACGAGATCATCCGTCTGCCCATAAACATCGGCGCGCCGGCGGCCCGCAACTGGCTCATCCATCTGCCGCCGGTTCAGGCCTGCGACCATGCGGCCTTTATGGATGACGATGTGGTCATGCCCAAAGACTGGCTCATACGCTATCTCACGGAAATGGAAAAAGACCCCCGCAACGCGGTGGTGGGCTGCAAGGTAGTGTTTCCGCCGGAAGGGAGAGACGCGCCGACGCTTCAATACTTGTTCAGAAATGTGAACATGGTCACCGCGCGCCACGGTCTTCTCAAACTGACCATAACCGAACCGGCCCAGGGGATGCGCGACACCGGACTGTACTCCTTCACGCGGCGCTGCCTGAGCGTCATGGGCTGCCTGCACCTGCTGCGGATGAGCGCCCTGCGGGACGCCGGGGATTTTGACATACGCTTCTCCCCTTCCCAGGTGGACGACATTGACCATGACCTCTGCCTCGCCCTGAAAGGCTGGAACATCATCTATTGCGGCGAGGTGACCTGCGAGCATCACCAGAACTCCGGCTTGGGCACAAACAGGGGCGCGCGGCTTTCCCAGGCCTCTGTCGGCAGCATACTGGGCAACGACGTGAAGCTGAATTTCAAGCACGAGGTGAACCTTCCCGCGCTGGCGCGGCTGGCGGCGGGATTGTGAGCAAGAGAAAACATGTTACCGTCTCTGGCGAAGCATGTCAGTAACCATCATCATCCCGGCATACAACGTCGCTGACAACCTTCGCTCCACGCTGGACAGCATTTGTGCGAACACGCTGGTACGCCAAATTATCATTGTGGATGATTGCTCAACTGACAATACTCTTGCTGTCATCAGGCATTATGCCGACACTGACCACCGAATACAACTGCTGCGCACAGCAACGAATTCCGGTGCAGGAGTTGCGCGCAATCTGGCCATTCCCCATATTACAGAACAATATTGTGCGTTCATTGACGCTGACGACACAGTAACCGAAATAGATGCGGCCGCAAAACTGCTGGACGGCACAAAGGCTGATTTTCTCGTTTACAAATGGTACTATAGTGATATGTATGGCAAAAGCACCAGTACGCGTATGGCGGAGAGCGACGAATTTCTCTGGGGAAAAGTTTTGCGCGGTAAACGCACACTGCAGACAAATGCGTTGCGACATCCCTTGATTATGCGTACTCTCAACTTTCCTTGGAACAAAATATACAGAACGTCTTTTTTGCAAAAAAACAATATCAGCTTTTCAGAAACATTCGTCCATAACGACAATCTGGCACACTGGATGTCTTATACGCTTGCGGCTTCTTTCATCCTGTGCAATTCATATTTGCTTGCCCACAAGGAAGATGCCCGACGAACGCAGATATCCACCCTGATGGACAGGCGACGCCTGCAACTTTTTACCGCTTTTGCAGACATAGACGCATTCTATCAGTTCGGTGCCCTCCATGCTGAATTTTATCCCCATTTCGTCTGCTATAAGCGCGACCTTCTTGGTTGGTTCGGACCGCAGATTCAGGAGGTCGCGTTTGATGAGTTTTGTCAAAAAACCATGGAAACATTTCGGAATGTCAGACACAGGCTGCTTGCATGGGTCAACTTGTTCGACCCTGCGGCAGCCGCGGATATTATTGCGCTACGCCACGACGCGAAGGCTTTTTTTCTGAAAAAAAGAGAAGAACGCGCGCATAATGCGCCGTGAAAAGGGAAAAATGCCCTGGGATTTCCCGGGCAAGTCAAGAATGATTATATGGCATGAAATTTGCTGATTTCATTTATGCGTCAAAAAGCAAACCACATCCTGTGCCAGAACAAATGAAGGAACCATGCGTATCGGCTTTGTCATCTGGTCGCTTTTTCACGTCAAAGGCGGCCTTGAGCGTCTGGGAGCGAATCTTGCCCATGCCATGAGGGAACGCGGACATGAGTGCATCGTGTTTCATCAGGGCGCCGGAGTCGGCTGTCCCCTGTATCCATTGCCCGACGACGTAAAAACAGTTGATCTTGCTCTGGACAGACATCACGCCGGATCACTGCGCCAGGCGCGGCGCCGCTTGCTGGAGCAGATGCCGGACGCGCTCTGCGCCATGTTTTCCTGGGATGACCTGCTCTGGTTCCCCGCGCTCTGCAACAACACGGGAATCCCTCTGCTGATTTCGGAACACAGTGTCCCCGGTGTCATAGAAAGGGAACGCTGGAACCGCTATGAGCGCCTTGCCTGCATGGCCGGGGCTGATTCCATACATCTGCTCAACAGGGCCTTTCTGGCTTCCCTGCCCGATTTTCTCAAAGAACGGGCCACAGTCATCCCCAATCCCGCTGAACCGCCGGCCGCCGTTGACTGGAAAAGAGAGGACGCGCCGCGTAAACGCCTGCTGGCGGCGGGCAGGCTTGAGGACGGGTGCAAGCAGTTTTCCCTGCTTATACAGGCTTTCGCTCTGCTCGCGCCGGCCTTCCCGGACTGGGATCTGCGCGTTTGCGGCGACGGCGGCGACAGGGGGAACTATGCGTCTCTGCTCGCGGCGCTTGGGCTTGCGCAGCGCGTCAGCCTGCCCGGCAGGATTGACGACATGGACGCCGAATACGCGTCCGCCCATCTGTTCTGCGTTCCTTCGCGCTACGAGGGCTTTGGCCTTGCCGCGGTCGAAGCGCAGCGCTTTGCCCTGCCCGCTGTGGGCTTTGCGCAATGCGCCGGCGTGAATGAAATTGTCGTTCATGGGGAAAACGGCATTCTGGCCCCGGAAATGAACGCCCAAAATCTGGCCGCCTCCCTGCGCGTTCTAATGAAAGACGCCGCGCTTCGGCGGCGGATGGGCGAGCGCGGACAGGAATTGCTGGCGCGCTACGCACCGGAAAAAATTTACGGACAGTGGGAAGACCTGCTGGTGAAAACGGCCTCTGCCAAAAATCGGACGAAACTGCGTTGCCGGCCCCCTTCGGAACGGGAACGCGTGGAACTGGCCCTGCGGGAAGTGTTGTGCAGGGCGCGGCCCTTTGCCGGTCCGGCGTCCGAAGGTTATTTGCGGGATATTGACAGACAGGCGGCTTTGCCGGAGCAAGCGGCCGCCTTGTTTCAACGGGAAAAACTGAATGTCTGAAGAACTTTCCGTCATCATGTGCGCCCGCAATGAGGAACGCCATATCGCCGGGGCCGTCAAAAGCCTGCAACTCGCCGCGCATCCTGAATGGGAACTCATTATTGTTGACGATTCCTCAACAGACAGGACAGGCGCGGTCATAGAACAGTTCCGCAAAAAACTGCCGAACATCAGAACCCATCGTTTTGATGTCAATATGGGTCAGGGCATCGCCCGTAATTTCGGTCTTATGCTCGCCAAGGGGGAGTATCTGGCTTTTCTGGACGCGGACGACTATGTGCACGCGGACAAATTGCAAACGCATGTGGCCCTTGCCCGGACAAAAAACGTGGACATACTCGCCGGCGGGCACAGGCGCATTTATGACGTCGGGGAGAAAAGCTGTCCCGCTCCGGAGGGGGAATATCCCGGCCGTGTTGCCGCGGCGTTGTATCTGGCGCGCGAATTCGCCTCATGGGGTTCCTGCTTCCATTTGTTCAAACGCGGGCATATTCTGCGAAACGCCTGTTTTTTCACCCCACATTTTTATTATGAGGACGTCGTCTTCTGCGTCAATGCTTTTTATAAAGCTTCAAATGTGTTATCCCTGAAGGAAGGATTTTATGTATATCGTTGCAATAACCAGTCAACAACGCGCATAAACACAAATTCACAACTTCATCTGCTGAGTTCCGCGCGTTTGTATTTTGACATCGCACAATTTATTAATACCGTATCCAATGCCGGATTATATTCCGCCGCGTTCAATAAAATATGTGAAATACTTGTCAACGAGCATTTTCCAAAAATGCTTCCTGTTCTGAAATACGGCGGGAATTTGCGTGATCCTGAATTCTATAACACGTTTATTTCCTATATCAACTGTAAAAAATCGCTGTTCTCCGATTCCGTTTTACACGTCGTATCCTCTCAATGTACGAAAAATGATGATGTTTTAAAACAGATTGAGCGGGTATCCGCATAAACATCGCTGTCATGTGATGAAATATTCAATTATTACAGCAACATATAATTCAGAGGCGTTTCTTGGGCGCACCCTTGCCTCAATTTTGTCACAATCCTATCCCAACTTTGAATGGGTGGTTCAGGATGGAGGATCAACAGACAACACATTGAATATTTTAAGAAAATATTCAGATAGTCGCATTAAAATCCACTCGGAGCCGGACACCGGCATCTACGACGCCTGGAACAAGGCGGTCGCGCGGGCCACGGGCGACTGGGCCATTTTTTTGGGTGGAGACGACTTTTTTTTGCATCAGGATGTTCTGGTAAAATGTCACAGGCACATCCGGCGTCTGGACAAGCGGATTCTTTTTGCCTACGGCGCATTGATCTGGCTAAGGGGTGACAATGTTGAACGCAGACAATCCTACACGTTGCAAGAATTGTACACGCGCTTCTCGTATGGCGTGGGGTTTCCCTTCGCCGCCACGTTCATACGGTTACGCCTCTTGCGGCGATACCCTTTTGACGCCGAACACTACAAAATCGCCGGAGACTATGATTTCGTGGCCAGATTTGTGACCCACGACAATGTGGCCCGTATTCCTGTAATGGCCGTAGGCATGGAAAAAGGCGGCGTGAGTTCAACCCCCAAATATCATTGTCTAATGCTTAACGAAGTATGCCGGGTTATGCATGAGCGCGTTTTGCCGCGTTCCAGCGAATTCATGCTCGGATGCTTTGAAAATTACTGGGAACAGGATGATCATCTGGAATAGGCAGGATGAGAAACGCAAACCCCACAGACGGTTCTCAATTTGTTCAAAACTGGAAAAGAAATGGCTGCTCATAGTATCATAATGAAATCGTTAAGCTAAATTTAGTGACCGGAGTTCGTCAAATGTCCAAAACCTTAAAAGTCGCTTCGCACTACGCCACGCATGATGCCGGCACAAATGTCGCGGCGACATCCGATTTTTCCATATCGCTTGAAGCTCTTGTCAGAGAAGTAAAGCCTTTCTCCATTATTGAAACAGGAACATTCCACGGGACAGGCACGACAGCCGCCATTGGACGCGGACTTTCCTCCCTGCGAAATCTGAGAAGTCTTTTTTACACAATTGAAATCAATCCGCATAACTACGGTATCGCATTGCGAAATTTGCAAAATGACGGGCTGCTTCAGTATGTGCATGCGCTGAACGGCCTTTCACTTCCCCGCGGGCTTTTGCCGTCGCGGGATCAAATACAGACAATGTATGTGAACGCCTGCCCGCATGCGGATATCTTTGTGGATCACGAAGAGTGTGACCGGGCTGAAAAATATTATCTTGAAACCGCCAACGAGAATGCTCCGGATGACCTTCTGGAGCTTTGTCTGCGGCAGTCTGATTATTGCCCTGAACTTGTTGTGCTGGACAGCGCCGGACATTTGGGCTTCATAGAATTCAACTATGTGCTTTCAAAATTGAGGGGCGTCTGTTTTTTTGCTCTTGACGATACCTGCCATGTGAAACATCACGACAGTCTGTTGTTGATGAAAAAAGACAGCCGATTCGAACTGCTGAAAGATTCAAAAGAAAAATTCGGCTTCTGCATCGCCAGATTTACGCCGGAAAGCCTTGCCGGGCGGCGGAACGCCGTCCGGTCCAGACCCGCTGACGCGCCCGCCCCGGAACACAAACCGCTTCCTGTTGCCGAACATCCGTTTCTGTCGCGTTTCACTTTTGAGCGGGCAAAGCGCGTCGTGCCCGACGCCGCCAATGTGCGACATCTGCTTTATGTCAGACTTGACGCCATAGGCGACGCGATATTGGCGTCCAGGGCTGTGTCCGTTGTGCGGCAGGCCTATCCGCGGGCAAAAATCACAGTCCTTTGCGACAGTCTCTGCGCGCCGCTGTACGAACACTGCAAATATATCCACAGTATTTTGCATGTTGACAAAAACAGCATAAAAACAAGCGCCGGGTTTACGGATGCCCGTAAAAAAATCCTGAAAATATCGCCGGATATCGTTGTCAACTTTACGCGTTCAAATACCCCGGAAACATTGGCGCTCTCTCTCCTTGCCGATGCGCCGCTTGTGGCCGTCGCAAATGACACAAGCAACATGACGGCGGCCATGAGAGACTGCCTTTCAGCCTTTGCCTCGACGCTTATTCCGCTGCCCGCGCATCCGGCTGAAACTGAAATCTATGATCATCTGGCGGAATTTTATGGTCAGGACGCCCGCGCGCACAAACAGGCGGTATGGCTCTCCGGGGAAGCCCAGGAAAGCGCCGGGCGGCTGTGGGAAAAAACAGGCTTTATTCCGGCTGCCACCATAGCGCTTTTTGCGGCGGGCTCCCAAACAATCAGAGATTATGCGGAGCTCGGCAAAGCCGTCGCGCCCGTGTGCAAAAATTTCAAGTTTTCAGTTGCATGTCTTGGCGGCGGGGGGAGAGAAAGGGAACTTCACCGGCATGTTTGTTCCTGCCTGAAACGGTCCGGAATCCCGGCTTTCAATTTTAGCGGCCATCTGACGTTGCCCGAATCAGCCGCGCTGCTGTCCCGATGCCGTTTGGCCGTCGGCGCGGAAACAGGATTGGGGCATATGGCCTGCGCTCTGGAAGTGCCGCAGGTCATAATACTTGGCGGAGGTCACTTTGGACGTTTTATGCCCTATTCGCCCCTGACGACAGCGGTGTGCCTGCCTCTGGAATGCTACAACTGCAACTGGCGTTGCCGTTACTCCAGCCCCTGGTGCCTCGCCGGCATAGCTCCGGCAACGGTAACCGAGGCGGTTGAGCTTGTTCTTGAACGCGGCGGGGGCGGAAAAAACGGCCGTCTGTTTCTGCAGAAACCGACTTCCATAAAGCGGGGGACACATCTGCCGCGCTGGAGAAGCCCCCGGAATTTTATGGCTTCAAAATTCGGGCAGGGTGTGGATGTGCTTCGTTCAACATAATATTCTGCATGGGAGGAAAGGGTATTATTCTGGAGGACGACCTGCTGCCCCATCCGGATTTTTTTCCGTATTGCGAGATGATGCTGGAAAAATATCGCCCGGTGGATAACATCATGCATATCCACGTCAACAATTTTCAGTTCGGACTGCAACGCGGCTCGGCCTCATACTATTTTTCCTGTTTCAACCACGTTTGGGGGGTGGGCGACATAGGCGGACGCCTGGAAAAAATATGACCATCAGATGCTTCATTTCAACAGGACCGTTCGCGATGTCTTGCCCAAACTTTTTCGATCCGGCGAGTCCGTCAACTATTTCAACAACGAGCTTGCCTTGACCAAATCGGGCAAACTAAACACTTGGGATTATAGGTGGACTTATGCGGTTTGGAAGCACGATGGGTTGTGCGTCAGCCCCAATGTCAATCTGGTGCGCAACATCGGATTTGCGGCAGATGCCACACATACCAAAAATCCCGACAGCGAGAAACAAAACGCCGGGCGGCGAGGCATGAATGGACCTGATGAGGAATTTTTGATGAATGAGCTTGACCTGAACAAGAAGATATACGTTGCGGGGCACAAGGGGCTTGTCGGCTCGGCTTTCTGCAGAAAGCTAAAGGCCCTCGGAGCAACGAACATCATTATCCGCACGCATGCGGAACTCAATTTGTGCGATCAGGCGGCAACAAATGCTTTTTTCCATGAAGAACGCCCCGATTACGTTATCATGGCGGCGGCCAAGGTTGGCGGCATCGTTGCCAATGACACGTACTCGGCGGATTTCATGAGAGAAAATTTGCAAATACAGACGAACATGATTGATTCTGCCTACCGCAGCGGCTGCAAAAAATTGCTGTTTCTGGGTTCATCCTGCGTTTATCCCAAACTCTGCCCCCAGCCGATCAAGGAAGAATATCTTCTCTCGGGTCCCCTTGAACCGACCAATGACGGCTATGCCGTTGCAAAAATTTCCGGACTCATGTTGTGCAAAACGTACAGGAAACAATATGGATTCAACGCCGTCAGCGTTATGCCCGGCAATCTTTACGGACCGGGCGACAACTTCCACCCGGACAACAGTCATGTGCTTCCCGCGCTCATGCGACGGTTTCATGAGGCGAAGCAGGCCGGCCTTTCCGAAGTGACTGTCTGGGGTACAGGAAAACCCCTGCGCGAGTTCATCCATGTGGACGACATGGTGGATGCCTCGCTCTTTTTGATGCGGCGCTATTCCGGGGAAAAACATGTCAATATCGGCAGCGGCGTGGAGATGACCATGATGGAACTGGCGGAGCTCCTTGCAAAGGTGGTGGGTTTCTCCGGCAATATTCTCACCGATCCCTCAAAGCCTGACGGAACGCCGCGCAAGTTCATGGATTCCTCTTTTCTGTTCGGCATGGGCTGGAAGCCCTCCATCGCGTTTGAAGACGGCTTGCGAAGGACATACCAATGGTATCTGGAACAGAAAACATGCGGCGGAATTCGTAACGGCCACCTTATAGGCGGCGAGTTCACCTGTTCGGTGCGCGACATAGGGAGGCCGTATGACCACCGCGACGTTTGATACCCTTGGATACTTTGAGAAGTTGAAGGCCGCCGGAAGTTGCCGGAAGCACAGGCCAAGGTTCAGGTTGAGGCCATGCAGGGCGTGATAAAAGGCTATGATGAGGCATCACGCAAAGACCTTGCCACAAAGGGAGACCTTCAGGACACAAAACATGAAATTCTGAAATGGGTGATTGGTGGCGTGGCTGTCGGCCAGGCCGCCCTGATTATCGCGGTCATGGCCCTGATGAAATAGCCATGCCGCTTTTGTCCGCAGGTAAACACTCCCGGTTATTTTTTTGCGCTTTCTTTCATCACGTCAAGCATCAGGGACCGGGGCCGCTGCCTGCAATTGTCCAGAAAGGCCTTGACGGTGTCGTCACTCTCCAGCACGGAAGCCGCCGACTTGTTTTTCCGGCGGTTGTATCCGTCAAGCCAGATGACAAAGCCGCTGCCGTCGTCTTCATCGGCGGCATAGTCACCACAGGTCGTTTTGTCGGCCCGCCAGGGACTGTCTCCGACAACGGCGAATGATTCCCGCCCTTTCCGCCAAAAGGTCAGCGCTTTTTCCGCGGGTTCCGCCTGGCAAGCCACATAGACCTGCTCCAGAAGCGGCGCCATGATTTGCGGATCCGCCACGGGATTGTCCAGGTCGGCGCCGGCATAACCGTCCAGTTGCAGGGCCTCGAATAGTGAAGGTTCGCCAGTGGTTGTGGGCAGGGCAACAAGTTCCGCGCAGATAAAGTCGGCGGGGTTAATTTTTTCTCCCGCTGAAACCGTTGTGGAGAAATTGAACACGATACAGCAGAAAATCAGCAGGTTCCTCATAAAATATCCTTCGGCGGAGGGGTTGCGGGGAGCCGGATTTTACAGCTCCGGGGGCAGGGCCTGCAACTGTTTGAGGGTAAATACCGGCCCGTCCACGCACACGTAACTGCCGCCTATGTTGCAGCGGCCGCAAATGCCGACGCCGCATTTCATGCGTTTTTCAAGCGTGGTGACAATGTTCTCCGGCATGAACCCGAGTTTTTCAAGGGCCTGCAGGGTGAATCTGATCATGACGGGCGGGCCGCAGATTACGGCCACACAATTTTCAGGGCTTGGCTCCAGTTCCAGAAGCACGTTGGGGATAAGCCCCACCTTATGTTGCCAGTCCCCGGAAGGCGCGTCAATGCAAAGGGTGCAGTCCAGGCCGGGATTGTCGAGCCAAAGTCCGGTCTCATGTCTGTAGGCCATGTCTCCCGGCGAGCGGGCACCGTAAAGCAGGCTGATTTTGCCGTAGTCCGCCTTGCGTTCCAGCAGATGCAGCATGATCACGCGCAACGGCGCCATGCCTATGCCGCCGCCCACAAAGAAAATATTTTTTCCTTTCCAGTCCCGCCAGGGGAAGAAATTGCCCAGAGGCGCGCGCACTCCGATTTTTTCTCCCACGGAAAGACGATGAACGGCGGAAGTGACTTCACCGGCCTGCATGACGGAAAATTGCAGGTACTCCTTTTGCGACGGAGGAGAATTGATCACGAAGGTGGATTCGCCGCTGCCGAAGACCGAAAGTTGGCCGACCTGCCCGGGTTCATGCTTGAAGGAGGCCATGGCGTCGGGATCGTCCAGCACAATCCGCAGAGTTTTTATGGCCGGAGTTTCCTGAATGATTTCTTTCACGGTGGCGACATACGGCATATATGGGTTGCCGGTCGGCATGGGGCGCGGCGAAAAAGCCCGCGTGTCGTCCGGCTTGACGGGAGGCATGGCGCGGTTTGCGGCAGCCGGCGTCCCGGCCTTTTCCCTCAAGACGGGGGAATGGCTTTTGCGGGCCATCACGGCGGTCTTTTGTCTGAGTTCGGGAGAATGACGCTCGTGCGGCACAATTTCACCCTTTTCTTTCAGCATGGGAGGGGGACTGTCGCGGGGCGCGATGTCGGAATCCGTTTTGAGTCGGGGCGCAAGCCGGTCCCGTGAGGAGCTTTCCGGCTCGGAAGAGGCAGGCCGCGCAGCCCTGATTTCGGCCGGTGTTTTTTCGCCGCCCAAGGTTTTCGCGGAAGAATTTTTTCTGGATTTTTTAACAGCCATGCGCGCACCTCCGGGCTCAGGCTTTTGAGTCCGCAACGGCTATTGCGTCCTGAACGACAGAGCGAATATCCAGGTAAACCGGGCAATTGCTGATGCATCTGCCGCAGCCGTTACAGGAGAATGCTCCCCAATGTTCAGGGTATGCGGAAAACTTGTGGGAAACGCGGTTGCGCATGCGCAGGGCCTGCAGCGCGCGGGGATTGTGTCCGCTCGCTTCGCGCGTGAACAGCGGGGACATGCAGTTATCCCAGCTGCGGAGTCTGCGGCCGCCTTTTTCGTCAAAGCCGTCGCCTTCATCCGTGATGTTGAAACAGTAACATGCCGGGCAAAAATAGGTGCAGGCCCCGCAGGAAAGGCAGGATGACGCCTGTTCCCGCCAGAAGGTCTCGTCATTGAAAACGGCAGCGATATGTCGCGGGGCCTTTTTGATGTCCGGCGCGGGCGCAAGGGAGGCCCAAGCTTTTTTGCGCGCGGCTTCGGCCCTGGCGAAAGCCTCTTTTCCGTCGGCAAGACCGGAGGATTCGAGAAGCTCTTCCCCGGCCGGCGTTATCGCCTGGAGCACAAAGCCGTCGTCGATTTCGGTCATCAAAACGTCCGACCCCTCAGGCGAAGAAGGCCCCCCGCCCACCCAGTGGCAGAAACAGGTATTGCAGCTGCTGGAACAGGTTATGGCGACAACGGCGAGCCGCTCCCTTTTCGCTTTGTAATAGGGGTCAACGAACGGCCCCTTGAGAAAGGGGCGGTCAAGCACCGCAAATCCTCGCGCGTCACAGGGACGGCAGGCGAAAATCAGGGTGGGGAGCGCCCGGTGCGCGTCGTCAAGGCGCAGGGCGACATCGTCGGGCTTGTCCGGATTTTTGGATTTTTTATAGACAAGCAGGGTTTCACACTGGGGCAGCACGGCATGCTTGGGCGGCACGGCGGCTTTTTCCAAAATGACGGGCATGCCCTCACTCCAGTTTTCAAACACCACAGAGCGATTCCCGGCGGGTCCGGCAACCGGCGCCAGAATCCGGCGGCTCCGGGAGAGACGGGCAAGAAAGGCCGGAAGGCCGTCGGATGCGGCAAAGCGTATGGCGCTCATTTCCATTCTCTCTCGTGAATGTTCTGTTCTTCTGTTTCATAGCCGAGCAGCGGCGGCACGGCGGCGGGGTCAAGGCCGGGCCTGTAGCCGCTGAAAAGTTCCTCGACCGCGCGGGCTGTCTGCTGCCGCAAAGCCAGGATGGGAATGCCCACCGGGCAGGCCCGCTGGCATTCGCCGCAGCCGGTACACCGCCCGGCCAGATGCAGGGCGTGTATTGTCTGGAAAAAGAGTTTCTGGGCGACGTCGGCCTCCTGCGTCATCCAGTGCGGGTCGCGGGTGTCCGAAACGCAGTGGTCCCGGCATACGCACATGGGGCAGGCGTTGCGGCAGGCGTAACAGCGCAGGCAACGCTTCATCCGGGAGCTCCAGAAGGCCCTGCGCTCCTCAAGGCTCATGGCGTCAAGTAGGCCAAGCTCCAGAGGCACAGGCGCGTCGGCGGGAATTTCGGGCGCGCCGCCCACGGCCACATCGGCAAGGACAGCCGCGGGATTTACGCAGCCCCGGCATTTGTTCTGGGCATACTCGGCCATGTCGAAGCGGTGTTCCTTGCCGTCCACCGTTATGACGACGCCCGCCTCATCGCGGACGACGCCGTCGACAACGGCGTACCGGCCCAGTTTTTCGTTGACGCGCGCCATGTCCAGCGTGCCTTCGCAGGGCATGGCGAATATGGTCACGTCCTCGCGGGCGATAAGGTTTTCCTGCAGAAGTTCCA
The DNA here is from genome assembly GCA_031291035.1 of Desulfovibrio sp. Taxonomy (GTDB): domain Bacteria; phylum Desulfobacterota; class Desulfovibrionia; order Desulfovibrionales; family Desulfovibrionaceae; genus Desulfovibrio. The sequence continues at coordinate 102,246 of JAISLI010000038.1, forward strand.
CCACGGAGCGGGCATCGCAGCCCTTGACGACAATGCCGGTTTTTCCGCCCTTGAACCGCGGCAGATAGACCGCCGGATTGGCGACGTTCAGCGGCCCCCAGACAAGTTTGTCAATGTCTTCGGTTTTCCTTATGAACAGCGGCGTGGTGTGGGCGGCGTCATAACCTTGCCGCCAGCCAATCACGCACTCCAGTTCGGGCAGTTTTTCCTTTATGGCCTCTTTCAGGCTGTCCAGGGGCGCGTTTTTTCCGGTTCCCAGAGTCCTCAGGGGGGGAGGCGGCAGGGCCGCCGTCCCGACGGCTTTCAACAGGGCTTGGGCGTCCTCCCCAAGGCGGGGGGCTTTCCCGAGCGCATGTATGCGGCTGGTGAAGGAAGCGACGACCTGCCGCCAGCGCTGCCCTTCGGAGGCGGAAACCCAGGTGTACTCGAAACGCGCGTCGTCTATGCCGAGCACCGGCAAAAAACGCTTGAGCACCTCAAGGCGGCGGCGGGCATAGAAGTTGCCGGCCGAGTAATGGCAATCCCGTGGATGGCAGCCGGAAACCAGCACGCCGTCGGCGCCGTTCAGCAGGGCCTTGACGATAAAAAGCGAGTCAACGCGGCCGGAACAGGGGACGCGGACAATCCGCAAATCGGTGGGTTGCTCGGCACGGGCCACGCCGGCCGTATCCGCGCCGCCATAGGAACACCAGTTGCAAAGAAAGCCCACAATCCGCAGTTCCTTGCCTTTCATCACCGGCATAGCGCGTTTACCTCCGCGAGGATCTGGTTGTCCGTGGAGTGGGCGAGCTGGACGGCGCCCTGCGGACAGGTGGATGCGCACAGGCCGCAGCCCTGACAGACCGTTTCAATTATCTGCGCTTTTTTCTCGCCGCGAATCTCGGTTTCCGCCACGGCCCCGAAAGGACAGCAACGCACGCATTTGCCGCAGCCGACGCAACGCCGTATGTCCACTTGGGCGGTCTGCGGATCATTTTCCAATTTGTCGCGCGCGAAGAGGCCCAGCGCCTTGGCCGCCGCCGCCGAACCTTGGGCGACCGAAGTGGGAATGTCTTTCGCCCCCTGGCAGACGCCGGCCAGAAAAACGCCGGCGGTAGTGGTTTCAACAGGTTTCAGCTTGACATGGCTTTCCATGAAAAAACCGCAATTGTCATAGGAGATGCACAATTTTTCCGCCAAGGCGGACGCGCCCTTCGCGGCCTCTATGCCGACGGCCAGAACGACCATGTCCGCCTTGATCTCCACGGGTTCGCCCAGAAGCGTATCCGCCCCCATCACCACATATTGTCCCAGCCCGTCCGGGTAAACGGCGGAAACCCGCCCGCGTATGTATTCCGCGCCGTATTCCTCGACGGCGCGGCGGGAGAACTCGTCGTACATCTTTCCCGGAGCGCGGATATCCATGTAGAAAACGTAGGAATGCGACAGGGGCAGATGGTCTTTGGTCAGGATGGCCTGCTTGGCGGTATACATACAGCAGAATCCGGAGCAGTGGGGCCGCCCGACGGAATTGTCGCGCGAGCCGACACACTGGATGAAAACCACGGTTTGCGGCTCCCTGCCGTCGGAAGGACGCGCTATGCGCCCGCCCGTGGGACCGGAGGCCGAGAGCAGGCGTTCGTACTGCAGGGCAGTGATCACGTCCGGATATGCGCCGCCGCCGTATTCCCGATAGATCGTCCAGTCCATGAGGTCGTAGCCCGTTGCCGCGATAATGCAGCCGACTTCCTCCGTGACGAAATTGTCCCGCATGGCGTAGTCGACAGCGCCGGAGGGGCAGACTTTGGCGCAGACGCCGCATTTCCCCTTCGTCAGCTGACGGCAGTGCCGGGCGTTGATAACGGCTTTTTTGGGAATGGCCTGCGGAAACGGAATATTGATGGCGGTTGTCGCGCCGGTGAATTCATTGAAGGCGTCCGGCGTTTTTTTGCTGGGGCATTTTTCGCCGCACATGCCGCAGCCCGTGCATTTTTTCCAGTCCACATAGGTGGCCCGCCTGCGTATCTTCACGGAAAAATTGCCCACATAGCCGGAGACTTCCTCAATCTCCGAACAGGCGTACAGGGTTATGCCGGGGTGCTGGGCGACATCCACCATTTTGGGGCCAAGAATGCAGGCCGAACAGTCCACGGTCGGAAATGTTTTGTCCAGTTTCGCCATTTTGCCGCCGATGGTGGATTCCCGCTCGACCAGGACAACCGGCACGCCGCCTTCCGCGCAGTCCAGCGCCGCCTGGATGCCCGCCACTCCGCCGCCCACGATGAGCACCCTTTTGACGACGTCAAAGGTTTTGGCCGTGAGCGGCCTGTCGCGGCGCAGCTTGGCGACCGCCATTTCCACAAGTTCCGCCGCCTTGTTGGTGTTGGCCTCCCGGTCTTTGCCGATCCAGGAAACATGCTCGCGTATGTTGGCCATTTCAAACATGTAGCGGTTGAGGCCGGCCCGCTCCACAGTGCGGCGAAAGGTGGTCTCGTGCATGCGGGGGCTGCATGAGGCCACAACCACGCCGTCCAGTCCGTGTTCGCGGACGGCGGCCTCGATGGCCGCCTGGCCCGGCTCGGCGCAGGTGTACATGGGGTCGTCCGCGTAAACGACATCCGGGAAACTTTTGGCGAGTTCCGCCACTTCGGCACAGTTTACGGTTCCGGCGATATTGCTGCCGCAGTGGCAGACAAAAACTCCTATTCGCATGGCTTGCCCCCTTCGGCAGACCCTTGCGGCGCGGGCGGCAGTTCCAGTTTGCGCAGCAGGGCGTCGGCGCTGACGCGGAGCTTTTCAAGGCCGAGCATATCCGGGGAAAGGCCGAAAGCCAGCCCCATCGCCTGGGTAAAATAGAGGACGGGCATGACGAAACGCGCCCCGGCCGCTTTGGCGGCCTGCGGCTGCCTGAGGTCCAGATTCATCTGACAGAGCGGACAGGCCGCCACGACGGCGTCGGCCTTCATATCCGTGGCGAGTTGAAGGATGCGGGCGGAAAGGCGCGCCGTCATCCTTCGCTCCGGGATGCCGTAGGACGCGCCGCAACACGCCGTTTTGAGCGGAAAGTTCAGCACGTTCGCGCCGCATGCGGCGAGCAGGTTTTCCATGAGCAAGGGGTTTTCCGGATCGCCGAAATCCATGACTTCCGGTGGGCGGCTCATTAGGCAGCCATAGTAGGGGGCCAGAGTGAGACGGCTGAGGCTTCCGCGCACGTGCGCGGCGATGCCGTTCGCGCCGCAGTGGGCGGCTATGCCCTGCATGACGGAAGTGACGTCGGGAAATTCCGGCGCGGCCGGGTTGTCCAGCAGTTCGTCGACCCGGGCGCGGAATTGGGGATTTTCCATACGTTTTGCCGCGTGCCGCAGGTTGGAAAGACAGCTCGGACAGGGGGTCAGAAGTTTCCGGACCCCCTGCCGCGCGGCCATGTCCAGGTTGCGGGAGCAGAGGGCGGCGGAGAGTTCCGTATCCACGGCATGGGCGGGCGTTGAACCGCAGCAGTTCCAGTCGGGGATGTCCGCGAGAGTCATTCCGAGGGCGGCGCAAACCGCCCGCGTCGACTTTTCGTAGTCGGCCGAGGAGCCTCCTGCGGAACAGCCGGGATAGTAGGTATAGTTCATGGGCGCGTCCCTTCCCGCGCGGCGCGTTCCCTGTAGCGTTTGAAAATGCGGGTCACGGCCCCGGAGCCTCCGTTGGCGACGGTGTGCGGCCTGAATCCGAACTTTCGCTTTTTCAGGGCTTCGGGAGCGAGGTCAAGATCCGTGAAAACGCGCAGTGAGCGCATCATGTACAGGGCCATGGTTCCGATTTCCCAGGCGCGGCCGAAAGCGCGCACCGTGTCGAGAAAGGAAAACCAGAATTTTTCCACCTTGCGCGCGGCCACCCGGTTTTCCCTGCGGGCCATGTGTCTGAGCGTCTCCATCACCGCCGCCACGTCTATGTTGTTGGGGCAGCGGAGGGAACACGTGGAACAGGCCAGGCACAGCCAGACGGCCCTGCTGTCGAGCGCCTCGTCCTTCAGGCCGAGCTGCGCCGCGCGCATGATCTGGTGCACCTGCCTGTCGTAAACAAAGCCCGCGGGGCAGCCCGCCGTGCAGTTGCCGCACTGGTAGCAGGCCGAGAGATTCTGGCCGCTTCGCTCCTGCACTACGGCGATAAAGCCGGCATCACGCCTCCGGCGTATGTCTGTGGCTTCTTTCATCAAAAAATCCTTTGTGATTCTGAAATCTCTCCCTTGGGGCAATCTCGCGGCAAGAATTTTCCGGCAATCCTTGCGCGTTCAAAGCATAGCGGAGATTTCGCGATCAGGCAAAGACAAAATACTTCAACAGGCGCAAAGCGGTCAATACGCGCTCCCGCGGCTGGGCGTCCGGCTTCCGCGAAATTATTTCGCTCCGGCTTCCGCGGCGAGGGCGCAGACCGCGCGCAGGCCCAGCAGATAACTCGCGACGCCGAAGCCCGCTATGCTCCCGGAGCAGACGCGGGAAAGCACCGAGTGATGCCGGAATTTCTCGCGGGCGTGGATGTTGGACATGTGAACCTCCACCACCGGCGGGCCAAACGCGGCGAGGGCGTCCATGACGGCGTAGCTGTAGTGCGTCCAGGCCCCGGCGTTTATGACGGCGCCGTCGACGTCCTCTTCGCAGGCGCGGTGAATGCGCTCCACCATAGCGCCTTCATGATTCGTCTGAAAAAAATCCAGAGCGGCACCGAATTCTCCGGCGATGGACGCGAGCCGGGCGTTGATTTCCTCCAGGGTCGCCCGGCCGTAGTGGGCCGGGTCGCGCCTGCCGAGCATGTTCAGGTTGACGCCGTGCAATATCAGAATACGCATGGGAGTTCACCGCCGCCTTTTTCAGGGGATTGCGGAACGCGCGCCGATGTCACGGCCCGGCGCGCAAAAAGGGGAGGGCCTCCGCCGGCGCGAAAGGCGATGGAAACGCCGTTGACCTCTCTGGTCGCTTGCGTGAAGCCTTCAAACATGGGAATCCCCTCCTCGGGCTATGTGTTTGCGGCCGCGTCTTGGCTCCGCCGTATCCTCACAGAAGGCCACTTGTCAGCCGGCGCTTTCAATCCGCTTTTCCGGGCATTCTTCCGGAATTTTCCCCGCCGCGCAAAGCCTGACCCTGACGGCCCCCTCCGCTTGGGGCGGAAGTTTCCGCCCGGTCCAGAGCCGGAACTGCGCCGCCCCCTGAGCCAAAAACATGGACAGGCCGGAAACGCGGTTCCAGCCGGCCAGACGCGCGTCCCGCAAAAAACGGGTTTCGTGCGGGTCGTAAACCATGTCGTATGCCGTGGGCGTCCGGCTGTCGCGCGGGCGGGCGGCTTTTTCAAAATCGTACGGCGTTTCGTCCGCCAGTTCGCCGCGCATGCCCAGCGGTGTGGAGTTGACGACGATGCCGGCCCGGATGTCGTGCCGGTTTTTCCAGGCCAGTGGAACGCATCCGAAATCCCCCGCCAGAGAAATATGTGAACGATCCGACGGGGTGGCGACAAAAACACGGCGGAAACGGCGCAGCGCGAGCCCGGCCGCGGCCGCGCGGGCGGCGCCGCCGGCTCCCAGCAACAAAACGTCCGTGTTTTCCGCGTCGAATTCGGCCAGCGGGCACAAAAAGCCCGTCACGTCCGTATTCTCGCCGCGCAGCCTGTCGCCGTCGCGGCAGACGGTGTTTACCGCCCCGGTCAGGCGGGCCTGTTCGCTGACGGAATCCAGCAGGGGCATCAGAGCGGTTTTGTGCGGCATGGTCACGGACAGGCCCTGAACGTCAAGCAGGCGCGCGCTGTCCGCGAAGGCCGTCAGTTGTTCCGGCGGAATTTTCCAGCCCAGGTACACCGCGGGCAGGCCAAGGGCCTGAAAGCCCGTATTGTGCAAAAGGGGGGAGAGCGTCCGCTCCAGCGGCCAGCCGACAATGCCGTACAGGGCTGTCGGCACAAACGCGGACGCCTTTGGCGCCGCGGGTGGACTGGACGGACTGCGGGAAGACGGCATACTCCCAGAATACCCTGAAAGGGCAGGCCCGGCAAGGGAGTCGCGCGGAGAAAAAATAAGATTTTCGCTCTTTGGCATGTTGGCGGTAGAGACTGCCAACATGCTGAAATTTTTTCCCAGCTGGAACTGTCAACAATTCATCAGTCCACTCCTGTATGCGAAAACCCGGCAATTCCAATGGCCCTTGATGCCGAAAAATTGATTGGGACGCATAGCGCGGATTGCATCATGGGCACAGGGTAATTAAAATCGGTAGACCTCCGGCTCTGCTGGGGGACTCACAAAGTTTGACTTTTCGGGAAAAAGAAGAAAGCCCCTTGTCGTGAACCGCTCAAAGTTCAAGGCCAGGAGGCTTCCAATGGATGATCAAACGAATTCCCGGGCAAGGCGGACAATTTTCTTGACAACCGGCGCAGTTCCTATACGTTCCGGGAATGGAGAAACACCGGGAAACAGGGGTATCCGGAATTGAGGAAAAGCTGAACCGGATCAGGCTCCGCCTGGAAGAACTCAAGGCCGGGCGCGTACTGTGCCTGAATCTTGAAGGCAAAGGCTTTTTTACCGAAGGACTTGTGGTGCTTACGGCAAACTCCGCGCGCCATGCCCGTAGCCTCGCCGACGACATGGTTGTACTCTGCCGCGAAAAATCGTGGGGACACCCGCATACGGAAGGGTACGACTTGGGGCAGTGGATACTGCTGGATCTGGATAACATTGTGGTCAACATTTTTCTTGAATCCGCGCGGGAGCTTTACCGCCTGGAATCCCTCTGGTCCTGTGAATGACGCTTCCAGTCCTTGACCGGCAGCGACGGGCGCCGCGCTCATTATGGAAAAGATTCGTATGACGCCGACACTGCTTTTAATTCTGGACGGCTGGGGCATTGCCCCGCCAAGCCCCGGCAATGCCCCATATCTGGCCGAAACCCCCAACATCGACAGCCTGCTGGTCCGCCGCCCGCACAGCGCCCTCATCGCCTCCGGCAGGGATGTGGGGCTGCCCGGCGGCTATATCGGAAATTCCGAGGTGGGGCATCTCAACATCGGCGCCGGTCGCGTGGTCTATCAGGACATGACACGCATTGACATCGCCCTGGAAGACGGCTCTTTCGCCTCCAATTCCGTCCTGAACGACCTGCTTGCCGTCGCCGCGCGGAGCAAGGGAAGGCTGCATCTCGTCGGCCTGCTGTCCGACGGCGGGGTACACAGCCATATCGACCATCTCAAGGCCCTCTGCGCCCTCGCGTCCGGCACCGGCGTGCCCGTGCGCGTGCATGCCGTTACGGACGGACGCGATACGGATCCCCGGGCCGGCCTTGGCTATGTGCGCGACCTTGAGGCCTCCATCGCGCCGCTACCCGACGTGCGCGTGGCCGATCTTGTCGGCCGCTTTTATGCCATGGACCGCGATAACCGCTGGGAACGCGTCCGTATCGCCTGGGAGGCTCTTGTCCACGGCAAGGCGGAACCGGCGGCGAACCCGGCTGCCGCCCTTGAAGCTTCATACGCTGCTGGCATTACAGATGAATTCCTCCTCCCCGTCCGTTTTGACACCGGGGATGCGCCCGAAATTTCCGACGGAGACGCGATTTTTCTGTTCAATTTTCGCGCCGACAGAATGCGCGAATTGACCTCCGCCTTTATCATGCCGGATTTTTCCGCCTTTGACCGAGGCCGCCTGCCGGCTCTCTCGGCCATTGCCTCCATGACCAGTTATGACGTGCGCTTTGCCATTCCCGTCGCCTTTGCCAAAGATCCTGTCCGCCAGGGACTGGGCGAAGCCATTTCCCGGTCCGGCCTGCGCCAGCTCCGCCTTGCGGAAACGGAAAAATACGCCCATGTGACCTATTTTTTCAACGGCGGGCTGGAAGAACCCTTTGAAGGCGAAGACCGCATCCTTGTGGAATCGCCGCGCGACGTGCCCACATATGACAAAAAACCGGCCATGAGTGCCCGCGAGGTGACGGCCGCCTTTGAAACGGCCTGGAACAAAAAAAGTTATGACCTTGTGGTCTGCAATCTGGCCAATGGGGACATGGTGGGGCATACGGGCGTGCTCCGGGCGGCCGTGGAAGCCTGCCGGACAGTGGATGAATGCGTAGGGCGCATGGCAAAGGCAGTGGAAGGCCGCGGCGGCAACATGCTCGTCATCGCCGACCACGGCAACTGCGAAACCATGCTCACGCCGGACGGGAGACCGCATACCGCCCACACCACCAACTCCGTGCCCTGCGTTCTGCTGACCTCGGGCAAGGCGAATCGCCTGGAAAACGGCAGGCTTGCGGATGTCGCTCCCACCCTTTTGGGCCTTTCCGGACTGCCCGTTCCGTCGGCCATGACCGGCCGCAATCTGGCCGTAGACGGACAAGCGGATGTCTGAAAAAAAACCGCGTATTTCTCCCGTGCCGCCTGACGGCATGGAGATAATTTTTTTCTACCAGTGTCCGCACTGCGGCAAGCATGTGCCCGTGTCAAGCCCCACGGAACCCAGAATGCTGCACTGCGACGGATGCGGCAGGGCTTTTCCCATCATTCCGGTGGATGAGCACGGGCTGCACTATGTGCGCGCCATGCTGGCCGGCGGCAAGGCGGCGGCGGCTCCGGATTTTTTGTGATTCCGCGCCTCGCGGGACCAGCCGCCGGAGCGGCTTGTCCCAGAAACGGCGGTTTATTTGTATTCGGGAATCGGCAGTTTGACCTGCTTCAGGAACTTGATTGACGGGGCGGCCCCATTGCCGGCAATGACCCACTCTGACCGCTCCCGTTCGTAATTCGTTTTCCATCTCCGCAGTATAGTAAATATTTCCATAATTGGAAAGGTTTATTTGGTGGCTCAATAGAAATGAAATTATTTTTTGCCGCCAAGGCCCTTTGTTAGCAGCTCGGCCACGGCCGCATCCCGCGCGGCTCTGTCTCTGGCTCCCATCACCACGGCCAGGAGGCGCGTCTTGTTGTGGCCGGCTGTTACGATAATATTGTAGCCGGCGCTGGTAAATCCCGTTTTAAGGCCGTCAATGCCCTGTGTGCCCAGCAGTCCGTTGGTATTGTACAATGTGCGTCCCCTGTGCGTGAAGCTGGGCAGGGCGTGCAGGGCACGGGCCTGGGGGTGGGCGCGCAGGTAGGCGCGGGCCAGCAGGGCCATCTCGCGCGCCGTGCTTCTCTGCCCCGGGGCGGGCAGGCCGGTGGAATTTCTGAAGCGGGTGTGTTTCAGGCCAAGGGATCGGGCTTTGGCGTTCATACGGGCCACAAAATTGTCGGAATTGCCCCTTGAGAGGCGCAGAGCGACGGCTGTCGCGGCGTCATTACCGGAAGAGACGGCCATGCCGGCTAGCAGGCTGCGCAGGGCCACATGCTCGCCGGTTCGCAAATGCATGGTGGAACCGCCGGTATTGGCGGCCAAGCGGTTTATTTTGATAAGACTGTCCGGAAATATCCGTTTGTTTCGCACCGCGTCCAGAGCCAGAAAAAGAGTCATGATCTTGGTGAGGGAAGCCGGCGGCAGACTGAGATCCGCCTTGTGGGCGTAAAGCACGTGCCCATTGTTCAAGTTGAGTACAATACCCGATTTCGCGGGGAAGGCGGCGGCAGTGTGGGCCGACAATATGAGGAGCAGCGAGGAGCAGAGCGTCCGGCGAAAAAATTCCATAATTTATTTGTGGAAGTAAAATTTGTTGCTTTCCTCAACAGCCTGTATGGCAAAAGCCAGCAGTACCGGCCCCGCGATCAGGCCGGCGGCGCCGAAGGCGTTCAGGCCGCACAGAATGGCCGTTATCAGCACGAGGAAAGGCGCCTTGATGCCGTGACGCAGAAACAGGGGACGCAACAGGTTATCCACCATGGTCACGGCAAGAATTCCCCACATTACAAGGCCCACAGCCGCCACCGTCCGGCCGGTGAACCAGAGGGAGAGGCTGAGAGGCAACCATATGAGAGCCGTGCCCACCACCGGGACGGGGGCCGTGAGCGTGGCCAGCGCGGCCCAGAAAGCGGCATTTTTGAAGCCGGCGACGGCGAAACCGATACCGCACAAAAAACCCTGAATGAGAGCCACAAGGGCTATTCCCAGCATCACGGCGCGCAGCGCGCGGCGGATGGCGGTCACAAAACGGCGCAGCATGTGTTGCGGCAGAGCAAATATGCGTCCCGTGATGATGCGTATGCGTCGGGAGTACAGCGTAAACAATACAGTCAGCATTATAAACAGAAAGAAGGCCCACAGCACGGTCATGGTCCCGCCCAGCACGTCAAAACTCCAGCTCAGGAGCATGTTGGCGGCGTCATTCAGCAGTGCGTCAAGATGCTGGAAAAAATCGTTGAGTACCTTTTCAACGCGCGGGTATTCCGCCAGGCTTGCCTGCCATTGCTGAAGCGGAGCCAACCACTCCGGGGGAATTTGAAAATGGTTCGCCTGCAGCTCACGTAGGCGCGCCATGCCTGAGGATGCCTGCGGCGCGACCAGCAGGGCAAGGGCAGCCAGCGGGACCAGCATGGCGGAGAGCAGAGAAAGCGTGTAAATGTAAACGGGCATGTGGTGGAGCAGCAAAAGGCGCAAGGCGGGGAGACGCCGTTGCCGGGCATTGCGCCGGAGATCCTTGCACCAGAGCCGGCATTTGTTGCGCAGCTTGCGGTAAATGGGTAGCGTCAGGCAGGCAAGGCAGGCGGCCGTGAAGATGCAGGTTGGATGGCGCCAGAGCAGCATGCCCCAGGCCAGGGTCGCCAGCAGGTAGAAAGCGCGCGGCAAAAAATTAATCATTTCGCTCCGTCAAAGGTAACGCCGAGAATTTCATAAGTAACCCGTCCGCGCGGAATGGCGACCGTCACCTCGTCGCCCGCCTCCCGGCCCAGCAGCGCCTGCCCCACGGGCGAGAGAAAAGAGATGGAACCTGTGGCAGGGTCTGCCTCGTCCGGTCCTAGGATGGTAAAACGCCGGGTTTCGCCGCTGTCCACATCTTCCACTTCCACTGTGGCGCCAAAAGCGGCCTTGTCGCCGGAAAGCTTGTCGAGATCAAGAACCTGAAAGTGCGCCAGACGTGACTCAATATATTTGATGCGCGCCTCCGCCATTCCTTGGCGTTCCCGGGCGGCCTCGTACCCGGCGTTTTCGCGCAGGTCGCCTTCCTCGCGGGCTTCCTTGATGGCCAGAATAATGGCGGGGCGTTCCTCCTTCAGGCGGGCAAGTTCTTCCTCCAGTTTTTTATACCCCTGTATGGAGATGGGGATGCTGTTTGACATGACTGACCTCTCACTATAAAAAACTGTTGTTTTTTCGCGTCGTTTTTCGACGACGGAGAAAAATTTCTCCGCGCCGCCGGATGCGCGATAGTCGGCGGCGCTGAAAGTATACGCGAGGAAACAGGATGTTACCTTGCTTTGGGGCGTCGTTGCGTCGCGATGCTCTCCAACCTAGTCATTGCCCGTTTTTTGGTCAAGCCCCAATGGATGGTTTTTGTTGGCGCAAGCCTGGTTGAAATCATGAAAAAATATCTGCGTTACCTGGGTCCTGTGCTGGTGACGGCCATCTTCACACTGGCCGTCTGCCTGCTTTATCAGAAACTCAAAGTGTACAGCATGGTCCAGATACGCGAGAGCCTGGAGCGGATTTCCCTGGGGCGCATTGGCCTTTCTCTGCTGCTCATGGGTATCAATTACATGATTCTGGTGGGTTATGACTGGCTGGCCATCAAGGCCATCCATAAAACCCTGCCTGTCGGTCGCGTGGCTCTGGTGTCTTTTGTCGGACAAGCTGTGAGCTACAATTTCGGCGCCCTGCTGGGCGGCACAACAGTGCGCTGGCGTTTCTATTCCAACTGGGGTTTTACTCTCGCGGAGATTGTCCGCCTGGTGCTCATGCTGGCCGTCACCTTCTGGGTCGGCGCTTTGGGTTTGTGCGGCGTGATTTTTCTTTTCAAGCCGCCCGTCATGCCCGAGGCGCTACTGGCAAAAATGCCCATTGCCGATATGCGTATCCTGGGGCTGGCGCTCTTTCTGGTCGCCTGCTCCTATCTGGTGCTTTGCTGCACGGTTCGCAAGCCCCTGCGTATCCGCGGCAGGGAATTTGTTTTTCCGCCGCCGCGCATAGCTTTCGCCCAGGCGGCAGTGGCCGGCATCGACATTGTGGCTGCCGCCGCCTGTATGTATGTGCTGTTGCCGGACGATATGGGCGTGGGCTTTCTGGAATTTCTGCCGGGCTATCTCATGGCCCAGGTGGCGGTGGTGCTGACGCACGTGCCCGGCGGAGTGGGAGTTTTTGAACTGGTCATCCTGCACCTCACGCATACCGCGCGCACGGAGGTTGTATTCGCCGTCGTATTGATATTCCGGCTTGTTTATTACATTTTGCCCCTGCTGACGGCCGCGTTTCTGCTTCTGGCTTACGAAGCCAGACAGAACCGGGGTTGGGTCAGGGAATTGCTGGGGAAAATACTCAGGCGGTAGCGGCGGGCAGCTTTCTGTTTTTCCCAAGGTGACATGAATAACTTGGGGCTTGTATGGCACGCGTACTTTATGGGATTCACGGCACAGGGCATGGGCACGCCATGCGCGGTCTGACTGTCGCCCGGCGTCTTGCGGGACATGATTTTCTTTTTGTCGCCTCCGATGACGCCGCGGGTGTGCTGAATCCGGAATTTCCCGTGGTCTCCATACCAAATCTGGGCACCGCCTTCAAAAATTACAGAATGGACATGCGCGCGACCATCGCGCGGGCCTTGCCGCTTCTCCTGCACAGGGAACGGCATATACGCCGGGTTTTGCGTATTATTGAAGAATTCAGGCCGGATGTCTGCATGACGGACCTGGAATACTTTGTCCCGCGAGCGGCCGAGCGGGCCGGATTGCCCTGTCTGACTCTGGATCATCAGCATGTTATAACCTGCTGCCGGCACGACCTCCCCCCCGATATGTGGCTGGACGCCTTTGTGCAGGGCGCCACGCCGCGCTGGCTTTTTCGGCCCACCGGTGACAACCTGATTATTTCCTTCTATTCTCCTCCTGTTCTTCCGCGCTACAGGGCGCGCGTGGTCCCGCCGATATTGCGCGAAAGCGTGCTGGCCCTCTCTCCGCGCGACGACGGTCATATTGTGGTCTACCAAAGCAATTCCACTCACGACAATCTGGTGGAATTTCTTCAGAAAGCAACGGAACGTCCGGCCTATGTCTTTGGTTTTCATCGCTCCCGGGGCCGTGAAGGCAATGTCATTTTTATGGAAAAGAGCGAGGATGGCTTTTTGCGCCTGCTGGAGAGCTGCGCCTATGTTATTCAGGGCGGCGGTCACACGCTTATGAGCGAAGCGCTGTATCTGGGCAAGCCCATCCTCTCCCTGCCGCTGGGGGGTATGGTGGAGCAGCGGTTTAACGCCCTTTACCTGGAGCGTCTGAACTACGGCATGCAGGCGGATATGTCCACTCTGACCCCGGGAACCCTGAAAATTTTTGAAAGCCGCCTGAACTGGTACAAGAGCGCCATCGCGCGCGGCGTTTTTTGCGGCAATGAGCGCGTTTTCAGCCTGACGGACGCCTTTGTCAAAAGCGGCGCATTGCCGATGGAGGAGCGGGAAATTCAGACACCGGCAAGATAAGGGGGTGTCCCCGACTAAATTTTTTTCGGGTTTCGCCGAATAGACCAGTATCGCCGGAGGCCGGCAGCCGGGCTTGTGAGTGCGGCGATTATTTCGTATACTTGGTTCGCTTGTTTTCCGGCGCCCATTATAAAGCGCGGGTATACCCCGCAAACGGAGTCCCCTACACATGGCGCAGACGAATATCTTACTTGAGACCGGCACTAACGAGCTGGAAATCGTGGAATTTTACGTCAATCTTGACGGCTATGAAGGGCATTACGGACTCAACGTGGCCAAGGTGGTGGAAATAGGGCGCCGCCAGAATGTCACCGCCATGCCGGACATGCCGCATCAGGCCGTACTCGGCGCCTTTTCGCACCGCAACGGCCGTATCGTTCCCCTCATTGACATGGCCCGCTACCTCGGCAGTGGACCTATCACAAATGAAGACGCCAAGGTTATCGTCACGGAATTCAATACGGTCTGCACGGCTTTTCTTGTTTCCGGCGTCAACCGCATCTACCGTCTGAGCTGGACGGATGTGGAAGCGCCGGGCAATTTTCTGCAGAATGTGAGCCAGAGTTCGGTCACCGGCGTGGTGCGTCTGGAAGAGAGGGTTATTTTTCTGCTGGATTTGGAGGCCATTGTGGCGGAGCTGCATCCGGCCATGGCCATACGTTTTGACGCGGACGACAAGACCTCGCGCAAAGGAAAAACGTATGACATTCTGCATGTGGACGATTCCAGCAGCATCCGTTCTCTGGTGCTGGATCTGCTGACGCGCGAGGGCAATTTCAGGCTGGAGCAGCGCGTCAACGGTCAGGACGCTTGGGATTATCTTTCACAACTGCGCGCCAAATGCGAGGAAACCGGCGAACCCGTAACACATCATTTGCAAGGCGTCATCACGGATATTGAAATGCCTTCCATGGATGGTCTGGCGCTGTGCAAGCTGATCAAGGAAGACAACATTCTCAGGGCGTTGCCGGTAGCCATCTTTTCTTCCATGATCAATGAGAGTCTTTCGCGCAAATGCGCCAGCGTGGGAGCCGACGCGCAGTTTACCAAGCCGGATCTGAAGGCCCTCTCCGCAAAGCTTTATGATTTGATTGAAGGGGGGCGGCAGTAGTTTTTCCACGCCGTGTCCGCGCACGGCAAGGCGACCGGGATTGAACCGGGCAACAGGGCATGCTTTTGTTTCCGCTCCGGCAGGCGACAAGCCGAGGCGGAATCTTTCAGGGTTGCAGGCCCATTTTCATAGCCGCCTGCATCCCCCCCATGGCGTTGACGACGTCCGTGATGCCGTGGCGGGCCAGAATCAGCACGCTGTCATAAGAGCGCAGTCCGGTATTGCAGATAATCGCCACCGGTCTGTCGCGCGGAATCTCCGCTATGCGCGTTCCAATTTCTTCCAGAGGAATGGCGTGCCAGTCCGGCTGCTTTGCCTCCACGTTCTTTCCCGCCGGCGCAGGGCGCGCGTCAATAAAGAAAATCCGGTTTTTGTCGCGATTGCTCCACAATTCCATGAAGGCATCGGCCGTCACCGGTTTGAAGCGTCCGTCCAGCAGGTTTTCCATCACGTTGGCGACGGCATTGACAATATCCATGGCCGCGGCAAAGGGTGGGGCATAGCCGACTTCCAGGTTGGAGATGTCCGCCACGGTGGGCCTGGCGTACTGCAACACACCGGCCACAGCGTCAATGCGGGCCTTGAGGGCATCCCCGGCCGGGCCGGCGCCCTGGATGCCGATAACGCGCCCGTCATTTCTGTCCGCGACCAGGGTGAGGCTCATCATGCTCTTTTCCGGATAAAAATGTGCGCGGTCAAACTGTTCCACGCTGACGCCGACCGCGTCAAAGTCTTCTTTACGGGCATTTTCGGCTGTCAGTCCGGCACCGCAGAAAGAAAGATCAAAAAGCCTGACAGCCCATGTTCCTACATAGCCGGGAAAGATTGCCGAACCGCCGGCCAGATTGGTGCCGATGACACGGCCCTGGCGGTTGGCCATGCTGCCCAAGGGCAGATAGCCGTTTCTGCCGGTGATGATGTTTTTGACTGAGACGCAGTCGCCCCCGGCGTAAATGGACGTGTCGGACGTACGCATATATTCGTCCACAACCACGGCGCCGAAGGAGGTTACCGCAAGCCCGGCCGATTCGGCGAGAGTGCCGTCGGGAACAAAACCCGCCGCAAAAATGACAATTTCACAGGGGATCTCACGCCGCTCCGTGACCACGCTCCTTACAGCCCCGCCTCTGCCCGTGAGGCGCACGACTCTCTCGGCGGTGAAGACATCCACATTGTGCCTTGCGCAGTCGTGTGAGGCCATGCGGGCCAGATCCGGGGAAAGAATCCCCGGCAGCAGATGATCGGCCATTTCCACCACGCTTACCTTGACGCCCCACATGTCGGCAAGAGCCACGGCGCCCTCCAGCCCGATGAGCCCGCCGCCCACGATAACGGCGTTGTTTACGGCGCCGTTTTGGCAGGCGGTGCGGACCGCCCCGGCCGACTCCAGTTTTGTCAGGGAAAACACGCCGTTCAGTTCGCGCCCTTCCACCGGGGGAATACGCGGACGCGCGCCTGTGGCGAGGAGGAGTTTGTCATAGGGCAGGCTTTCCTCCCGCCCGCTGACAAGATTTTTGACCAGGAGTTTTTTGGCGGCCCGGTCAATGCCCAGGGCACGCGTTTGCGCGCGCACGGTCACGCCCTTCATGGCGCGGAAAAATGCGGCATCCCGTATGGTGTGGTATGGGGTGGCGCGCAAATCGTCCAGGTTGTTCACTTCACCGGATATATAATAGGGAATGCCGCACCCCCCGTAGGAGATGTAGCGGTTTTCATCCACTATTGTCACACTGGCCTCAGGGTTCAGGCGTTTGCAGCGGCAGGCGGCCTTGGGGCCGAGAGCCACGCCGCCCACGATCAGGATATTTTCCCGCATGTCCGTCTCCCTGGTTGTTGATAATTGCTGGTGCAGGCCGAAACGCATGGAAGACAAGTATGGCACGCTTTGGGCGTTTCCGTCAACGCTTGTCTTTTCTTTCAGCGTTCCACGGCAAAGAGATTGCGATATACGACGGAATCGTCTTCTCTGCGGACTTCAAGAATCACTTGGGCATTGACAAGGTTTAGCCGGTGAGCGAGATTGGCGCGCATGACCGTGCGTTTGAACCGGCTGATGCGAAAATCGCCGACATTGTGAGGGACAAAAACAGGTTCGTGCCGCGATCCGTCCGCTGTGAGCAGTACGACGGAAACCCGGCCGACGGCGATTTTCCGGGTATCGGCATTGCGCAGGTCAAGGGCGATGCGCAGTTTGTTTTCGCGCAGGGCGCGCGCCTGGACATTTTCCACCTTGATATAGTCGTCTGTGCTGATTGTCGGAACCGTCTCTTGGGGCGTGTCTTTCGGCGATTGGGGCGCCTGCCTGTTCTCATCGGCGGAGTCCGCCTGTGCCCCGGAGGGAGACGCGGAGTCGGTTTCGGAAGACGCGGCAAGTCTGCGCAGGAGAATGTCTTTGCCGGCGACGGAATTTTCGTCGAGCAGCTCTTCTATATTTTCAAGGCGTTCGGCAATGCTTTGAGCTTTCTGAAAATCTTCTTCAAAGCGCAGTATACTTTCACGTAATGTGTAATTTTCTTTAAATATATTGTAAGAGAACCAGCCGAGTCCACAGATCAGCAGGGGCAGGCAGATGATACCGCAGAGCAAGGCGTAAAAAAAGACGGCACCCATACGGAAGGTGCGCCGTGCGCCTTTGTCGTGCATGAGCACTATACAGAAGCGTTCTCTGTACTTCAATGGGCTCGTCTTCAGTTTGACGGTAGCGCCGTTTCCTGTTCCGCGCGCGGGTCCGGAGGCAGCGCAATCCAGTTTTCACGTTGAATTTTCCATTTGCCGTCGTTCGGGCAAAGCTGGAGCGTTTTGGTACCCTTGTCGCTGTGCCCGGAACTGTCAGCATAAACCTGGTTCATGTCCACAGTGACGCAAGGCCCGCCGCGAGCGCCGTTCCGCCCCCCGGCTTGCCTGGGATTTCCGTCGGGGACAATCCTCATTCCGGAGAAGCGTACCAGGATCGGCTGTATCCGCGCCCAAAGGACTTCTTTCTGACGGCGTATGTTTTTTGCGCCCCAACGCCCCTGTTGAACGGCGTTGTCTTCATAATGCCGGATATAGTCGTCCAGACGGCCGGATTCCCATGATTGCCGCCATTGCTCCAGCATGGAGCTGATATCGGCGCTGACGGAAGCCAAATACTCGACCACCCGGTTTTCTTCATCGCGCGGCGAGGTCTGCGTCAGGAGAGATGCCTCCGGACGGCTGCCGCTTCCTGGCGGATTTTTGGCCGATTCCGGGTAAAGAGGGCTTTCCTCGGGCGTTTCCGGCATGTCCAGAGGCGGCGGAACCGGCAGTTCGGAAGACGCGTCCGTAGCCAGGCTTGCCGTTTCCGCCACAAGACGGCCTTTCCGGAAATCAGCGCGCATGCCCGTGTCTCTGGGTATCCACTCCATGCCCACAATGCGGAAGGAGTTATCGCCGTCCTTTTGCCAGTAAAGACGGCGCGTGCCCTCCGTGGAAAGATTGGAGGCCGTGTAAAGTTGTTCCGCCCAGGTGACCCAGTAGCCCGGTCCTTCAAGAACGTGTATTTCGCTGTTGTAAATTTTTATGAATTTTAACGTGCTGAAAAGGCGTTCTTTGTTCTGGCGAAAAGCGGTAAAACTTTCCGGCATGGCCCTTGTGTAGGCCTCCGAATCATAAAAATCGAACATTTTGCGCGAACGGGCGGCCCAGGCGCTGCTCCACTGCGCCATGAGCCGGCGCAACTGCCGCGCCGCGCCGTCATCCCGGTCAGGGATGCGTTTTTCGTCCAGTTGTTCCGCCAGAATTACCGCTGTACCCGGCGTCAGGCTGGGGCCTACTTCGTTGATATTTTCAAGCCCGATGGCGATGCAGCCGCGCGTGTCGCGCGGCACAATGCCGAGTCCCTTGCTGTGAATCCATATTCCGTGGCCGGTTTTGCCGCGAAGGCGGTCAACGGGATTGGGATAGTTCAGCGTATAGGCAATGCCGCCGTATTCCTTGAAATTCAGACCGGAAGCAATTTTGTATTCCACAAAATAGACGCCTTCCGGCGTACGCAGATCATTGAGCTTCCGCTTGTCGCCTGTCTGTTGGCCTGTTGCGCAGGGATAGACATACTTGAGCTTGAGAGGGCTTTTCTTTTCAAAAAAAAGGAATGATTGGCGGGCCTTGTCCACAGCCACAAAATGGGACGGCAGAGCCGCGTTGCGGACGGATGCCAGCCAGTTGTCGGCCAGAGCGGAATCGGTTGCCGTCAGGAAAAAGAGGCAAAACCCTGCCGGGAGCAGGAAATATTTGTATCTTCGGCGCGCGAAAGACCGGCTTTCCACTCCCCGCGACAAGGACGCGGAGGAAGGCGGCCGGACGGTCAGGGCAGGCCGGAATCGGGCACTCCCGGAGAGATTCGCTTCAGCGTGCCAGTTCAAGCAACTCCCGGCGCGTAAAAAGCGCGAGCGGACTGCCATAGCCAGCCGCCTCAAGAGTTTCACGTCCGCCTTCCTCCCTGTCCAGTATGGTGCAGACGGCAGCGATTCTGAGACCGGAGGAACATATTCTCTCGCAGGCTGTAAGCAACGATTTACCGGTGGTAACAACATCTTCCAGCATGGCCACGGAGTCGCCCGCGCTGAAATTGCCCAATCCCTCGACAAACTGCCCTGTTCCGTGCCCCTTGGCTTCCTTGCGCACCAAAAGCCCGTGCAGAGGGCGGCCAAGAGTGACGGAGGTCACCGTGACCGCGGAAACCAGCGGGTCGGCGCCCAAAGTCATGCCGCCCACGCCCCTGATGTCGAGATTACTGAGCATATCGTTGAACAGCAGGCCAATGAGCCGTGAACCTTCCGCGTGCAGCGCCGTGACACGGCAGTCAAAATAATAGTCGCTTTTGCGGCCGGAGGCCAGAATAAAGTCTCCCTCACGGTAGGATTTTTCCAGCAAAATTTTTGCCAGACGGCGTTTTTTGTCAATCATGGGGCAGACACCCTTTTTTGCCCCCGCGGCTGCCGGGGCGCCGTGAACAGGCGGGCGTAAACGGCGTCTTCATGACGCAGATAACAGGTCATGTCAAATAAGTCCTCAAGCTCCGCATCTGTGAGGCGGGCGCGAATGCCGGCGTCCGACTTGACCAGTTCCGGAAAGGATCGGCGTTCCTCCCAGCTTCTCATGGCGAGAGGCTGTACAGTTTCATAGGCTTTTTGCCGGGGCAGGCCGGTCTCCACCAGGGCCGTGAGCAGGCGCTGGGAGAAGCAGAGACCGAAGGACTTTTCCATATTTTCGCGCATGCGCCCGGGGTTGACCACAAGGCCGCGCAACAGTTCCGCAAGGCGCGTGAGCGCATAGTCGGCGAGAATGGTGGAGTCCGGCATGATGACCCGTTCCACCGAGGAGTGGCTGATGTCGCGTTCATGCCAGAGGGCCTGATTTTCCATGGCGGCCAAAGCGTTGGAGCGTATGAGGCGGGATATTCCGCAAATATTTTCGGCGGAAATGGGGTTTTTTTTGTGCGGCATGGCGGAAGAACCTTTCTGGCCTTTGGAGAATCCTTCCTCGGCCTCCAGCACCTCCGTACGCTGCAGGTGGCGCAGCTCAACGCACAGGCGTTCAATGCCTCCGGCCATGATGGCCAGCGCAGAAAAAAACTGCGCATGGCGGTCGCGTTGGATAATTTGTGTGGAATGCTCATCCGCTTTGAGATTTAGGCGCGCAAGCGCCTTCGCTTCAAGTTCCGGCGAAAGAGAGGCATAGGTTCCCACGGCGCCGGAAATTTTGCCGACACGCATGCTTTCCAGCGCGGCGGCGATGCGGTCAAGATGGCGGACGAATTCCGCGTAAAATCCGGCAATTTTCAGACCAAAGCTTGTGGGCTCGGCGTGCACCCCGTGGGTGCGTCCCATACAGAGAACACCTTTGTAGCGGCGGGCCAGTGTTTCCAACTCCTTCAGCAGCCCGCGCGCGCCTTTCAGGATCAGTTCTCCGGCCTGTTGCAGCAACAGGGCGTTGGCCGTATCCACAATGTCTGAGGATGTGCAGCCCAAATGGATGTAACGGGCCTCATGCCCTACTTTTTCTTCCAGCGAGGTCAGGAAGGCTATGACGTCATGCCGGGTGGTTTTCTCAATTTCCAGAATGCGGGCGACGTCAATGGCGGCGCGACTGCGTATGACATCCATCGCCTCCCCGGGGATACGCCCTGTTTCCCGCCAGGCTTCACAAACGGCAAGTTCCACTGTCAGCCAAGCGCGGCAACGATTCTCCATTGTCCAGATGCGGCTCATTTCAGCCCGCGTGTAGCGTTCTATCATTTTCAGCCTTGCCGTATCCGCACTCCCCTTGATGATACGGGAGTCGTTCTTGTTTTCACGGCCTTTTAGGCATTGCCGGCGCAATTTACAAGACGGCATCCTGCCGGGCGGCGGGTTTTGAAACGGCTTTGGGCTTTCCGGCCTCCCCGGCTTTGCCGGGGGTAGTCACGGGAGGTTTGGGCGTCGCGGTATCAGGGGTCTTCTCGCTGGCGGTTTTGGAGGTATCCCCGGCGGCGTCCTTGCCGGTGGTGTTCTGGGCTTCCTTGCCGTCTTCTTTTATGCCTTTGCGGTATCCGTAGTCGCTTACATACCAGCCGTCGCCCTTGAGCACAAACGAAGTTTGCGACATGACTCTGGATGCCGGCGTAGCGCAACGCGGGCAGGCTTCCACCGTGTCATCGTTGGCGGATGTTGTCCATTCCTCAAAAATTTTTCGGCACTTGGGACAAAGGTACTCATAAATGGGCATGGGTGAAACTCCGGTACGACAGCCAGCGGGCTAAGCCCTGCCGATTTTCGCTTCCCGCGCGCGTTGCCTCAGGCGTTCCTGACGACGGTGGCGGCGACGGTCAAGCTCTTTTTTGCGTTCAATCTTTTTATGGGCCATAATCATCTCCTCAAAAAAACAAGGGGAATCAGCAATGAGCGCCGCTAGTATGCGATCATAGACAGACGATAACACATTTTCGGAAAAAGTCCAGCATTCAGTTATTGCCAGCCAGGACTGACGCATCTAATCATTTTTCGAGCGCCTTAGGCTTGGAGGCTATTCGCAAATAGCGCATTTACTCCGTGGTCAATACCAGCCGAGAAGCAATGCAGCCTACTCAATAATTCCGGCAGGCGGATTCCCGAGCGCTTCACTGAGCCGCTGTACGGCTGTGCTGTCCATGAGGGAGCGCACCTGCTCAACAGCCATCCGGTTCAGATAGGTGAGTCTATCCTTTCGCGCCAAACCTTGCTTGATAAGCTCGGCGTTCATGCTTTTGAGGTTTACCAAAACAATCAGTTGGTAAATGTCGGCATGATCACGGAATTTCCTGAGGCGTCCGGGTACTGTGTGCGCCACTGCTTTGCGGCCATGCCGAATAGCGCCATGTTCAGCATGTCGGCTTCGCTGGCGTAGGTGAAATTGATTTGCTGCGGTGTCAGATACTGCGGCAGCAAGTGATCTTTGATTGCGTTCGTGTGGATACGGTAATTGACTTTGGCAAGCTCGCGCTTGGCATTCCAGGGAAAGACGGTGGCCTTCATCAGACTTGAGGCGCTGATAGTCCTTGATGATATAAAGCTTGAACTCTGGCGAAATCCATGAAGCAAATTCCATGGCAATATCGACATGGGCGAAGGTGCCGCCGTACCTGCCGGACTTGGACTGGATGCCGGTTGCGCCTGTGGCATCAATCCATTTTTTGGGGGAGAGAACAAAAGCGTTGCGGCCAGCGGATTTTCTAAACACGTCGAATTCGACGGGTTTAAAATCAGGGTTATTGAGTTGTTCCCATAACCCAAGAAACTCAATCAGTTCCCGATTTCGCATCCAGTTTTTTACCACATCGTCCGGGGCATCGCTCGCCACAATACGGCCAATAAGCGACCCCACCGACGACTCAATGTTTCTGAACGCACTCGTGCTCTGCTGCGCGGCAGAGGAGGCCGTTTTGCCAAGATTGGCATACCCGGCCTGAGCGGATTTGGCGGCGTCTTCGGACTTCTTCGCGGCGGCGGCCACGGAATCAAAAGCCTGCTTCGCTTCAGCGCCGCCTCTGGTGGCTCCGTTCGCCCGTATGTTGATGTCAATTGTAGGCATGGCAACTCATTCTGATGATGCGTAAATCCTCAAGTGTAATCGCCAAACCAAGCCGGTCGTCAACACGACGACGGAAATATTTTTTCAAGCGGCATCTGGACGTTAGGCGCTGCCGTGCATCCGCGTCGTGAACTTTCGGCGAAGCTCGTCCTTGTAAAAATTAAACCTGTGTGAGAGTATTCTTAATTTTGTTTTTCTTAAATACGGCCCAATTATGAGCTTTATTGAATTGCTGCTGTTTTACGGCGTGAAATTGCTCTTGTACGCCGCGATAAATTTGACTTGTGTGGGAGGTATGGAAAAAGAATAAAATGCGAACATGGCGCATTTATGCTCGTTTTCGGACAGCGGCCAAGTTTACGGCTTGCCGGCGTTCATGAACGTACGCGCACTGGGGATTTCCGTTGTTGAGAGAAAGAGAGAGAATAGACAGAATTTTCGAGTGAGAGATTCCTGCCTTGGCGCACTCCGCACCAGTCGCAGCGCAATCCGCCACGTTATGCCCAACAACATAGGAAAAAACAGCCAGCGCAGGCACGCCCGCAAATCACTTTGCAGGCGGAATTTGCCAATGAGAAGAGGGATAGGGGGGAGTTACAGCAAAGAGAGATTGGGTCAAGAAAAAATCAATGAGTGCACAAAAATTTTGTACCACAGGCTACAAGAATAGGAAGGGTAGGGGGGATTGATTTACGAGGGCTATATGTGGCCAGCAGATGTGGCTAACGAAAAAGGCTTTTCGGATATTTCCCGAAAAGCCTTGGTATTCCTGGTGGAGAAGAGGAGACTTGAACTCCCGGCCCCCGCCTTGCGAAGGCGATGCTCTCCCAACTGAGCTACTTCCCCATGAATACTACATAAAACACAATTGATTTTTTAGTTAAGCGAATATGGCGATTAATGTCAAGCCCTGTTTCAGCATTTCACAGGGCATGTATAGACCCGCCTCGCGAGGCTATACATGCCCTGTGTCGGTTGGCGGATGGAGCCAGCTGTGGAAAGTGGAAAAGGTTGTCAACGATCCGAGAAAACCGGTGATGATAAACAAGCGCCACTCGTATGAGATGCCGGAATTGAAGGCAAAGATGCTCAGAGAAATTCCTATGCAATAGCCGCCTAGAGCATTTTGCTTTTGAAACGCTCCCTTCGGCGTTTTACGGCGAAACGCGGTTTCGCCTGCGCCACATGGGCGGACGGCGGCGCATCCGCCCCGCCGCCAGAACAATTTCAAAGTGAAATTGCTCTAAAAGGTTTGCGGTCAGTGTTCCCAAAGGGATTATGGGAAATATGGTATTCAGCAACACACCCAGCCCCCAGCGCAAAGTCGCCTCTAACGACGCTCCCAGACTGATTGCGACAATGGATTTGACCAACGGGTACCTCCAAAGGTTGTCCCCCCAATCGGGTAGGAGGCGGGGTTGCCCCCGCCGTCCTCCCACACCACCGTACATATGGTTGACTGATGCGGCGAATGCTCCCGTTTCGCAATCAGGGCAGGATAATCCAGCCAATTCCGGGCGGAGGGGAGAATGCACGTTTTCGCCGAGTCCGACAGATAAAAGGCGCAGGACGCAATTTTCAACCGGAAATGGAATAAGGGCGCAGATATGCACTGATCAGCGCGTCATAGCGCGAGGTGGCTTCAAAGGCCCGGGAGGCCATTTTTTGGCGGAATCCCAGGCTGACGGACATGTTGTTTTTCTGCATTTCATCCTGGGCAGCCCCGTACCATCCGGGCAAAGGCAAGACGAGGACATTGTGGAAATTTTTCGCGGCGGCGCGGAGCATACAGGGCCCACCGATGTCAATTTCTTCCACTATTTCTTCCAGAGAAAGATTGCGCTCCACTGCGCCGGCAAAGTCATACAAATTGACGCAAACAAGGTCAAAAGGCCGTATTTGCTTTTCCTCAAGCGTGGCCACATGGGACGGATCGCCCTTGTCGGCCAGTATTCCGGCGTGGATATGGGGATGCAGCGTTTTTACTCTGCCGTTGAGGATTTCCGGAAAGCCGGTTACCTCGCTGACGGCGGCAACCGACAGGCCGGCGGCCTGAAGCGTTTTTTGCGTTCCCCCGGTGGAGACAAGGTCGACGCTGTTTTCGCTGAGAAAAACGGCGAAATCCGTGAGACCGCTTTTATCCGTAACGCTCAAAACGGCGCGTCTGATGGGCAGCATGTTCATGGGTTCGGCTCCTGAGACAATTTCATGACATACGGCGATTGCGCAAAGTACTGTGAACGCCTGTTGCCATGTGAAGTCAGCTTACTGAAAAAAAATATAATCCGCAACGATTCCGGCTTGCCGCGACAGGCTGTGTTCCCCGTAAGGCAAGCGGCCTGCTTTGAAAATTTTCAGCCTGTTGCGGAGAATGCCCCCGGTGGTCAGGATTCAACCGGGCATAAAAGCAGTTGCGGCCTTGTAAGCCCTTTGTTACAAAAGAGCGGCGGGAGTCGACCGGAGGGGACGGCGTTCGCGTTTTACCACTCTAATCACGTTGCGCCATGACAGAAAATTCTCTTGAAAAACATGTTCTGAACCTCGTCTGTTCGGTTTTTGACGCCTATTCGGCGGTGCTTTTCCAGCCCGATGAGACGGGAGAGGCCTGCCGTCTGGCCGCCTGGTTCAGCTTGGGAGACAAAATCGCGCATGATGTTCCGGTGTTGCCGGGAAAGGGTTTGGTCGGCTGGATAATCCGCAACCGTCAGCCAATTTTATATCCCCATTTTGACCAGCGGCAGTCCAGTCTGGGCTATTACAAAGATGGCGAGGAGGCCTCCATCAAGGCTTTTATGGGGTGTCCGGTGCCGGCCGGCGGCGCCCTGTGCGTGGACAGCAAAAGAAAATATTCTTTTTCCGACAAAGATCACAAGATATTGCAACTTTTCGCCGAGCTCGTCTCACGGCAGAAAAGCGCGGGAGACAGGCGGGAAAGTCCGACGGACATTCCTCGCTATTTTGCGGAACTGGGCATTATACAGGATTTGCGTTTCCGTTATAACCGCTGGCCGAAGTTTCTGCAGAACTATTTGCAGGCCGTGACGGAAGCCGTCGGTTTTGAATACGGGGCATTCGCCTCGGTGGAATCCCCTCAGGAAACATACTGCGTGGAATGCGAAACCAAACCGCTTTTGCTGGCCGACGGCCAGCCCCTTGTTCTGCCCGCGGGCAGCGGCATAGTCGGCTGGGTTTTCCGCAACGGGCAGCCCGTGATTACCGAAGGCGCCCAAGGCTCTCCGGCTTCCATGATTTTCGGCAAATTGTCGGAGTCCCTGCCGGAGTTTCAGGCTGTTGTCTGTATGCCGGTAATGGTCAACAAAACCGCCAGCGGCGTACTGTGCCTCGCGCACAGGAGCGAAAAAAGCATAGGTGAGGGCATGCGCAGTTTTGTCCGCCAGGCTGTGGATCACTTGGCGCTTTTTTTGGAAAACCTGTACCTCAAAAACCGTCTGCGGGCCGTTTTGCCCAAGGCCAGAATACACAACGAGGGCGCGCGCGCCTATGGCCCGGATCGGGTGTCGGTGGCGCCGGAGACGACGGGTGGAAACAGATGAAGTTTTTTCGGCGCATCCTTCACTTTTTCTCCCATGACATTGCCATGGATCTCGGCACGGCGAATACTTTGCTGTTTACCAGGACGCACGGCATTGTCGTCAATGAGCCTTCGGTCGTCGCCATAGATACGGAAAAAGATACCGTGATAGCGGTCGGCGCGAATGCCAAACAATTCCTGGGCCGCACCCCCCGCCGCATCAAGGCCGTCCGCCCCATGAAAGACGGCGTTATAGCCGATTTTGATATTACGCGTGAAATGATTTCCTATTTTGTAAGCAAGGTCATCAGCGGTCTGCGCCTTGTCAAGCCCGCTATGGTTATCTGCGTGCCTACCGGCATAACCCAGGTGGAAAAGAGAGCTGTTATTGACTCGGCCAGCCTTGCGGGCGCCTCGAGCATAGCCCTTGTGGAGGAGCCGATGGCGGCCGCCATCGGAGCGGATTTGCCTGTCCACGACCCGCTGGGCAATATGGTGCTGGATATAGGAGGGGGAACAAGCGAGGTCGCGGTTATCTCCCTGGGAGGGGTCGCCAGCGTCCAGTCGGTACGTGTGGCGGGAGACGCCATGAACGTGGCCGTGCAACGCTATATGCGGGATGTTTTCCGCATGGCTTTGGGTGAAAACACGGCCGAGAACGTAAAAATAATCCTGGGTTCCGCCGTGCCCCAGCCGAACTCGCCGGCGCTGGAAGTTTCCGGGAAGGATCTTGTGCAGGGAACGCCGAAAGTTGTCAGGGTAACGGAAGGGCATATCCGTGAAGCCCTGCGTGAACCCCTGCAGACCATACTAGACGCTGTCATGCACACTCTGGAAAAAACTCCGCCGGAGCTTTCGGCGGATATTTTTCGCAACGGCATGCTGATGGCCGGAGGCGGCTCTCTGCTGAAAGGCTTTGATCAATTTATAGCCCGCGAGACGCAACTGAAGGTTTTTGTGGACAACAACCCCCTGACGACTGTTCTGCGCGGCACAGCGCGCGTCATGCTGGACAGGAAAACATATCATTCGGTTTTCATAAATTGAGAACCTTGCGGGCGCCTATCCCCTCAATGGCCTTGAACACGAGCGCCGCCAGATCCGCCCGCGCCTGGATGATGCCCGCCCGGTGCCTGTCCAGGCGCTTCTGCAGGGCGTTCTGACGGCGTCTGGAAGTCTGTTCGTTCAGGCTCAGGTCGCCGGTCACTTTGCCCA
>JAISLI010000039.1 GCA_031291035.1 Desulfovibrio sp.
ATTTTCGACTACATAGAGAATGGCATTAAGGAAACGAAGGTTATCAACTTTGACATTGCCACGCTGAGTTGGAAGGCAGCCGGAGATTCGTTTTAATTGGAGTTTTGTTATTTTCATACTGATAACTTAAAAGATTCGGCTTGTTTTGTCAAATAGTACCAACAGACCCTAGAATTGTTGTTTTTGGGCCTTTGACACGCGCCGGGCGACGGGTTAACCTGATAAGATATATCCACGAACAATCTTTATCAGCAAGGAAGTAGGGGAAAGATGTTCGCAAATCGCGGTAAGGCTCTGACATTTGATGATATTTTGCTCATTCCCGGCTATTCGGAGATAACCCCTGACTCTGTGGATATCACGACCTGGCTCACTCCGGAAATCCCTCTGCGTATTCCCCTGCTTTCCGCCGCTATGGACACGGTTACGGAATCAGCCTTGGCCATTTCCATGGCCCGCATGGGTGGCATAGGCATCATTCACAAAAATATGACCGTGGAAAGGCAACGTCTTGAGGTGGAGCGGGTGAAAAAAAGCGAGAGCGGCATGATTCTGGATCCCGTCACCATATCTTCCCGCAGTTCCGTACAGGAGGCGCTGGAGCTTATGGCGGACTATCGCGTTTCCGGCCTGCCTGTGGTGGATGACGGTTGCCTCAAGGGAATTCTGACCAACAGGGATGTCCGTTTTGTGGAAGATGCGCAGGCGGTACGCGTTGCCGAGGTGATGACAGGCGAAAATCTTGTCACGGTTCCCATGGGGACTTCTCTGGAAGACGCAAAGAGGCATCTGCACGAACACCGGATAGAAAAACTGCTTGTGGTGGATGAGAGCAACCGCCTTTGCGGCCTCATTACCATGAAGGACATAGACAAAGTACAAAAGTACCCCAACGCCTGCAAGGACGACAAAGGCCGGCTCCGCGTCGGGGCCGCCGTAGGCATAGGCAGGGACGGCGAGAAGCGCGCGGAACAGTTGCTGGAAGCGGGAGCGGATGTGCTTGTGCTGGATTCGGCTCACGGGCACTCTCAAAATGTGCTGAACGCCATTCGCGCCGTCAGGGGAAGTTTTCCGAAATGCGGGCTGATTGCCGGCAACGTGGCCACCTATGAGGGGGCGCGGGCCATTTTGGAGGCCGGTGCGGACTGCGTGAAAGTCGGCATAGGGCCTGGTTCCATTTGCACCACGCGCATAGTGGCCGGCGTGGGCGTGCCGCAGGTGACGGCTGTGCTGGAATCAAGCCGGGCCGCCCGTGAAATGGGCCGCTGCTGCATCGCTGACGGCGGCATCAAATTTTCCGGAGACATTGTCAAAGCCCTCGTTATGGGCGCCCATTCGGTGATGATAGGCTCCCTCTTCGCCGGAACGGAGGAAAGCCCCGGCGAGACCATTCTCTATCAGGGGCGAACTTACAAAATATACCGCGGCATGGGGTCCATTGACGCCATGAAAGAAGGCAGCGCCGACCGCTATTTTCAGGAACAGAGCAAAAAAATGGTTCCGGAGGGCATTGTGGGCCGTGTGCCCTATCGCGGGCCGGTCATGGATGCCGTGTATCAGCTGACGGGCGGCCTGAAATCCGGCATGGGATATGTGGGCGCCAGAAATCTGGAGGAATTGCACAACAATACCATATTCTGCGAAATATCCGCGGCCGGCCTGAGAGAAAGCCATGTTCACGATGTGATTATCACCAAGGAAGCCCCAAACTATCGCATAGACAACTGAGACCCTATCAGAGCAATTTCGCTTTGAGATTGTCGCTTGCGGCGGAGTGAAACCGCCTTGCGACAATCCTGCGGCAAGGATTTGTCCGCAAATCCTTGCAGGGCAGTACACTCGTTTCATTTGTGAACTGCCCTAAAAATATTCCAGCGTGGTGCAGCGATGCCGCAAAGCAAGGTCATTGTCATTGACTACGGTTCCCAGGTCACCCAGCTTATCGCCCGCAGGGTGCGTGAAGTCGGGGTATACTCGGAGATTCACTCCTGCGCGACCCCGGCGGATGAAGTTGCCGCCATGAATCCCTCCGCCATTATCCTTTCCGGCGGACCGGCCAGCGTGGGAGAAAGTGGCGCACCGGCGCTTGATCCCGGCCTGCTGGCCCTCAACATTCCCGTGCTCGGCATTTGTTACGGAATGCAGCTTCTGGCCGAGAGCCTCGGCGGGGAACTGGCGAAATCCTCCACACGGGAATACGGGCCGGCGGAGTTGCGGTTCGACGCGCCATGCGTGCTTTGGGACGGCATAGCCGGTCCGGCGCGCGTCTGGATGAGCCACGGCGACAGGGTCCTCGCTCCGCCGCCGGGATTTGTCGTCACAGGCAGCACGTCCACGCTGGATATCGCTGCCATGGCGGATGAACAGCGCCGGATATACGCCGTGCAATTTCATCCGGAAGTGCATCACTCCACGGACGGGCAGAGCATGTTGCGTAATTTTCTGTTCGGGGCGGCGGAGCTTGCGCCGAACTGGAGCATGGCCTCGTTCGCGGAACGCATCGTCAGGGAAATGAAGGAGCGTATCGGCGACAGGCATGTTGTCTGCGCTCTTTCAGGCGGGGTGGATTCCACCGTCGTGGCGGTCTTGCTGCACCGCGCCATAGACAAAAACCTGCACTGCATTTTTGTGGATAACGGACTGCTGCGCCTGAAGGAAGCGGATGAGGTAACGGGATATCTGCGGGAACATTTTGATTTGAACCTGACTGTTGTTCAGGCGCAGGAGCGCTTCCTGTCCCGCCTTGAGAAAGTGGAGGATCCTGAGCGGAAACGCAAGGCCATAGGCCACGCGTTTATCGAGATTTTTGAGGAGGAGGCAAAAAAGCTGCCCCATGTGGATTTTCTGGCCCAGGGCACTTTATACCCTGACGTTATTGAATCCACTTCGCACAAGGGGCCGAGCGCCGTTATCAAAAGCCATCACAACGTGGGCGGCCTGCCGGAAAAAATGCGGCTCAAACTTGTTGAGCCGTTACGCGAACTTTTCAAGGATGAAGTCCGCCAGGTGGCAGCGGAACTCGGCCTGCCCGATTTCATTGTCTGGCGGCATCCGTTTCCGGGGCCCGGCCTCGCCATCCGTGTGCTCGGCGAAGTCACCAAAGCGCGTCTTGACATTTTACGCGGCGCGGATTGCATCGTGCAGCAGGAATTGCGGGAATCCGGCTGGTACCGCAGGGTGTGGCAGGGGTTTGCCGTCCTCCTGCCCTTGCGGACCGTGGGCGTCATGGGTGACGGCCGTACGTACGAGCATGTTGTGGCCCTTCGGATGGTGGACAGCGTGGACGCCATGACGGCGGACTGGTCGCGTGTTCCGCCGGAGGTCATCGCACGGATTTCCACCAGAATCATCAATGAGGTCAGCGGAGTCAACCGGGTTGTTTACGACGTTTCATCCAAGCCGCCGAGCACCATAGAATGGGAATAGGGGGCTTCGCCCGCAAACCCTTGCCGCGTGATGCGCGCGGGCTGGCTTTGTACGCCGTGAACGCGCCGGATTGAACATATAATCTGTTGATTATGTAAATAAAAGTTGTTACCTTGCACCACCGAAGCCATGTGAGGAACCCGCCATGTTCGGCATTGGCAGCACGGAATTTTTAGTCATTCTTCTGGTGGCATTGATTGTGCTTGGTCCGAAAAGCCTTGCCGGCATTGCGCGCACCATGGGCAAGGCTATGGGAGAATTTCGCCGCATTTCCACCGATTTTCAGCGTACTTTGAATGCCGAGGCGGCACAGGAGAAAGAACTGGAGCGCAAAAAACGGCAGGCCGGCCCTGCCGGCGGTTCCGTGCCGTTACAAAATGCCGCCGCCCCGCAAGACCGGGCAGAGGCGGGGGATTGTCCGAACGCGATGTCCGCGTCTGACGCGCCGCCGCCGCCGTCACCGGGGAGCCGTCTTGCGGTGGCTGTGGCAAAGGCCGGCGCCGAGGCCGAAGCGGCGGGAAAAGCCGCGGAGGAAAGCGCCTTCCCGGGTGACGAAGGCAAGGGTAGTGCGGTATGAGCGAAAATGACGCCGAGACGCGGGAAATTACGGCGAATGCCGCGGAAACTGACGCCGCGGAATTCGCTGATGCTCTTTCAGGCCCGGAATGGCGCCCGGATGACGCGGCAGACGGCGGAGAGGGGCGTTCCGGGGCGGATATTGAAAATGCCGCTTCACAAGGCGACGGGGCCGGCGCCTTCACCGCCGCCGGGAAGCGTGATAGTCCGTCAGCGGCTGCGGATGCCCTTTCGCGGCGGGAAGAGACCATCCCGGAGGAAAAAGGGGAAGCCCCGGCCTCAAAGATGACCCTTATGGGCCATTTGAGCGAACTGCGGGTGCGTCTGGTGCGCTCCTGCATGGCTGTGGGCATTGCCTTTCTCGTGTGCTGGGTCGTCGTCGATCCCGTTTTCGACACTCTGGTCAATCCCCTGCTTGACGTTCTGCCGCCCCGTTCCACAGCCATTTACACTACCTTGCCCGAAGGTTTTTTCACGCGCATGTTCATTGCCTTCGTAACGTCGCTGTTTTTGGCAAGTCCCGTCATTTTTTATCAGTTGTGGTCTTTCATCGCCCCAGGGCTTTATGAGGAAGAGAAACGCGCCGTCGTTCCCATTGCCCTTGTTTCCGCCATATTTTTCGCTCTCGGAGGTCTCTTTTGCTATTTCATAGTATTTCCCTATGCGTTCAGATTTTTTGTCAGTTTTTCAACTGAAGCCATTGTGGTCATGCCGAAAATCAGCGATTACCTTGATTTCGTCCTCAAACTGATTCTTGCATTCGGCCTGATTTTCGAGATGCCGCTTTTCGCCTTTTTTCTTTCGCGCATGGGTCTCGTGACGGCGACCATGATGCGCAGCGTGCGGCGCTACGCTGTCCTGGTCATTTTTATTGTAGCCGCGATACTGACGCCGCCGGATGTGGTATCCCAGTTGTTGATGGCCTGCCCGATGCTGATACTGTATGAAGTCAGCATACTTGTGGCGGCGGCATTCGGCCGCATCCAAAAAGTGGGCAATTCCGCCGCGCATATTACGGAGGAAGCATGAACCGCGTATCCCGCGTATCCATACTGGAACGCAACACCGCTGAAACACGCATCAATCTTACTCTGACGCTGGACGGTGAAGGGAGGACGTCCATACAGACCGGCATCGGCCTGCTCAATCATCTGCTAACGCATATCGCTTTCTGGGGAAACATGGATCTGGAATTGTCCTGCAAGGGCGATCTTGAGGTGGACGGACATCACAGCGTGGAGGATGTGGGTTTGGCCTTTGGCCGCGCGTTTTCCGATGCCGTTGGGGACAAAAAAGGCATTGCGCGTGTGGGAAACGCCCGGGTACCCATGGATGAGGCGTTTGCCGATGTCGCGGTGGATGTTTCCGGCCGTCCTTGGCTGGAATGGCGCAACGACGATATTTTGCCGCCTGTCATCGGGGGGGAGGAGAAAGACCTTTGGCGTGAATTTTTCAAATCATTCGTCGCAACCGCCCGCATCAACCTGCATGTATCCTTTCTTTACGGAAAAAACGGACACCATTTACTGGAATCCGTCGCAAAAGGATTTGGCCTTGCTTTGAAAGAGGCAGTCCGCCAGCAGGGCACAACAATACGAAGCACCAAGGGAGGACTTGACTGATGGGCAGACTGTTTTTTATCACGCTGCCGGTGTTTGTCTGCTGCCTTTGCATTGCGGGTTGCGCCCGGATGCCGCGCAAAGCGGAGCAGGCACGCATCTCTGCCGACCAGACCATTTATGTGGCTTTCTTTACGCAGCCGACAAGCACAAGCGAACTTATAACCGGCGTCATTCCGGAGAAACAGGGGCGAATTCCGGCGGACATGCTGCCCGTGCTGGACAGAACTCTGCGCAATGTATTGACAGGCGAAACCAGGCGAACATACGGCTGGCTGCCCGCCGACGCGACCAATCCGGGCATGGCGCGTTTTCATGCTTCCGAGCGGCCGCAGGCTCTGCCGCACTGGATTGAATACGGCAAAAAACACGGCGCGCTGTTCCTGTTGATTCCCCAAGTGCTGGACTGGCATGAGCGCGAAGGCTCGCAGTCGGGCGTCATTCATGCCGCCCGCGTACGGCTTGAGTTTTTCCTGCTTGACGTGCGGAGCGGCGCGCCGGCGGGCCGTTCCGTCTATGAGGAAGAGCAGACAGGCCTTGTGGACGATCTGCTGAATATCTCTTCATTCATCAGGAGGCATGGGATCTGGGTTACGGCGGATGTGCTGGCCGAAGACGGAATGCGCAAAGCGGTAAAGGATCTCGGTCTGTAATACCGCAAAGAGTTCTGTGTTATGATACTCTATCCGGCTGTAGATATTCAGGAGGGCAGGGCCGTCCGCCTCAGGCAAGGCCGTCCGAACGCCTCCACGGTTTTTGCGGATGACCCGGTTGAGACGGCCCTGCTGTGGGTTGGTCGCGGCGCGCAATGGCTGCATGTGGTGGATTTGGACGGGGCCTTCGGCGGTGCCGCCAAAAACCGGGAGATTGTGCGGGATATTTGCCGCCGCGCGTCTGTTCCTGTTCAGCTTGGGGGCGGAATTCGCGATGAGGGCACGGCGAAGGCCTATTTGGACGCGGGCGCCGCGCGTCTGATTATTGGCACCATGGCGCTGGAGGCGCCGGACGCGTTTGCCGCCCTGTGCCGCGCTTTCCCCGGAAAGATTGGCGTTTCGCTCGACGCGGCGGCCGGTCGCCTCAAAAGCCGCGGCTGGATTGCGGATACGGGCCTGACCGCACAAGACGTGTTGCCGCGTCTGGTGGATGACGGAGCAGCCTTTGTTGTTTATACTGATATTGAACGGGACGGCATGCAAAGCGGCGTCAACCTGCGGGCTTTGGGTCATCTCGCGGAGTTGTCGGCCATCCCCGTCATCGCCGCCGGAGGCGTGTCCACTCTGGCGGATGTGCGGAAGCTTTACCCGCTGACGCTCAATACCAGCTTGATCGGGGCCATCAGCGGCCGCGCGCTCTATGAGGGCACACTGGATCTGACGCTGGCGAACGACTGGATAGCCGCGCAAAAACGGAAGACAACGCCCTCCCACATCTGCTGAATGTGGCAGGAAGCGCCGTTGACGAGCCGGGCCAGAAAAAACGTGTAGGGGCCGCTGTCTATCAGGCGTATGGGCGAATCGGCCGTCATGTGGGGGTCAATTTTGAGGCGCATGGCGTAGAGGGCGGTTCAGGTTGCGGTCCGGGGGCAGCACCTGACTGAAAAAATCCCGCAGGAAGAAACCGGCCGCGTTTTCCTGCGTGCGTAGCAGGCCGCGCATCAGGTCGGCAAGGGCGGGGAAGGCGCGGCTTTGCCGGTCCGCGTCCGTCCTCAGGGCGCTGGAGAAAAAGATGCCTCGCAGCAGCGGAGTTTCCTGATAGGGATTGTCCGTGAAAAGTTCCTCCGCATAGGCGGTCAAGGCCGGCATCATGGCCTTGACCTCTTCCCATGCCAGTATGCGGTGCGCCGGAAGAAGAGAGCTTTTGGCGTACCGGTACAGCAAAAGGGAACGGAATCTGTCCTGAATGTCGTTGAGGGAGCCGCGTATCTGCGCGCTCACGGGAACTTGGATTTGGCGGTGAGGATGGCGGCTCCCTGTTCCTCGACCACACGCCAGGAGGGGGTATCTCCCTGCCCGGAAAAACTGAGTTTTTCTATCTCGGCAAGGACAGCGGCGTATTCGGGTTCATAGCGTGAGTCTTCGCCGGCCGGTTTTTCAGCCGTTACGGGATGCATGCACAGGTCAACAAACGTGGCGTCCATCAGTCAGCAGGCCCCCGAATGCCGTTTGAAAACACAGTCACAGCCATGCTCGCTCCGCCCCGTCTCGGAGGCTTGCCGGGACAATATTTTCAGTCCCCGGTAGAACGGCCCGGAAAACGGTATTCATTGAGCTTGTTGCGCAGGGTGCGCACGGAAATGCCCAGCAGTTCCGCGGCCTGGGTACGGTTGCCGGAGGTGGCTTCCAGGCCTTTGAGGATCATGAGGCGTTCCACTTCGTGCAGGGGAATCACCGGGCCGGAAAAACCAGGTACGGCCCCGGCCCCGCCGGGTTCCGGGGGAGAAGGCTCCGAAGCGGCGGGGGGTGGGGCGTGATGTTCCTCATGTTCTTCAAAAAGGGGCCATTCCTCGTTTTCCAGCAGAAAATGACGCGGAGAGATGGGCCCCCGTCCGGCCAGCAATACGGCCCGCTCCATCAGGTTTTGCAGTTCGCGCACATTGCCGGGGAATTCGTATTTCCTCAGCCAGTCAACAGCCTCCTCTCCCAGTTCCAGGCGGGGCAGGCGGTATTCGCGGGCGTAGGTCCGCATGAAAAAACGGGCCAGTTCAAGCACATCCCCGCCGCGTTCGCGCAGGGAGGGCAGGCGCAATGGTATGATGTTCAGCCGGAAATAGAGATCCTGGCGAAATTTGCCCTGCCTGACCCAGTCTTCCAGATCGCGGTTGGTGGTGGCCAGCACGCGCACATCCACGCGAATGGTTTCCATGCCTCCCACACGGTCAATTTCCCCTTCCTGCAGGACGCGCAACAGCTTGGCCTGCAGGGCCAAGTCCATCTCCGAAATTTCGTCCAGCAGCAGGGTTCCGCCGTCGGCCTGCTCGAATTTGCCGAGTTTGCGGGCTATGGCTCCGGTAAAAGCGCCTTTTTCATGCCCGAAAAGTTCGCTCTCCAGCAGATGCTCAGGCAGGGCCGCGCAGTTGACGGCCACAAATTTGCCCTGCCGGTTGCTGGCGGCGTGCAGATAGCGCGCGAACATTTCTTTGCCGGTGCCGGACTCTCCCGTAATGAGCACTGTGGCCCGCGACGGGGCGACCTGTCCGGCAAGGCGCAGCACACGCGCCATGACTGGGTGATTGCCCACAATATTCGGTCCGTTTTCCGGATATTGCGGGCCTCGGCCTCCCAAGACGGAATATGGGGAGGCGGGGGCCGCCTTGCGCGGTTCGCGCGCCAGGGCCAGAATACGTTGAGGGTCAAGCGGCTCAACCCAGTAATCGCGCGCGCCCAGATTCAGGAGCCGCTCCGCCTCCTGCGGACTGCCCTTGTCCGTAATGACAACTACCGGCGGGAAATTGGGATCGTCGGCGCCTACGGAAAGCAGGTCTTCCACTTTGAAGCCCGGCAGCGCGGGGCGGGCAAAAATGACGTGCGGTCCGGTTTTTCGGATAAACACCGAGGCCCCGTTGAGATTTTCGGCAATGCCCACTTCACAGCCCGCGTCTCTCAGCGGGGGAAAAAGGACTGTTACTGCGGACGCCGGCGCGAGGAACAGCATGCGGCGCGTTGGCATGCTGTTCTTGTAGCCTGTCCCGCCGGATAATGCAACAGTTTCGCCGGGTCACCAGCAATTTTAAATTTTAGAAAAAGTCTCAACAAGCCTTTTCCATTGGGAAAATATGCTGAATTGACGATTAGTTGATAGTGCTGTATTCTTCACCTCCGAAAAAGTGTCCGCTGCCCCCTTTTCACAAAAAAGGAATGACCATGAAAACGAAAATCGTCGCCACTATCGGACCGGCCTCCAACACCAAGGAGAAGCTCAAGGCGCTTGCTGAAGCCGGCGTGAGCGTGTTCCGCCTGAACTTCTCCCACGGGGGCGCTTCCGACTTCATCAAAATCATCGGGGTGATACGCGATATTGAGGCGGAACTTGACCGTCACATCACCATTATGCAGGATCTTTCCGGCCCCAAAATTCGCCTTGGCGTGCTGAAGGAAAAATCCATCCAGGTGGGCAAGGGCATGGATCTTCTGCTCGGCCCCACGGACAGGCGTGTCGGCGACATGCCGTATCTGCCCTTTGATCATGAAATCATTTTGGAAAGTCTTGTGCCCGGAGATCGCATGGTGCTGGCTGACGGAGGTCTGCAGTTCATTGTGCGGGAGCGCCGGGAAGACGGCCTTGTCTGCCTCAGGGCGGATAATGCCGGCATTGTGACCTCGCGCAAGGGCCTTGCCCTGCCCGGCAAGGCGACCAGGATGCGTGCCCTCACGGACAAGGACAAAAAGGATCTCGCCGAGGGCCTTGCCCTGGGCGTGGATGCCGTGGCGATTTCCTATGTGCAGACGGCCGACGACGTGCGCGAGGCAAAAGATCTCATCACCGCCGCCGGACGCCGCGTACCGGTGGTCGTCAAGCTGGAGCGGCAGAGCGCTGTGGACAATCTGGACGCCATTCTGGCGGAGACCGACATTGTTATGGTGGCGCGCGGTGACCTTGGCGTGGAATGCCCGCTGCCCAAGCTGCCCGGCTTGCAGAAGCGCATCATCAGCGCCTGCAACAGGGCTTCCAAACCGGTGATCGTAGCCACGCAAATGCTGCTTTCCATGATGAACAGCCCCGCCCCGACCCGCGCGGAAACAACGGACGTGGCCAATGCCGTGCTGGACGGAGCGGACTGCGTGATGCTTTCCGAGGAAACGGCCATGGGCAATTTTCCCGTGGAAACAGTGCGCTATATGAGCAAAATCACCGATGAGGCCGAAGGGCTGCTTTTTGACCGGCGCAAACTGGAAGAACCGGACGCGAACAAGGGAATGCCGGAATTTCTGGCCTATTCGGCCTGCCTGCTGGCCGACAAGGCGCAGGCCAAGGCCATTGTGGCCCACAGCGTCAGCGGCGCGGCGGCGCGGCAGGTTTCCGAACGGCGGCCGCCGCAGCGCATTTACGCCTTGACCACAGACCCCGTTACCGTCAAGAGCCTCAACTTTGTCTGGGGCGTGGTTCCGGTTTTTGTGCGCAAGGAGGACGAGACCCTGAGCCACCTTGACAGGGCGGAAAAGTTCATCAATACCACCCGGGAGCTTGCGGCGAACGACTGTGCCGTCATTACCGCCGGCCAGCTTTCCAGACCGTCGGACACGCCGCGCGGCACCAATCTGGTCAAACTGTACTGGAAATGACCGGAGCATCCTTTTCGGGAACAAACTTCCATGGCTGAAAAAATGACCTCTTCCGTACCGGGGCATATCAATGACGAATTTTACCAGATAAGCAGCGAAATTCTGGGCAGCTTCCCCAAATATCGGCCGCCGGTGGACCTGTTCTGTTTTCGCGAGGACATTATGGTGCTGGCTCCGTATTGCAGGAAGGAATCGCGTCTGACCAACGAACAGGTGGAGGAAGTCGCCGATATTTGTGAGAAAGGCAATCTTTTTGTTTCGCGGACGGATCACCACATTTATTCCCGCCATATCATCAGGCAGCTTGACCTTGTTCTGCAGGATCAAAATCTCAGGGAGGCGGAAATCGCGGATATTTGTATCCGTGCGCTGATCATGCGCTACGCGGAATTCTGCGAGCAGCCGGTCAAGGCGGTGTTTGACCCCTTGTACCGCGACATTCTGGTAACCACTGAATATATTTTTACGGACAGGCACCGCATAGACGCTTTTGTCCGCCGTCTTTTCCGCAAGCATGATCAGGCCCGCCATGCCGTCAATTGCATGTCCCTCGGCCTGTGGCTCTGGCTGCGGAGCGTGTCGGAGTACCGCCGCAAGGATATGGACCGCATGGCGGTGGCCTTTTTGATGCACGATATCGGCATGTGCAAGGTTCCCGCCTTTTTTGTCAACAAGCGGACCCCCCTGAAAAGCGAGGAACGGGAAAAAATGCTCCTGCACCCGGCTATCGGCGTCAAGCTGATGCAGAAAATTGAAATTTCCTTTGAAGAGTTGCTCAGGGCCTGCTATGAACACCACGAACGCATGGACGGCACCGGCTATCCGCAGAAAATCAGGAACGCGCAGATAAGTCGTACAGGCCGCATAACAGCCGCTGTGGATTCTTTTTCCGCCATGATCAGCGAGAGGCCCTATGCCGGGGCCAAGGACATGCTGGAATCCGCTAGGGAGCTGGCGGCCGATACCCGACGCTATGACCCGGAAGTGACAAAAGTGCTTCTTTCGGCGCTGGCGGCCGGCGACTTCGGCAAATTCGCGGATATGGACGCAAGCCTGAACGCGCCCGACGCGAAGGCCTAGGGTCTGTTGACACTCTCTGGTGGGGAATAGGCATAGGCTTTTGGGCAGGGCGTCCGCAGTTATCGGAAGTCACGCGGCCTGTAGCCGAAAGAGTCCTGCCGGAATTGAAATATGCCCGGTTGAGCACTGAAGAAGAAGCGGCGCAGATTAGGGCGAAAGAGGCGAGGCAGTAGGAATGGCGCTTGTCAAATGCCCAGAATGTGGCACTCAAATTTCCGATAAGGCATTAGAAGCCATCTCAAAAACCCCTTAGCAGAATGATGATGCAAGCAAGTTGGACCATGGCAAGGAAATTTCCCGCATGAAATTCATACCTTACCACAATTCTGCGGAAATTTTGCAGCCAGGCGAAAAGCCGTTCGACTCTCCAGCGGCGGCGGTAACGCCGCAAGGGCCGTCCATCTTGCGTTTTGCTCCGTTTCTTAAGG
>JAISLI010000040.1 GCA_031291035.1 Desulfovibrio sp.
TTCCGGGTGGTGAACGGCTTTGACGAGATCATGTCCGGGCAGACGGTGTATGTGACGGCCGACGGCATGTATCTGGCCGAAGTCGCGCCGCCGCGACCGGCAAGCCCGCTTGCCCGGGCGGCGCAATGGCTGGATGACCTGCTTTCCGTCCGGGCGGCGCACGCGGCGTTTCTTTCCAGAAGCTACGTCACGGACGGGCGGGGCGAAATTCTGGTGGAACTTGACAAAGACACCCTGCCCTACAACGGGGTGGTGACAGTGACGGCGCGGATCGGGGAGAACGAGCAGACATTCACCCTGAACGGCCAGCGAAATGATCTGAGGGTGACTTTCAGCGGCGGCGACGGCGATTTCACGACTCCCGGCCCTCAGGGCTATCAGAAGGTTGTGCGCATGACGGTGAAGAGATACGTCAACGACGTGGAACAGCCGGTGACCGGCAACGTGTCCTGGGAAGTGGATTCGGAAATAACGGGTTTGTCCACTGGAACGGATGGCGTATGGCGACGCGACAAAAATGCGCTGAACGGGCTGATGTGGGTGGATGACGCAACCTATGTCGTGCCCAGCGACGGCTCGTGGCACTTGGATGAGATTGAGGGCCAGGCGCCCGACAACAAAACCACGGTCTATCTCGCGGATATTGTGGGTTCCCGGAAGATCACGGTGACGGTGACGGCTGACGGCATAACTTCCCCGGAAACGACCTTCACCTTCGGCGCGGGGCCGTTGTCGGTGTTCCGCTTCGTGCAGACTACGCCTCTTCTTCCTTGGGCTAATTCCAACGAACCTAACGCCTATCGAGCCTGCAACGACACCCCGTTCGATCATCTCACCCCGGGTTCGGATCCTCTCTATCCTGACAATTGGACCGAGGGGCAGTATGTCGGCGGCCCCAATATGCCGACCCGCGAGCACTATAAAACTGTGGCGAGGCTGACTTCCAAGGGCGCTGCCCTGGCAGCGGGGTGGGCAAATGTGGGCCCGAGCTACTACTTCTGGTCCGGCGACGCCTATAAGGAGCGAGGTGTGTTCGGCGTGAGAATGGATAACGGGGGGAACCAGGGCAGCTTCCACCTCGCCACGGAGAATCAAGCGTTTGCCTGCTTGAAGCAATAATTGCTCTGGCGGCGGGGCGGATGCCCCGCCGCCAGCCAATGAGGCGCGGGCGAAACCGCGTTTCGCCCGCGCCTCATTGTTGAACATCCGGGTTCGTCAAGAGAGAGACAGCCGCCTCAAACAGCGTCACGGAATCCCGGCTCGACAACCCCAGACCGAATGTCGGCCATGTGGTTGATGCGCTTTTCGATAAGCTGGCGCGTTCCTATGTCGGAGCGATGACGAACAGGGCCGGTAACGCTACGGGCGGCATCCTCGGCTGTCCGCTCGGCTTCACTCATGGTGTCGCCCATAGCGACCAAAGCTATTGCCCGCGAACCTGTCAAATGTATTTCACCACTTTGCTTCTTGTCAACAGCGGCATGGTAAACCTTCAAATTTTCTGACGGGGAGGGGATATTCCCTATAGGCGAGTCCTTTTCCGGGCTGGTTGGATACCCTTGCGGTACAACGTATTTGCAGACGGTAAATTTCCTGTCAAAGGCGACATCCAGTTCATCAAGATTGCCTTTTATAACAGCTTCACAGATGGCGACAAAATCTGTCTTGAGCAGGGGGAGGACGTTCATCGCTTCCGGGTCCCCAAAACGCGCGTTGTATTCGATCAGACGCACGCCATCCCTCGTGGCGATGAACCCGCCGTACAAGATTCCTTTATACGCCCCGCCTGTCTCTTCCCGCAATGCGTGCGCCACGGCCCGGTTGATCCTGCCGGCTTCTCTGATGTCCTCCCCGGCAAGAAACGGCATGCCGAAGTCGGCGCAGGAGTAAGATCCCATGCCGCCGGTATTTGGCCCTGTATCCCCTTCAAAGGCTCGCTTGTGATCCTGGACGACAGGCATATCCACCACATTTGTGCCGTCACAAAAAGATTGAAGGCTGAATTCCTCGCCATCCAACTTTTCTTCGATCACAACAGGGCGTTTTAACGTAAGTATTTGACGCGCGTAGGACTCGGCTTCGGCGAAGGAGTGCAGATGTTCCCCGAAAATGCGGACGCCTTTGCCGCCTGTAAGCCCATCGGGCTTGACCACGAAAGCGCCAAGTTCTTTCAGAAAGTCCTGAATGCCGTCCGGGGTACGAAATATCTTGTACTTGGGATTGCCGGGGATCCTGTGCTTCGTAAGCAATTCCCGCGCGAATGACTTGCTCCACTCTATTTCGGCAAG
Source organism: Desulfovibrio sp. (assembly GCA_031291035.1). GTDB lineage: Bacteria > Desulfobacterota > Desulfovibrionia > Desulfovibrionales > Desulfovibrionaceae > Desulfovibrio. Next base: position 2,289 of record JAISLI010000040.1, read on the forward strand.
TTTTTTTTTGGGGCCGACGCACGGAATCCCCATCTCCTCCAGGGCATCCACCACGCCTGCCGCCAGAGGTTCCTCCGGCCCCACAAAGGCGAATAAGGGTTTTTCCTCGGCCGCCACTTTCCGGACGAATACAGGGTCGTCTGTCGGGCCCTTGTAAACCTTCTTCGCCTTGGCCAGAAATCCGGGAGTTTCGAACTCGGAAATAACCACGATACTTACGCGACGCTTGCTCGCCAGAATCAACTCCGCAACGCAGTCTTCACGCGCGCCTTTACCAATAATCAGGACACAATCTTTACCGGGTATCTCGTCTGCGCCCAATCCACGAACCATGTTCCAGACTCCTTTAACGGAACGGACAGGGCGGATAAGCTGCATTTTCCGTCCGCCCGGAATCCGGCCTCAATCGTATACGGATTCGCCCTGGAGTTCAAGCATCTTTTTCCTCGTAAACAGGCGATCCCTTTTTTCGGCGGCTTGACATCCAGACCGGGTCGCGTAAGCTGTGCCTGTTATGTTCGACTTTCCGTTCCAAAGAATATTCATGGCATTTTTCACAATATTCGTCCTGACAGTGCCTTTTGGCGTTCTTTTGCAGTATCTCGCGAAAAAGAAAGGGTACGGTTGGCCCATGTTGCTCTGGGCATGGGTACCGCTGATCAATGTGAGCATCGGCTTCCTGATTTTCGCCATCCTCCCGGACAAAAGCCTTCACGAAAAAATTGACCGCCTTCTTTCGGGCGGGGCGCAAAACTGACGCCGCCGGCCGACTCCGGCCCGGCGGACAGGAGCCGGTCGGATTGCCCCTCACTGAAGGGAGCGGTTTCAAACTATAGAGGAATTTTTGATAAAGGAGTGTTGTCATGAACCGAAAAAGCCTTGCGGCGCTCGCGTTCGCGTGTTGTCTTTGCCTGGCGGGATGTTCCGCGCAACATCATCGGGATGCCGTACGCGACGATTCCGGCGACAGAATCTCTGTGGGCACCGTACAAAGGGAAATCAGAACGGGCATGTCCGGCGCCGAGGTTGTCGCCGCCCTGGGGTCCCCCAACATGGTTACGACAGACGGGCAGCGCCGGGAGACCTGGGTGTATGACAAAATCGCCACCGAAAGAGTCTATTCCAAATCCTCCGCGGGCGGCGGCGCGGGCATCGGCGGCGGCGGAGCGGGCGATGCGGGTGTCGGCGTCCTGGGGCTTGTTTTTGGCGGTTCTTCAAGCGCGGGCGCCTCGTCCGCCAGTCAGCGGACACTGACCATTATCATCAAGTTTGATGAACAAAGCCGCGTACGGGATTTTTCTTACCGGCAATCCAGCTTCTAGAGCGATTTCACTTTGAAATTGCTCTGGCGGCGGGGCAGGCGAAACCGCGTTTCGCCGTAAAGCGCCGAAGGGATTAAAAATGTGTGCTTTGCCCAAGCGTAAAATGACCACATTTGTTCTTTTGGCGGCGGCGCTGCTCATTCCGGGCTGCGCCAAAATCCCGAAGGACGCTCTTCTGCTGCAACCTGAATCGCTGGCGAATCGCCAGCTTCAGACCCGGCGTTTTGACACCGCCAATTTTGAAACCATGTTGGGCGCCGCCTCCGCCGTTTTCCAGGATCTGGGCTTTTCCCTTGACGAAGCTGAATACAGGCTCGGCATACTGGTCGGCTCGAAACGCAGGGACGCCACCAGCGGCGGGCAGGTGGCCGGCGCCATCTTCCTTGCGGTGTTCACGGGTGTCGCCGTTTCCGTTGACGAGGAACAAATCATTCGCGCTTCTGTTGTGATGCGCGAAATTGACAGCGAAAAAACGCCGCCCGGAAAAACCGCCGGAAACGAAAAAAGCCGGAAAAAGGACACGGCGGCCGAAAAGCCCGAAGTCGGGAAGGATGGAGCTTCCACCGTGCGGGTGACGTTCCAGCGGGTGATTTACAACACGCAAGGACAAGTGTCGAAATTGGAACAAATTAACGAACCCTCGGTGTACCGGGAATTTTTTGACAAACTCGCTCAGGCTGTTTTCCTGGAGGCGCATGAAATATGAAAAACACGGCCCTGTTTCTCATGACGGCAATTTTTATGGTCGGCTGCCATGCGTCCGCTCAACGCGGCGTTATGGACACGGACGGAGAATCGCAACTCAAAATTCGCCAGATGCAAACCCGCTACTTCGACACCCGGGACAAGAAAAAGACAATGGAAAGCGCCATTGCGACATTGCAGGATTTGGGGTTCGTCATAGACAAGGCCTCCTTTGAACTCGGCACTGTCAGCGCGACAAAACTCTCCGGATACAATCTGCGCATGAGCGTCAATGTAACTCCGAGAAGCGGGGGAAGAATGTCGGTGCGCGCCAACGCGCAATTCAATGCGAATGTTGTGGACGATCCGCAACCCTATCAACAGTTTTTTGACGCGCTCTCAAAATCAATGTTTCTGCAGGCCCATTTGGACGAATAGCCGGTCCGGTGAGGAGGAGTTGCCTTGCGGGGCGCGGCGTGCTATGCTGCCGGCCGGCCGGCGACATTGAAGCGATTGAAGCGCGAGGACAGGCATGTTTTCCTTTCTTTTCAAAAAAATCTTCGGCAGCCGGAACGACCGCTTCCTGCGCCGCCTCCGTCCGGTTGTCGCCCGCGTCAACGCCCTGGAAGCGGAGATGGCCGCCCTCGACGACGCGGATTTTCCCGCCCGGATGGGCGCCTTCCGCCGCGCGCTGGAAACCGGCGCCTCTCTTGACGATCTCCTGCCGGAAGTCTTCGCCCTGACCAGGGAGGCGGCGCGCCGCACCCTCGGCATGCGCCACTTCGACGTGCAGCTCGTCGGCGGCATCGCGCTGCACAAGGGAAAAATAGCCGAAATGAAAACCGGCGAGGGCAAAACCCTCGCCGCCACCCTGCCGGTGGCCCTGAACTCCCTTGCCGGCAAGGGGGTTCACGTCGTCACGGTCAATGACTACCTGGCCAGGCGCGACGCGGCCTGGATGGGGAGGATATACAGCTTCCTGGGGCTTTCCACCGGCGTCGTCGTGCACGGGCTGGACGACGCGGAACGCAGACAGGCCTATGCCTGCGACATCACTTACGGCACCAACAACGAATTCGGCTTCGACTATCTGCGCGACAACATGAAGTTCTATGCGGACCAGCTCGTGCAGCGCGGCCACAACTTCGCCATTGTGGACGAAGTGGATTCCATTCTCATTGACGAGGCCAGAACCCCCCTCATCATTTCCGGCGCGTCCGACGAGTCGGTGGGCATGTACCGCATGGCGGACGAGCTTGTGCGCAAACTTGAGCCGGAGCACTACACGCTTGACGAAAAGGCCCGCGCCGCCATGCTGACGGACGCCGGCGTTGTGCGCTGCGAGGAGCTTCTGGAGGTGGACAACCTCTTTGACCCCGCCAACATCACCCTGCAGCACCACGTTTTGCAGTCCCTGAAAGCGCACAGAATTTTCAGGCGGGATGTGGATTATATCGTCAAGGACAACCAGGTGGTCATCGTGGACGAGTTCACCGGCCGCCTCATGGCCGGGCGGCGGTATTCCGACGGCCTGCACCAGGCCCTGGAGGCCAAGGAGCGCGTGGCCGTGGCGGCGGAAAACCAGACCCTGGCCTCCATCACCTTTCAGAACTATTTCCGGCTGTACGACAAACTTTCGGGCATGACGGGCACGGCGGACACCGAGGCGGTGGAATTTCAGCAGATATACAACCTTGAGGTGACGGGCATACCGCCCAACATGCCCATGATCCGCAAGGACTGGCCGGACATGATCTACCGCAGCCGCCAGGAAAAATTCGACGCCATAGTCGCCGCCATCGGGGAAATCCACGCAAAGGGCCAGCCCGTGCTGGTGGGCACCATTTCCATCGAGACTTCGGAAATGCTTTCCCGGCGGCTGACGAAGCTCCATATCCCCCACAACGTGCTCAACGCCAAACAGCACGAAAAGGAAGCGGAAATTGTGGCCCAGGCGGGGCAGAAGGGCAAGGTGACCATCGCCACCAACATGGCCGGCCGCGGCACGGACATTGTGCTGGGCGAGGGCGTGCCGGATTTGGGCGGCCTGCACATCCTGGGCACGGAACGCCATGAAAGCCGGCGCATCGACAACCAGTTGCGCGGCCGTTCCGGCCGCCAGGGCGATCCCGGCTCCTCGCGTTTCTATCTCTCCCTGGAAGACGACCTCATGCGCCTTTTCGGCTCCGACAGAATCAAGGGCATCATGGAAAAGCTCGGCCTGCGCGACGGCGAGGCCATAGAAAACGCCATGGTTTCCCGCGCTGTGGAGAACGCGCAAAAACGCGTGGAAGCGCACCATTTTGAAATACGCAAAACCCTGCTCGATTATGACAACGTGATGAGCCAGCAGCGCGAGGTCATTTATGCCCTCAGGCGGGAGCTTATGGTGGAGGAAGACCTTGATCCCGTGCTGGAGGAATTTCTGGGCGACGTGCTGGACAACGAATACGCCCCCGCCGCCGCCGGCTCGCCGGATGACGGGGCCGGGGCCGGGGCGGCGGCCTTCCGGCGTCTGCGGGAAATATTCAACCTTGACCGCGTGCTGGGGCCGGACGCCCCCCTGCCCGGCCGGGAGGAGTGCGAGGCCCATATCCGCTCCATGCTTGAAGACCTCAAATGTGCATGCGGCGAAAGCTGGAAGGACATTCTGCGCTATTTTCTGCTGGAGGAGCTTGACCGGTGCTGGAAGGAACATCTCCGCAACATGGATGCCCTGCGCGACGGAATAGGGCTGCGCGGCTACGGGCAGAAAGATCCCAAACTGGAATACAAGCGCGAAGGCTTCGCCATGTTCCAGGACATGCTCTTTCACATACGCGAGAGCGTGTTCAGGGTTCTTCTGCGCTTGCGTGTGCGGCGGCCCGAAGAGGAAGAAGCCGAACGCCTGGCCATGGAATACCGCCACAGGGAAGAGGCCGGGGAATCCCTGTCCTACTCCGGCGGCGGCGCCCCGCGCGCGCAACGGCCGGCCAAGGCCCCGCCGCGCGTGGGCCGCAACGACCTCTGCCCCTGCGGCAGCGGGAAAAAATACAAAAAATGCTGCGGCGGATGACCGCCGGAAAACCGCCGTATCCCGCCGTGTCCCGTCATATCCCGCAATATCCCGGCCGCCTGTCATGAAGGAAGTGTACGCCGGACGCAGGGAGGCGCTGCGCCGCGACATGCGCCGCCGCAGGCTGGACGCGCTGCTTGTGAGCCGCGACGTCAACAGATTCTACCTTTCCGGGTTTGAACTGCACGACGCCCAATACAACGAAAGTTCCGGCCGTCTTGTGATCACGGGCGACGGAAAGGACTGGCTGGCCACGGATTCCCGCTATGCTGAAGCCGCCGCGCGCCTGTGGGATCCTGACCGCGTTTTTGTATACAAAAATGATGTCAGGGATATTGCCTTGCTGCTCAGGCGTTGCGGCTGTCGTATCGGTATTGAGGCCCGCGGGGTCAGCCTTGCCTTTGCCCGCGCTCTCGGCGGAGAAGGCGGACTTTTTCTGGAGGCCGCCGACGGGCTTGCGGAGCGATTGCGCCACATCAAGGGACCGGAGGAAATCGCGGCGCTTTCGGCCTCCTTCGCCCTTAACCACAAAATGCTGGGCTGGCTTGAGGACTCCATCTCCGAAGGCCGCCTTTCGCCCGGCCGGCACGAAACGGATCTGGCATGGACCATTGAGTGTTTTTTCAGGGAAAACGGCGCGACTGAACTGGCGTTTCCCGTTATTGCCGCTACGGGAAAAAACGCGGCGCTGCCCCATGCGACTCCGGGGGACGACAGACTGGAGGCGGAGGCCCCCCTGCTCATTGACGCCGGCTGTCGTCTGAAGAACTATTGCTCTGATCAAACCCGCACCTTCTGGCTTGGAGAAAAGTCCGGTCCGGCCCATTTCCGTTTTGACCGCGTTTATGGGCTGGTGCGCGAGGCCCAGCGGGCCGCGCTCGCCGTGATGCGACCGGGCGTCACAGGACGGGAGGCCTATCTGGCCGCCAGGGGCGTCCTTGAAAAGGCCGGGGAAGCCCAGGCCTTTACCCACGGATTGGGGCACGGCGTCGGGCTGGAAACCCACGAGGCCCCGTCGTTGAATGTTCACAATGAACACCCGCTTGAGGCCGGGATGGTCGTCACTGTGGAACCGGGCCTGTATTATCCCGACTGGGGCGGAGTGCGCCTGGAATATACAGTATTGGTGGAAGAAGGCGGCGTCAGAATTTTATGAAGCCCCTGACAACTTCACCGGACATAGTCGTTCTTTTTTCCGGCGGGCTGGACAGCCTCCTGACCGCAAAGCTTTTGCAGCGGCAGGGCCTTTCCGTGAGATGCTGGCACGCATTTTCCCCCTTTTTCGGCAAACCCCGCGCGCGGGACTTCTGGCGGGCGACATACGGCCTTGACGTGCATACGGAAGATGTGGGCGAGGCATTTGCCGCCATGTTGCGCCAAGGCCCCTCCCACGGCTTCGGCAAAGTTCTGAATCCCTGTGTGGACTGCAAGATCCATCTCCTGCGCCGGGCAAAAATATATATGGAATCCGTGGGAGCGCAAGCGCTCGCCAGCGGCGAGGTGCCCGGCCAGCGCCCCATGTCCCAGCGGCGCGACGTCATGCGCGTCATCGCGCGGGAGGCCGGCGTTGCGGACATTCTGGTGCGTCCGCTCGGCGCGGGCCTTCTGGAGCCGTCCATGCCGGAACGGAAAGGGCTTGTCGACAGGTCGCGCCTTGCCTCCATCTCCGGGCGCGGCCGCGCAGGACAGTTCGCGCTCGCGGCGAGGTTCGGCATTACGGAAATTCCGACGCCCGCCGGAGGCTGCCGGCTGACGGACCGGGAAAATGCCAGGCGCTACTGGCCGCTTCTCACCCGCCCTGGCGAACCGACATCCGCCGATTTTGACTTGGCAAATCTGGGCCGCCAGTTTTGGGCGCGCGATGGGGAAACCCGCTTCTGGCTGTGCGTGGGCCGCAACAAGGAAGACAATGAAGGCCTTGCGCAGGCGGCCAAATCCGGCGACGCGCTGCTCTTCCTCAGGGATATGCCGGGGCCGACGGCCTTGGCGCGTGACGGAGCGCACTGGCCTTCAGGCATACTTCTGCGCGCCGCGAAACTGACAGCGTTCCGCTCCCCCAGAGCCGTCGCCGGCGGGGAGGCTGCGGCGGTATGCGTCAAAACCGGCGAGAAAGAGCGAACCCTTGCGGCGGAGCCTGAACATGTCGTTTTTTTTGAAGGGCCGCCCTCTTTTGATCTCGTGCATGATGAGCGCAGGCGCCGCTTTCCGCCGCAAAACTTGTAAAAAATTTTTGGGAGTGCCCCTTGCCATCATTTTTTTTTTGTGTCATATAAATTTCGCAGTGTTCGGAGTGCCCAGCACCCGAATTCACGCCTTCATCAGGCGCAATCCTGAAAAGCCCCGGCCGGGTTTTCAGGTCGGCGGAGACAAGAGCATTCGGTTCTTGTGAATAGAACGAAATATTTGTCCAAGGAGGACGCCCATGGCTGAGATTACCTATAAAGGGAAAAGCTTTGAAGTTGATGAAGATGGTTTTTTGCTGCGCTTTGACGACTGGTGCCCTGAATGGATGGAATATGTGAAGGAATCCGAAGGGATCACGGAAATCAATGCTGATCACCAAAAAATACTGGATTTTCTGCAGGACTACTACAAGAAAAACGGCATTGCGCCCATGGTGCGTATTCTTTCCAAAAATACCGGCTACAAGCTGAAAGAAGTTTACGAACTCTTTCCTTCCGGCCCCGGCAAGGGTGCGTGTAAAATGGCGGGCCTGCCGAAACCGACCGGTTGCGTATAAGAATTTTTGCCTTGCTTAAAAAAGCGGAAGGCTTGCTTTCCGCTTTTTTATATAACGTCAAGCGGGAAAGGGAGTATTTTTCCCGGCATGGCAGTACGCGTTCCTTGGAAAAAAATTTTTTTCGGGCTTTTTGTCCTTGCTTTAGCCGGTGGCCTGCTGGGAAGCGGCGCCACGGTTCTGCTTTTTTACTGGGCCTCCCGTGATCTGCCCAATATAATCCGCATTGCGGATTACGCCCCGCCATTGGCCACAACCGTACTTGCGCGCGACGGTTCGCAACTCGGCGTTCTCTGTCACGAAAAACGTTTTCTTGTCGGCCTTGAGGATATATCGCGTTTTCTCCCCCTGGCCTTTCTGGCCGCCGAGGATGACGCTTTTTACCGTCATTCGGGCATTGATCCCGTCGCCATAGTCCGGGCGGCGCTGACCAATTTTCGCACCGGCACCAAGGGCAGCGGCGGCAGCACCATCACCCAGCAGATCATAAAACAGCTTCTCCTCAGCTCGGAACGCACGTACACGCGCAAAGTCAAGGAAGCCATCCTAGCTTACAGGCTGGAAAAGAATCTCACCAAGGATGAAATACTCACCGTCTATCTCAACCAGATATACCTCGGCGAACACGCCTACGGCGTGGAAGCGGCCGCGCGCACCTATTTCGGCAAACACGCTTCGGACATCACCCTGGCTGAAAGCGCCGTTCTGGCTGGTCTGCCCAAAGCCCCTTCCCTGTATAACCCCTTTCGTCATCCTGAAAGAGCCAAGATCCGCCAGATGTACGTTCTCGGTCGTCTGCGGGATATGAAATGGATCACGCCCGAGGAATACCGGCAGGCCGCGGCCGAACCCCTTGTGTACTGGAGTTCGCCTGACAACGCCACGGGCATGGCTCAATGGTATCTGGAAGAAGTCAGGCGGTTGCTCATAGAATTTTTTACGGAAAAAAACCTTGCGGAACTCGGCTTAAAAACAAGCAAATCCGGTGAAGACTTTGTGTACGAGGCTGGACTCACTGTGCGTACGGCCATGGCTCCCGTCCATCAGGAGGCCGCTGGTCATGCGTTGCGGCGCGGATTGGAGGAACTGGACAAACGCCAGGGCTGGCGAGGTTCTCCGGAACATTTGAACGAGGAGGGGCAGCGCGCTTTTTTGACGCAGAGCAATTTCGTCCCCCTGGATCTGGCCGGCGGCGCGTGGGTAAGGGCGCTTGTGACCAAAGTCTCGCAGCGTGAGGCCGGCGTGGCTCTGGGGCAGGGTTATACGGGACTCATTTCCGCCGAGGGTTTTTCCTGGGCGCGCAAGCCCAATCCCAAGGTATCCGCCGCCGTCGCCCCGCCCGTCAGGGATGCGAGACAAGTTTTTTCCCCGGGCGATCTGATATGGGTTTCCGCCGCGGAGCGTCCTGCCGCGCCAAAGGAGATGAAGACAGAACCCTATGATCCGGCGGACGCGCGAAAAGACAGGCCAATTCCCCTGCTTTTGCAACAGGAACCGGCGGTGCAGGGCGCGCTTGTCTCCATTGAGCCGCAAAGCGGCGATGTGGTAGCGATGATAGGCGGTTACAGTTTTGGAGAGAGTCATTTTAACAGAGCTACGCAGTCCCGCCGACAGCCGGGTTCCAGCTTCAAGCCGGTGGTGTATTCCACCGCGCTGGATTTCGGATTTACGCCGTCTTCCCCCGTGCTGGACGCGCCGTTTGTCTATGTCAATCCCTGGACAAACCAGGTATGGCGCCCCTCCAACTACGAACATGATTACAGGGGGAAAATTCCCCTGTACAAGGCACTGGCCCTCTCGCGCAATACCTGTGCCGTACGCGTGGCCCAGCAGGTGGGCATAGCCAATGTGATACAGCGGGCAAAATCACTGGGACTGGAACCGCAATTTCCGGAGGAGCTGTCCGTCAGCCTGGGCGCTGTGGCCGTTTCTCCGCTCAATCTCACGCAGGCCTATGTGGCCTTTGCCAATCAGGGCCTCGGCGTGCGTCCCAGAATCATCACCTCCATCACCAACGCGGCCGGGCGGGGACTCTATCGCCAGGATGTCGAACACTGGCAGGCGGTCAGCCCGCAAAACGCCTACATGATGGCCTTGTTGCTCAAAAACGTGGTCAACGCCGGCACCGGCGCCCGCGCGCGCATGGAAGGCCGCTTTATCGCCGGCAAAACCGGCACCACCAACGAGGAGCATGACGCCTGGTTTATGGGCTTTACACCTTATCTGGTCACCGGCGTCTATGTGGGCTATGATCAGTTGCAGTCCTTGGGGCGACAGGAACAGGGGGGGCGTACCGCGGCGCCTATTTTCCGTTACTATCGCAGCCAGGTGGAAGATTTGTATCCACCGCAGGATTTCGCCCTGCCTGAAGGCATTGTGATGCAGGATGGCTTTGCCTACCGCTCCGACATGCCTCTGGAAGGCCGCGCCGCCACTGATGAAGAAGGAGCGCAGGCACTGCAGGACACCTCGGAAGGCGGCGAAAACCTTATGCGCCAGATGTTCTGACTTCACATGATTCCTTACGGTTCTCTGGTTGTCTATGCGACCCCCAAGGGCAGGCGCTATGTGCGTCGTCTTGAACAGGGGCAGGACTGGCACAGCAACGACGGCTGTCTGCCGGCCGAGCAAGTGGCGACCCTTGATTTTGGCGCGCTGGCCCGTACCAGCCTCGGCATTCCCGTTCTTGTGCAGGAAGCCACGCTTTTTGACAGGCTCCTGCACGTCAAGCGGCAGACGCAAATTATCTATCCCAAGGACATAGCCTACATCTGCTTGCGCCTCGGCGCCGGTCCGGGGCGCACCATCGCGGAGGCGGGTTGCGGTTCAGGCGCGCTCACGCTGGGCTTGTCCTGGTTTTGCGGGCCGACGGGCAAAGTTGTAAGCCATGACGCGCGTGAAGAATTTTTGCGGCTCGCCCGCCGCAATCTGAAATGGGCCGGCCTTGGCGACAATGTGGATATACACCACAGGGATGTGGCCGAAGGCTTCGCCTGTGCCGCCGCGGACGCGCTTTTTCTGGACATGCGCACCCCGTGGGATTGTCTCGGTCACGCCGCCGCGGCTCTGCGGCCCGGCGCTGTGTTGGGCTTTCTGCTGCCCACGGCGGATCAGGTGGGCGCATTACTGCTTGGTCTGGAGCAAGGGCCTTTCAGCGATACGGAAGTGTGCGAGATTCTCATCCGGCGCTGGAAGCCCGTGCCGGACAGGTTGCGTCCTGAGGACAGAATGGTCGCGCATACGGGTTTTCTCATTTTCTGCCGCCTGCAGGAAGGCGGCTCCCTTATGGCCGCGCTCCGTTCGCGCGGAAGCCGCGAACGGAAACAGGAAGCCGCGCGCCTGGATCGCTCATTGCGGCCTGAGATCAGTAATTTTTAGCGCGTGTTAAGGACCAGCGCTGGTATGACAAGGGTATTTATCGTGTTCGCCACCTGATGGAGAATACATTTCTGCGCCTCAAACGGTGGCGCAGGGATTGCAACAAGGTATGCAAAAATGTTCGCTTCTTTCGCTTCCGCCGTGCGGGTACGTTACGTTGCTTTCGGCTCAAAGTTTTGGCATAACCTCGTGCAGACACTATCTAAACGGCTTTTTCATCCTGCCCGGGTGGTGGAACAGGTAGACACAAGGGACTTAAAATCCCTTGGCCGAAAGGCCGTGCGGGTTCAAGCCCCGCCCTGGGCACCAAATAATAATCCCATAAAGCCCCACAAAGCCTAAAAATCCTTGTGAGGCTTTGTTTTCAGGAAACAGATAGTCTATTGTCCCAGCCGACCGGATAACATCCGCATTGAGGCCTTACAAAGCGAAACACCGGGCCGCGCTCATTATCCCGAAGGAAGGTCGCCTACTGTCTGAAGATTATCCCGTATCTGGCCTTGCGCAGCGAGGAAATACGCGGGGCGCGGTGGACGGAGATTGATCTTGACGCGGCGATCTGGACAATTCCGGCCATGCGGCACGAGCACGGCGGCGGCATGAAAATGCGCGTGGAGCACGCCATACCCCTTTCAAGGCAGGTGGTTGAGCTTTTCAGGGAATTGAAACACCTTCAGGCAATTATTACCCTTGGAGGCTGTGATTTGTGCTTTCCAAGTCCCCGCGCGAAGGGCAGGAATATCACCTGCGAATCATTGCTTGTCGCTTTGAAGGTTATTCACGGAGGCGGCGATATTTCCGTTCACGGATTCAGGACGACCTTTTCAACTCTGGCGCGGGAGAACGGCTTTAGAGCATTTTGCTAAGGATTTATGCAATTGACACGCAGGTATTTTAAATAAATTTTAGATAATTTCAATAACAAAATGCTCTAAAATAACTTTCCTCAATGACAGGGATATAGTTGCTGGTTCCGTGATGGCGCCTGATGTTGCCAAAGATAATAATTTGAAAGTGACAGCTCATTGGACCTTTTATCTTTGGAATAGGCTGTTTTCTTGCCTTAGCCTCATCGGCACGCCCTTAAAAAAAACCTTGTTTTGGTACGACAGATAGACTACAATTTTGAGGAAATTAGGGAGCGTCATGGCTTGTCTGAAACTTCATAAAATATTTAGGGGGATATATGAATATTAACAAACAACTTGTGGAATTAATTTGTGAATTAGAATATATTGTAGGCCAAGAGTGTTTTAATCCGAATTCATACAACGGTTATACAGGTGAAGAAGGAAAGGACTTTAGATACCCTGTATGGGCTAAAAATAAAAATACTGAGGTCGAAAAAAAATTTATGGAAAAATTTCTGATGTATTGCCAGAACATATTTCAAGTATTAAATATAAATTTGGTGCAAATCATCTATATATAGGAGCTGCACTTCAAAAAATTTTAGAATTTCTTATAGAAAAATATAATTTGGATTTGGATAATTATAAAAATATGAAAACTTAGCTCTACTCTTCACTTTTCTATCGCCAAAAGGTATAATATGATTAGAAATTGGATAACTATATTTACAATTATACTGATTAGTTCAGGCTGTGTTGCTAGTACCAGTAATAGAGGTTGGCGAGACCCTAATTGACGGGACTTTTGCTCCCGCAAAAAAAGGGGCGACGCCGTTGGTAAAACAAAGCGCGGCAAGGGCACCAAGGTCATGGCAGTGGCAGACGCTGCTGGTTTTCCTCTCGCCGTTCACGTGGCAAGCGCGTCGCCTCATGAAGTGACTTTGGTCGAAGCAACGCTGGAAAAGTGTTTTACCAATGAACTGCCGTCTCGCCTGATCGGCGACAAGGCTTACGACAGTGACAAACTTGATGCCAGGTTGGAAGAAGACTGGGGCATCGAAATGATTGCTCCTAACCGGAAGAAACGGAGCAAAACGCAAGATGGACGGCCCTTGCGGCGTTACCGCCGCCGCTGGAGAGTCGAACGGCTTTTCGCCTAGCTGCAAAATTTCCGCAGAATTGTGGTAAGACATGAATTTCATACGGAAAATTTCCTTGCCATGGTCCAACTTGCTTGCATCATCATTCTGCTAAGGGGTTTTTGAGATGGCTTCT
>JAISLI010000041.1 GCA_031291035.1 Desulfovibrio sp.
TGAAAAATTTTCATCAAGCAACTCTCCCAATGAGCTCCTCAATGTCAACCATTCCCATGTGGCAACTTCACTGCCTGGCGCGGCTATACGACCTATAATCATGGCAAGTTCCTGATTTATCATCCGTTTTGTGAAGTTTAGATTAGATTAGAAAATATTTTTTCTAACTGTAGCTTTTGCATTGCGTACAATCCAACATGCTCTACACCAACAGAACGATTATTCGCCATTTCAAGAGTATCTGGATCGACAGAAATAAATTGTCCGAATTTTTCTTCACCTTCCGGCATTGTAGATGCCCGTTTCGCAATAAAATTCTCGCAGCAAACTGCTGCGCGTACTTTTCTACATCGGGGTGGACATGTCCTTCAATGAGCCATGGGAGCCTTAGCATACCGTTCAATATCTCATCAATGCAGGAGCAAAGCCGGCCCCATAGATCAGAGGAAAGATCGAAGTATTTCCCGATGTTGAGGATTGTACGTTGTTTGACTTTCGCACCGTCCCGTACACCGTCGACAATACGAAAAGTTGTATAATTTTCGCCTGGTGTCGAAACTTTCGTTGTTGTTTGTCTAATATACATGGAGCAAGCATAGCATAATAATCAGATATAGCAAGAAATATTTTTTATTTTCCGGCACAACATTTGAGCTTTTTGAAGTACATACATTGAAATAATTAACTTTTTTCTTTAAAAATCGCCGAAAAAACTTGATTTCGGGCTCTTGTTGCAGGATTTTGTTAAAGACAGGCTAATTTTGTTGAATGTTAATTTTGCCCCAAATATGCCCCGGCTGTCAAAAAATCCCAACAAGTCCCATGGGCATAAAAAATCCTGAAAAGCTAAGTCCCGCAAGGCTTTTAGGGCTTTGCGGGACTTCGTGGGAAAGTTGCTTGGCGGAGCGGAAGGGACTCGAACCCTCGGCCTCCGGCGTGACAGGCCGGCGTTATAACCGTCTTAACTACCGCTCCGACAGCGCTCTTCTAAAACACGCCCGCGGCAAAGTCAAGCCCGAATGCGCAAATGGTCGCCGGCAAGTGCCGCAGCCCCGAATGCGCAAAAAAACCGGGACCAAATTAACAAAAGAATGTTTTTCTGATATGCTGACTCCATCAATAATAAGGAGGGAGACAGATGCCTGAATGCCCGAGATGTCATAGCCAGCATGTCATTAAAGGAGAGTGTACATCAACAGATAGATTTTCGGTGCAAAAATATTATAAAACCAGCATGTTGACGGGATGTTTCTCAACACCTCGACACAGCTCGGAAAAACTTGTAATTTTTAGATGTTACTATGATTGTACCTATCCATAGGTAAAAACTCTCTGATATTTCTCCACCAAGCCGATGCTGCAAAACCACAGCCGGGGACATAATGAGGATTGCTGTTCAGGGAGATTCCCGCTTGACGCCCGGCTTCGCCGAGCATACCTTCCCGGTAGCCCCTTCCTTCAGGGAGGGCAATCCACCCGGCTCCTGTCCGCCGGGCTGCAAGCAGTCGGCGGATGGAGCCGGCTGTGGATTGAACCACGCCCTGTCATTATGAAAATCAGCATTCAGGAACTTTCCAAGACGTATAACGGACGCGATATTTTCAACGCGTTTTCACTGGAGGTGGATTCCGGCATGCGCCTGTGCGTCTGCGGCCCCAACGGCGCGGGCAAGTCAACCCTGCTGCGCCTGATCGCCGGGGCGGAGACGCCGGACGGAGGGCGCGTCGCGCTGCCCGAAAACTGCCGCCTGGGCCATGCGGAGCAGGAACCGGACGAGGCCTCGCTGGATATGCCCCTGCTGACCTATGTGCTGGAGGTTCTGCACGACTGGAACGAATTCTGGACGACCTGGGAAGCCGCCGCGGCCGCGAAAGACGAAGCCCGCCTGAAGGAACTCATGCGCCGCCAGACGGAACTGGAAAGCCTGTACGGGTACAATCCGGAGCAGCGGGCCAAAGCCGCGCTTTCGGGCCTCGGCTTTACCGAAGCCCAATGGCGCCGTCCCCTGCGGAGCCTTTCCGGCGGCTGGCGGGAACGGGCCAAACTCGCCCGCCTGCTCACGGCGGGGGCCGATGCGCTGCTTCTGGACGAGCCGACCAACCACCTGGATATGGAAGCGGTGGAGTGGCTGGAATCCTTCCTGCTGGATTTCAGGGGGGCTCTGATTTTCGTGGCCCACGACCGAATCTTCATGGACAGGGTGGGCACACATGTTCTGTACCTGGGGCTGTCAAAGCCTGTGTTCCGCAAGACGGGATATTCGCGTTTTCTCGTCATGCAGGAAGAGCTTGAGGCGCAGCGCCGACGCGGGGCCAGGGTCATACAGGATGAAATCCGGCGCAAGACGGCCTTTGTGGAGCGCTTTCGCGCCAAGGCGAGCAAGGCCCGTCAGGCCGGCTCCCGCCAGAAGATGGTAAAAAAGCTGGAAAAGGAGCTGGAAGAGATCAGGCCGGAACCCAGGCGCAGGCAACTCAATTTTTCCTGGCCGGACCCCGCGCCTTCGGAAAAAGTCATGCTGGCCGTAGCGGATCTGGCCTTCGCCTTCCCCGACGGCAAACGATTGTGGCCGCCGCTCACCTTCACGCTGTACCGGGGGCAGCGGGTCGCGCTGGCGGGGCGCAACGGCAGCGGCAAGTCCACTCTGGTCAAGTTGCTGGCCGGCGCGCTGGAACGGACGGAAGGCGGTCTGGTTTGTTCCCCGCGGCTGCGCGCGGGCTATTACGCCCAGCACCAGATGGAAACCCTGAGGCCGGAGGCCACGGTACTGGCGGAGATTCGCCGCCTTTCGGACCCGCGTTCCACGGAAGAGGAGCTGATGAGTGTGCTCGGCCTTTTCCTGCTTGGTCAGGAATATTTCGACCGCCGGACAGCGGATCTCTCCGGCGGGGAAAAAAGCCGCCTCGCGCTGGCCGGCCTTTTTTTGAAGCGCTGCAACGCCCTGCTTCTGGACGAGCCGACCAATCATCTGGACATTGAAAGCCGCGAAGCCCTCGCGGCGGCCCTGCGGAAATTTACCGGCGCGCTGGTGATAGTCGCCCATGACCGCTGGCTGCTCTCGCAGACGGGCGCGGAAATCTGGGAGCTTGACGGAAACGGCCTGACACTCCATGAGAATTTTGCCGCCTGGGATGCCGCGCGCGGGACGTCCGGGGCCTCCGCGCAAGCGCCGTCGGGCGGGAGCGCGCTGTCCGGCCGCGAAGAGCAAAAGCGCCTCAGGCGGGAAGCGGCGGAAAAGCGCAACGCGCTGCACAGGGAAATAACCCCCCTGCAGACGCGCTACGCCGCCCTGGAAACGGAACTTGGAGGGGTTCTGACGGAGCAGGGCGAAGTTGAAACGCTGCTGGCGGATCCGCTGGTCTACGCCGACAACGCCCGCGCCGGCGAACTGCTCGCCCGCTTTGAGGCCGTCAGGCGCAGGGGCGATGACATCCTTTCGGCCATGACGGAAACGGAAGAAAAAATGGCGGCCGTCAGGGGCAAATATCTCTAAGGAAACGCTGCTTTAGGGTACTGAAGACGCTATTTATGTATAGTTATGCTATGCGTTCATTTGTGAAGATTGATTTTGCGACCGAACAAGTTCCTGATGCGACAACTTTGCTCAAGTTCTGGCATTTAATTGAAAAGCGCCAGGAGGTGCAGGGAGATCCCTGTTTGTCAAGCAAAGAATATCGTATCAACCGCCGCCGCAGAAGTGTCCAGCGCATGCCCTCGGGATTTATTGATTGGGAGAGAGAAATAGAACGCCGCAAATCCTCGGTTCGCAGCAAAGTCGAACATCCTTTTTTGATCATCAAGCGCTATTTTGGTTTTGCCAAAACCGTGTATCGTGGCTTGGCGAAAAATACGCATCGTTTGCGGGTCTTGTTCGCGAGCGCAAACTTGTTACTGTGCGCGAGGGCCGGCAGGAGATTACTGCCGGCCTGAGGAGAATTGCGCCCTTTTTTCAGAAAAATGGTGCAAAAAGAAGAAAAAGAGGTAAATTCTGGGCTAAATTTGCACCAAATTCTCGAATTTTACCCTACTGGAGCAAAACCAGTGCTTCGGAATTGAACCAATCAGTGCTCCCCTAAAAAATCTCTTGAAAAATTGAAACGCTTCAGGCAGTATACTCCAAATGCGTTTTGAATTTTTTGTAGCCCTGCGCTATCTTTTTTCGCGGCGCAGGCAAACTTTCATATATGTCATCTCCGTCATGTCCATTTTGGGAGTAGCCTTGGGCGTAGGCGCGCTGGTTGTCGTGCTGGGCGTGTACAACGGCCTCACCACGGACATGCGCGACAAAATCCTCGGGGCGAACGCCCACGGCATTGTGCTTTCCCACATCCCTTCCGCGTTTGAAAACGAGGCCGGGCTGTCCCGACGCATAGCGGACGTTCCCGGCATAACGGGCGAATTGCCCTTTATCTATGCCGAAGCCATGCTCTCGGCGGGCGGCGGGGTCAAGGGCGTTGTGCTGCGCGGCGTCGATCCGCTGAAGGCCCCGCGCGTTCTCTCCCTGCTCGCGCGCATGCAGTACGGTTCCGCCGCGGAGCTTGAACGCCCCGGAACGCCCGGCATTATCGTGGGGGACGAACTGGCCCGCCGTCTGGCGCTCGCGCCCGGCAGCCGCGTCAATCTGCTTTCCCCTTCGGGGCAGAAAGGCGCGGCCGGCTATTCCCCGCGCGTCCGCCCCTTTGAAGTCGCGGGAATTTTCAAAACCGGCATGTTTGAATATGACTCCTCCCTCGCCTTTGTCACCCTCGCGGCGGCCCGCGACATCCTCGGCCTGCCTCCGGATTTTCTTTCCGGCATTGAAATCACGGTGGAGGATGTCTTCAGGGCGGACGAGATAGCCGGGCGTCTGGCCGACGCCCTAGGAACGCCTTTCTACGTGCGCACCTGGATGGACATGAACGCCAATCTCTTCGCGGCCCTCAAGCTGGAAAAATTCGGCATGTTCATTCTCCTGGCCATGGTTGTGCTCATAGGCTCCTTTTCCATTGTGACAAGCCTCGTCATGCTGGTCATGGAAAAAACGCGGGATATCGCCATCCTGATGTCCATGGGGGCGAGCGCCGCGAAAATCCGCCGGATTTTCATGCTCCAGGGCTCCATCATCGGCCTTGCGGGCACGTTGCTGGGCTATGCCCTGGGATTCGCCCTGGGTTTTCTGCTCAAACGCTACCGCTTCATCAAACTGCCGGACAACGTGTATACAACGGATCACCTGCCCATCATCATCACCGTTCCCGATGTTGTTCTGGTCGGCGCGAGCGCGTTGGCCCTCTGCTTTCTGGCGACCCTGTATCCGGCGCGCCAGGCGGCGCGGCTCAACCCCGCCGAAGCCCTGCGGTATGAATAGGCCATGTCTGAAATTTACAGATTCGCGGATGTGGGGAAAAATTTTTCCGCCCCCGGGGAAACTCTCGAAATTTTCAGCAATATCAACCTGGTTGTTGAAGAAGGAGAGGCCTTGGCCATTGTGGGGACTTCCGGATCGGGCAAGTCCTCCCTCCTGCATCTTATGGGCGCCCTTGATACCCCGACAAGCGGGAAGATACTGTTTGACGGCAGGGACATGGCGCTGATGTCGCCGGACGGAAAAGCGGATTTCCGCAACAGAACCTTGGGCTTTGTGTTCCAGTTTCACCATCTGCTGCCGGAATTTTCCGCGGTGGAAAACGTGGCGATGCCGGCCGTCATAGGCGGAACACGTCCGGTGGACGCCCTGCCCGGGGCTTGCGCTCTGCTGGAGCGCGTCGGGCTTGGAGACAGAATACACAGCAAAACGGCCACTCTTTCGGGGGGCGAAAGGCAAAGGGTGGCCATCGCCCGGGCCGTTTTTTTGCACCCGCGCGTCCTGCTTGCCGACGAGCCGACCGGCAATCTGGACGAAAGCACGGGCGCGACCGTGGGCGCGCTGCTGCGCGAGCTCAACCGCGAGCGCGGCATGACCCTCGTTGTTGTCACCCACAACCGCGAGCTGGCCGCCGGAATGGACCGCGTGATGGAATTGAAGGCCGGGAGACTTTCCCGCAGAACCTGACTGAGGCAACAGCGCAGGCGGAGAGATCGTATGAAAAATTATTGCAGAATGCTTGCCGGAATCCTTTGCTGTCTGACCGCGACCTTCGCGGTACAGGCTAATCTGGCGGACGCGGCCTTCGGCGCGCAAAATCCGCCGGTGCTGATCCTGCCCTTCCAGGCGAATACCGGGCCGGAACTGCCCAATGCCTCGCAAAGCGTCCCCGACGTCATCGCCGTGCAACTCAAGCAGCGGGGCCTCGCCGTTGTGCCTCAGGGGCGCTCCGCCGCCCTGCTCCGCGGCGCCGGCGGCAATGTCAATCTCGCCACGGCGCGTGAGCTGGGACGCAAGGCGGGAGCCGAAATCGTCATTTACGGTTCCATCAACCAGCTCGGCGACGGCTTCACGCTGGATTCCCGCATTGTTCCCGTAAAGGCGGGCGAAGTTGCGCCCGCCGCCTGCGAGCGCGACAGCCTCACGGCCCTCGCTGAATGCGCGGCGAACATCGCCGGCCGCGCCGCGACCATGCTGGAAGCGTCCGCGCCCGAACAGAGCCCGCTGCTTGTGCCCATGCGGAGCGTCGCGGCGTCCGCCGGCGGCATAACGGACATACAGGTGCGCGGCATGAAGGTAATGGATCCGGACATCGTACTCATGCGCCTTACCCTGCGCAAAGGCGACAAGCCCGATACCAACGCCATCAACGAGGAAGTCAAACGCATTTGGGATATGGGCTATTTCAGCGACGTCCAGGCCGCCATGGAGGGCGGCGCGCTTGTCTTCACCGTAGTGGAGAAGCCGCGCATAGACAACATCGTTGTGGAGGGGACCGACGATATCGACGAGGAAGACGTGCTGGCCGCCATGAGCACCAAGACCGGCAATTCGCTCAACGAACAGATGCTCTCCGACGACCTGCAGAAAATTACGGAGCTTTACCGCAAGGAAGGCTACTATCTCGCCAAAGCCGACTACAGGATCGAACCGCGCGCCGGCGGCCAGGGCGCGGTGCTGGTCATCTCCATTACGGAGGGCAAGAAGCTCTACATCAGGGACGTCAGGGTGGAGGGCCTCGAGGAGCTCAAACAGAGCGACATGACCGACTATATGGCCTTGCGGCCGCGAACCATCCTCTCCTGGCTCACCGGCACGGGAACTCTCAAGGAGGAATATCTGGAGCGGGACACCAACGCCATTGCCGCCTTCGGCCTGAACGAGGGTTATGTGGACATTCAAGTTTCGACGCCGGAGATCGACTACAGGGAAGACGGCATTTACATCACGTTCCATGTGTCCGAGGGCGAGTGCTATGCCGTCCGTAGCGTCAATTTCGCCGGGGACGTCATCGGGGATGAAGCCGACATGCTTGCCGTGGTGGAAATGGACGACTGGCAAAAATCCGGCCGTTACTTCTCCCTGACGGTCATGCAGGAAGACTCCAAACGGCTCACCGATTATTACGCCGACCACGGCTACGCCTTCACGGAAGTGGATACAAAAATCCTCAAGGCCGACGACGGCACCCCCCAGCTGGATGTGGGCTACGTCATTGTCAAAAAGCAGAAGGAGTTCATCCGCCGCCTGACGGTGGAAGGAAACATAAAGACGCGCGACAATGTTATTTTGCGCGAAATGAGGCTTGGCGACGGCGACATGTATCAGGCCTCAAAACTGCGGCGCTCCACGGAACGCCTGAACCGGCTGCGCTATTTCTCGGCGGTGGATACCGAGCTCATCCCCACGGGACAGGAAGACGAGGTGGACCTCAAGATCAAGGTCAAGGAGACGAACACCGGCGCCCTCATGGGCGGCATCGGCTATTCAACTTACTATGATGTGGGCGTGACGGCTTCCATCATGGAGCGGAATCTTTTCGGGCGCGGCTACTGGCTCCAGCTTCAGGGTTTTTTCTCCTGGCGGCGCACATCCGGCGTGCTTTCCTTCACCAACCCGCGCATCTACGACACGGACCTCTCCGTCGGAAACGACATCTATTACATTCACGACTACTGGGATGATTTTACCAAGGACACTGTGGGCGACACCATAAATCTGAACTACCCCGTCGGCGAATACACCTCCGCCGGGCTGAGCTACCGCCTGGAGCGTTACGAACTGTATGACGTGGACGATTACGCCTCCCCCTATATTTCCGACTACACGGGCACAAACTGGACAAGCGCCATCTCCGGCCGCATCCTGCGCGACACCACGGACGCCAAAGACCGGCCGACCAAGGGCACCATAGCCCGCCTCTGGGCGGAATACGGCGGCGGCGGCCTAGGCGGAACGGACAACTTTGTCAAAACCGTGGCGGACTGGCAGGGCTTTATTTCCTTCAATCCGCAGCATACGTTTCACGCGCGCGGACGCCTCGGCGGCATTTTTCAGAACACTTCGGATAGAGTGCCGGTTTTTGAACGCTTCTGGCTCGGCGGCATGGACACCATCCGCGGTTACACCTACTCCGACATCTCCCCCCGCGACTACAAGTACGGAGGGGAGCATATCGGCGGCGACCGTATGGGCATATTCAACCTTGAGTATATCTGGACATTCCAGAAAGACCTGGGCCTTGCCCTCGTGCCTTTCCTCGACGGCGGCTTCAATATTGACCAGAAAACCATGGGCGACAAGCTGGACAAATACTGGGTATATTCAACAGGCCTTGAGCTGCGCTGGCGTTCACCCATGGGCGACCTGCGCATTGCTTACGGCATCCCGTTGACGAAGGATTACGACAAGGAGCGGGAGCCGGGACGGCTTGAATTCAGCATGGGCCAATTTTTCTGAACGGCGGGACGACTCCTCGTCTTTGGCTGTTTGATGACATAACAGGCCGCTGAAATCAAATTATTATTGGACATCAAATGTCGCTTTTCGGCGTCCGGCCCAGCAATTCTTCCAGGCGCGCGGCGGCTTCGCCGCCCTCCATGCCCTGCCGCGCCACGAGATGCGGCAGGTTTTCCACCGCGTCGCAGGGACGCAGATAGACCGGCTCAATATCCTCGTCAAAATATTCGCCGTGGCGGGCCAGCATGCGCAACGCCAGCACGCCGGGGGTCAGGCATTCCGGCATGGGCACAAGCGGCCCGCCTCCTGAACCCTCAAAAGCCGGAGCATTGCGCGCAAGGCCGCTGCCGCAGATATAAATGGGAAAGCGGTTTCCCCGCGCGAACTCAAGGGCCGCCTCCAGAGCCGCCCGGGGCGTGACAAGACGCGCGTCCGCAAGCGGCAGCGGGGGCATGGATGGGCCAATGGACAAAAAGGGGCGAAAGTGGACAAGATCGCGGCGGGCATGGGTGATGGTCATTATCCGCACATCGAAGGGCAATTGCCGGTTTATGGCGGCCGTGCAGGCGAGGGCCTGCAAATAGTCCAGACCCGCCAGACGCGCGCGCCCGGCGCGGCGGAGAGCCGCGGCCGTCGCAAGCGCCAGACGGATTCCGGTAAAAGAGCCGGGGCCGCGCACACAGGCGACACGGCAAAAATCCCCCATCGCTATCCGCAGGGTAGCGCATATTTCCCGCAAGGCGGGAGCAAGGATTTCAGTGGCCTGTTTCGGGCGGTCCCACTCCTGGGCGCAGAGCAGGTTCTCGTCGTCGGTGACGACAATCTGCAGAAGACCCTCCGCGGTGTTCAGAACAAGTTCCAGCCCGGTGGAATATGCTTTCACAATCAGCCCACACCCTTCACGAGACGCCATATGTCATTGAATGTGGCGAGCAGCATCAGGCATACCAACAGGGCGATTCCCAGACGCATGGCATAGTTTTGCACCTTTTTCGCCATCGGGCGTCTGAAAACGGCCTCCCAGAGACAGAACACGATTTGTCCGCCGTCCAGTACGGGAATGGGCAACAGATTCAAAATGCCCAGGTTCACGCTGATGAGCGCCGTGAGGGCGAGCAGCCCGGCAAGGCCCTCATGGGCCTGCCGGCTCACAAGCTGTATGATCATGATGGGGCCGCCCACCTGGTCCAAAGGCACAACTCGCTGAGCCAGCTTGATAATGCCTTGCCAGGTCAGGGAAATCATCTGCCGGGCCTGGCGCGCGCCCTCGGCGGCGGCATCCAAGAAATCCAGGGGCCGGACGGCCGCCCTGCCCGTTGCCCGCACGCCGATGAGCCAAGTACTCTCATCCTCGCCGAAAATCGTCTTGCGCACGGACTTGAGAGGTTTGACGACAATGTTGAGGGTAATGAAATCCGCCCCGGCCGCTTCCGGTGATCCGGAGCGGGCGATCTCCAGGGCAAGGGGCTTTCCTTCGCTGCGTCCTATGGCGCCGGACAAGTCCTCCCAAGTCTCCACAGGCGCGCCGTCTATGCTGATAACGCGATCTCCGGCTTTTACGCCGGCGGCGGCCGCCGGACTTTTTTCGCTCACTCCGCCGATTTCCGGCAAAAGGAATGTGGCTCCCCAGCCAAAGGCCAGAATCCAGCAGAGCAGCCAGGCCAGCAGCATGTTGGCAAGGGGGCCGGCGGCCATCACCAGCAGACGCTGCCAGGCGGGACGCAGGGCGAAGGACTCTTCCGGAGTGAACCCTTCGGGAATCTCCTCCTCCTCGCCTTCGCCCACCAGGGAGACATAACCGCCCAGCGGAACAATCGACAGGGCGTATTCCGTCTTGCCGCATCTGAATTTCAGAATTTTCGGGCCAAAACCTAGGGAAAAAACGGACACCCCCATGCCGAAGCCGCGCGCCACGGCAAAATGCCCCAGTTCATGAAAAAAAATCAAGCCGCCCAGAACAATGACAACGGCCAGAACGGTCGTCATTTGTTGCCATCCTTTTTCGCCAGTTGGCAGACCATATCGCGGCTGTGGCGATCAAGCCGCGTGATGCGCGCCGCAAGCGCGTCAACCTCGTTTTTGAGTTCGGAAAGGCTCTCCGCCGCCAAGGGCGGACAAAACGGCCTGCCCATGGCGTGGGGATGAGCCGCGCGGTGTTCCCGCATGGCGGCCCCGGTCAGGCGGGGAATATCCAGAAACCCGATGGTCCCGCGGAGAAAAAGTTCCACAGCCGCTTCATTGGCGGCATTCATGACGACACAAAGGCCCCCGCGGCCGGAAAGCGCCTGACGGGCCAGAGCCAGGGCCGGGAAGGCGTCCGCGTCGGCCTCGTGAAAAGTGAGCTGCCCCGTCCGCGCGAGATCAAGAGCCGGCGCGCCGGAGGGTTTGTTGAGCGGCCAGAGCAGGCAGTTGGCCAACGCGCTCCGCATGTCCGGCGCGCCCATTTGCGCGAGCAGGGAGCCGTCGTCAAACTCCACCAGGGAATGGACAACGGACTGCGGGTGCATGAGCACGCGAATCCGGGACGACGGCACGCCGTACAGGTGGCAGGCTTCCACGATCTCCAGGCTCTTGTTCATCAGCGTGGCGGAATCTATGCTGATCTTTGCGCCCATGCGCCATGTGGGGTGGCGCATGGCCTGCTCGGCCGTGACATCGGCGAGGTTTGCCCGGTTTTTGCCGAAAAACGGGCCGCCGGAAGCCGTGAGCAGAAGATTCGCCGCTTCCTGTCCCCGCCCGGTCAGACACTGAAAAATGGCGTTGTGCTCGGAATCAACCGGCAAAACGGCGGCCTGCGTGCGCCGGCAAATTCCGCGCACAAGGTCGCCCGCGAGCACAAGGGATTCCTTGTTGGCGAGGCAGATGACCTTGCCCGCGAGGGCCGCGGCAAGCGTTCCGGCAAGGCCGGCGGCGCCCGACTGGGCCGAGAGCACAGTGCCCGCCTGCGGCAGGGAGGCAAGTTCGGCATACCCTTCGGCCCCTTCCAGAATGCGCGGCCTGTAGCCTTGCGGCAGCAAATCCCTGAGTTTCCACGCGGCGGCGGCATCCAGAACCGCCAAGCAGGGGGGGCGGAAACGCGCCGCCTGCTCCGCCAGGCACGCCGCATTACGGGCGCAGGAAAGCCCCGCGACCTCGAACCTGTCGGCATATTTTTCAATAACGGCCAGCGCGCTGCGCCCTATGGAGCCGGTGGAGCCCAGAATGGCGATGCTTCGCGGCCACATCCGCCGCCAGGACTCAGACGGCGGCGGTGAAATGTAGGAGATTTTCGGGCCGTCAAGCCCGGGCCAGAGATCCGCCATATTTTTGCTCAGTCAAAAAAGAAAAACCACTGATCCACCACGGCCACCATGGGCATGGCGAACAGGATGCTGTCCGTCCTGTCCAGCATCCCTCCGTGTCCGGGCAGAATGTTGCCGGAATCCTTGACGTTGACCGAACGTTTCAGGGCCGACTCGAAAAGATCGCCCAGCTGGGCAAAGGCATTGAGGGCCACGCCCAGAAGGGCGAAGGCGAACCAGCCGAGTTTGCCGAAAACAGCTCCGTAGACGGAACAGAAAATGACGCAGGCCGCAAGGCTGCCGATGGCCCCCTCCGAGCTTTTCTGCGGACTCACGCGCGGCCAGAGCTTGTGTCGTCCCCAGCGGGTGCCTACAAACCAGGCGGCCGTGTCGGATATGCCCACGGCGGCGAGCACAAAGACAAGCTTTATGTTGGAGAGGTAGGTTGCCGGCAGAAGCAACAGGGGCACATAGGCCAGGCCAATCAGAAATATCCCGCTGGAAGCGAAGGCGCTGTCCTCTTCCACCACATCCCAGCGAAAAAGGAAACTCATGGAGGCAAGCACGAAACCGGCGCCGAGGCAGACGAGGGCGTCCTGCGGGCGGCGGTTCCAGGTCAGGACTATCATGGCGCAGCCCAGGGCAAGCGCGCACAGGCGGCTGGCCAGGCGCTTCCTCGGTCCCCAGAAGAGCGAGTAAAATTCCCACAGGCACAGGCAGGAAACAAACAAAACGGCAAAAAGCAGCAGCCGGCCTCTGACGGAGAGGACTGCCGCGATTGCGGCAATCAGCGCCATGCCGGTTACCACGCGGGAGATTTCCCGAATGCGGGGAGCGGGGCACATATTATGAAATCCTTTTTTAAATTCTTCCAAAGCGCCGCGAACGCGCGGCGTAATCCTCAAGGGCCGCGTGCAGGTGTTCCTCCCTGAAGTCCGGCCAGAGAACCGGCGTGAAATACAGCTCCGCATAGGCGCACTGGTAGAGCAGAAAATTGCTCAGACGGCACTCGCCGCCGGTACGTATCAGAAGATCGGGATCTGGCTGCCCCGCGGTATCCAGGCGTCCGGCAAGGCTTTGCTCCGTCACGTCTCCGGGGCTTGCTCCTTCGCTGACAAAACTCCGCGCCGCGCGCACGAGTTCCGCCCGCGCCCCGTAGTTGAGGGCAAGATTGAGCGTCATTCCCTTGCCTCCGGACGTGCGTCTGATACCGCGAGTTACGGCGGCGCGCGCGCCGGGGGGCAGGGCCGTCGTGTCGCCGAGCACGTTCAGGGCAATGCCTTTTCCCTCCATGAGGGGGATTTCCTTGCCCAGAAATTCCTTGAGCAAGCTGAAAAGATGGCGTATCTCCTTCCTGGGACGGCCCCAGTTCTCACTGGAAAAGGCGTACAGGGTGACGTGGCGTATGCCCGCCGCGCGGCATCCCGTTATGACGCGCCGCACGGCCTCGGCCCCCGCGCGGTGCCCCTCCGTGCGCGGCAGGCCGCGCCCCTCGGCCCAACGGCCGTTGCCGTCCATAATAACGGCGATGTGCGACGGGAGGTGTCCGCCCATCAAATATCCATGATCTCTTTTTCTTTGACCGCGCACTTCCTTTCCACATCGGCCACAAATTTGTCCGTAAGCTTTTGTACGTCATCCGTGCCTTTTTTCAGCTCGTCCTCGGTAATCCGCTTGTCTTTTTCAAGTTTTTTCAGGCTGTCGTTGGCGTCGCGGCGCACGTTGCGCACAGCCACCCTGGCTTCCTCGCTGTATTTGCGGGCCACTTTGACAAGCTCCTTGCGGCGTTCCCCGGTAAGGGGCGGCATGACAATGCGGAGCACCTTGCCGTCATTGACGGGGGCAAGACCCAGATCGGACTTGAGCAGAGCTTTTTCCACAGCGGCGAAGCCGCTTTTGTCCCACGGCTGAATGGTAAGGGTGCGGCTGTCCGGCACGGCGATGGAGGCCATCTGCGCGAGGGGCGTCGGCGTGCCGTAATAATCGGCCCGGATGTCTTCCACAAGGGCGGTGGAGGCCCGGCCCGTGCGAAGTTTGGAAAAGTCGCGCGCAAGGGAGGTCATGGCTTTTTCCATGCGTTCCTCGGCGTCCAGAAGCGTACTTTCGATATCCATATCGTTTTCTCTCTGTGGCGGTTAATCATGCACGATCGTCCCCACGCTCTCGCCCATGACAGCGCGGCGAATGTCCCCGCCGAACATGCGGCAGACGATGACGGGCAGGCTGTTGTCACGTACAAGGGCGATGGCGGTGGCGTCCATCACGCCCAGATGACGGGCGAGGGTTTCGTCATAGCTCAGCCTGTCGAACCTGACGGCATCGGCATGAAGAGCCGGATCCTTGTCATAAATGCCGCTCACCTTGGTGCCCTTGATAATGGCCGAGCATTTGAGTTCCATGCCGCGCAGGGCCGCCGTGGTGTCTGTGGTGAAATAAGGATTGCCGGTGCCTGCCGCGCAAATCACCACGCGCCCTTTTTCCAGATGACGGAGGGCGCGGCGACGGACAAAAGGTTCGCACACCTCGCGCATGGTGATGGCGGAAAGCACGCGCGTCGGGTAGCCCTGTTTTTCCAGCATGTCCTGCACGGCAAGGGCATTCAGCACCGTGGCCAGCATGCCCATATAGTCGGCCGAAGCTCGCTCCATGCCCTTGGCGGAAGCCGACAGCCCGCGAAAAATGTTGCCTCCGCCGATGACAAGGGCCATCTCCACCCCCATATCCAGTACGACGCCGAGTTCGCCGCAAACGGCGGACACGGTATCCGGATCAATGCCGGTCTTCCGCTCTCCGGCCAGAGCCTCGCCGCTCAGTTTGAGCAGCACTCGTCTGTATTTGGGTGTCGGCATGCCGGCCTCCGCTGTTTGCAAAATGCGTCACGTCAACAAGATGGAAACGTATACCTTTTTCAGCGCCTGGCCATGCGAGGCGGAGGGAGCATAACAAAAAACATCCGCGCCTCAAAGGAATTATTTCCGTGGCGAATATTGACAACAATTATAGTATATTGAGCGTTCAGAACACCGCCTGTGGCGGCCGCCAAGATGGGTTGTGAACATGCAAATCCACCGATGCGCCCCGCCTTTGAGCCGGAAAATGCCCAAAGGAATGCTCCGGAAAGCCGTTCATCCGCTGACGGGCCGTTGCTGCGCGGGCAATTCTTGTTTCCGGAGTGGCCGAATCATGCTGCTGCGTAAACTTGGCATGGTTCTTGCTTTCTCTTAAACTCTCTATACTCTTATTGTTGCGCAAGCAGCCCTGACAGCGGTCTGTCAGGGCTGCTTTTTGTCGTTTTCCGGGCGTGCAAACCGTTGAAGTGGGCTCCGGCCCGGTGGTTGGGGATGCGTCCGGCTTTCAGACAAAAGAGGTGGCGCGTGGCTGCTGAGAGATAAAGCTGAACTGCATGGCTTTGCAGGCGACAGAGGGCATGAGTCGAGTATGTGGCTGCCAAGGGAGAGCGGATTTTGTCTGGATGATCTACCGGCAGACGGCGCCCGCGGCGCACTGCCCCTCCACAAGAGGGGCCAGCGGCAGTTTTGCGTCTGTGCCGGCCGGTGAAATTCCGCTTTGCGCCTGGCGCTGCGAAGACGGTGCCGAGGCCGAGGACTTTTTGGGCTTCAGCATGGCGGGGAGACCCCGATATTCAAAAAACGGCACAATCTGCGAGCCGGCGGCATACACATGGGCTTTGTTGCACAGCATTCTGAAACGCAACAAGAGAAGTTCGGGGGTGTAGGCGGACAATCCGGCCGGTATCAGAACCTCCTGCGCCCTGGCGAGGGCTTCGGCAACGCCGGCGCCCGTATCCAGCAATTCGCGCATTTTCACAATCTTGTACAAATCGGTTTCATTTTCCATCAGGGGATAAAAGGCCACATCCACATGGCCCGAAAGGATGCCGATGGCTTCACGGCAACTTGAGCAGGACGGAGAGAAAAACAGACGCGTCGTTATTTCGCCGTCTGTTTCGATAACGGGCCAGATGCCTGTCTGCGAGCGCGCGACCGCGCCGACGTTGACCGCGAAGAGTATAAGCCATACCCAGAGCAGGATGGAAGACCGCGATTTGCCGCCCGCTTTGCCGGTGCCCGCGACTCTGCCTTCGGCGGCAAGACTGAAGCTCATATATGAAGCGGCAAAAAAAAGGGCGACGACCAGACAGCTTACGCAAGGGGCGGTCAGCGCCATAAGCAGAAGCAGGCAGATATCGCCGCACAGGGCTGCTCCCGCTATCAGACGCCCCAGAGATGCCGCGCCCACAAGGGACATCAGGGCGAGCACGGAGAAAACCGCCGCTCCGAGCCACCACAGGGAGATGCCGTTGATGGTGAAATCCTGGTATAATGAGCAGCCGGCGCTGATGCAGATATTGATGTCGTTGCCGAAGACACTCCAGACGCAAAAAGCGGTCGCCAGAAGTGTAACGCATAAAGAACCCGCAAGAACTTCTCTGTGATGATTCATGGAAACACCCGCATCAGGATAGTCGTTGCTTCAGGATTAAATGTTCGTGCCAGCATAGGGTGTTTCGAGCGGTTCGTAAAGCGGGTTTTTGCCTGAACAATAAAGACGCCCTGAGGCGCCTTTTTCTGAAGAGTTTTGTGCGCCCGGCGGGGGTGCACGGACTTGAAGGTGAAAGCCCTCCGCAGGCCCGTCACGGGGAACTGCCGGCCGGACGGCAAGGGTATACTATTTTCAGGCTTGCGCAAGGCTGCAAGGCATCAAATTTGTCTTCTCGAAAAGCGCCTTCGGCAAGTTTCCCTTCCTCTGGCCAAAAAGGTGCCGGATTCCGGCATAAAGAACTTGACGAAAATTTTTCTTCTGTTTATAAAGCGACCTTACCTGTGCGCCCGTAGCTCAGCTGGATAGAGCAACAGGCTACGAACCTGTAGGTCGGGCGTTCGAATCGCTCCGGGCGCGCCAGAAAACACAAGGGCTTTCGGGAAATCATCCCGAAGTCCCTTTTTGCTTCCCCGCGGCATTCCCCGCGCAAAAACGGCGGCCCCGAATTTCCTTGTTTCTCTCGTCCCGCTGTGCTATACAAGCCGAAACTCGAACATCAAGGAGTTTTTATGGCAACTCTTCGCGCCCGCGTGCTGTTGTCCGCTCTCGTGGTTTTCTGCGCGTTCTGCGGAACCGTATCCGCCGCGCAGCACGACACGGCCCCGCCCGCCACCCCCGGCGCGCCCTCCAAATCTCCCGCAGCGCCCGTCGTAAAGCTGGAAACGAACTTAGGGGATATTCTCGTGCGTCTGGATGACCGCAAGGCTCCCATATCCACCGCCAACTTTATCCAGTACGTCAAGGCAGGGCACTACGACGGCACCATTTTTCATCGCGTCATCAAGGGGTTCATGATTCAGGGCGGCGGCTTCACCCCGGACATGAAGCAGAAAACGGCCCGCGCCGCCATCCGCAATGAGGCCGACAACGGCCTGAAAAACCAGAAATACACCATCGCCATGGCGCGCACCGGCGATCCCCATTCCGCGACATCGCAATTTTTCATCAACACGAAAGACAACGGTTTTCTTGATTTTAAAAATCAAAGCCCCCAAGGCTGGGGTTACGCCGTCTTCGGCAGGGTGCTCAAGGGGCAGGATGTGGTGGACAAAATTGAAGCCGTGTCCACGGGCAAACGGGGTTTGCCCGACGCCGACGATGTCCCCTCAACGCCTGTCGTCGTCAGAAAAGCCCTTCTCGTGACGGAATAACTCTTAATGAGCCGTACCGCCGTTGCCGTCAGCGGAGGAGTGGACAGCCTCTGCACGTTGTTGCGCCTCAAACGCGAGGGGCATGACGTGCTGGCCCTGCACGGCCTGTTCGCGCCGGAATCTCCGGGCGGCGCGGACGCCCTGCCGGGACTGGAGCGGGCCTGTGAGGCACTGAACGTGCCGCTTCACGTCGTCAATCTGCGTGACGTTTTTTTTCGGGAGGTTATTGCCCCCTTCGGACAAAGCCATGCCGACGGGCTTACCCCGAACCCGTGTTCCCTGTGCAACAGACACGTCAAATTCGGCGCGCTGCTGGATGCGGCGTTCTCGCTGGGGGCGGAGAAACTGGCCACCGGGCACTATGCCCGCCTGCTCCCCTCCATGTCTCCCGTGGCCGCGCCGCGCCTGTATGCCGCCACGGAAACCGCGAGAGATCAAAGTTATTTTTTAAGCCTGGTCCCGGCGGAACGTCTGCGTTACGCCCAGTTCCCCCTCGCGGAGCGCACCAAGGACTGGTGCGCGGCCCAAGTGGCCCGGGAAGGACTCACGGTGCCCCTGCCCTCCTCAAGTCAGGATCTCTGCTTTGTAAAAGGAGAAGGAGCGGACGCGCACCGCGCCTATCTGTTGTCGCACTGGGCCTCGCTGGGCATGTCGCCGCCCGGCCCCGGCCCCATCCTGCTTGACGACGGCACGGGCAAACTGCGGGAAACAGGCGTCCATCAGGGCCTGTGGCGATATACCGAGGGACAGCGGCGGGGCATGGGCATCGCCCACGCCAAGCCCCTGTATGTTCTTCACAAGGACAGGGAGCGCAACGCGCTTGTCGTGGGGGGGAAATCGCTGCTGGGGATGCGCGGCTGCTCCACGGGCAGGGCAAATTTTTTGTGTGAGCCGGAATTTTGGCCTGAGCGTGTTTTCGCGCGCTTGCGTTACCGCCGCAAACCGGGCCCGGCGCGGGTGCGCATTCGGGAGGGCTGTCTGGACATTCTTTTGGAAGCCGGGGAATTTCCCGCCGCTCCGGGCCAGTTGGCCGTCATTTACGACGCCGGGGACAGGGTACTCGCCGGCGGAACCATCGCGCATGTGGATTTCGTTTATGGGGCACAAAAAAATTCAGCGCGTTGATCCGCTGACAATGGCCTTGTCTCCGGTTGGCGTGGACAGCCATGCCCATCTTGACGGGCCGGAGTTTGACGCCGACCGCGAGGATGTTCTGCTCCGCGCGCGCGCCGCCGGCCTTGCCCAAATCGGCTGTGTTTTTCTGAATCCGGAGGATTTCGCCGCGCGCAAAGCGCTTTTTGACGCCCACGCGGAAATTTTTTTCCTTCTGGGCATTCATCCCTGCGACGGACACCTGTGCACCGAAAAAAATATTGCGGCCATGCGCGCCGCCTTCACGCGGGAACCGCGCCTGAAGGCCGTGGGAGAAACAGGCCTGGACTATCATTGGAAGGACTGCCCCAGGGAAACGCAGGCGGCCGCCTTCATCGCCCAGATACATCTGGCGCGCGAGCTTGGCAAACCCATAGCCCTGCACTGCCGCGAGGCGGAGGAGGAGACATTCGCCATCCTGGAATCACGGGGCTTCAAGGATTACCCCCTCCTGTGGCACTGTTTCGGCGGCGAGGCACGGCAGGCGCGCCGCATCCTTGCCAACGGCTGGCATATTTCCGTCCCCGGCGTGGTGACATACAACGGCAACGCGCGGCTGCGCGAAGTTGTGGCCCGCATTCCGGCCGACCGTCTTTTGCTGGAAACGGACTGCCCCTATCTTTCGCCCGTGCCCTGGCGCGGCACGCGCAATGAACCGGCCTACGCCGTCTTCACGGCCCATGCCGTGGCGCGGGCGCGCGGCGCAAGCCCGGAGGACGTCTGGCGGACCTGCGGCGACAACGCGCGACGTTTTTTTGGAATCTAACGTGGAATTTTTGTCTCTTTCATCCCTTGATCCCGCGGTCAATCTGGCTCTGGAAGAGCGGCTTTTCACCACGCTGCCGCCGCGGCATCCGGGTCTCTTTCTGCTGTGGCAGAACGGCCCTTCCGTTATTGTGGGACGCCA
This sequence comes from Desulfovibrio sp., assembly GCA_031291035.1. Taxonomy (GTDB): domain Bacteria; phylum Desulfobacterota; class Desulfovibrionia; order Desulfovibrionales; family Desulfovibrionaceae; genus Desulfovibrio. Next base: position 19,855 of record JAISLI010000041.1, read on the forward strand.
TCAATGCACGGCGGAAGAGATAAACGCGGAATTCGTCCGCCGTGAAAACCTGCCCGTGGTGCGGCGCAACACAGGCGGCGGCGCGGTGTATCACGACACGGGCAATCTCAATTTTTCCTTCCTGGAAAACACGCGCCGTCCCGGCGGAATGGATTTCCGCCGCCTGCTGGCCCCCGTGTGCCTGGCTCTGGCCGATGTGGGCGTCAGGGCGGAAATTTCCGGCCGGAACGACCTGGAAGTCCAGGGCCGAAAAATCTCCGGCAACGCCCAGTTGCTGCGGGACGGAAAGATGCTGCATCACGGCACGCTGCTTGTGAATCTGGATCTTTCACGCATGGTTGAAGCCCTGAAGCCCGCGCCGGAAAAAATACGTTCCAAAGGCGTTGCCTCCGTGCGGGCCAGAGTCGCCAATATCACGGAATTCTGGAAACCGGGAACAACCGTGGAGGCGCTGAAACACGCTCTGTTGCGCCGTTGCGCCGAAAGACGGGCGGAGCTTGGCCGGGAAACGCTGGCCGTGGCGCAGGATCTGGCTGAAACAAAATACCGTCAATGGGACTGGAATTACGGAGCTTCCCCGGCCTTTACCGAAAAAAAAAGGGAACGCTTTCCCTGGGGAAGCGTGGACATGCGCCTTGACGTGCGCGACGGCGTGATCCGCTCCTGCCGTTTCTATGGCGACTTTTTTGCCGCGACGCCCATTGGGGAACTGCAATCCCTGCTCACAGGGCAAAAACGCGAAAGCGGCGATCTGGCGCGGGCGCTGGACGGAGTGAACATGGAAAACTTCTTCAGCGGCTGCGACGCGGCAGTCATGCGCCGTTTTTTGACAGAATGACGGGAAAATGATATGAGCGACGGACTGTAACCACCTGACAAGGAATATCCATGCCCGAGGTACGCACTCCCCTTACCGGCTGGCACATGGCTCACGGCGCGAAAATGGCCCCCTTCGCGGGTTGGCTCATGCCCATCCAGTATGAGGGCATTGTACTTGAACACGAACACACGCGCAGGCGGGCGGGTGTTTTCGACATCTGCCACATGGGAGAATTCCTCATTGGGGGACCGGATGCCGACGCCGCTCTTGGCCGCGCCGTAAGCCACAATCTGGCGACGCTCAAGCCGGGCGGATGCCGCTACGGCTTCCTGCTCAACCGGGAAGGCGGGGTGCTGGACGACTGCATTGTCTACCGTTTCGGCCCCGGGAATTTCATGATAGTGGTCAATGCCGCTTGCGCTGCCGGAGATTTCGCCACTCTGCGCGAACGTCTTCCCTCTTCCGTTTCACTGACGGATGTTTCCGCCGGCACCGCCAAGATTGACCTGCAGGGGCCGGAATCCCTTTCGGTTCTGGAGCGGGTCATCGGGCAAAATTTTCACGACCTGCCCTATTTTTCCTTCAGACGGACATCCTTCTGTGACGGGCCGTTGCTTGTGAGCCGCACCGGGTATACCGGGGAGCTTGGCTATGAGCTCTACCTCCCGCCGGAGGCGGCGGAAAGCCTGTGGACCGCCCTGCAGTCCGACGACAGGGTAAAACCCGCCGGGCTTGGCGCGCGCGACACATTGCGCCTGGAGGCGGGACTGCCCCTTTACGGGCATGAGCTTGACGAAATGCACACCCCGGCCGAGGCGGGCTTTGCCGCCCTGCTGACGAGCGGGGCTGACTATGTGGGCAAGGCCGGCGCCGTGAATGTGCGCGAGCGCCTCATCGCCCTGCGTCTGGAAGGCCGCCGGGCCGCGCGCAACGGAGACGTCCTGGCGCTGCCGGACGGCGTGGCCGTGGGGCGCGTGACAAGCGGTTCGTTCGCGCCATCGCTCGGTTGCGCCGTCGCCCTGGCCTTTGTGGATGCCGCGCACGCCGGGGCGGAGGATTTTGTGCTCAGGGCCGCCAGAAACGATCTCGCGGCCAAGCGCACAAGCCTGCCCTTTTATGCCGAAGGCACGGCGCGCGTAAAATTGTCCTGCGGCTCCGCCGTCACGGCGGGCTGAAAACGCCAACAACGAGGTCAGTTATGTCCAACACCCCGCCGGATCTTCTCTACAGCAAAACGCACGAATGGGTCCGCCCGGAAGGCGAGGAAGCCGTCATCGGCATCACGTTTTTCGCCCAGGAGGCCTTGGGCGACGTTACCTACGTCGAAATGCCCCGGGAAGGAGACGCCCTCACGGCGGGCGGGGAGTTCGGGTCCGTTGAATCCGTCAAGGCGGCAAGCGAGCTTGTGTCGCCCGTCAGCGGCACGGTCGTCGCCGCAAACGCGGAACTGGAAACCGCGCCGGAAACCCTGAACAGTTCCCCTTACAACGAAGGCTGGATAGTCCGCGTCAGGCTTTCCGCCAAACCCGACGGTCTGATGGACGCCGCGGCCTATGAGGCTCACTGCGCCGCGGAAAAACACTAGAGGTGCCCATGCCTTTCATCCCCCATACGCCGCGCGAAGTTGAAGAAATGCTCGCGGTTGTCGGCGTGCGCGGCCTTGACGACCTCTTTGCCGACATCCCGCCGGAAATGCGCCCGGCCCGGCTCAATCTGCCCAAGGGGCAAGGCGAAGCCGCCGTCTGCTCCTATTTTGAGAAACTGGCCGCCCGGAACGGAACGGACATGGTTTCTTTTCTCGGCGCCGGATTTTACGCCCACGACATTCCCAAGGCCGTGGACGCGCTTGCCGGACGCAGCGAATTCTATACCGCCTACACGCCGTATCAGGCCGAATGCTCCCAGGGAACGCTTCAGGCCATCTTTGAGTTCCAGACCGCCGTCAGCCGCCTGATGGAAATGGACTGCGCCAACGCCTCGGTATACGACGGAGGCACGGCCCTGTTTGAAGCGGCCATGATGGCCGTGCGCGCCACACGCCGCCGGGTTCTGGTGGTTGACGAAGCCGTCAACCCCATCTGGCGCAAAATGCTTGCGACCTATATCGCGGGTCTGCCCGTCAGCCTTAAAACAGTGCCCCAGAAAAACGGCGTGAGCGACCTGCAGGCCCTGATTGATGCCCCCGACAAGGACTGCGCGGCCGTTATTGTGCAAAATCCCAATTTTTTCGGCGTGGTTGCCGACTATACCGAAGTGTTTGCCAAGGCGAGGCTCCACAAGGCCTTCAGCGTCATTTCTGTCTACCCCGTCATGCAGGCCGTGCTCAAAACACCGGGTGAAATGGGCGCGGACGTGGCCGTGGCCGAGGGGCAGAGTCTGGGCCAGCCCCTTAATTTCGGCGGGCCCTATCTGGGCCTGATGGCCTGCGGGAAGGAACACATACGCCAGCTTCCGGGCCGCATAGCGGGCCGCGCCTCCGACCCGGACGGCAAAACCGGTTACGTGCTGACCCTCCAGGCGCGCGAGCAGCATATCCGCCGGGGCAAGGCCACATCCAACATCTGCTCCAACCAGGCGCTCTGCGCCTTGCGCGCGCTGGCGCATCTCTGTCTGCTTGGCCCGGAGGGGCTTGCCCGTCAGGCGGAATACGGGATGGACATGGCCCGGCAGGCGGTCAGGCGGCTTACGTCGCTCAAGGGCGTGGAACCGCTCAACGACGAACCTTACGGCAACGAGGCGGCGCTACGTCTGCCCGCGCCCGCGGAGCAGGTTGCAGCCGCGCTTGTCGAGAAGGGTTTTGTACCGGGATTTCCTGTGGGGCGTTATTATCCCGGCATGGAGAATATCCTGCTGCTGGCCTGCACCGAAGTCAACAGGCCCGGGCACATTGCCGGGCTGGCCGAGGCCATGGGAGACTTGCTGTGAAAACCATCTTCGCCGAATCCGTGCCGGGGCGCGGCTCCCGTTTTTTTGCATCCGACGCGCCCGCGGCGGCCAAAATGCTGCCCGCCGGGCTTTTGCGCAGCCGCCCCCCGCGTTTGCCGGAATGTTCCGAACTTGACGTTGTAAGACACTTCACCAGGCTTTCCCGCCTCAACTACAGCGTGGACGCCAATTTTTATCCCCTTGGCTCCTGCACCATGAAGTACAATCCCAAATTTACGGAATATGTGGCCGGACTGCCCGGATTTGCCCGCCTTCATCCCCTGCTGGCCCAGCTTGGGCGCGGCGCGGCGCGGACGCAGGGCGCGTTGCGATGCCTGCATGAAATCGAAGTCCTGCTGTGCGAGATCACGGGAATGGAAGCCTTCACCCTGCAGCCCATGGCCGGCGCGAACGGAGAATTCACCGGCGTCAGCCTCATGGCGGCCTATCATCGCGCCAAAGGGCGCGCGCGCGCAAAAATGCTCATCCCCGATTCGGCCCACGGCACCAACCCGGCCTCCGCGGCGCTGGCAGGGCTCGAAATCGTCAATGTCGAATCCCGCGACGGCATGGTGGACCCGGAGGCGCTTGCCGCATGCCTTGCCGAACACGACGGGGACGTGGTGGGGCTGATGATGACCTGCCCCAACACCCTTGGCCTCATGGAATCGCGCTTGCCGGAAATAGTGGCCCTGCTGCGTGGAGCGGACGCCCTGCTATACTACGACGGCGCCAACATGAATGCCATTTTGGGCAAGATGCGCGTGGGCGACGCGGGGTTTGACGTGGTGCACCTGAATCTGCACAAAACCTTCGCCACGCCGCACGGCGGCGGCGGCCCAGGTTCCGGGCCTGTGGGCGTCAATGCGCGGCTTCTGCCCTTCCTGCCCGCGCCGCGCGTTGTCAAAGGAGAGGACGGCGATTTTTTCCTCAACGACAACCTGCCCCAGTCCATCGGGGCCGTAGGACCGTTTTACGGCAGCTTCGCCGTGATTGTGAAAGCCCTTGCCTACATGCTGCGCCTTGGCGGCGAAGGGCTTGAACGTGTGGCGGAATACGCGGTGCTGAACGCCAATTATCTGAAAAAACGTCTGCAGAACGTGCTTGACATCCCCTTTGAACGCATCTGCGCGCATGAATTTGTGGCTTCCGCGCCGGAGGGGCTGCGCGCGCTGGACATAGCCAAAGCGCTGCTGGATCGCGGCTTCCACGCGCCCACCGTCTATTTCCCGCTGATCGTCAGAGAATGCCTTATGGCGGAACCCACGGAAACCGAAAGCAAGCAGACGCTGGACGCCTATGTTGAGGCCCTGCGCGAAATCGTGGAACAGGGCGGAAAGGATCCGGCCGGCCTCGCGGCGGCGCCTCTGAACATGCCGGTGCGTCGCCTGGACGAAACAACGGCCGCGCGCCGGATGGCGCTGACGGAGGATATGGGGTAACGCGCCGGAGTCACGCGCCGCGTAGCGTCAGGGCCGCTATTTCGGAAGGCACGCCCAGCCGGACGGGAAAGGCGCCCCACAGCCCCGCGCCGGAGCTGACATAAAGCCGCATGCCGGCAATCCGGTACCAGCCGTAAAGATAGCCGTCGTTATAGGCGGTCACAAGTTTTGTCAGGCCGAGGATCTGCCCGCCGTGCGTGTGCCCGGAAAGCTGCAGATGCACCCCGGCCGCGGCGTTTGCGGCGGCATTGACGGGCCGGTGCTCCAGCAGAACGGTGAAGGCCCCCGGCGGCGCGCCGTCAAGCGCGGCGGACACGTCGGGCGGGGGGAGGCCGTAGCGCCCCGCCACAATGTCGGTAACGCCGGCCAGGACGATATTTTCGCCGCCTATGGACAGCCGGCTGTGGCTGTTCAGAAGCATGGTTACGCCCAGAGACTGGAAAGCCCGCATCCAGGCCCTGAAATTCGCATAATATTCATGGTTGCCCGCGCAGGCAAAAACGCCGTAACGCGCCCGCAAATCCCTCAGCGGAGCGACGCTGTCCGCCCGGCGATCCGGAAACCCGTCCACAATGTCTCCCGTCAGGACAACAAGATCGGGCTTCAGAGCATTGACCTTTTCCACCAAGGCGCGAACGCGCGGCCCGTGCAGAAGCCGGCTGACGTGCAGATCGCTTATCTGTACAAGCATGAGGCCGTCCAGTGCCCCGGGCAAAGCGGGCAGGCGCGCTTCCAGCCGGCGCACCCCGGGCACAGCCAGGCCGCCGCGCAGGCCGTAAACGGCGGGAACGGCAGCCAGGCAGGCCATTATCGCCTGACGCCTGCCCGGAGAAAAAACGGCGCGCGTCCGACCGCGCAAACGGCCCGACAGGCGTCTTGCCGCCGCCGCCACATCCCGGCACAGCGTCATCAGGAACAAAAAAAGCAGAAAGGCAAAAATTCCCGTCGAAAGCAGAAGCGCGGGGAAGGGCAGTTCCGGGGAGACCATGCCACCCGGTACATAACGGTACAGGAAATGCTGCTGCGAAAAGGCAAAAAGCAGCGCTCCCGCCGCCGCCTTGAGATAGCCGTTTACCGGCAGCGGGAGGACAACCCTGCAGAGCAGATAAAAAAAGACCAGCAGGGCCAGCAGCTGAATGAACACTTATCTGGGCCAGCCTATTGACTGCACGACATACGTTTTATAGCCCGCCGGCAGTCCGAGCACCGAATCAAGCTCCGCCCTGCCGGTTGATTTGACCACATTGCCCAGTCCGACGGACGCGCAGTACAGGCCGACATTCTGATACATGGACCCCGCATGCATACCGCCCGCGTCATCGCCCGCCCTGGCGGCGTACAGCAGCGTCAGCGGCGCGCCGCCGAAGCGGGAGCGCGCATCCTCCGGCGAATACTGAACCAGGGCGTTGCCGGCCGCGTCATAGCGCCAGACGCCGCTTTCCAGCACCACGAAAAGCTCCGCTTCCTGCCTGTTCCTCGATGTGGGCACGGTGCGTTTGCCGTCCGGACGGTTAACGCCCCACGCGGCCCAGAGCATATTGCTCAAATCCTGTCCGCTGACGGGTTTGCCGCTGAACTCCCTCGTGCTCTTTCGCTTTGAAAGGGCCTCCATCAGAGGCATGCCGCCGCTCATGGCGGGTTTGGGCAGGGTAATTTCCTTTGCCGGCGTGACGGCCAGGGCCTTGCCGGCCAAGGCGCCCGCCATGCCGGACAGCATGGACAGGCAAAGCACCAAGGCAATGCGTTGCACGATTTTTCTCCTTTTTGGACAGCCGATTTTCAGTAGTCCGCTCACGCGGATTCGCCATGTGACATCCGATGCGGACAGAATACGCAAAAACGGCCCGTTTCGCAATCAGCAACCGGGCGGCCGCGTCCGGACGACCAAGGCTCCGCTTTTGGCGTCGCGCGGCGCGTTTTTCGCAAGGCGGATGCGGAGCAGCTCCCCCTGGGGCAGGGCGGCCGCGTCTTCCAGCAATAAAAGGCCCTTCGCGCAACAGGCGTACCGCGCTCCGCCGGCGAGGCCGGGCACGGCAAAGGGCGCGGAAAGCACCCTTGCCGAGATCCGGGTTTCCCCGTTCAGTCCGCCGCCGGACGGCTTTTTATCCTCCCGCGCCGCGCCTTCCCGTCGCAGCAGAAGAAAAGAGAGACCGAGCGAGGTCTTGGCAAGGCCGGCTTCTCCGGAGAGCCGCTCAAGCCAGTCCGGCGCGCCGGCGCAGTCAAAGGTGAAATGGCACCAGGCGCGCGTCCTGCTCTCCAGCAATGGGCAGACGGCGTTGTGCGGGCAGGGGGCAAGCGCCCTGAAGCCGCTTTTTCCCGCCTGTTCCCGCAGGGCCATGATTGTTCTGCCGCCCAGGCGCGTGCCCGGCTCCACCACCAGGAGAGCGGGGGCTTCCGAGCCCGAAGCGGCTGCCAGAGGGAAAAGGAAATGCGGAATACCGGCCGGGGGCGTTCCCCCGCCTCCGGGCCCGCAATCCCCGTCGTCCCCTGAAGACTCGCCGAACGCCCGTTTCCGGCCAGGCCGGGCGCGTATCTCGTTGAGCGCATTGGCCGCCGCGACAAGCCAGGGACGCGCATGCCCTCCGGCAAAGCGCCGGTTCAGCCCGCGGCCCGGCCGAACAGCTTGCCCGCCAAAACATGCGCGTTCCGTAAACAGAGGCCAGATGCGCCGCCCGGTCATCCCGCCCAGGGTTCTGAACAGGGATTTGCCCAATTCCAGGGGCTGCGGCGCGCTGTCCAGGGCAAAAACGCCCAGCGGCGCATCCCCAAGGTCAGGCCGGGCCATCCAGAGCGCGATGGGCAGCGTGAGGGGGCCGGAACCGACATCGACAAGCAGGGCTTCACCGGGCGCGGATGAACGCGGATCGGGCAGGGAGAGGGAGGCAAACAGCCGGGCGAGACGCAGAAGGTTCCAGGGCAGAAAATAATACAAGTAGGCGCTGACAAACGCGGGGGACAGCCAGTACGAACGTCGCAAGGCCGCCCGCTCCACCGTCAGCAGGCGGGAGAGTTCCGCCGCGTCTTCCGGCAGGGCGCGTCGTTGCGCGGCGTTCAGCGGGCGCACGCGTTCGAGGGCCTCCGGCAAAAGGGCGAATACCCGGCGCGCGGCCGGAGGCAGGGGAGAAAAAAGCGGGGAAGACACATCAGGATTTCTTTTTGCCGCGGACATTGCGCAAGGGTCTCCGCTATATGTTTGCTGACGGGACTACTCAGGATACAGCGGAATTCATTGGGAATCAATCCGGTTCTTCCCGACTTCCGGGGCAATCGAATGAATTTCCGGAAAATCTGTGGAAAATTTGCCATCTCTCAGGTATATGGATATGTTGACGAAAAGTCCCGCAAATTGTGCGCTGGCGTAAAAAGACGGAGCGGCCCGGGCAAGCGGGCTTGCCGGTCGCGGCGGCGCGACTTCGGCCAGATACATGCCGTCGGCCGTCACATACACCGTCTGCCCGGACATGATCTCGTCAAAGCCGTTCACCACCCGGAA
>JAISLI010000042.1 GCA_031291035.1 Desulfovibrio sp.
GGCGCGCGGGCCGGCCGCGGCCGAAAAACCTGAAGCGGCTGATGCGCATGCCGCACGGGCCGGCCGGCAAATCCCGCCCCAGCCCGGCAGCGCCCAAAAAGTCGCTCCCACGCGTCTGACCATGCTTTCCTGGAATTCCAAGGACGAGGACAGCGTGGAAATCACCCTCATATTGAGCGGGCCGGCCGCCTGCGCAAGCCGTATGCTCAAACCGCGCGACGGCGGCGGACGCATGCGGCTCATTCTGGACAAGGTGCTGGCCGCCGAGGAAATGGAAGAGGGTGTTGCCGTGAACGGCAGCCTTTTGCGCCGCGTCCGCGCGAGCCGGAAAAATGACGCCACAGTGCTGGATATTGATTTCAGCCGGAAAGTTGAGATCGCAATCAGCCAGACGCCGGGGCGTGTCGTCGTCCGCGCCGGGGCCGCAAGAAAATCCGCATCCCCGCGGAAAGAACTGCGGAAGGCACGGACATGGCTCGAACCGGCGCAACCGCGCATGGCCGAGGCCGACACGGGAACCAGCCGTCCCGGCGCCATGGCGGACCAGCTGGGCCTGACCGTGGGCACGGTCTTTATAGACCCCGGACATGGCGGCCGGGATCCCGGCGCGATCGGCCACAATGTGCTGGAATGCCGCGTCGCCCTGGATGTCGCCCGGACGCTGGGGCGTCTTCTGGAAGACAGGGGCCTGGAAGTTGTTTACAGCCGCGCCACGGACAAGACAATCCCCTTGGGGGCCCGAACCCGGAAGGCCAACGAGGCGCGGGCGGACCTTTTCGTTTCCGTGCATGTGAACGCCAATGAGGACCCCTCCGTCAGCGGCTTTGAAACCTACTACCTTGACTTCGCGGCCAATGCCGCGGCGGCGCGCGTCGCGGCTCTGGAAAACGCCGCCGGCGGCCGGCGCCTGGGCGACATGCAGCGCCTCATGGCGGATGTGATGCTCAACGCGCGTGTTGAAGAATCGCGCAACCTCGCCAGGGACATCCAGCGCTTTTCCGTTCTTCGGCTCAAACGGGAGGATTTTACGGTCAGGGACAACGGCGTCAAGGCCGCGCCCTTTCATGTGCTCATCGGCGCGCACATGCCCGCCGTGCTGGTGGAACTCGGCTACTGCACCAACAGCGCGGAGGCCGCCAATCTGGCGGACCCGGACTACCGCCGCGCCTTGGCCGAAGGACTGGCAGAGGGAATTCTCGCCTACAAGGACGGCCTGAACAAGACGAATGCCATGCGGGCCGGACTGGAAAAATAAATGAGAAATTTTTGATGAAAATTTTTTCTGACGCCGGACAGGCGCATCCGGCCGGATGATGAAATACTGGTGCGGCAGATCGCTTCAAGACAATGAGCGAAACGGCCCTTCGTTAATTCGCTCCGGCGCATGAATTCGGGCCCGGTTATTGCGGGGCTTTCTCCGCCTGACCGCCCATCCCGCCGGAGACAAGCAATTTTTCAGCCAAATCGCGTACTTCGGAACTTTGCCGCCACTTGGCAAAAAGAGAGCGCCACGTGGCGAAATCCAGAAATCTCTCGTCAAGCTGGTCTTCGTGCGATTGCACCCAGAGGTTAAAAAGTTGAAGCTGGGTCTGGAAATTCGCGCTTTCCAGGACAATGCCCGCCATATCCCCGGGTATGGTTTTTCCGTCAAGCCGCTCCAGCACGAAGGCGCAGACAGCCCGGCGGGAAGTTTCAAAATCCGCTTTCCGGCCGTTCATGGCCTCGGCCATGGGCAGCAGATGGGCGTACTCCTCCCTGATGCGCTCCATGCCCTTGTCCGGCACGGCGACAAACAGCCGCGCCCCGTCGTCCCCCCCGGAGGCGTCGTCGGTTTTTTGCGTGAGGAAATAAAAGCGCAGCCAGTTTTCGAACATGACGGCTTCCAAAACCTGCGCGACCGCCCCCTGAAAGGTTTCCTGCTGTGCGGGCATGGACTCTCCCTGTTCTTTCGGCCGTCAGTGTAAACATTCAGTGTAAACACGGCGCGCCGCCGCGTCAACGGCTTTTGGGCTGTTTTGCGGCGGCCCCCCCTCGAATATGCCTTGCTTTTATGACGATTTTGATGTTTCAATCCACAGCCGGAGCCATCCGCCGGCCGGATTGCCCCGCCCTGAAGGAAGAGGTTGCCGGAATGATATGCCCGGCTTTGCCGGGCGTCAAGCCGCAATCTCCCTGAAGGGAGAGGTTTCAAACCATAGAGGAATTTTTGATGAAAAACATCACCATTTACGACACAACATTGCGGGACGGCAACCAGGCAGAGGACGTCAACTTCAGCCTGGAGGACAAACTCGGAATTGCCCGGAAGCTGGATGAATTGGGAATCGCCTACATCGAGGGAGGATGGCCCGGCGCCAGCCCCGTGGATACGGCGTTTTTCAGGGAAATCGCCTCCCGCCCTCTCAAGATGTCCCGCATCGCGGCGTTCGGCTCAACGCATCATCCTTCCGGTACGCCCGCCAACGACAAAATTCTTGCCGCCCTCCTCGCGAGCGGCGCCCCCACACTGACTATCGTCGGCAAAAGTTCGCTCGCTCACGTGCGCCAGGCGCTACGCCTCACGCCGGAACGCTACCTTGAAATCGTGTATGATTCGGTGGCCTTCCTCAAGCAGGCCGGTCGGGAGATTTTTTTTGACGCCGAGCATTTTTTCGACGGCCTTGCCGACGACGCGGAATTTTCCCTGGCCGTGCTCGGAAAGGCCCGCGAGGCCGGGGCGGATATTCTTGTCCTGTGCGACACCAACGGCGGCGCGTTGCCGCGCGATGTCGGCGGGGCGGTGGCCCGGACGCGCGAAATCTTGCCTGAAGCGGCGCTGGGCATACATACCCATAACGATTGCGATCTGGCCGTGGCTACGGCCCTGGCGGCCGTGGAGGCGGGGGCCGTCATGGCGCAGGGAACCATTAACGGAATTGGCGAGCGTTGTGGCAATGCCAACCTCTGTTCGCTCATTCCCGTGCTGGAAATAAAAAGCCGCGGCTGCCGTTGCCTGCCTGAAGGACGTTTGGCCATGTTGCGCGATGTCTCCGCGTATGTGTCGGAAGTCGCCAACATGGTGCCTTTCAGCCGTCAGCCTTTTGTGGGGCGTTCCGCTTTCGCCCACAAGGGCGGCATACATGTAAGCGCTGTCAACCGCAATTCCGCGTTGTACGAACACATCTCCCCTTCCCTGGTGGGGAACGCCCAGCGCGTGCTTCTGACCGAACTGGCCGGCCGCAGCAATATCGTCTCCGCGGCGCGGCGCTTCGGTTTCCATCTGGACAAGGACGAACCTGTCGTCAAAGGTCTCCTGGCGGAACTCAAGGACAAGGCGAGCCGGGGGTACGACTACGCCGCCGCGGAGGCTTCGATTGAGCTTCTGCTCCTGCGCAAACTCGGCCGCCGCGGAGTGCGGGATTTTTTCAAACTTGTCCGTTTTCGCGTGCTGGAATCCAGGCAGCGCAACGATGACAGCCCCCTCTCGGAAGCGACGGTCACGCTGGAAGTGGAAGGGGCCATCGAGCACACGGCGGCCTTTGGCGACGGGCCGGTAAACGCCCTGGACACCGCGCTGCGCAAGGCTCTTTCAGGTTTTTACCCGCGCCTGAAGGAAATGCGCCTTGTCGATTTCAAGGTGCGTGTGCTGTCCCCCACGGAACAATTCAGGGGCACGGGTTCGGTGGTGCGCGTACTCATAGAATCGGCCGACCAACGCGGCAAATGGGTGACGGTAGGGGTTTCCTGCGATATCATCGAGGCGAGCTGGCAGGCCCTCATTGATTCCGTGACCTACAAACTCTACAGGGATGAAAACGAGAACCGCGCGAAAAAACTCGCGGACTGACCGCGCCCCATCCCGCCGTTTTTACCCTTGAGGCCGCCGGCTGGCAGCGGAGCGCTCAGGGGCGCAGTTCTCCCATGGAACCCGGCCTTCCCGCCACAACCAGGGCGTCGCCCTTGCGCAGCACGGTGCGGGCCGGCGGCACAAAGACAAATGCCCGTTCCCCGGCCGGGCGTATGCCCATGACCATGACCCCGAAACTGTGCATGAGGTTCAGTTCCACAAGGCTTTTGCCGTCCCACTCCTCCACGCGCAGTTCCTGAATGGCGATGCCCCCGTATTTGGGGATGAGATCCAGCATTCCGGGATTGCTCAACTGGTGGGCGGCCATGACGGCGGCTTCCATTTCCGGCACTATGGCGCGGTCCACCCTGAGGCGCTGGAGTATTTTGCGGTGTTCCTCATTGGAGGCCTTGACCCAGATTTTCGGACCGCCCAGTTCCTGCACGTTGAGCGTGATGATGAGAGACTGCTCCACGCTCTGCCCCACGCTGATCACCACCCAGTTGAGCTCCTGCACGCGTAGCGATTTGAGCACGTTCAGATTGGTCGCGTCGGCCTTGTATACGGTATCCAGGGAATCCTCCGCCATCTGCGCGCGCGCGTCGGACATGTCGATGCCCAGAACGGTATGACCCAGAGAGACCAGTGCGGTGGACATGCGCATTCCGAACTTGCCAAGGCCGATAACGCCTATTTCCAATTTTTTCGCTGACATATGGGTCATTCCTCCGGCCGCGTTCAGTGTTGCGGAATTGCGTTTGTCGCTCAGCCGATGGGCAACTGGCTTTCCGCCATCAGGCAGGCCTTTTTGGACCGCAGGCTCTGTATGGCCATGAGCAGGCTCAACAGGCCCACGCGCCCGGCGAACATGTTGATGATAATAAGAATCTTGCCTTCCCCGCTCAGTTCCGGCGTGAGATCGGCCGACAGGCCGACGGTTCCCAGAGCCGAGACCGCCTCAAAAAGCACGCGCAACAGGGGTACGCCCTGGCCGCTGCGCGCCATGCCGTTTTCCGTAATGGTCAGCAAAAATGTGGTAAGGACGATCACAATGGTGTAGAGAAAAAAGAGGGTCAGGGCGCGGGTGACGTTTTCTTCCGGCACGCCGCGCCGCTCCAGCACAATTTGCCTGTCGCCGCGAAACTGCGCCGCCATGTAGCCGGCCAGCACCCTGAAGGCGACTACCTTGATGCCGCCCGCGCAGGAACCCGGCCCGCCGCCGATGAACATCAATATCATGTAGACGAGCAGGCTCGCTTCGCTGAGGGAGAGGATATCCACGGTGCAAAATCCCGCCGTGCGCGCTGCGACAGACTGAAAAAACGCCGTGATGAGCAGGTCGAGGCCGCCGCGCAGCGTTTTTTCGCCGCCCGCGCGGAAAAATTCGATGGAGAAAACCAGGCATGTTCCCACGCCTGTCAAAAAAAGGCTTGTTTTGAGCACAAGACGGCTGAAACGGCTGAAGTGGCGCACCGGCGCGCCCATCCACCCCCCCGTGGCCATGCCGAGCAGTTCCCGCAGGACGCCAAAGCCTATGCCACCCAGGAAAACGGAGCACATGATCACGGCGTTGACGGCCGCGTTGTTCCGAAAAGCCGTGAGACTGTCGGGATTCAGGCTGAAACCGGCGTTGCAGAAGGCTGAAACCGCGTGGAACACGGCATTGAACGGAGAAAAATAGTCCGGGTCGATTTGGTGGAGCAGCACGGCGCAGACCGCTTCAATGCCGAAAACCAGGGCAAGCACCTGGCAGAGAAAGGCCTTTATGTTGAAGTCGCCGCCAAGCAGGCTCTGGCTTACGGCTTCACGGCTGTTAAAGGGCACATAATCGCGCCACAGGAGGAAGATGATGCTCGTGTAGGTCATCACGCCAAGTCCGCCCAACTGTATGAGAAAAAGCAAGGCGCCCTGCCCTGTGGGGCTCAATGCGGCGCTGATGTCGACCGGCGTCAGGCCGGTGACGCATACGGCCGAGGCCGAAAGAAACAGGACGTCCAGAAAGGGGAGGTCGCCGCCGGGCGCCTGGCAGACAGGGAGGCTGAGCAACAGCGCGCCCGACGCAATCGCCACCATAAAGGAATAGACCGGCCACGTGAGCGGGCTTGACAGACGGTTACGGGGCATGTTCCCTTTTATGCCGGAACGGCGTGAATGGCAATGCCTTTTTGCTTTACAGAAGGTTTTGTCAGGGCATATACTCCATCCCGCAACCCCGTCCGGGGAAAAGTCCGCCGGCGGAGAGGACGTGTTATGACAACAGCGCACTTTGCACAAAATGCCGTCCTGAGGCGTCTTCTGGACAATCATCTGCGGGATCTGGCCAGGGAAGAAGCCCTTGACCCGGCGATCGTCGCGGAAAGGATCGAGGCCGGCAGCATGGTTCTTCTGGGCAATCCCGGCCACAAAAAACTTGTCCCCGCGCTGGTGGGCCGGCCGGCGCGGGTCAAGGTCAACGCAAATATCGGCACATCCCCCTTGTGCAACGACCCCGCAAAGGAAAGGCGCAAACTGGAGGCCGCTCTTGAGGCCGGAGCGGACGCCGTGATGGATCTTTCCATGGCGGGCGATCTGGACGCCATTCGCGCCGGTCTTCTTGCCGCCTGCCCGAAACCCCTCGGCACGGTGCCCATGTATGCCGTCGGTCAGAAAATTCTTGACGCCGGGCGCGCGATTGCCGGGATGCGGCCTGATGACCTTTTTGCCGAAATTGAAAAACAGGCCGGACAGGGCGTGGATTTTATGACAGTGCACTGCGGGCTTTCGCGGCGCGGCGCGCAAATGGCCGTGGACGCGGGACGCGTCATGGGCGTTGTCTCGCGCGGCGGTTCCATGACGGCGCGCTGGATGCTTGAAAACAACCGCGAAAATCCCTTGCTGGAATATTTTGACCGCCTCGTTGACATCTGCCTGCCGCACAACGTCACCCTGTCCCTAGGCGACGGCCTGCGCCCCGGCGCGGGCGTGGATGCGGGAGACGCGGCCCAGTGGGAGGAGGCGATCAATTTGGGAACCCTTGCCGCCTATGCGCGCGCCCGCGGCGTGCAGTGCATGATTGAAGGGCCGGGCCATGTTCCGCTGCATCTGGTGCGCGGCCAGATACAGGGCATCAAGCGGCTTACCGGCGACGCCCCCCTGTATGTCCTTGGTCCCCTGTGTTGCGACAGCGCCCCTGGCTATGACCATATCGCCGGGGCCATCGGCGGGGCGGTGGGCGTGGAGGCCGGTGTGGATTTTTTGTGCTGTTTGACGCCGGCGGAGCATCTGACCCTGCCGGACGAGGACGACGTGCGCGCCGGGGTGATGGCAAGCCGCGTCGCGGCGCATGCGGGTGAAGTGGCCTTGGGCAGGCCGGGGGCCCTCGCGCGGGAGGCGGCGATAAACGCGGCCCGCAAGGCGCTCGACTGGCAGGGTATGGCAAAGGCCGCTCTTGATCCGGACCAGGTGCGCATACGCCGGAAAGAGCACAAAAATGAAGAGGTTTGCGCCATGTGCGGCAAATTTTGCGCGGTGAAGATGCTTCAGGGAACGGGAAGACGGCATGAATGACGAAAAAAACGTGGATTTGAAGGATTTTTTGGCCTTCATGTCCCGCAAGGGCCTGAACACCACCACACAACGGCGCGCCATCGCGGCCGCTTTTTTTGAACTCCCCGGTCATCATTCGCTGGAAGAATTTTATCAGCATATCACCGCGCTTGATCCCGGCATCGGCCAGACAACCGTGTACCGTACGCTGAAACTGCTCTGTGACGCCGGGCTGGCGGCGGAAAGCCGCTTCAGCGACGGCATTGCCCGGTATGAAGTGGCCCGGCCGGAGAGCCATCACGATCATCTCGTCTGTCTCAGTTGCGGGAAAATACTGGAAATCTTCGATCCGCGCATTGAAAAACTGCAACGGGAGCTGGCGGAACAGTACGGTTTCGCCCTGAGCGGACATGTGCACAATCTTTACGGTCTGTGCGCCGACTGCCGCCCGGCATAGCGGCCGGGAGCGTTTACGGGCCGTCCCGGCCCTTCGCGTGATTGACAGGACATAAACCCCGGAGTCGTCATGGGAGAAATAGTGGCCATCTGTATAAGCGGGCGTAAGGGAACGGCCAAAAAACCCGTGGAATCCGCTCTGCTGATAGAAGGGCACGGGTTTGAAAACGATGCCCACGCGGGGAACTGGCACCGTCAGGTAAGTTTGATTGCTCTGGAGCGCATTGAGGATTTCCGCAGCCGCGGGGCCACAGCGCCCTTCGGCTGTTTTGGCGAAAATCTTGTGGCGCGGGGGATTGATTTTGCGGCCCTGCCGCCGGGCACGCGCCTTGCCTGCGGAAAGGTCCTGCTGGAGCTGACGCAGATCGGCAAGGAATGCCACACCCGTTGCCGGATATTTCACAGCATGGGCGAATGCATTATGCCCACTCAGGGGGTATTCGCCAAAGTGCTGCGCGGGGGGCGCGTGCGGACGGGCGACAGTCTGGATGTCGTGACCGCCTGCTGAAACAAAAACGGGAGACGTATATGGACTTCAAAGAGTTGATGGAATCGGCCCGCACCTGCCGCCGTTTCAAGGAGGACAAGCCCCTGGCCATGACGGACCTGGAATGGCTTGTGGAGTGCGCCAGACTGGCCCCTTCGGCCAGAAACGCGCAGGTTTTGCGCTTCACGCTGGTGAGCCGGGGGGAAACGTGCCGCAAGCTTTTTTCCCTGACCCGCTGGGCCGGCGCTCTCAAGGACTGGGGCGGCCCGCATCCCGGCGAGCGCCCCACGGCATTCATCGCCATACTCATGCCCGGGAACGGCAACCATCTAGTATGTTACGACGTGGGTATCGCCGCGCAGACCATGCAGCTTGCCGCCGCCAGCCGCGGCTGGGGTTGCTGCATGATCCAGTCCTTTGACCAGACGGCCGCGCCGGAACTCCTCAACATACCTTCGGACATGAAGATCGCCCTGGTGCTGGGTTTTGGCGTGGCCGGGGAAATACGCGTGGTCGCTCCCATGCCGGCCGACGCTTCCTTTACTTACTGGAGGGACGCGCAGGGCGTTCACCATGTGCCCAAACGCGACCTTTCCGAACTGGTCGCGGCCAGATACTGAGTCAATTTGCTCCAGAGCATTTTCACTTTGAAATTGCTCTGGAGGCGGGGCGAAACCGCGTTTCGCCGTAAAGCGCCGAAGGGAGCGTTTCAAAAGCAAAATGCTCTAGGACAGCGGGTTTCGTTTGATTCCGGCGTCGCGATGCCGCACAAGCCAGTCATCCATGATCCGCGTCAGGAGGGCGTCGCCGCGGCCGCGGGCATCGCGCCGGGCGGCCAGCACCACCGGGCGAAAATCTTCGGCCTTTGAATTCGCCTCTTCGGCCAAGCGATGCAGGAGCGGGGCCAGTTCTTCCCCCATGCCTTCCCGCCCGGCAAGGCGCAGGAGACGCGTCTGCACCTGGGGCAAAGGGAAAAAATCAAGGGCCGACAGTCCGGCCGAGATGGCCTTGCGATGCCGGCCGCGGGTCTCCAGCAGATCAATGAGCCGCAAATGCCCGCCAAGCCACAGGGGTTCTTCCGCAAGACGCTGTTCCAGAAACGCCTCCGCAAGATCGGGCCCGGCCTTCACGCGCTCCGCAAGTTCGGCATTGAGGGATTTTTCCGGCTCTTCGCGCAACGTCAGCCAGACGGTCAGCGTCGGCCCGACGCGCAGAAGGTAGCCGTCACGCGCCGCCAGCGAATGCAAGTCCGGGCGGATATCCGCTCCCCGACGGCTGGTGAGCAGAGCGGCGTTGCGTTGGTCGGCCTCAAAACGGCCCGGCGTCTGGCTTGCGTAATGCACAACAACGCTCTGCGGCGTCAGGGCGAGGGCGTAGCCTTTGCGGCGCAATGCGCAACAAATATCCATATCCTCGAAACCGTTAAGGTATTCTTCAAAAAAAGCTCCGGCCTCAAAGAAGAGCTCCCGCCGCAACATGAGGGCCGCGCCGGTAATGGCCTGCAACGGCCGTTGCTTGCGGGGCAGCATGTGCGCGCCGGGAAAAAATTCGTAAAGATGCCATAAACGGCGAAAAGGCGAAACAGCAATACCGCAATGCTGCACCCTGCCGTCCGGATAAAGCAGAAGGGGGCCTGTCGCGCCCGTACGGGGGTTCTCAAGGGTTTTGACAAGAGGGGGCAGCCAGCCGCGCGTGACCCTGGTATCGTTGTTCAGAAAAAAAAGCAGATCGCCCGAGGCCGCGCGCGCGCCGGCATTGCAGCCTACGGCGAAGCCCATGTTCCGCGGCAGGCGCAGGGCTTTGAAACTTCCGCCGAAAAGGCCGCGCCCCAGGGCGGGCAACTGCTCCGCCGTGGCGTCATTGGAGCCGTTGTCCACCACCAGGACTTCCAGGCCGCCGTCCGCGCAATCCGCAATGCCGTCGCTGTGTTCGGCCAGGGAGCGCAGGCAGGCCGCCGTCATGTCCCAAAGATTCCGGACAGGAATAATCACGCTGACTTTCGGCAATCGTCACTCCTTTCTCCAGTCAAGCGTCAGGCGCGCGAAATTGCGCGCCCAGGAGGGGACGGCGGGGGCAAAAATATGCGTATAGAGCGCGAAAACATTGTTGAACGCGAGGCCGTCACAGGCCTCGCCGGCGATCATGCCCATGCCCGTGCCCCGTTCAAGCCGCAATGCGGCGGCAGGGGGTTCCCCGCACCATTCGCAGCGGGAATAGTGAAATTCGTGGCCGCGAATCCGCGTGCCCGCAGAAAACCAGGGATTGCGCCGCGTCACGCTGGCGCTCACATAACCAAGCCCTTGCGGCCTGGCGCAACATCTTGTGATTACGGGGAAAATATCGCTCATTTGCCACAATTGCCCCTCCCGTTCTATCCCTCGCGCCAAAAGCATGAAGCCGCCGCATTCGGCATAGATGGGCATGCCCCGGCGCGCCATGTCCCGCAGCCAGGACAGGTGGGGCGAATCGCGCAATTGCGCCGCCGTGTCTTCGGGAAAACCGCCGCCCAGGTACAGGCCGTCCATTTCCGGCCAGGGGCGGCCGTCGAAGAGGGAAAGGCGCAGCAGCTTCGCCCCGGCTCCGGAAAGGCTTTCCAGATTTTCCCGGTAGTAAAACCACAGGGCCGCGTCGCGCACATACCCGATGCGCGGAGTCTTTGCCGCGGCTGTTCCTGTCTGACGGCCCCGGCGGGGCGATTCATCCTCAGCCCCCCGGAAAGGTTTTTCTTCCGGCAAATCGGGGGCGGCCCGCGCCGCGGCGAGCAGGGCCCCCACATTCACATGGGCGCCCACGAAATCGGCCAGACTGTCAAGAACGGCCTCCGCCCTTTCCGAGAGTCCCTCGCCAAAGCTCGCCAGGCCCATGTGCCGTTCCGGCAGCGGATTTTCCGTCAGGCGCGGCAGAGCGCCCAGTACCGGGACATCCGTATGCGTCTCCAATGCCCGGCGCAAAGCCGTCTCGTGCCTCGGCGAGCCTATCTGGTTAAGCACCAGCCCGCGCACCGCGACGTCCGGCTCAAAACCGCGCAGGCCCTGTACCAGCGCCGCCGCCGTGCGGGTCATTTTGGTGCAGTTGAGAGTGATGACCACGGGGCAGGCCAGCCAGCGGGCGAGTTCCGCCGTGGAGCAAGAACCCGCCGCGTCCAGGCCGTCAAAAATGCCTCTGTTGCCTTCTATGAGTCCGATCTCCCCCCGCGACTGCGACATGGCGTACGCAAAGAGGGCCCGCAGGCGGTCCCGCGGCAAAAACCAGGGGTCCAGGTTGGTGGCCTGTTCGCCGGCCGCCAGGGAAAGCCAGGCCGCGTCAATATAGTCCGGCCCTTTTTTGAACGGCTTGACCGCAAGGCCCATGCGCTTCAGGACGCGCGCAAGCCCCAGGGAGAGCAGGGTCTTGCCCCCTCCGCCGGAGATCGCGGAAACGCAGAGACGCGGCAGCCTCACAGGCATGAATCCCGCCCTAATGCCTGAATGAACGCTGGCCGGTAAACACCATGGCCACCGGGGGACAGGCTTCATTGCAGGCCATGATCACTTCCGCGTCCCTGAGGGAGCCTCCCGGCTGGGCGACGGCCGCCACGCCTTCGCGTATGGCCGCGTCCACGCCGTCGCGGAAAGGGAAAAATCCGTCGGACACCAGCACGGATCCGGCGAGGCCCGCGCGGGCCGCTCTGGCGCGGGCCTCGATATCCGCCAGTTTTTCCTGAAATTCTTCTTCTTTCGCGGCCTTTTGTCTGAGCTCGTAGAGGGAAAGGGCATATTCGTCAAAGGCCAGGGCGTCGGCGTGCCTGGCATACGCCTTGTACACGGCCAGCTCCACGCAGCCCACGCGATCCTGCTCTCCCGCGCCGATGGCGAGGGTAGCCCCGTCGCGGGCAAAAATGACGGAATTGGACGCTACACCCGCCTCCACGGCCCAGGCAAAACGCAGGTCTTCAAATTCCGGTCCGGAGGGACGCCGCGCCGTAACGGCGAGACCTTCCGCCGTGGTCGCTTCAGCCGGCAAAAAGTCCGCATCCGCGCCGATGCGGTTGACAAAGGATTTTTGCAGCACAAGCCCGCCGTCGGCCAGGGTTTTTATGTCCAGAAAAACCGAGCGCCGCCATTCCTCAAGGCGTCCCAGGCCGGGCAATTCCATGATGCGCAGGTTCCCGCGGCTTTTCAAAATGTCCGCCGCCCCTTCTTCAAATGCCGGCGCGGCCACCACTTCAAAATAGGCTTCGGCCACCAGTCGGGCCGCCTCGCGGCTGAAGGCCCGGTTGACCACCACGGCGCCGCCGAAAGCGGCAATGCGATCGCAACGCACGGCGCGGGCGAGGGCCTGGGCAATGCCCCCGTCGCTCCAGGCGGCCCCGCAGGGATTGTTGTGTTTCAAAATGACGGCCGCCGGGCGCGCGGTGAGATATTGAAGGATATTGGCCCCGTTGTCCACATCCGTCAGATTGGTTTTTCCGGGGTGTTTCCCCGCCTGAATCATCTGCCCTTCGGTAAGGGCCGAAACAATGCCGTCCCCCGGTCCGCGCAGGGCAAAGCCGCCGCAGGCGGGAGGCCCCTTTCTGAGGGCGTAAAGCGCGGCGGGCTGATCGGGGTTTTCCCCGTAGCGCAAGCCTTTTTTCTCCCCGTTGAGGTTCCAGATTCGTTTTTCATAGACAAGTTTTTCCCCGCCCACTTCAATGGTCAAATTTTCGGGAAAATCCTCTTTCTGCACAGTGCGGTATACGGCCTTCAAATCCGACATGCGTCCTCCGGAGTTTTTCCCAGCGATAGCATAAAAAGCCGGACAGTTCCAGTCGGCAAATCCGGTCGGTCCGCGCTATTTGTCTTGCGGAAAGCCAGGGTTTTCTGATACACGCTCTTTTTGCGCAGCCAACCGTGAAAATGTGCAGGAGTACGCCATGCCCAACGATGCCGCCATCGGCGCGCGCATCCGCGCCTTTCGCGAGAGATGCGGGCTCGGCCCGTCCGATCTGGCCGAAAACACCGGCCTCAAGCCGGAATTCATCGAAAAAATGGAACGCGGCGAGGTCTGTCCCGGTCTGGGGCCGCTGCAAAAAATTTCCCGCGCCCTTGGAGTGCGCCTGGGCACTTTTCTGGATGACCAGGAAGTGCGCGACCCCATCATCTCGCACATCGGCGCCGGGGCGGAGGTGGCAAGCGCTCTGCAGACAGGCCATGACGCGCGGCCGGAATACACGTACAGATCTTTGGCCAGCGGCAAGGCGGATCGCAATATGGAGCCCTTCCTCATTACCATGTTGCCTGATGGCGGGGAGAAACACAAGCTCATTTCCCATCAGGGGGAGGAATTCATGCTGGTGCTCAAAGGCGAGCTGCTGGTCATCTACGGGCGCGGAAAACATGTTCTCGGGCCAGGCCAGACGATCTACTACAATTCCATCGTGCCGCATCATGCCGGCGCGGCCGGCGGCGAAGCGACGGAAGTCCTCGTTGTGATGTACAGCGCGTGACATGCGGAAAAGTCATGGATGAAAAAGTGCGCGAACGGCAGGCGCGGTTTGAATTGCGCGAATGGACCCTGGGGCGGATACTCGATCACACGGTGGCCCGTTTTCCGGACAATGAGGCCCTTGTGTATGCCGACCGCGAATATCGCAAGACCTGGCGGGAATTTGCCGGCATTGTGGACCGGTTCGCCAGGGGCCTCATGGCCTTGGGCGTGCGCAAAGGCGAAAAAGTGGCCGTATGGGCCACCAATGTTCCCTACTGGATAGCCCTGCAATTCGCCACGGCCAAAATCGGGGCCATTCTGCTGACCGTGAACACCAATAATCGCGAGCAGGAGCTGCGTTATCTGCTCTCCCAGTCCGACTGCGAAAATATTTTTCTTGTAGACGGCCTGCGGGACCACGATTTTCTGGGCACCATCTACAACCTTGTGCCGGAACTGCGCACGCGCCCGCGCGGAGACATCCGCAGCGAGTCGCTGCCGCATCTGAAGCGGGTCTGCTTTCTGGGGGCGGAAAAACATCGCGGCATGTATTCCGTGCCGGAAATCCTGGCCATGTCCGTCATGACAAGTGACGAGGAATACAAGGCCCGCCAGGAATCCCTTGATCCGTGGGATGTGATCAACATGCAGTTCACCTCCGGGACAACGGGATTTCCGCGCGGGGTTATGCTCACGCATGTGGGCGTGGGGTTGAACGGCTACTGGATAGGCCGCCACCAGAACTTTACGGAAAAAGACCGTCTCTGCCTCACTGTGCCGCTTTTTCACTGTTACGGCTGCGTGCTCGGCGTTATGGCCGCGGTCAACCACGGCACGACAATGGTTGTTCTGGAGACGTTCAATCCCCTGCAGGCCCTTGCCGCGGTGGACAGCGAGCGCTGCACCGCCATTTACGGCGTGCCCACCATGTTTCTGGCCGAACTGGAACACAGGCTTTTCAGGCGCTTTGATATCTCAAGCCTGCGCACGGGCATCATGGCGGGCTCCGTGTGCCCGGAACCGCTCATGCGCCGCGTGGTGGAGGAGATGCATCTGGAAGAAATCACCATTTGCTATGGCCTCACGGAAGGCTCGCCGGTGATGACCCAGTCGGACATCGCCGATTCCATCAGGCTGCGCTGTGAAACCGTGGGCTGCGCCATGCCCGGCATCGAGGTGCGCATCGCCGATCCGGACACCTGCGAGGAGCTGCCGCGCGGCCAGGTGGGAGAGATCATCTGCCGGGGTTATAATGTGATGAAAGGGTATTACAAAATGCCCGAGGACACGGCCGCTGTCATCAGCCCTGAAGGCTGGCTGCACTCCGGGGATCTGGGGGTTATGGACGAGAAGGGCTATGTGCGCGTGACAGGACGCATCAAGGACATGATAATCCGCGGGGGCGAAAATGTTTATCCCCGTGAGGTGGAAGAATTTATCCTCAGTATGGACGGCGTGGTCGACGCGCAGGTTGTGGCCGTGCCCAGCCGCAAGTACGGCGAGGAAGTGGGGGCTTTCGTCATTCCCAAGGACGGCGCCGAAATTCAGCCCGAAGACGTGCGCGACTTTTGCCGCGGCAAGATAGCCTGGTTCAAGATTCCGAAATATATAGCCATCGTTGAAAAATATCCGCTTACGGCCAGCGGTAAAATCCAGAAGTACAAATTGCGGGAAATGGCCGCCGAGCTCTGGCCCGAGCCGATGCGGCCGCGGGCGGCGCAAGACGGGTTGCCGGGTTTCAATCCGCAGCCGGCTCCATCCGCCGACTGATTCCGCCCGGTGGGCAGGAGCCGGGTGGATTGCCCCCTCCCTGAAGAGAGACTTCAAATCATAACGGAAGTTTTGGTGAAGCATGGTGAGAGACGAGCAATTTTCCTTTGAGGGGCTGCCGGATGAACGGGCACGGAGCGCGTCCGCGCCGGAAAAGGGCTGCGCCTGCCCCCTCGGCGCGATTCCGGTTGAAGTGTGGCGGCAGTTGCTCCGCAGACCCTTCCGCAGGCGTCATCCGGTTATTTTTTGGGGCGCCGGGCTGGCCCTTGTGGCCTTTTTGTGTTTTTTCGCCGCGCGGGACGACGAGGACGAGATGTTCGGCGGTCCGGAGCGTCTGGCCCTTGTGACCGTGCGCGGGGCGATTATGGAGGCCGGCGACACGCTGCAATGGCTGCGCGAGATAGGACGGCGCGAAAGCGTCAAGGGGGTGCTGGTGCGTGTGGATTCTCCGGGCGGCGGAGCCGCGGCTTCTCAGGAGATTTATAACGCCCTCGCCGAGATCGGCAAAGACCGTCCCGTGGCGGTGAGCATGGGCGGCATGGCGGCCTCCGGCGGGCTTATGGTCAGCATGGCCGGGGAGCGTATTTTTGCCAACCCCTCCACGGTTACCGGCTCAATCGGTGTGCGTATGGACATACCCCAGTTGCAGGGGCTGTTTGACAAGATAGGTCTGGGGCAGCAAACACTGGTCACCGCGCCTTACAAAAACGCGGGGTCATACCTGCGCGGGCTCAGCCCGGAGGAAAAAGCCTATTTTGAATCCGTGTTGAATGACATGCATGACCAGTTCGTCCAAATTGTGGCCAACGGGCGGCGCATGACCATGCAGGATGCGGCGGCGTTGGCCGACGGCAAAATTTTTACCGGACGCGAAGCCAGGGAATTGGGGCTGGTGGACGAACTGGGCGGGCAGGAAGCGGCCCACCGCTGGCTTGCCCAAAAAACCGGCGTGCCTTTTGAGCGCAAGCTTCTGGTCAAACCGAAAAAAAAATCCCTGCGGCCGCAGGATATCCTGAAAGCCTGGCTGGGTCTGGACATATTTGATATGGGCGACGCCTCCTGGCAGACCCCGGTTTTTTTGCATCAATTTTAGAGCAATTTCACTTTGAAATTGCTTTGAAATGAACGATGCGAACACAGGCAAAAATCTGATAAATATTTGTTATTTCAATATGTTATGAATTTTTCTTCGAGTGCCCCAAAAATTTCGGAGAAAAATCTTTACTTTCGCGCCGCGAACAGGTAGATGTTTCGCCTGTGTGACGATTGTGCGACGTTACGGCACTGCCGAACGGACATTTTTGCCTTGGGCGGACGGCATGAAAGTGCGGAAGGAAAAAAGAATGGACGCGCGGGCTGAAATCGGCGATTTTGGCCTGATTTTTGCACATACACACCTAACTCCGCCCCGGAACGCGCCTTTTTTCAATCCCGGCGCGCTGTTCCGCGTTCCCCTCTTCCGGCTTTCCGGCTCTGTCTTCTTTGCTCAAGGAGGCGGGGCCTTTTCGTCATTTTCAAACCTGACTTGTCCACCGGGGGGCAGCCAACGCGCGGTCCCTTCCCAATCCACCCGCAATACCGCAAAACAAACGGGAAGCTCCGCTTTTCGCGGCGTTTCCGTTTTCCACAGGAGGGCAGTGACATGAGGCCGACAAAAAACG
>JAISLI010000043.1 GCA_031291035.1 Desulfovibrio sp.
TTCTGCCCATACCTGAGGATGGTACATGGCCGACCCGTCTGGCCCTGGTCGGGAATTGCCTGGCGTGCTTTCCGGTAATTCCGCTCTGCCCGTTGCGCGGCATACGCGGGGAATACCTCTATGGAACGTATTGGCCAAGCCTACGTTGTAGCCTACCCCAGTTCTCGGGGCAATCGAATGGACGACGTAACCCGTTAAAAAGCCGGAGGAATATTTTCAGGCGAAATCGCATAAATACCTGTAATTCCAATATGTTATAAATTTTTTCTTCGAGTACCCTGAAAATTATGAAGAAAAATCTTTACATTCGCGCCGCGAACGAGTAGGTGTTTTGCCTGTATGACGATTGTACGACGTTCCGGCACTGCCGAACGGACATTTTTTCCTTGGGCGGATGGCATGAAAGTACAGGCGGAAAAGGATATCCATCCCGGAAAAATTGTAGAATTAATTTCATCATTACTCAAAAATACAAAGCATAAGGAATCACATAGACCAAAGGTAGATACTCCAAAACCTGATGTATCACATAAAGAAAAATTCTAGTAATGACCTGATTAGATTGAAAAATTTGGCTGACCAAGGGCATTCCGCCGCTCAATACAATCTGGGATGGATGTATGATGTATGATAACGGGCAAGGCGTTTCGAGGGACGACGCCAAGGCTGTCGAGTGGTACAGAAAAGCCGCTGAGCAGGGGCATTCCGACGCTCAATATAATCTGGGCTGGATGTATGTAAACGGGCGTGGCGTTCCGAAGGACGACGCCAAGGCCGCCAAGTGGTACAGAAAAGCCGCTGAACAGGGGAATACTCACGCTCAGCACAATCTGGGCTGGATGTATGCAAACGGGCGTGGCGTTCCGAAGGACGACGCCAAGGCTGCCGAGTGGTACAGAAAGGCCGCTGACCAAGGGCATGCTCACGCTCAGCACAATCTGGGCTGGATGTATGCAAACGGACGTGGCGTTCCGAAGGACGACGCCAAGGCTGTCGAATGGTACAGAAAGGCCGCTGACCAGCTGAACAGGGGAATGCTCACGCTCAATGGTGTCTGGGCATGATATTGCAGTGGTGAGGCACAAAACGAACATGAGCGGAGGCTGATGCAGTGGCACACGACAATCGGGCACAGCATCCTGGAGCGGTCAGTAACCGGGGATTGCGCATTGAGTTCACATGGGGTACGCGACGGCGATATCCAGGTAAATGTAGCGTTCCGCCAGTGTCCGCGCGGGCAGATCCAGGGAAACATGACGCAGTTCCGCCGGGCGGAAGCCCGCCAGCCATGCCGCCGCGTCGCGGCCCAAGGCGGACAGCTCCGCGAGCGGGGTAAAAATGACCGCCGGGCAGATTTTGTAAAGGTACAGGCCGCCGTTGGCAAGCACCAGCGGGAAAAGCGAGCAGGCAACGGGGCGTTTTTCCCGCGTGAGGCGGCAGCCGCCGTCGCCCCGCGCTTTACACCCCCTGTCGGCGATATAGGCCGTGTCGCCGGCAAGCAGATAAAAATCCTCGTCCAGGCCGGGCCGCAACTGCCCCGGCAGGAGCGCCATGGGAAAAGGCGTCGGGTCGTCCTGCGGGCCGCAGCAATACCGGCAGTCACGGCAATAGCCGTTCCGCAGCCAGGTGTCGCGCCACAGCAGTTTTCTGCGCCGGGGGAAAGTCCTCCGCCACAGTTCCAGATAATATTGAAAATCCCGCCGCATGCCACTCCGCTTACGTATATTTCGCGGGGCTGTCAACGCCACGCATGGCGTCTTGCGAAAAAACGCGCTCTGTGGCAGGATGGCTCCCGGTGCGTGTCTGATGTCCCGGCCGCCCGGCGGCCGGGACACGCCTGTTAACGTGTTTTTGCGGACGCCGGGTTTTTCCGGCGGAGACAGTTCATGACAGAAAATCATTTTTTTGAGGACGGCGAGCCGGAAAATCAGCCATCATCCCTGCCGGGGCAGCCTCCCGCAACGGAAGTTTCCGAGGAAATTTCCGTCAGGGAGCCGGAGAACGCCCTGCCCGCCGCAGCGCTGGAAGATTTGCCCGAAGCCCTGCGCGCGGCGTGCGACCGTGCCGGCTGGCGGGCGCTGACGCGCGTGCAGGCCCTGGGTTTGCCGTATCTGCTCGGAGGGCGCGACATCATGGTGCAGTCCCGCACCGGGTCCGGCAAGACGGGTTGTTACCTGCTGCCCCTTTTGCGGCGTCTTTCACCGGAGCGGAAAGCCACGCAGGCGCTTGTGCTCACCCCCACGCGGGAGCTCGCCATTCAGGTGGCGCGCGAGACAACGGTTCTCTTTGCCGATACAGGCATAGCCTCAGCCGCCGTATACGGGGGCGTCGGCTACGGGCAGCAGACAGAGGCCCTGCGTGACGGCGTTCAGGTAATTGTGGGCACGCCCGGCCGCATCCTGGATCACCTTTTGCGCCGTACCATGAACCTTGACGACCTGCGCTGCCTGATTTTTGACGAGGCCGACCGCCTGCTCTCAATCGGCTTTTACCCGGACATGAAGGAAGTGCAGCGCTGGCTGCCGTCACGGCCTGTGCACACCTGCATGTTTTCCGCCACCTATCCGCCGCATGTGCTCAAGCTGGCGGAGGAATTCATGCGACAGCCGGCCATGCTTTCCCTTTCCCACAAACAGGTGCATGTGGCCGAGGTGCGCCACCTTTTCTGCGAAGTGAAGCCCATGGACAAGGACAGGGCGCTGGTGCGCCTGCTGGAGACGGAGAATCCCGCCCAGGCCATTATTTTTTGCAACACCAAGGCCAATGTGCACTATGTGACAGGGGTGCTGCAGGGCTTTGGCTACAGCGCCGACGAAATTTCCTCGGATATTTCGCAGGCCCGGCGCGAGGAAGTGCTCAACAAAATCCGCTGCGGGGAGTTGCGCTATCTTGCGGCGACGGATGTTGCCGCGCGCGGTATAGATATTCCGTCCCTGTCCCATGTTTTTCTTTACGAACCGCCGGAAGAACGCGAAAGCTACATTCATCGCGCCGGCCGCACCGGCAGGGCCGGGGCCGCCGGAACGGTGATTGCCCTTGTGGACGTGATGCAGCGCATGGAACTTGAACGCATTGCCCGCCATTACGGCATCCCTATTGCGGAGTTGCCTCTGCCTTCGGATGAGGACGTGGCCCGTGTGGCCGGGGCGCGCGTCATGACGCTTCTGGAGTCGCGTTTGCGCAAGCTGACCGGGCTGGAGCGGCTGCGGGCGGCGCGGTACACGACGCTGGCGCGGGATCTGGCCAACGTCGCTGAGGAAGACGGCGGCCCTGCCCTGTTGTCCATGCTTCTGGACGATTTTCATCGTGAATCCTTCCGGGAGAATCGTTTTCCGGACAACAGGCCGGCGCGGGGCGACGACGCGTCCAGGGAACGGCGCAAGCGGAGAAGCCGCAGACGGCGCGGCGGCGAGACAAAAGAGAATGCCTGATATGCCGGACGCGGCGAAAAATTTTGAAGCGGAAAGCGTGGAACAACTGGCGCTGAAAAATTTCGCGGCCTTGCTTGCCGATATGGATTTTGTGGCGGAACTGGAACTTATGGGAGTCGGTCGCATGCAATTTCTGTTTCGCCGTCAGATGCTTGTGGAATGGAGGGGGTTGTACATGGCCCTCTGGCGTCTGGCGCTGGAAAAATCTTTTCCGCGGGACGCTGAGGCCATGTTCGCCGTTTTTGTGTCCGGGTACCGGGAAAGCCATCCCGACAAAATGAGCGAGACAAGTCTCAGGCGCGCCGGGGAGTACTGGGTCATGCTGGCTCCGGCGGGAGAGGCGGATTTTAATCCGGTGGCGCGCCACATGGCCTCCTTTTTCGGCGACAGCGCGCATGATTTGCGCAGCCTGAACCTCAAGCTCGCGCTGCATATCCGCAAAACCTACAAAAACATCTTTGACAGGCTTCTTTAGCATCCATGCGTATTGCCTCTTCCGTTGAAGACATTTTGCCGCTTTCCGGCACGGGCGTGACCATCGGAAACTTCGACGGCGTACACCTGGGGCACCAGGCGCTCATACGGCGCGCGCTTGAGCTGTGCCGCGAAAAAAATCTCGGCGGCGTGCTGGTCACGTTCACGCCGCATCCGCGCTGTGTGCTGGCTTCGCAAAGGCATATTCCGCTCGCCGGCCGGGAAGAGCGCATGAAGCTTCTGGCGGCCCTGGGCGTGGAGAATGTGCTGGAGCTGCCCTTCACGCCGGACATGGCGGTCATGTCGGCCGAGGAATTTATCCGCCGTTTTCTTCTGGCCCTCGGCATGAGGCGCCTTGTTGTGGGGTATGATTTCTCGCTGGGCAAAAACCGCGGCGGCTCCATCGAGGTATTGCGCGGCCTTGGCCCGCGATACGGTTTTACGCTGGAGCGGCTTGCCCCGGTGCTTCTGGATGACGGCATTGTCAGTTCAACGCGCCTGCGCCGGATGATAGCGCGGGGGGACGTGCGCGGCGCCGGCCGGCTGCTTGGGCGAAGGTACGGATTCTCCGGCGAAGTGGCACACGGGGACAAGCGCGGCGCGGGGCTCGGCTATCCCACGGTCAATCTGGCGAAGCCGGAAGTCCTGTTGCCGGGCGACGGCGTTTACGCGACCTTTATGCGGCACGGTTCGCGTTGTTTCCCCGCCGTGACAAATGTCGGCCAAAGGCCGACGTTCGGCGGCGGAACCGTGACGGTGGAGAGCTTTTTACCGGGGGAATCAGTCAATCTATACGGGCAAAGCGTGTCTCTGGAATTTGTTGAGCGCCTGCGCGAGGAGCGGCGTTTTGAGAGCGCGGAACATCTCGGGGCGCAGATCGCGCGGGATGCGGAACATGCCCGCGCGGTGCTTTCCGCCGAAGACCCGCCACACGAAGTAACGGACCCGGACCGCGCGACGGGCCGACAAACAACGGGCCGGTGATCAATGGACGCGAACAGGGTACGCATTGTTTTTGCGCGGGAAGACGCGCGGGCTCTCTACGCCGAGGGCGGAGGGGATTTTCTGACGCCGGCCACCGGCCTTTCCGCCGGTTTTGACCTGCGAGCCTGTTTTGCGGAGGAAAGCGCGCGCATAGCCGCGCACAGCCGGTTGTTCATACCCGCGGGGGTAAGCATCCAGCCCTGTTCGCCGGATATCGCCGGCTTTGTCTATTCGCGCAGCGGGCTTGGCGCGCGCGACGGCCTTACCGTCGCCCAAGGAGTGGGGATCATAGATCCGGACTATACCGGGGAAATCCTGGTGCCTCTTTTGAATACGTCAGGGGCGGAGCGTGTTGTCAAACGCGGCGAACGCATAGCCCAGCTTGTTTTTCAGCCCGTTGTCCGGCCAACCTGGGAGGAAACCGCGCGCCTGTCGCCAACGGAGCGGGGGGCGGGCGGTTTCGGCCATACGGGGAATTTCTGAGTGGAGGGAATTGCCGTGTCACAAGCTTTTGCCGATGTGAAAGAAAGGGAAGAGATCCTGCTTTGCCGTACCTACGGCCGCTACCCTCTGGCCTTTGCGCGGGGGAAAGGGGCGCGTCTGTGGGATGTTGACGGCAGGGAATATGTGGATCTGCTCGCCGGAATCGCCGTTACCGTCCTGGGGCACAGCCATGAGGAACTGTGCGCGGTTGTGGCCCGGCAGGCCGGCCGGCTCTGGCATGTGAGCAACCTCTTCTACCAGCGCAACCAGCTTGAACTGGCGGAAAAACTGCTCTCCACGAGTCATCACAGCAGAGCCTTTTTCTGCAATTCCGGAGCGGAAGCCAACGAGGCCGCCATCAAGCTGGCCCGCAGGCACATGCGCCATGTCAAAAAACGGGATGCCGCCGAAATCATCACCCTGACCGGCTGCTTTCATGGGCGGACCCTGGGAACACTGGCCGCCACCGCCCGGGACAACCTGAGCGAGGGCTTTGCCCCCCTGCCGGAAGGTTTTGTTCAGGTCGCCGCCGGCGATCTTGAGGCCCTCGGAAGCGCCGTCACGCCCTCCACAGCCGCCGTGCTGCTGGAAGTTGTGCAGGGCGAGGGGGGCGTTGTGCCGTTGTCCGCCGAATACCTGCGCGGGGTGGAGGCTTTGTGCCGCGAGAAGGATATCCTGTTCATGTGTGACGAGGTGCAGACCGGCATGTGCCGTACCGGAAGATTTTGGGCCTTTCAGCTCCACGGGCTCAGGCCGGATGTCATCAGCGTGGCCAAAGGCTTGGCCAACGGCCTTCCCATGGGGGCCATACTGGCCACCGAAGAGGCCGCCGGGGGATTTGAGCCCGGTTCACACGCGACCACTTTTGGAGGCGGCGAGCTGATATCGGCTGTCGCCGCAAAAACCGTGGAAATACTTCTGCGGGACAAAATGGCGGAACGCGCCGCCGCCCTCGGCACGCATCTCAGGAGCAGACTTGAAGATCTTGCCTCGCGTTATCCGGGCAAAATCAGCGAAGTGCGCGGTCCCGGCCTGATGACAGGAATTGAATTCGCGTCCGATGCGCGGAAAATCTGGGAATATTTGCTCGACAGGGGGTACGTCTGCAATTTGAGCCATGAAAAAATTCTGCGGCTTCTCCCGCCTCTTGTCGTCGGGCAGGCCGATCTGGATGCCTTTGTGGCCGAGTTGGAGCGGGCGTTGCAGGTTCAGTGAATTTTTTGTTTGTGGAGGGAAGGCAATGGATGTTTTTGATCAGGCTACGGAACTGGAACGTCTGGACAGGGAGTCCGCCCTTGCGCGGGTGCGCGCCGCGGCCTTCCGCGGCGGCCCGGAATGGGTGAACGGTGTGGCCTGCTGCAGGGAATGCGGCGAGCCCATTCCCCTGAAACGCCTGGAGGCCTTGCCGGGCGTAGGGCTTTGCCGCGCCTGTCAGGAAGAACGCGAGGCCGGGCCGGCGCGGCATGTTCATTTTTGAGCGGGCGATTCAAGCGCCGCCGGGGCGGAATCCGCGGGAGCCTGCCGCGCCGCTGATGCCGGAGGTTTTGCCTTTTTGTGTTTTGTTCCTTTTTTGGGGGCGGAGGGCGGCGCGCCGAGGGGAAGTTCCGGAATTGACGCCGGATCCCTGAACGAGGCCCCGCCCGTCTGAATCTGCCGTGGAGAGACGAGGGCGCCCCAGTACAGGCGCGCCGCGCCGGAAGCCTTCCATGCTTCCGTCATATTTGTCCGGGCCGGCGAAGCGACGGAAGGCGGCAAAAAGCCGGACTCAACGGCCGGAGCCGGACTTGGCAGGCATAACAAGAGACTGAGCAGGAAAAGCAAACGCATAACCGAACCTCCCGTTTCCGTATCGGCGAAAAGCACAGGCAACTTTAGGGCAATTTCACTTTGAAATTGCTCTAGGGCGCGTTTTGAAGCAAAATGCCGGAACGCCGTAAACATCAGGATTTGTAATGCCCAGGCAAGCGTTTATCGCCGCTCCGCGGCGTCCTGCTCCCTGCATCGCGCTCATCGGCATGGCGGGGGCGGGCAAGTCCACAGTGGGCAAAGCAATCGCGCGCCTTACGGGCTGGGCATACATGGATACCGATCATCTGCTGGAAGCGGCTTACGGAGCCCCCCTCCAACGCGTTGTCGAGGCATTGGACAAAAAAACATTTATACGGGCCGAGGGGGAAATGATTTGCTCCATCAGGGCATCGCGCACCGTCATCGCCACGGGCGGCAGCGCGGTCTACCACGAGGCCGCCATGCGCCACCTCACGGGGCAGGGCGCCGTGGTGTATCTGGATGTGCCCTTCGCCGTCATTGAGCGGCGCATTGCCGCCAAACCGGATCGCGGCCTTGTCATGGCGCCGGGCCAGACGCTCTCCGCCCTGTTTGCTGAACGTGATCCGCTCTACAAAGCATGGGCAACGCTTCGCTGCGATGCGGGACGGAAGAACCCCGGGCAGTGCGCCCGGTGGATTGTGGAGCGGCTCAGGCCCGAAACGGACTGAGAAACGGGGATATTCCCCCGTCGGGACCGGGCGCTCAATACCGCCATGCCTTGCCGTCAAACATGATCATTTCTGTGCGGTTGCTCTTGCCGACCTCCCGGCAGGGCGCCGCAAGGGCGGCTTTCTGGTCCACGCCGCGGCATTCGTAAAGTTTTTCGGTATAGCGGATAATGCCCACATACAGGCCGGGCGCTTTGGCGGGGCGCATTTCGGTGGTCACGTCCACTGTGTCCACTTCCACAAAGCTCGCCACATGTTCCTCTTTGCCCGCTTTTTTGACCGCTTTGGCGCTCCTGGAGGGGCGGACAGTCCGCGCGGCCTGTCCGGTCAGCTTGCGCGCGACGTCATTCAGTTCGCTGTGAATCTGCTCCTCGCTCTTGCGCCCCTTCGCGCTTGAAGCGCCTTTGTTTTTTTTGGCGCTTTCGGGCTTTTGGTCCTTGGCCGCGACAGGTTGCGCACCCGGTTCAGGGGATGCGGGGGAGGCGGCCACAGGTTGCGGCGGCTCGCCCGTGTTTTCGTCGGAAGCGGCGCAGCCCGCCGTGAAAAGGGTGAAACTCAGAAGAAACACTGAAAGAACAGCATGCATGGCATTCCTCATTATAAAAGCCGGGCGGCGCCGCCGTCCGGCTTTATCGTTGTGTTGTCCGTCCGCGGGTCAGGGGTTATTCAAAGGAAATCTCTGTGCGGCGGTTCATGTAACGACCTTCTTCACTATTGTTGTCGTATTTGTGGGACTTGCCCTTGCCGATGGCGGACATGCGGCCAGCCGGCACACCCTGGCTGGAAAGATAGGTCTTGACGGAATTGGCGCGATTCTGGGAGAGCTTCTGGTTGTATGCGTCGGAACCGATATAGTCGGTCCAGCCGGTCAGCAGCACACGCTTGTTGGATTCCGCCTTGATGAGGTTGGCGGCCTCATTCAGGATGGTCTGGGCCTTGTTGTCAAGCGCGTAGGAGTCAAAAGCGAAGTTGACGCCGCGCAGCACGATGACGTGGGCTTCACGGCAGAAGACGGCCAGGACGAAACGCTCCACAGCGGCGTCGCTGGTAGCCAGATCTTCGGCGCGCACGATCACGCTGGCCGGATTCATGGCCGCGATGGCCTTGACGGTGGCTTCACCGTTCTTGGTGTCGGCCAGGGAAATGACGTGAATGACGAGGTTGCGCTGACCGGCGTAAATTTGGCGGGCCACTGCCACAAGATCGACGCCGCGGTTGTTGTCGCCGTCAGTCACCAGAATGACGGCGGCATCGCGCTTCATGCTGGAGACGAAGGGTTCATGCTTCTGAAGGCCGTCGCCCATGCTGGTCATGCGGCCGAAAACTTGAAAACCGGAACGCAGCTTGTTCAGGCCGGCATCCATGGCGGCGCGATTCCACAGTCCCTGCTGGAGGATTGCGCTGTTGGGCGAAATGGTGTGCAGGCCGCCGTTGTAATCCAGGGCGGGAATGGCCGCATTGACGCGTTTGAGCGCCGTTTTGGCCACAATGATTTTATCCTGCTTCAACTGTTTGTTTTTCATCATCATGGACCCGGAATAGTCCACAACAAAATCAAAACTTTCAATTTTTTTGGAGCATGTCGCCGGCGCGGCCGCGGCCGCGGCCGCATAGCTCAGGATCAGAGCCGCGGCAAGGACAAGGACACGGAATGATTTCATAAAGCCTCCCAAGTTGTGTGGATGTGATTGTTTTTGCCCGCCAAACCGTAATCCAGGCAAAAGCATGGTATGCCTGTTTATACTTTGATTCATAACCCTTTTTGAAAAAAACCGCAAGTGATAATCGGCGCGGGGTTTCGCGCCGTCCATGCCCGCTGTTTCCCGTTTTGCCGGATTTCGGGCGACCAGGCAAATCTACAGCAGGCGTTGCTTTTTCAGCACGGCAATGAGGGCCTCCCTGCCGGATTTGCTCAAGGGACAGAGGGGGAGCCGCATTTCTTCCCGCATCAGGCCCATGAGGGCGAGAGCCGTTTTGGCGGGTATGGGATTGGTTTCCATAAACATGGCTTCGTGCAGCGGGAAGAGCGCGTGATGCACGCGCGCCGCCCCGGGCATGTTTCCGTCGGCGACGGCGGCGCACATGGCGACCATGCGGTCCGGAGCCACATTGGAAGTGACCGAAATTACCCCTTTGCCGCCCAGCGCCATGAGCGGCAGAGCCGTGAAGTCATCCCCGGAAAGAACGTCAAAACTCTCCGGACAGGCTTCAAGGATACGGCTGCCCTGGGACATGTCGCCTGTTGCTTCCTTGACGCCGACAATGTGCGGAAAATCCCTGGCCAGACGGCTCAGGGTGGGAGGGAGCAGGTTGCAGCCCGTGCGCGCGGGCACATTGTAGGGTACAAGGGGCATTTCCACGGCTTCCGCGATGGCCTTGAAGTGCTGATACAGGCCTTCCTGGGTGGGCTTGTTATAATAGGGCGTGATCAAAAGCGCCCCGTCAGCCCCGGCTTTTTGGGAAAAACGGGTCAGGCGCACGGCTTCCGAGGTGTTGTTGGAGCCGGCGCCGGCCAGCACCGGCACGCGGCCGCGCGTCACCGCGACGCATATTTCAATGACCTGCTCGTGCTCCTCATGGGTGAGGGTGGCGGACTCGCCCGTCGTCCCGCAGGGCACAAGGCCGTGTATGCCCGCCCTGATCTGGCGTTCGATCAGGGCGGCGCAGGTTTCCTCATCCACGGCGTTATTTTTGAAAGGGGTGACAAGGGCCGTCAGGACGCCGGAAAATCGCATGGCCTTCCTCCCTTCACGCATGAGCCGCATGCGCGCAACGCGGGCTTATCGATTGATGAATTCCTTGAGTTCCTTGCCGGCCCGGAAGAAGGGCAGCCGTTTGGGAACGACGGAAATTTTTTCTCCGGTTTTGGGATTGCGTCCGGAATAGCCCCCGTATTCCTTGATCTTGAAGCTGCCGAAACCGCGAATTTCAATGCGGTCGCCGGCGAGCAAGGCTTTTTTCATGGATTCGACAAACGTATTGACCACCATGATGGCGTCGTCAGGGGAAATGTTCGTCTCCTCCGCCAAAGTCTGGATAAGTTCGCTTTTGTTCATCTCGCCTCCCCGGTCTGGTCTGTTTTTGTCACAGCGCGCCTGGATGTCAAACATATATACCTTGGCGCGGTATGTAAAGCAATTCTTGAACGATTTTGGTAAGATTGCCTCAATCTTGCAAATTTCGCAAAATTTTTCTTCCGGAGAGCATATCCGCCATGCCGAGGCGGGCGCGTTGCAGATCGGCGGCCAGCGCCTGGATGTCCCGGGCCGCCGGACACCCCGGCGCGTAGCGTAACAGCGGCTCCTGTCTGCATACGGCCTCGGTCACCTTTTTGTCCTGGCGCACATGGCCGAGAAAAACCGGCTCCAGGTGCAGAAAATGGCGGCAGGCGCCGGCCAGCTTGTCATAGACGCTCCTGGCTTCCCTGGCGGAGGCGGTCTGGTTGACCAGCACCAGAAAATCCCGCAGATTATAACGGCCGTGAAGCACCTTGACAAGGGCGTAACCGTCTGTCAGGGAGGTGGGCTCCGGCGTGATGACCACTATACGGGCCGCGGCCATGGCCGCGAAGGTCTGCACGGTGCCGGAAATACCGGCGCCTGTGTCCATGAACACATAGTCGTAATGTCCAAGCAGCGGCTCCAGGCGTGAAAGCAGCACATCGCGGGTTTCCGTTTTCATTTCGCTCAGTTCCGGTACGCCGGAGGCCGCCGGCAACACGTCAAAACCGTCGGGCTCCACAGGGTAAAGCGCCTCGCGCAGGGGGATTTTGCCGAGCAGCGCGTCCTGCAAATTGCCTTGCGGGGTAATGCCCAGCAATACGTCAAGGTTGGCGAGGCCAAGGTCGCAGTCCACAAGCAGGATGTTAAAGCCCGCCTGGCGCAGCGCGCAGGCCAGATTGAGGGAAATGTTCGTTTTGCCCACCCCGCCCTTGCCGCTCAGTACGGCAACGCTCAATGTACAGTTGGCCGCCATAATTATCCCTCGCCAAAAAAAAGAAAGCGTTTCTCACAGGAACGCACCAGGGTGGAGTGTTCGGAGAGAGCGGGCCGCTCCAGACAGATATGAACATTTCTTTGCGCCAGGGCGTTTTGCAGGGCGCGGCAGCCCCGTTCAAGCAGGTCCCCGGGGGCGCACAGTTCGTCCCGGCCGATGCAGACGATGCCGAGAGCGCAGGTGATTTTCAGGTCGCCGGTTTTATACTGGCGGCGCATTTTCCGCGCGAAGGAGGCCTGCGTCTGTTCCCCGCGAAGCCGCGCGGCGGAAAGCCCCACACCGGGCAGAAGCAGCGCGTGCCGGCCTTCGGCAATCCGTCCCAGGCTGTCGCATTCCCTCATATCCGGACGCATGGCCGAGGCAAGGGCGTTCTCCGCGCGGGCCAGGGCCGCGGCGCCCAGCTCTTTCCGCAAGTTCCCGCGATCAATCACAGCCGCGCACACAAGGGAAAGCTCGTCGCGGCCGCGTGAAATGCGCGCCAGCTCTCCGGCGATAACATTCGTGAACCGCCGCGCGTTGCGCGGCCTTGCGGCCGGAAGCCCGGTTCGGAAATCAGTGCCGGAGTTCATGGAGATGGAGGAGGTAGTCGTGCTGAAATTGGTCAATCTGCCCGTCCAGCACAGCGTCCACATCGCCGGCCTCGCGGCCGGTGCGGTGATCTTTCACCAGGCGGTAAGGTTGCAGCGTGTAGGTGCGTATCTGGCTGCCGAAGGCAATGGCCTCCTTGTCCGCGTATTCGGCCTGGCGTTCCGCCTCGCGTTTTTGCACCTCCAGATTGTACAGGCGCGCCTTGAGGACGCGCAGAGCTGTTTCCCTGTTGTGATGCTGTGATTTTTCATTCTGGCATTGCGCGGAAATCCCTGTGGGCAGATGCGTCACGCGCACGGCCGAACTGGTGGTGTTCACGCTTTGGCCACCGGGGCCGCTGGAACGGAAAATATCAATGCGCAGGTCGGCTTCTTTGATGTCCAGCTCAATTTCGTTCCCCGCATCCGGCATTACGTCCACCGAGGCAAAAGAAGTGTGCCTGCGCCCGGATGCGTCAAAGGGGGATATGCGTATCAGCCTGTGGATGCCGCGCTCGCTTTTCAAAAAACCGAAAGCGTGCGGCCCGGCGATGCGCAGGGTGACGCTTTTTATGCCCGCCTCGTCGCCGGGCAGCAAATCCAGTTCCTCCACCGTGTACTTGCGCCGCGCGGCCCACCGGGTGTACAGGCGCAGAAGCATTTCCGCCCAATCCTGGGATTCTGTGCCGCCCGCGCCGGGATGGATTTCCAGGATGGCGTCCTTGGCGTCCTCCTCGGCCGAGAGCAGCATGACGAGTTCGGTGTCGTCCAGCAGGGCGGCGAGTTCTTTCTGTTGCCGCGCCAGGGACTCCAGGGCCTCAGCATCTCCGTCCTCCTCGTCCTGGGCCAGGGCAAGCCACTCCCGCATATCCTCACAGGATTTTCGCAGGCGGTCCAGGCGTTCGATTTCATTGCCGAGAGCCGATTTCTCCCGCAGGAGCGGGGTCAGCCCTTCCGGTTTTTCCCACGCGCCGGGGCGGGAGAGTTCCGTTTCTATGATTTTCAGGCGTTCTTCAAGGGAGGCGGGGTCAAAGCCGCCTCCAGAGGGTTTCAAAGCGTTGGAGCAGGGGTTGGCAGGCGGCGCGCAAATCACTGAGGTGCAGCATATTTTTGTTACGGGGTAACGGGTTGGTTACAGGCATGAGCATTCACCGCGTCCTTTTCGTCCAGCGAGCGGCAGGGCCGCGAAAATCGTCAGCGCCGCGAAAATTGTCAGCGCGGCGGGAAAAATCCAGGGGGCAAGACGGGAATAGGGGCTCGCCGTTTCAAGCAGCGCCGCCCGGGCAAAATGTGTCCCCGCCGTAAACTGCCCGCCCCGCATGGTCAGACGGCCCCGATGGTCCACCACGGCGGAAATGCCCGTGTTGGTGCCGCGCAAAAGCCAGCGTCCCTGTTCCAGGGCGCGCAACGCGGTGAGATACAGGTGCTGCCGCGCGGCGGGCGTATTGCCGAACCATGCGTCGTTGCTGATGTCGACCAGAATGTTGGCCCCGCGCCTGACGCGATCTTCGGCCAGCCACGGGAAGATGCCTTCATAGCAGATAAGCATTCCGATGGCAAGTTTTTCGTGGCGCAACGGTTCGCCGGATGTTCCCTCCTCATAGACGCCCACGCCTTGGAGCAGTGCCCGCAGAAAGTCAAAATTGAGCCAGTCGGGCAGATATTCTCCGAAAGGCACCAGATGGGTTTTGTCGTAGCGCCCCACGGTGCGCGCGGAATTTTCCGCCGGAGCGAGCAGAAAAGCCCTGTTGAAGATGCGCCGCCGACCGTCGGGGGAAGGCTCCCGCCCCGGCGCGC
Source organism: Desulfovibrio sp. (assembly GCA_031291035.1). Lineage (GTDB taxonomy): Bacteria > Desulfobacterota > Desulfovibrionia > Desulfovibrionales > Desulfovibrionaceae > Desulfovibrio. The sequence continues at coordinate 14,230 of JAISLI010000043.1, forward strand.
CCAGAAGCAGCGGGCAGCCGCTGTCCGCCACAAGTTCGCGCACGGCCTTATCATATCCGGGCGTATGCTCAAAAAAGAACGGCAGAGCCGTTTCCGGCCAGACGACAAGAGGTTTTTCGCTCTCCGGCGCGTTTTTCCGGCGGAGGGCCGCAAGGCCCTGCCGGGTCAGACGGATATAGGCATTGAGCGAGGCCTGCTGAAACGCGGGAATCCACTTCTGATTCTGATCAATATTGCCCTCCGCCATGAGGACGGAGACGCTTTGCGGCCCGGCCGGGTCGGCGGTGAAGGGATTTTTGTCAAGGCGCCAGGCGCCGTAGGCCGTGAGCGCCGCTGCCAGCGCCATCCCGAAGGCAAGGCAGCGGCCGCTTTTGAAAAAGACGAGGCAGAGCAGGGAGGCGAGGGTCCATAGGCCGCCCAGGGCGTAGGCTCCAAGGAGGTCCGCCGCCTGAACGAGAAGGGGCCATGCGGCAAGGGCCCCGCTCAGCGGCAGCCAGGGAAACCCCAGAAGCCGGGCGCAGGCGTGTTCCAGAAGATACCAGGCAAGGGCGAGGGCAAAGGCGCAGAGCGGGGGGGGGTGTTTGCGCAGCAGGTGGGCCGCGCAGGAAAAAAGCCCGTTGGCGCAGGAAAGGCAGGCGGCGATGAAGACCGCGCACGGCAGGGCCAGCGGCCAGGCCAGTCCGCCCACATTGTGCACGGGCAGGGTGAGCCAGTACAGGGCGGCCGTGCCGCCGCAAAGGCCGCAAAGCCAGCCCGCGCGCAACGCGGCGGCGGTATTGGAGGCGTTGAAGCCAAGCAGCGTCAGGGCGACAGGCCAGAGCAGGACCAGAGGCGGCATGTCCGCAAGGTCATTGGGAAATCCGAGCCAGATCGCCGCCGCGCCGGCAACGCCCGTGAGGATGGTTCTGTTTGTCATGCCGGAGTCCGTAAAATAGGCCGCAAGTTGTCGGAAACTACGTATATCCGCTTGAAAAAATTGTCAACAATGCCGGCGGCGCGTTTTTCATGTTTTGACACACCCTCTGCTTCAGGGTATGCTTTTTCACATAGCAGTCAGCATGTTTTCTGGAGCGAGCGCGCCATGATCGCCATGTCGGATCTTTTTCGCGTCAGCCTGAGGCAGGTTGCGCGCCAGCGCAGTTACGGGGTTGTGTTCTCCATTGCCCTGGGCATAACGGCCTTTATTGTGCTCGCCACCCTCGGACGCGAGATACGCTATAAAATCGGCCAGGACATGGTGCTGATGGGCGGGGTGAACGTCATCAATGTCGTTATGGACGACAGGCAGTATCCCGGTCAACCCATACGCGAATTTTATCCCGATACCATAAAGGCTCTTGAGGCCTTGCCCGGCGTGGCCATGATCAGCCGCAACATACGCGGCGGCGTCGACTTTTTGCTGCGCGGCGCCGGCGAGCGTTCGCTGGATGTCAATTTTATCGGCGTGGACCAGAATTATGCCGAAACATTTTCCCTGGACGTCGTGGCCGGGCGTCTGTTTACAGCGGATGACGTTGAGCGCCGCAGGCGTGTCTGCCTGCTGGGCCTTGACGCCGCGCGAAATTTGTACGGCGGCGCGCGTGAGGCCCTGGGCGGGCTTCTGTTTCTGGACAGGGAAATTTTTGAGGTGGTGGGCGTGATTACCGGCGTCATGCTTGGTTCCCAGCGACAGGCCGGCTTTTTGCCCTTTACGGTCATGATTGACCGTAACTGGGGCGGCGGAAAAATCAACCGCCTCTATGTGCGCGCTGTCGGCTGGGAGGATGTGGCGGGGCTGGCTGAGGCCATACCCGCCGTAGTGCGCGAGCGTCAGTCGGCTCCCTACGTGCGGCTGATTACCCAGGAGGATCAGCTCAAGCGCATCAGGTTTACCTTTATGTGGGTGGAATCCCTGTTGTGGCTCGGCATTGCGGCCTCCCTCATGCTGGGCGGTTTCGGAATCTGGACGGGCACCTTTGCCGCCGTGCGCGCCCGCACCCGCGAAGTCGGGCTGAAAAAGGCCATGGGTGGTTCCGATGCGGACATTCTGGCCCAGTTTCTGGCGGAAGCCCTCTGCAAGGCCGTGGCCGGCGGGCTTTTGGGGATTGCCGTGGGCGTGGTCCTGGTGGAGATCGGCGCATGGCTGCTGGATACTGGTTTTTCCGGCGGGCTGCTTCTGGCGGGCAGTTTCGGGAGCATTGTGTTCTCCGCCGTCATCGGCGTGGGCGGTGGTTTGTATCCGGCCATCCAGGCCAGCCGGATGGATGTCGTCACCGCCCTGAGATTCGAATAGGAGCCGCATGCCGGTCATTCTCGCCATAGACGTGCACAAGGGCTACGCGGGCTTTGACCCGGTGCTGCGCGGCGTCAACCTGGAGGCCGGGGCCGGGGAAATGATCGCCGTCATGGGGCCCTCCGGTTGCGGCAAGTCCACCATGCTGCATATTCTCGGCATGTTGCATCCGCCCGATTCCGGCCGGCTGGAAATTCTCGGCACGGACGTCTCCACCCTGAACCGTGAGCGGACAGCGGCCTTCAGGCGGGTGAACATGGGTTTCGTGATGCAGTCCTCCAACCTGTTTGAGCACTCCACTGTTTTTGAAAATGTGGAATTCCCGCTCATTTATGAAGGGATTCCGCCGCAGGAACGCTGGGAGCGCGTCATCCGGGCCCTTGACCTGGTGCGCCTTTCCGCGCGCGTGCATTACCGCAGCAATCGTCTTTCCGGGGGCGAGCAACAGCGCGCGGCCATTGCGCGGGCCATGGTCAACAACCCGCGCATTCTTCTGGCGGACGAACCCACCGGCGCGCTGGACGCCCGCACCAGCCGCCACATTATGGAGAATTTCCGCACGCTCAGCCATACGGGCGGCGTATGCCTGGTTATTGTGACGCACGATCCCGGGGTGGCCGAGTTCTGCGATACCGTCTATACCCTTGAAGACGGCCTTCTGCACTGCCGGAAGCGCGGCGCCGCGCCCGTTGGACCCGTCGCGCCGCCACAGCCGTCTCGGCCGGCGCGCGAGACCCGCGGCGTTTTTGTGACGGAGCATTTCAGCGGAGAGCCCGGAACGCCTTCCGCAAAAACGGCGCATCTGCTCCATGCCCACGGTCTGCTGGCACGCGTCTACGCCCTGCGGGGCAACGGTTTTTCCGGCCTTTCCGAAGACTATGCCCTGCCGCTGGCGGTGCGCGTTGCCGGGTTGTCGCGTTTTGCGGCCGTTGTTTCGGCCTTGCGGCGCGACAATGAGGCCGGGCTCCGCGCCGTTCGGGAAAGCCTTTCCACGGCGTTTCACGGCAAAGCGCCCCTCACGCGCCTCCTGGCTCTGGGGTGCGGGACGCTTTTGGCGCGCTGGGCCGCTGAGGACGGCGCGGCGTTTTTTATCGGCGCTCCGGGGTATTTTTCCGCCGCGGCGGCGCGCGCGGCCGCCGGACTCGCCGGAGTGCCGTTCGCGCTTTTTGTGCGCGGCGTTGACGCGGCGGACGACAGGGTACTCGCCTTTGCCGGAGAGGCGCGCTGCCTTTGCTGCGCGGCCGAAGGCCGGGATGTCTGGCTCAAGCGTCTGGCGGATATGCCGGATATCGCGGAGGACAGGCTGCTCGTCCTGCCCCTGGAGGGCGCGGCGGCGTCCGGCCAGCCGGATGACCTGACGCGACTGAAGAAGCTGTTGCCGGGGGAGCCGGAGTCATGAATTTTTGCGGAACCCGCGTTCTGGTGGTGGGGGATGTCATGCTGGACAATTATATCGTCTGCCGCGTGAACCGCATTTCACCGGAAGCGCCCGTGCCTGTGGCCCATGTGCGGGAGCGCTGGTCAGTTCCCGGCGGCGCGGCCAATGTGGCCCGCAATCTCGCGCGCCTCGCGGCGGAATCCCTGCTGGTGGGGCTTGTCGGCCGGGATGCGGCCGGACGGGAGCTGCGGGGCCTTCTTGAAAAAGAGAAAATACGCGACGGCCTTGTATGCTCGGACGTACGCGCCACCACCCGCAAAACAAGGGTTATGGCCCAGGGGCAGCAGCTTTTGCGTTTTGACGAGGAAGAAATCGCGCCCCTGACGCCGGAGGAATACGGGCTGCTCTGCGAAAAGATCCGGGACCGCCTGCCCGGCTGCAAGGCGGTGCTTCTTTCCGACTACGGCAAGGGCGCGCTCTCGGCCATGCCGGATGGGAAAAGCCTGTGCGCTTTTGTCATCAGCCGCGCGCGCGGGCAGCATATCCCCGTGCTGGTTGACCCCAAGGGCCTGGACTGGGGCCGTTACGCGGGCGCGCAGTGCGTTACCCCCAATAGCGCGGAATTTGCGGCTGTCTGCGGGCTGTCCTTTGAAGACGACAGAGCGCGCCGGGAACAGCAGGCCATGGCCCTGTGCGGGCGTTTTGCCTTCGAGCGGCTGCTGGTGACGCGCGGGCCAAAGGGCATGGCCCTGTTTGAAAGCGGCGGCGCGCCGTATTACATACGGGATGCGGCGCGTGAGGTCGCGGATGTCTCCGGCGCCGGGGATACGGCCATCGCCGCGCTGGGGGCCTGCGTCGCCGCCGGCCTCGACTGGCGGGAGAGCGCCCGCGTCGCCAATGCCGCCGCCGGCATTGCCGTGGGCAAGACGGGCACCGCGCCAGTCAGTCTCGCCGAACTCAATCAGGCCCTGGACGAGGGCGCGCGCAATCCAAAACTCCACACGGCGGACGTTCTGCGGGACAGGGTGGAGGAATGGCGCCGCAAGGGGGAGAGCGTTGTTTTTACCAACGGATGTTTCGACCTGCTGCATCCGGGGCATATTTCCCTCATTCAGCAGTGCGCCGCCCTTGGGGACAGGCTTGTCGTCGCCCTGAACAGCGACGTTTCCGTACGCCGCCTCAAGGGCGCTTTCCGCCCCGTTCAGGACGAGCAAAGCCGCGCCCTGCTCATTGCCGCCCTGCGGGGCGTGGACGCGGTGATTCTTTTTGACGAGGACACGCCGCTTGCGCTCATAGAGGCGCTCAGGCCGGACGTGCTTGTCAAGGGCGCGGATTACGCGGAACGAACCGTTGTCGGCGCGGATGTCGTGAAAGCCAACGGCGGGCGCGTGCATTTGGCGAAGTTGACCGAAGGCTGCTCGACAACGAATCTTGTCAGGCGGATGGGCGGAGGGTAAACGGATGGGTCGTGTTTTTGCCGCCGACATAGGCGGAACCAGCGCCAGATTTGCCTCTTTTTTTTCCGGCGGCGGGGCCGCGCGCGGCTTTGGGGCGGATTCCGTCCCGGATCTCGAACCGGAGCGGGCGGCCTGGCTGCCCACGTCCGAACTGACTGACACCGCGGGCGCCTTGGCCGCTTTCAGCCGCGCGCTGGACATGCCGCCGGAAGCGCTGGATACGGCCGACGCGCTGGTGTTCGCCCTGGCCGGGCCGGTCGCCGGAGGGCGCGGCAGCCTGACCAACGGGGCCTTGCGTCTGGATCTGGCGGACGCGCGCCGGCCTCCCCCCACCTTTCTCATCAATGATTTTCTGGCCCAGGCCTATGCCTGCGCGGGCCGGCCGGGCAAATCGGCCCGGCCCGTCATCGCGCCCGCGGAAGAGGCGCGGGCCTCCGGAGGCCCGCGCGCTGTCGTGGGCGCCGGCACGGGGCTGGGCATGGCCGTGTTGTGCGAGCGTGGGGGCGGGCTTTTCGCGCTGCCCTCCGAGGTCGGTCATGCGGACTTTCCCTTCACGGGCGAAGAGGAGTCGCGTTTTCAGGAATTTGTCCGCGAGCATACGGGGCTGTCCCGCGTTGCCGGCGATGCGGTCCTGACCGGCAGGGGGCTTGCCCTGCTGCACAGGTATCTGACCGGGGAGTCCTTGATCCCGCGCGAAGTCAGCCGGATCGCCCTGCGCGACGACACGCCCACCTTGCGCTGGTATGCCCGCCTGTACGGGCGTTTTTGCCGCAATGTGGCGTTGACGACTCTCTGCACCGGCGGCCTGTGGATTGCGGGCGGCATAGCGGCGGACAATCCCCTGGCCGTCACCAGCGAGAGTTTCGCGGAAGAATTTTTCGCCCTGCCGGGCTTTGAGCCGCTGCTTCGCCGCGTGCCCGTCTTTCTCATGGACGACAAAAACAGCGGCCTGTGGGGAGCGGCGTACGCCGGTCTTCTGTTTACAATGCGTTAATCCACGCGCCGCAACAGGTATACGGCGCGCTGGGGCCTGCACAATGTGAAACATGTGGATCTGACCACCGCAAAACCGTTTCTGCAGGACAAACAGCGAACTTCCTCTTCGTCCAGGCGCAAGGTGTACTCCGAGGGTCTGCGCTCCTCTTCGGGCAACGCTTTGTCCCAGGTGTGCCACTTGTTGCCGGGGGAGTGGTCGTACCGCCGGGTGACCATATCGCATGCGAGATAGCCTCCGGTTTTCAGCGCGCGGCGGTATCGCGCCAAAAAATCTCCCAGCGAAGCCCCGGGGACGTGATAAAGCCAATTGACAGACAAAATGCCGTCCAGTTCGCCGGGCAGACGAGCCGGATTCAGGCAGTCGTCATGCCACACGTCCAACGGTATGGAGAGCAATGACGCCAAACTTTGCCCAAGTTTCAAGGCATTGACTGAAATGTCGGAGCCGGAAAGCCGCCTGAACCCCTGTTGCCCCAGCCAGAGTAAATTGGCCGCGCTGCCGCAGCCCGGCTCATGAATCGAAGCGTCTTCGGGAAGGACGTTTTTCAGCCAGCGGCAAGCCGTGCAGGCATGCCTTCTCCATTTGCGGTTGCTGATTGCGTATTTGTGCCACTCCGACGCTTCGCTTTGCAGCATCAGCTCATTCAGCCCGGCTTGCGAAATCCCTTTCAGCGTATTTCCGAAAGGCAAACGATCCAGAAAGTAGGCAAGAATCGGCACGGCCATCACTTTTTAAGATCGTTGCGCAAAGAGGGGAAGAAACCGGCAAAAAGGCCCTGTCTCCCGAAGGAAACAGAGCCGCTCTGAAATGGCGAAACCGCGCCGGTCCTGATGAAAGGCGCGTTACATGGCGGTGTAGATGTGTGTGCGCGTGTGTATGCAAAAATCAGGCCAAAACAGCAGATTTCAGCCCGGGCGTCCCTTTCCCGCGGGGAAACGCAAACTCTTCGCGCCCGTCTTTTCATGTCGCCCGCCGAAACCCGATGGAAGCCGTTACGTAACGCCGAAAAGTCACACTGATGTCACACCGCCGACATAATTTTTTAACCCGATTGCGCCCTTACGGTCAACAGTTTTTTTGAAAATTTTCGGGGCAATCCCCCCCTTGACACACCGTCAGAGATTGGGCTAGTTATACTACTGAAGAATTGCGTGTAAAGTATAGCGTGTTCTCATGATGTCAATATAAAAATGGGGCACATGCTCATCAACGAAATTTTTTGCCGTTCATGCCGGTTTGAATCACATGAAAATCAAAATTGCCGACATCTCCTCAAAGTACTTCAGAAATTTGCTGTATGCGCTGCACTTTCGCATCAACATCCCCGAGACGCTTGCTTCCTCCATGTATCTGCTTGAATGCGCATGTGCGGACAAAAAACCGTAGCTGTTTGGAGAGCATTGCCGGAGCGGTTCAACTGTGAAAAAGTTGGACTGCTCCGCCGGGATTTGCCCGCAAATCCCGGCCGCGGGATTGTCGCAAGGCGGATTCACTCTGCCGCAAGCGACAATCTCAAAGCGAAATTGCTCTAGAGGACGCAATATGGACGCACGCAACGTACGCGAATATTTGGCCAAGGCCAGAACCGCCTCCAAACGCGGGGAATTGCCGCGTTCCCTGAACTTTATGGTGTCCGGCCTCAAAGCTCTTGGAGGCCAGCCCGCCCCGATGGATCTGCGCGGGGACATCCGCGACGCTCTGGCTGACCTCAATGCCGACCCCGGTTTCAAAAACGCCGCCGGCGCCCCGGTAACGTATCAACCCGGCCAGGAACGCGTCCTCCTGAATTTTTTCATCCGCCTTTCCAATTCCCTGCTGGGACTGGAGGATCAGGAGGAGCACGAGGTCGCCCTGAAGCGCAAACTCAACCTGGATCGCTGTCTCAAGGACGGCAGAAAGTTTCTGCGGGAGGGCAAGCCGGCCGAGGCGGACCAGTGCTTTATGGACGCCTACAAGTTCTATAAAAATGAATTCGCCGTTTTTGCCCTGATTGCCAGGGCGCTTATGGAAGCGGGGGAGTATGTTCGCGCGCTGGGGCACATTCGCCGGGGTCTGAAAATCAATTCCGGCGACGGGGAACTTGCCGGTCTGACCGAAGAATGCACGCGTTTGCGCGGCTGAGACTGGTCCGCCATGCGCGATCTGCGTTACATTCATGCCGCCGACCTGCATCTGGACGCCCCCTTTCTCGGCGTTTCCCGGTCACTGCAGGCGCCCCGTCTGGCCGGACAACTGCGCAAAGCCTCCTTCACCGCCCTGGAGCGCCTGTGCGACCTCTGCGAAAAGGAAAAACCCGATTTTCTGGTTGTCGCCGGAGATGTTTACAATCAGGAAACCCGCAGCATCAGGGCCCAGCTTGCCCTGCGCGACGCCTGCGAACGCCTCGGGCTTTTGTCGATTCCCGTTTTTCTGGCCCACGGCAATCATGATCCTCTTACTTCCCGTCTCACGGCTGTGGCCTGGCCGGAAAACGTCATTTTTTTCGGACCGGAGGTCAGCGCGCGCGCCGTGGAGATCGAAGGGGAAACAGTAGCCCTTGTGCACGGCATAAGCTACGAGAAGACGGAGGAAAGCCGCAATCTCGGCCGCCTGTTCGCGCGGGACGCAACATTTGAAAAATGCTTTCAGCTCGGGGTGCTGCACGCAACGGTGGAAGGGCAGTCCGCTCTGCGCTACGCTCCCTGCACCCTGGCGGACCTTAAAGAGAGCGGGCTTGACGCCTGGGCTTTGGGGCATGTTCACAAGCATGTTGTGCTCTCGCAACGGCCTTTTGTCGCCTATTCCGGCAGCATTCAGGGCCTGCATGTCAACGAGCCGGGCCCCCGCGGCTGTCTTGCGGTCACCGCGCGTCACGACGGCGTGGAATGGGTTTGCGGCCATGTCTTCCATCCCCTCGCTCCCGTGCAGTGGGAAGAGGTGGACTGCGATCTGGAGCATGTCGAAAGCCTTGACGAGGCGGAAGCGCGCCTGGCCGAGGTTTTGAACACGGCCGCCGCGGAGGCCGGCATGGGCTGCGAAGCCCTGGTGGCGCGCGTTGTGCTGCGGGGCCGAACAGGGCTTGACGGCCTTTTGCGTCAAAAAACAGTGCAGGAAGATCTCTCGGGGCGGCTGCAGTCTCTTGCCAGAGGCAGGCCTTGCCTGTGGATAAAGGATATGTGCTGCCGTACCCGGGCCCCGCGCGAGAGGGACTTGCGCCGCGACGACATTCTGGGGGAGGTGCTGCGGCTTGCCGCCGCCCTGCGGGCTGATCCGGAAAGATTCGACCGGCTGGCCGGGGGGGCGCTCGGCCAGTTGTACACGCACAAGCGCGCGGCCAGATTTTTGTCCGTTCCCTCTGAATCCGAATTGCTCTCTCTGCTGCAGGAGGCGGAGACACTGTGCGGGGATGCTCTTGAGCAGGATGAATAGCGCCGCTGCCGTTTTTTGTTCGCACCGCCGGAGATCCAATGTATATAGAGTCGTTCCATATTGACGGTTTCGGCATTTTTTCCGGAGTCACGGTGGAGGCGCTTCCTCCCGGCCTCTCCATTTTTCTGGGAGACAATGAAGCCGGCAAATCCACCTGCCTGGAATTTCTGCGCGTCACCCTCGCGGGGTATCCCGACAGGCGGCGCGGCAACGTCTGGAAACCTTACGCCGCCTATCTGGAAGGCGGCAAAACCGGCGGCAGTCTCGCCCTGCGTCTGCACGACGGGGAAGAACTGCGTCTGACGCGCCGACCCGGAGCGGGCGGCGGCATATTGACCCTTGGCGGCGGCGATGGCCGGACTTTGTCTCCCCAGTATCTGAATGCCCTGCTGCGCGGCGTCAGCCGTGAGGCCTACAATGCCGTTTTCGGCTTCAGCCTGGCGGAATTGCAGATTTTTGACAGTCTCAGCGATCCCGGCGTGCGCAATGCCCTCTACAGCGCGAGCTTCGGCCCCGGCCTCGCTTCGCCGGGCGCGGTGCTGGCCGGATTCAGCAGGGAGATGGAAGGCATTTTCAAGCCGGGCGGCGTCAATCCCGCCCTCAACGCGGACATCAAGGATCTGGAGGATATCCGCCGCAGGCTGGAAGAACTTAAAGCGCGGGCGGCGTCCTACAATGACCTTGCCCGCGAACTGGAACGCAACAAGGCCGCCCTGGCGGAAGTGAGACGGAAAAAGGCGGAACTGGAGATTGAAGACCGGGGGCTTGCGAGACGCCTTGGCGTATGGCGGCAATGGCAGGAGCGGCATGTGGCCCTTGCCCGGCTGGACCGGCTGGAAGTGGTGCGGGAAGGCTTTCCCGAGGACGGCCCGGCGCGTCTGGCCGCTCTGGAAGCGGCGCGTCAGGGCTGTGAGCGACAGTTGGCGGAACGCGGGAAGCAGCGCGCGCGTCTGGAGCAACGCCGCGAGGCAATCCGCGTCAATCCGGCATTGCTGGAAGCGCTGCCCTTTTTGCGCGGCCTGGTCAGCCGCAAAAACGCCTGCCGGGACGCTCTGGCCCTTTTGCCCGGTCTGCGGGAGGAGTGCCGCCGCGCGGCGGCCCAGCTCAAAGCCGAACTCCTTTGTCTGGGCCGCGGCTGGACCTGCGCGCGCATACGCGCCACGGACCGTACTCTTTTCGCCCGCGAGGATATTGAAAAACAGGCCAGGTCCATGACGGCGGCCGCCCTGACCTATGACGCCGCTCTTGACGTGTTGCACAAGGCCAATCAGGAAGTGCCGGCCGCCGGGGAAGAGCTGGAACGCGCCGCACGCGCTCTGGATATTCTGCCTTCGCCCGGAGCCGTTCTGAATGAGGAGGAACGGGACAAGGCGCGTCAAGCTTTGGACAGGCGGGATGCCGCCCTGCGCGCGCTTGCCGGGTGCCGGGAAAATGTTGACAGGGCGCGGGCGCTTTTCGCGCGGGCTTTTGAGCCGCTTGGAATCAAAAGAACCGCTGATCCGGCCGAGGATCTGGAGGGCGTTCTGGCCCGCAGGGAAGAAGCCCTGGGCATCGCCGGAGAAGTGCAGGAAAGCCAGCGGGAGGCGGAAAAGCTTGAAGATGCGGCGCGCCGGGCGGAAAATCAGACGTATGACCTGAAACTGCGCAAAAAATTGCATCTGGAAAAACTTCAGGACAAGTCGCTTGACGTCAGCCGCAAGACCCTCGACGACAGGGAGAGGGCGCTGGACGATCTGCGGGGCAAATCCGCCACATTGGACATGGAACGCGGCCGCCTGGACGAACTTGACGGCAGGATACAGTCGGAAATGCCGCCCTCTCCGGTAAAAAGTCTGCCTCTCATCGCGGTCGGCCTTGTCCTTGCCCTGCTTGGGGCGGTGATGCTTCTGGCGCACTGGCGTATGGGGATAACAAGCTATGTCCTGACTGAGCGGCTGGTCGTGCCCGTTACCCTGTGGTCCGGCTATCTCATTCTGGTCTGCGGCGTGGCCTTTCTGGCGGGCGGGCTGCCGCGCAGCGGGCCGGAAGCCAAACGCCACAAGCAGCAAATGGCGCAACTGCGCAAATCGCGGGAGATCCTTGCCGAGCATGTGGCCCGACTTGAAGAACAGGCGGCGCAAATCTGCGCCGCCCTCGGCATAGAAAACCGGGATATCAGCACTCTGGATGCCGTTGTCCTGCGTCTGAAAGACGAACGGGAAAAGATTGTTCTTGAGGAGCAGAGCCGCAAGACCATGGACGATCTGGGACGTGAGATAAAATTGGCGGAAGAGCGGTTCAACGAGGCGGCAAGGCGACGGGAACAGCACATGAACAGCCGTGTGCAGCACATGCGCCGGCGCTGGCAGGATATCATGCTGACCCTGGGTGCAAGCGTGGTTCCCTCGGCCGACGGGGCCGCCGCCTTTTTTGCCAAAGCGGAAACCGCCAGAATGGCCCTGACCACGTTGCAGGAAGCCGAGGCCGCCCTGCGCGGACAGGAAGATGACCTGCGCGAACAGGAAGGCGTCCTGCGCTCTCTGGAGCCGGTATCCGCTCTGGCCGACAACCCGGCGGACGGCGATTCCCTGGCGCGGAGCGGCAGGCGCATTCTGGAAAGCTGCCGGGCGGCGGACGCCGCGCGCGAGGAGCGCATCAGGGCTGAAGCGGCCGTGCAGGCCAGGGAAAACGCCCTTGTGGACTGCAGGGTGCGCAGAGACAAGGCGGCCAATGTTCTGCGGGAGGCCGAGGAACGGCTTGTCCGCGCACAGGAGCAATGGCGCGCGAGCCTTGATAAAATGGGTCTGGGTACCGACCTGGAGCCGGATGCCGTGCGTGAGGCGTTCAACCGCATGGACAAATGCCTTGCCGCCGAAGACAGACTGCTGCGCTGTCTATCCGAACGCAGGCGCAGCCTCGACGCCGTGCGGGCATTGCGTCAGCCTCTGTCGGAACTGCTGGAAAAACTCGGTCTGTCGCCGCAAAAAGATTTTGACGGCGGGGATGACTGGCTCGCCAGTCTGGATGTTGCCCTGGAGGCGGCCGAGAGCAATTTTGCCGCGTCGGGCGAGCGCAAAAACCTGGCAAGGCAGTTGGAGGAAGAACGGGAGGCCGCACGGAATGACGAAGCCGCCCTGCGCGAGGTACAGGCCGGCAGGGCGGAGCTTTTCGCCCGGGCCGGAGCGCGCGACGCGGACGATTTCCTGCGGCTGAGCAGGGTGCGTGACGAATATTTTGAATTGAGGCGTTCTGTACAGCAGAACGAGGACATGTTGCGTCTGGCCGCCAGAGGTGAGCCGTTTGAGGAATTCCTCGCCTCTTTCAGCGAGACGGATCAGGAAATTCAGGAAAATCGCATAAAAACAATTCAGGAGGAGCTGGGCCGCCTGCAGGGGGATGAATCGGCTCTTGAGGCCGCCGTCGTGACGCAGTCCGGCAGGGTTGCCGCTTTGGAATGTTCGGATGATCTGGTGACCCTCCAGCAGCAGGAGGCTTCCCTCATGGCGGACATGGAGGACAAGGCGCGCCGTTGGGCCAGATTGGCCATCGCGCGGGAGTTGCTGACGGAAGCCAAAATCAGGTTTGAACAGGAACGCCAGCCCAAAGTCATCCGTCGCGCCTCGGAAATCTTCGCCGGCATTACCCGGCGCTGGCGCGGCATCAGCGCCAGCCTTGACGATTCGAGTCTCTCCATTCTGCCGGCGCACGGCGCGCCCGTGCCTCCCGAAGTTCTGAGTCGCGGCGCGCAGGAGCAGGCATATCTGTCTCTCCGGATGGCCTATATTGTCAACCATTCCACTGAGGCTGAACCGCTGCCCGTCATCATGGATGAAATTCTGGTGAATTTTGATCCCGGACGCGCGGAGCGCACCGCACGCGCCTTTGCGAAATTGACGGAAGGGGAGGAGGGCAGAAGGCATCAACTGCTCTATTTTACCTGCCAGCCGCATATTGTGGAGATGCTGCGCGAAACAGTGCCGGGCGCGGCCCTGTTCAGCGTCCGGAACGGGGGAATCCAGCGTGCCTGAGCGGACGCCGTCTGTCAGGCAAAATAGGTCATGGAGATTTTTTTAAGTTCTTTCAGGCTGTTGAGAATGACGTATTCCTTCAGGAGGCCGGTCTTGGTGAGGCTTCCCACCACGTCCAGACATTCGGCCTCGTTGCGGCCATGCACCATGGTATAGAGGGAGTAGGGCCAGTCTTCCGCTGCCGGGTCCGAACACGGCCTGTAATAGACGTGGGAAATGCGCTCGTGTCCGGCCGCCAGCGCGCCGCAACGATCCACGTTTGCTTCGTCCACTTTCCAGGCGACCATAGCGTTGTGTGTCCAGCCGGTTTTCTGATGTTTGATGCTCGCCCCGAAGCGCCGAATGGCGCCGTTTTCTTTCAGACGGGTCAACAGGGCCAGCACCCGGGTTTCGGTCATGCCCGTCTCCGCCGCAATGTCGGCGTAGGGCGTGAGAGAATCCGGCAGATCGGCCTGCGCGATTCGCAAAACGGCGCGCTCCGCATCGGTGAAGTCAGCGGGCATCAGCGTTCGAAGGATCGTTCAAAAAGTCCCCGCACCGCAAGGCGGCCGCCGTCATCCAGAAAGCGCGTGCCAGTGGCGGTAAAGCGCGCGGCGGTGACAAGGGGTTTCTCCACGGCGACCCAGGCGTCCCGTTTCCAGACAAACCAGGAAGCCCGCGGCTGATCAAAGACATACAGGGGTTTGTTGCATAGTTTCGCGAATTCACCGCCCCAGCCCGTGCCGCCTTTCACCGTGCCGTCCTGCCGGATCGTCCCCACGACAAATATCTGTTCGCCGCTGCTGATTTGCCAGCAGATGGACTGCAGCACCTTGCGAAACAGGGGCGCGCGGGTGTACTCCCGGCGCATCAGCTTTGAAACATAGGTCATGCTCACGTCCTTGAGCATGAGCTCCTGATTGGTGAGCATGCGCACACCGCGCACACGGTTTATCTGATGGCCTTCAAAGCTGTAATTGACTTCCTCGATTCCGTAGGCTTCCGCCAGGTTGCCGAAAAATTCCTCCGTTCCGGCAGCGCCGCCGCTGTAGAGTATGGTCTGGGCGGGATTGAGCATGACACTATCCTTGGGATGTTTGTTTCAGCCGGTGGCGGATGTGACTGTATTCCGCCGCATCAATAAAAATAGCCCCGGAACGCGCCGGGGCTATCCGCTGGGTGCCGGGAGCGACTAGAAGCGCGCCGGACGCGGCGAGCGCGGTTTGGCTTCATTCACGCGCAAGGTGCGGCCGCCCAGACTGAAGTTATCCAGAGCCTCAATGGCGGCGTCCGCTTCGGCGTCCTCCATTTCCACAAAACCAAAACCGCGGGCGCGGCCGGTTTCCCTGTCGCTTACGAGTTTTATGGAAAGGACTTTGCCGTGCGCGGCGAAAAGATCCTGTACCTGTTCCTCTGATGCCGACCAAGGAAGATTCCCGACATAAATGGACTTGGACATGAAAACCCCTCTCAAAAAACGAAACAATAAGCTCCCGTACGGTCTATCGGCAAAACGTATTACCGGCGCACGGCACTGCGGATGCAGAATAAGCATGATTCCCGCATGATGTCAATGTATCCGTATTACAAAAATAGGACAATCGGGTGAAATTTATAACATATTGAAATAACAAATAATTATATGATCTTGTTGAAAATATTATTCTGGAATTTCAATGAGTTATCTCGTTCATCCGATTGTCCTGATTACAAAAAATTTTCCGGGATATGTCGTTCTCAAATTGCGCAAAAATATCCGCGAAAATTTCCGGAACCCGTTTGTGCATCTGGGCCAGCAAGGGCAAAGCTATCTGGCGTATTTGCGGGTGCGCCGCCGGGCCGCAGCGCATCCCGAAAATATGCCGCCATTCGCGCAGGTTGCAGGTGACGACGATTTCCGTTTTCAGGCTGTTGGGTAGTACGCTACGCGCCTGCTGGGCGCTTGCCCCGTTCGCCGTGAGCGTGAGGTAGGCCTGCTCGGCAGCCAGCATGGCCTTGTGCCACAGCGCATACTCCGGAGAGCCTTCCGGCCAGAAACAGGGTCTGATCACGGTGATTTCCTTGTCGAACTTTTCACGTCCGTAGTGGGCGTAGCGTGTGCTTTCCTGACTGTAGGAGGCCAGACGATGGCGCACCAGCTCGTGCGTCACCCCGCGGTCGCAGACGATGCGCACCGTTGCGCCCGCGTGCTCAATCACGCTGTGGTGGCCTGAACGCATAAGCTCACGCACAAATTTTGGCGCCGAATCGGGCGCAATCCTGTTTTCAGATTTGTAGCAAACGCGCCCGGCCGTCTCAATACGGCGCAGAATTTCAGCGCCGTCGGCCATGTCCAGGATTTCAAAGCAGGGGTCGATGATCTTCATAGCCCTGCTCTTAGGCCGATTTGCGCAAAAAAGCAATTGGTCATGATTTCCCTGACACAAAAGGCGGTCTGTACATGGTCTATAGCGATTACAGCAAGTAACGCTTGAGACAGTCCGCTTGCGGCCGGAAAAGCCAACCTGTTCCTGTAATTTTTTTCGCGGTCATGCCAGTATGTTCTCCAAGTGGCGCTCAACAGCTTTCTGGGACAGTATGCAAAATTATAGAAAGCATAGTAGCTTGCCCTACAGATATCCGCAAGTTTCAACCTTCTTCCATTTCCGAAAGCTTTACTGCTAAGGTTACGTTGGATTTTTTGTTTGAGTATTTTCAAGGAATAAATTAGTAATTTTAGCTGCCGCAGTTTATGTGACACGCGGAGGGATGGCAGAGCGGCTGATTGCGGTGGTCTTGAAAACCATTTAGGGTTTACGCCCTACGGGGGTTCAAATCCCTCTCCCTCCGCCAGATTTCAATCCAGCCGAGTTCGGCACAGCCTTAAAAGCCTTTCCTGGCAAGGTGAAAAGCGAAACAGGTTGTCCGGACTCGGCTGAAAAAAGCATAGACACCCCACATTTTTGGGGGTATTCCTGGGGGTACAAAACCCCTTGCCAGGAGTAGTACCCCCATGTCTCGATCTTCTTCTCTCACAGACACCGCAGTACGCGGCGCAAAGCCCACGGACAAGCCCCAAAAACTTTTTGACGGCAACGGCCTCTTTCTTTTTGTCGCCCCGAGCGGCGCGAAAAGTTGGCGCGTGAAGTACCGTTTCCAGGGCCGCGAAAAGCTGCTCACCCTCGGAACATACCCCCAACTTTCCCTGAAAGAAGCGCGAGAAGCCTGTGCTGACGCCAAAAAACGCTTGAGCGGGGGTATCGACCCCTCAATGGAAAAAAAGGTCAAAGCCCGGAGCGTCCAAGTTACCTTTGAGTTCGTTGCGCGGGAATGGCATGAAAACCAGAAGTCGACCTGGACGGAAGGCTACGCCAGGGACGTGATGGAGCGCATCGACAGGAATATTTTCCCCTACCTCGGAACGCGCCCCATCGGAGAAATCACCCCGCCGGAACTGCTGGCTGTGTTGCGGAAAATCGAAGGGCGCGGAGCCGTTGACCAAGCCCACCGGGTACGAAGCATCTGTTCCCTGATTTTCCGCTACGCCATTGCCACAGGCCGCGCCGAGCGCGATACCGCCGCCGACCTTCGCGGTGCGCTCAAAACCCGCGCCCATACACCCCGCGCCGCCATTACCGAGCCGAAAGCCATTGGCGGCTTGCTGCGGGCAATAGACGATTTTCCCGGCACCTTTATCGTCAAATCGGGCTTGCAACTGCTGGCCCTGACTTTTTTGCGTCCGAGTGAAGTGCGCTTGGGTGAGTGGGAAGAAATCAGCTTTGAAGAAAAGCTCTGGCGCATTCCGGCCAAACGCATGAAAATGCGCCTTGACCATATGGTGCCGCTCTCTTCACAGGCCCTGGAAATTTTGCAAAACCTTTATGAGTACACCGGCGACGGACGCCTGATGTTCCCCGGCTTGCGGTCCCACCTCACGCCCATCAGCGACGCCACCTTTATCGCCGCCCTGCGGCGCATGGGCTACGACAAGGACGAAATGACCGCTCACGGCTTCCGGGCTATGGCCTCCACCCTGCTCAACGAACAGGGCTATTCCGCTGACGTGATTGAAAAACAGCTTGCTCACAATCCCCGCGACAAAATACGCGGCGTGTACAACCGGGCCGAGTATCTGCCGGAACGCCGGAAAATGATGCAGGAGTGGGCCGATTTCCTTGCGGCCTTGAAAGAAAAAGAATAAGCGCTCTTACCCACCAAGGCGGCACGGCTTTTTGCAGCGCGGCACTTCTTTGGGGTGCCGCTCACAAAAACCGCGCCGCCCTTGTCCTTTGCAAAATAAGCAACGAATACTATACTTGTCCAACCATGTACGAGTACGACCCGAATAAAGTATCCATGAGCAGGCTGCGGCTTGCCTATGCGCTGAACGACCACGAAGCTGAAATCGTGATGGCCGGTCTTTGGCCCCATGCGCTGTTTCCCCTGGAACTCTGGCGCAAAACGCATGACCTCTTCTGGCGCGGCTTTGCCGATACCGTCACCCGTTATTACTCCATCAAAAGCCCTGAATTTCCAGAAAGCAATGCCACCAAAGAGAAATATTTCCATGCACACCTGTACGCGCGTGAGATGGAAAATTTGTTTTCCATGCTGGCATCCAGAGTTCATATGAATGCGTTGCGGGAGGGGCTTCGATACATCGTGTCAATGACCTATGAAAATTCCGGTGATATTCCGTTTCAGGATAAAATGGATTGCTTGTTTGAAAAGCTGTCCATGATTGAAGAGAATAACGACTATACATTCACGCAACGCCTAGCCAATGAAGAGTTCACGGCTCTCATGGAAGAAAAAATATTCACCATCCCGCCGTCATGGTATTTTTTCATTCCCAAAATGTACCCTGACACAATATTTGTCGATACGGTTTCCGCCATACGCCGCCTCCATTTTCTCAACATCCCTTTCAAAACGGAAGTGAAAGGCATTACCCGCGCCCTTGTGGATTCCGTTCATAGTGCGCTGGCGCAGGAAGCCGCAAGCGCGGCTGCCCCCGCAGAACAGCCACAAGAGAAAACCACAGCGCCCCACTCTACCGGCAGCCGGAAAGACCTTACGCGCATCAATGCTACTCGTCAGGCATGTGAAGAAGTCGCGGAAGAACTGCTCCAAGAAAAGCGCCTCTTTGAAAGCAGCAAGGACACCTGGAAGCAACGCCTGTTATTCGACAACGGCAAAACCAACTGGAACACCTTTAGCAGCGCTGTGGAATCACGCCTTGGGCAACCGCCGCACTATGAGGCCGCAAGAGCGGAGTGGAAGAAGCTCCCTGAAGGCATCAAACATAAGGGCAGGGTGCGGGAGCAATAAATCCCTCACCCATCCAGTTTTCAGACTTTCGACTTAATATCGTGTAATTATTACATAAGAAGTCTAAGAACAAAAAGTCTCGGAACAACAAGTCTCAACGCTCCATACTTCATACTTTTCCCACAGACATTTTCAGGCATGAGCCTTGGTAAACCCAATTTCTACCAAGGAGACTGTTTATGTCTGACGTACAATCCATTCTTTCAAAGAGACTACTGCGTATCAATCAGGTGCTGGCCCTCGTTCCGGTGGGGAAAAGTTCCTGGTGGGAAGGCTGTCGCACCGGGCGCTATCCCAAACCCGTCAAACTCGGCCCCCGCACTACGGTCTGGCGGGCGGAGGACATTGCCGCGTTCATAGAAAGCCTCGGCAAGCAGGGGGCGGGCAATGAATAGCGATATTCGCCTTGCCGTATCCTTCCGGGGCCACAGGAAGCGCAAACGCTTGCGCCTGTTGCTTGGCCCCGGTTCCACGGATTATCTCATCGACCTGTGGATTGCCACGGCCATGACGCATCCTTCCGGCATCTTGCAGGGCATGGACGAAACCGACATCGCCCTGGAAGCCGGATGGGACGGGAACGAGCCGGACAAGCTCGTTTCCGCCCTGGTGGAGTGCGGTTTTCTGGAAAAGGACGAAAACGGCGTATACTCGCTCCACGATTGGAGCGACCACCAGGGCTACGCCATTCACGCCGAGCGGCGTAAAGCTCATGCCCGCAACGCCGCAGCCGCGCGGTGGAACTCCCGACTGGAAAAAGACTTGCAGGACGCATGCTCACGGCATGCCGAGGGCAATCCCCTTTCTCCTCTTCCTTCTCCAGTTCCATCTCCAATTCCAGTTCCAGAACCTGTACCTGTTCCTGTTCACTCTTCTCAACCAGTCCCGGCAACGGGCAATGCGGAACAACAGCGAGAAAAGCCGGTTCCGGCTTCTGCAGATGATTCCGAAGCCTACAAGCTGGCCGTGCTGATGCGCGACACCCTGAAAGCCAACGTGCCGACCCTCAAGGAGCCGAACCTTGCAAAGTGGGCGCAGAGTTTAGCCGTGGCTCTCCGCAACGACGAGCGCATGGCGGAAGCCTCTTTCGTGGCCGAGGTTATCAAGTGGGCCTGTTCCGACAGCTTTTGGCGGGCGAACATCCAAAGCCCGGACAAGCTGCGGCAGAAATTCGACCAGCTCACCGCGAAAATGGAAACCGAAGCGGAAAAGGCCCGTACAGCGTCGAAAGAGGGAACGTGGGTTTCACCCGCGCAAAGGCGCGTTGAAGCCAACAGAGCGGCCTGTGAGGAGGCAAAACGGCTGCTTTTCGGCGACACCGCCCCGGCAGAGGAGGCGTTGACCTATGACGCAAGCTGATTTTGACCGCTTTACCTCACTCATCCGGGGCGTTGCCGAGTGCTACGGCCAGAGTTTGAGCGCCCAGGGCGTGATGCTGCGTTTCAAGCTTCTGGCGCGGTTCGACTACGCCGAAGTGGAAAAAGCCGCGCTATCCGTCATGGCGACCCGGAAATATACCACCATGCCCACCCCGGCGGATTTTCTGGAACACATCGGCGGCGGCAGCGCGGAGGACAAGGCAGAGGTGGAGGCGGGCAAGGTGCTTGCCGCCATCGGGAGGCACGGCGCGTATACCAGTGTGGTTTTTGACGATGCCGTGACCCAGGCGGTTATCGTGCAAGCCTACGGCGGCTGGCCCAAGCTGTGCGCCGAGTGCGGAGTGGAAGAATCCGAAAACTGGTTCCGTAAAAACTTCGTCAAAGCGTGGGCGGCCTATTCCCGCCAGGGCGTGAAGCAGTTCGGGCACCTTCCCGGCCTGTTTGAAATTACCAACCACGGCAACGGTTTTTATGAGCACATTGACCCGCCGAAGCCGGTAGGCGACCCGGCCAAGGCCCGCGCCGTGCTCGATGCCGGGAAAATCCCGCTGGCCCTCACCGAAGGCCCGGAGAACATGCGCGGGGAAATCCGCGCCCTGTCCGGTCTGCTGGAAGCCGTGACGGACGCGGCAAGGGGGCAATAGTCATGTCTTTCCTCGTCTTGCACATGGACAAATTCAAAAAAGAGGCCGTCCGGGGCATCCAGAGTCACAACAAGCGGGAGCGCGAAAGTCATTCCAACCCGGATATCGACTACGAGCGCAGTAATCACAACTACGATCTGCACGAATCCGCCGCTGATAATTACGTCGAGGCTATCCAGAATCGCATTGACGACCTCTTGCTGGTCAAGGCGGTCAGGAAAGACGCCGTGCATATGTGCGGCCTCATCGTGTCGTCGGACAGCGCTTTTTTTGAAAAGCTGACCTCGGAGGACACCCGGCGCTTTTTCGAGGAGAGCAAAGCCTTTCTCACGGAATTTGTCGGCGCGGAAAACGTCATATCAGCAATGGTTCACCTGGATGAAAAAACACCGCACATGCACTTTCTCCATGTGCCGGTCACGCCCGATGGACGGCTCAACGCGAACAACATCTATACGCGGGAAAGTCTGAAAACGCTGCAAACCGAGTTGCCGCGCTATCTGCAAAGCCGTGGTTTCGATGTGCAGCGCGGTATCGAGCAGGAGTCGGGAGCGGCGAAAAAGCATCTGAATACGCGGGAGTTCAAGCAGCAGCAGAACGCCCTTGCCAATCTGGAAAAAGAGGCCCAGGCCGTGAGCGTCGAGCTTGAGCGCAAACAGCGGGAAGAGTCCGAATTGCAGGAGCGTTTGCAGTCCTATGAACGGCAAGCCCAGGATGCCGAAAAGGAACTCTCGGAAAAATCGGAAATTCCCCAGGCATCCATGTTCAGCTACAAAGACGCGCTGGAAACCGCCCAGAGGATTATCGAGCGCCAGAAAAAGGCGTTGGCCGCGAAAAGCATTGTAGACGCGCAGAATGAAAAACAACAGGCGGAAATCAAAACTCTGCATGAAACCGTGAGCGGGCTGCATACGAAAGTGGCGCACCTGGAAATGGAAAAGTCCGAAGAACAAAACCGCAGCACAGCAAGGATTTTGAAACTGCATGACGAGAATCGGAAGCTTGCCGCCCGCATCGAGGAAACCGAAAAGTTTTTCCGCTGGAATCTTGATGCCTACCAAATGCGCGAAGAGTACGAGCGGGAGCAGCGCGAAGAGGCCCGGCGGAAGGCAGAGGAACAAAAGCGACTGGCCTGGGAACAGGAAGAACGCGCCCGCCAAGCCCAAGAGCAGGAACGGCAACAAGCTCTGGAAGCGGAGCGCCAGCGGCAGGAGCGCGAACAGCAGCGGGCGCAGTCATTGGAACGGAGGCCGCGCGGCATGGGCATGGGCCGTTGAGAATCCGCGCCGCGTCTTTGCGGAAAGCAAAGATATAGCCCACTATGTTTCACTTCGCGAAACGTGGGCGACCGTGCCGCTCGACCGCCAAGGCAAAAACAGAAATCCGGGGGGCATATTCGCAGACAGCCCCCGCCACAATACAGGAGAAAAACAGCATGAATACGCAGACCCAAACCACCCCGCAGCTTACCGCCAGCCGCATCAAGGAAATCAGACAAGAGCTTGCCAAGATGAGGCCTGCGAAAGTCACCTTGGACGGCAATCGCGTTATGCCCGCAAAAGAGATTATCTTCGCCCTGGCCCCGGCCCTGGAGCGGATGAAAAAACGCGGCTTCGACAGCCAGGAGATTATCGAAAAACTCCATGAAAGAGGCATCGAGATAAAGCCGCCGACCTTGGCGAAATACCTCAACGAGTTCAGACGCGGAAAAGAACGGAAAAAAGACACAGCCCCGCCCCCGGTAAAGACGGCTCCCGAACTTGCCGCCGCTCCGAAACCGGACAGGCCCGCCACAGTCAGCGCGGGAGGGTTCGCCATTACGCCGGATATACCCTTGGAGGAGTTGTAACACGTTTCCTTCACCTCTATCCCCCACAGCATGACGAGCCGCATTTGGCAGATCGTCATGTTGTGGACTCGTGAAGGAAGCGGGAATCACCAGTTGTATCCTCTCCACAGCTACGGAGCAGATGACCGCGCTCACTCGATGCTTTTCAGCTTAAAAAAATCCAGTTCCGCAATTTCTTTG
This sequence comes from Desulfovibrio sp., assembly GCA_031291035.1. GTDB lineage: Bacteria > Desulfobacterota > Desulfovibrionia > Desulfovibrionales > Desulfovibrionaceae > Desulfovibrio. Next base: position 37,090 of record JAISLI010000043.1, read on the forward strand.
AATTTATCAAAAATTGCTTCATGGAATTCATGCAAATAAGCGGAAACAGCTTCATTCCCGAACAATCTTTTCAGATAAGATTGCATTGCTGTTATATCAATCATCTCTGTTCCGTATTCCTCCTTCAAAGAACCCATTTCACGCGACAGCGCAAGGTTTTCTTCCTCAAGACGCGCTTGGCGGGCGAGTATCGCCGGGGTAAGCTTGTTGGGCTTGCCTTTGTTGACAAGCTGTTCTGGAGAGGTCATCTCCAGAAGCGCTTTGGCATATGGGATGGAAAATTTGTTCTGATCGTTCATAAGCATGGCAACAGCTACCTGTCGTGGAGCCTTCATTTTTTTCAAAGTTCTGAAAACATGTTCCGGAACATTTTTGTCTTTCAACAATTCAATAACGTCTGGGCAAATACCGTCAAGCATCTGTCTTTTCTGTCGAATCGTTTGAAGGTCAAGGTTCAAAGCACTGGCAAGCTTTTCTTCGGAAACCCCGGACTCAATTGCCTTCACAATCATTTTATGCTCTTGGATTGCGGAAAGGCGGTTCACATACTTGTTATAGGTATAGGCTTCATCGTCTGTAGAAACGAGACACATGACAGATTTAATCCCCAAGTCCTTGAGGGCCATGATGCGCAAATGTCCGTCCAACAACAAATATCCATTCCCGCCCTTAAAGGGTGTGACAATGGGCGGCTCAATCAGCCTAACTTCCCGGATAGACGAAAGAACCTGACCGTATTTTCTGCCCTGCTTGACCTGGTGGGAAACACTTTTTGTAGGAAAAAGATCGGCCACCGGCAACTCGACCAGATTCATATGGAAGCCTTGCTTGATTTTACTTGCCATATTTTGTCACCTTTTTAAAATATTTGTGATTTGCTGAGGCATGTCGTGGATGCCCGCCGCTTTAAGCTGATTGGTGAAATGGACATCGTTTAATAATTGTCGAAGCGCTGCGGAGGCATACTCCAGCAAATGTTTCATATAATTCGACTGAGCCAGTAGCTGACGCTTTTCTCTTGCCCCTTTTTCATAAGCTGCGATTACATCCTCTGCGGATACTTTGGATTTTTCGCGTTGTGGCACGGACAGTCCTTTTCCATAATGCTTGCGCCTGGATATAATCCTCTGCGCAAGGACGAGCTTTTTCCCGGACAAAGCTCCTGATTCATACGCTTCCGCCAAGGCTATCTGCACGGCGGCATCGTCTTCCGTTGCTATTTTGAGCGCATGAGATAAGGGAATCCGACCCTTTTCCACCGCTCCTACCAGGTATTCCTCACCCTCGTTCAGCAACCGAATGATGCCCCGGATGTAGTCTTTGCCAAGGTTTGTTTTTTCGGCAATGGCATCATCCTCATACCCTTGTTTTTTCAGATACTTGATGCTTTGGAGAAGCTCCAGGGCATTGTTGTTGCGCCGGGCAATGTTTTCAACAAGACTCATGATATGTGCGTCTTCTTCGCTGACCACCTTGATAATGGCCGGAATTTCCTTTTCCCCCGCCGCGATAAAAGCCTCAAGCCGCCCTTGGCCGCATACGAGGTCATATTTCTGGCCATTTTTTGCGTCTTTTCTTGGCGTGACAGTTATAGGTCGCTTTAAGCCCACGCGGTGAATGTTTTGCCGTATTTCTTCGGCAATAACTTGGTTGCGCACCCGTGGGTTCAATATGTGAATATCGTCAACGGGAATAAGTGTGATTGTTTCTTGCTCCACGGCCCACCGCCTTATCGAGAGGAATGTTGATGCTCAAATTGAGCAGATAATCCAGCGTGTCAGCACGAAAACTGTCCAGAAGTCCCGCGTTGCTTTCCGAGAGGTTTATCTGGTCGTGAGAAAATTCCAGAGCTGGCATAATGTAATAATCGTGAACAGCCTCGTTATGCGCATCCATCCGTACCGCAACAGTGATGTCAGGATGAAGCCCGTTGTCAAAGCGAATTTTCCAGCGCCTTGTTCTGGCAGGAGTCGTGAAACAGCGACTGATGACAATGGAAATGAACAAATTGTTATTCAATTCCAGCAGAAAGCTTTCCGGGTCTACAGGAACCCTTCTTCCGCAGAGTGCCTCTATTCGCCTGATGACATCGGCTACGGTTTCAGAATGGAACGTGCGTAACCGCTGGTTGATGACAACATACTGGTAGTCCCGCTCCGGGGTGTAACCGATCATGCGGTAAGCCCGCAAAAGCCCGCCGAATCTGGTACGGAACAAGCTGCTGGGCGGCAGGCACTCCGCTTCGTCGATGATCAGCGCGGAAAGGCGTCCCTGTTGGGCGTACAAATTTTGTAAGCCTTGCAGCAATTCATCGTTGGTGAACTTTCTGTTCCGCTCTCTGTATATATCCTGAACTGCCCGGAACAATTCCGTGCCCACAAGCGGCTCAAAGGCTTGCTCCTTGCGCACCCATTCATTTTCCGGGTTGGGTCTGGTTCGGCTTTTCATCTTGCCAGAAGTGCGGTTGAAAAGATTGTTGCCGATATATTTTTCATTGGTCAGCACTTCACAGACGGTTCCCCGTGACCACGGACGGCCAAAGTGATTTTGGATGCCCTGCGCGTTCAACTGTGCGGCAATTTCAGTTTCACTGGTTCCGGCTATGAACTGTTTGTAAATCCAGAGCACGATTTCGCGTTCTTCTTCTGGCCCAGGAACCAGAATGACCCTCTCGGTGAGTAGGCTTTTCCGTTGTCCCAGCGTCAATTCCTGTTTGGGGCTGCCAGACTCGTCCAGCAGTAGGCGGCGCAGTCCAAAACCAGCCACGCCTCCCTGACGGAAACCTTTTGTCACCAGATTGCATTGCCCCACCCAAACCTTTTGAGAAAGCTGGCGGCAATAATCGCTGGCGCTTTCATCCCGAAGCAAAGTCATAATGCGATCGGCAATATTGCTGGTCAACGCAAGAGGCTTTTCACAGGACTGGCAAATAACGTCTCTCCGTTCAAGGCGCATTCGGTGGTAGTCTGCCTCGCGGCTGTCTACAAAACGCCCCCAGCGGCTTTCGTCCAAATACAATACAATGTTGTAGGAGTTACGGCCCTGTTCCACATCGTCGATCATGGCCTGGAACTGTTCCCGTTTTTCAGCCGTCATGCCGCTGACACCCAAATCCGCATACACCATCACAATTTCAATGCCATACTGCGCGGCATAGGCCCGAATCTGCCGTTCCTGGTTTTCCGGAGATTCTGTCTGCATTTCCGTGGACATGCGGATATAGATCGCTCCTTTGAGGCGAAGGAGCCTGATTTCTTCTTGAGTATATGCCGTTCCCGGTTGTCTCATTTGTCAACTATCTCCTTATTCCGCCTGAAAATTTTCAATTTACACTTTCAGCGAAGGAGAATCGTATGTCCAGAAAATATCTGTGGCAGATTTGCCACAAAAAAGAATTCGACAATAAACGATTGGCGAAGGATATCGTGGAAATGCTCCGCAGGCAGGGCATTACAGTAAAACAGGCCGCTGATGATCTTGATATGACCGTGTGGCGTGCGCACAACTGGTACCATAAGAATACGGGAATGACGGCTCTGGATTTGTTGCGAATGATCCAAAAGTATGACTTTATCCGGCAAGCAGTGGCAGATTCGCTACTGGCGGAAGAGGGTTGAGGCTGCCTGGCACCAACGTGCATACTCCTTCCTTGTTTTTTGCTCGTCCCTACTGTACGTTACACAAGAGTCGTTTTAGAAAAACAGTAAGCATATTCAGACAGTTTGGAGCATACCTATGCCGCGCCTCACCCCACAGGAACAGCAGGAAATCATCCGCTACCTTGAAGCCGACAAGCCTTTGCCGGAAAAATATCGTTTCCTGCTTTTTGACGACAAGCGCGAGGTGGAGCTTGCCTGGAACGGCAAAACCAATGAAGTGTGCAATGTTGTTTTGCCTTTCCAGACCATTGAGCAGGTGGACGAGCCGCGTGCTGAAAAGCCGGTAAATTTGCAACTCAGTCTATTCGATATCGACTCCCGAGGTCGCCAACTCAAAGGTTGGACGAACAAATTGATTTGGGGCGACAACAAATTGATCCTTTCTTCCTTAAAAAGCGGCCCCATGCGCGAGGCCATAGAAGCGCAGGGCGGCTTGAAGCTGATTTACATTGATCCCCCCTTTGATGTGGGCGCGGATTTTTCTATGGATATTGAAATCGGAGATGAAACATTCACCAAGAAGCCGAATATTCTGGAAGAAATTGCGTATCGGGATACATGGGGGCGTGGGGCGGATTCTTTCTTAGCTATGATTTATGAGGTTTGACTTTGATGAGAGACTTGTTGGCCGAAGATGGTAGTATTTATGTGCATTGTGATTGGAGAGTTGATCACCATATCCGCCAAGTGCTAGATGAGGTTTTTGGTAGAGATAATTTTTTAAATGAAGTGATTTGGGGGTATTTTTCATTCAAAAGAAAAACTGCTAAAAAATTTCCTCAAAAACATGATGATATAATTTCCTATAGAAAGTCAAAGTCGAATTTTATTTGGAAAACGCAGTTTAAACCCCATAGCGAAGAATATATAAAACGATGGAAAACCGACAAAAATGGGAGACTATATAGGGATGATGTGAATCCCACTGCTGGTGGTACGAGAATAATATACCTTGATGAAGTGGAGGGTGATATTGTTGATTCCGTATGGGATGATATTCCTCCTGTAAATCCACAAGCAAAAGAACGAGTTGACTACCCCACCCAAAAACCCGAAGCTCTGCTCGAACGCATCATTTCCGCCTCCTCCAACGAAGGCGACCTTGTAGCCGACTTTTTCTGCGGTTCCGGCACCACCGCCGCTGTAGCCGAAAAGTTGGGCCGCAAATGGATTGCCACCGACCTTGGCAAGTTCGCTATCCATACCACCCGTAAACGCATGATCGGCGTTCAGCGCCAACTTAAAAGCGAGGGCAAAGACTATCGCGCTTTTGAAATTCTCAACCTCGGCAGGTATGAGCGTCAGCACTATGTGGGCGTAAACCAGGATTTGCGTGAAGAGCAGAAACAGCAGCAGATCGCCGTCAAAGAAGCCGCCTTTTTGGAGCTTATCCTCAATGCCTATCGCGCCGAAAAAGTGGAAGGCTTTACCACCTTCCACGGCAAGCGCAGTGGACGCATGGTGGTTATTGGCCCGGTCAATATGCCGGTAACTCGCCTGTTTGTGGAAGAAATTATCCTTGAGTGCCGTAAAAAGCACATTACCAAGGTGGACATTCTCGGTTTTGAGTTTGAAATGGGCCTGTGCCCCAATGTGCGGGACGAGGCGCGGGGTAAAGGAATTGATATTGCGCCCAAATACATTCCTGCGGAAGTATTTGACAAGCGGGCCGTGGAAAAGAACCAGGTTGTATTCCACGATGTTTCTTTCATTGAGGTCAAGCCGCTCCACAAAAAGAACAGCGTTGCCGTGAAACTTACGGATTTCTCTGTCTTCTATTCGCAAGATTCCATCTCCAATGCCGAAGCCACCCTCAAAAATAAAGCCAGCAAGGTGGTGGTGGAAAAAGGGCAAATAGTCAAGGTCAGCAAGGATAAAGACGGCATTGTCAGTCGTGAGGCGTTGACAAAAAAATGGACGGATTGGATTGATTACTGGTCGGTGGATTTCAACTTTGAGAGCAAGCGCGAAATTATCCGCCAAAAAAATCCGGAAACCGGCGAAATGGAAGAAAGCTGGACGGGCGATTATATTTTTGAAAACGAGTGGCAGAGCTTTCGCACCAAAAAGGACAGAAGCCTTGAATTGCAAAGCGTCTTCCATGAATACCCTGCCGGGACATATAAAATTGCGATCAAGGTAGTGGATATTTTCGGCAATGACACCATGACCATTATTGAAGTGAGAATCTGATGCTTTCGGCCCAAGATATAGACCGCATCATTGCCGCTCCCCGAGAGCACGAGCGCCTTGAATTCAAAACGGCCAAGCAGCAGTACGACACGGAAACGCTGTTCAAGTATTGTGTCGCCTTAAGCAACGAAGGTGGCGGCTTACTGCTTCTTGGCGTAACAGACAAGCCGCCCCGCAAGATCGTGGGAACAGCCGCTTTTCCGAACTCGGACAAAATTAAAAACCAGATTTTTTCCAAACTCAAATTTCGAGTGGAAGTGGAAGAAATTGCGCATCCCGAAGGGCGCGTATTGGCCTTTACCATTCCACCTCGTCCGGCAGGAACAGCCTTTACCTATGAAGGCGCATACCTCATGCGCGTGGGCGAAAGCCTTGTCCCCATGTCCGAAGACATGCTGCGCCGCATTTTCGCAGAAGGTAGCCCCGACTTTTTGTTACGATACGCCCACCCCGGGGCCAGCGCGGAAGATGTGGTCATGCTGCTTGATACCCAAAGCTATTTCGATTTAATGCAGCTTCCGTATCCGGCGACACGGGAAGCCGCTCTGTCCCGCTTGGCGCAGGAGCAGTTGATTGTAAAGTCCGAAGGGCTTTGGGACATCACCAACCTGGGCGCACTACTTTTTGCCAAAGACCTCCGGCAGTTCGGTGAGTTGAGCCGCAAAGCGCCAAGAGTGATTGTCTATAAAGGGGGCAACAAGCTTGAAACGGTGCGGGAGCAGATTGGGGTAAAAGGCTACGCGGTCGGCTTTGAGGGATTGCTCGGATACATCAATAGCCAATTGCCGGCCAACGAGGTCATAGGGCAAGCCCTGCGCACCGAAACCAGAATGTACCCGGAAATCGCTATTCGCGAGCTGGTAGCCAACGCCCTTGTGCATCAGGACTTGGAAGATTTTGGCTCCTTTGTGATGATCGAAATCTATAATGACCGGATAGAAATAACAAACCCCGGTACGCCGCTGATTCCTACCGACAGGTTCATTGACGAGTATAAGTCGCGCAACGAGCGCTTGACCGACCTCATGCGCCGTTTCCGCATCTGCGAAGAAAAAAGCAGCGGTATCGACAAGGTTGTGGCTTTTGCCGAAGCCTGGCAGCTTCCGGCTCCCGACTTCCGCACCAAGGAACACCATACCAGTGTGGTTCTTTTCGCCCACAAAGACTTTGACGATATGGATCGTAAAGAGCGGGTGCGTGCTTGCTACCAACACGCTTGCCTGCTTTATGTGAGTAATCAGAAAATGACCAACCAGAGTTTGCGTGAAAGATTCAAGCTGCCGGAACACAAGGTCGATCTGATCTCGCGCATCATTTCCGATGCCGTGAATGATGAAAAAATCAAGATTGACGACCCGGAAAATCGTTCGCGACGATATGCCAAGTATGTGCCTTATTGGGGATAGTGGTGGTTAATGGTTTTATTTGGTTGCTAACCAAACTTATCTCCTCGGTTGAATAAATATGTTGTAAAAACAACCTGTTCCAATTTGTTTGCAAATCGAAACTCCATTTTTGAGGTTATGCCGTGGCCCTGCATCCAGACTTTTCCGACTCCCCCTATGCCGTTCTCGATCCGTCAGTCCGCTGGTTCCCTGCCGACGAAGCCTTGCGCGATACGAGCATGGAAAAGCTTATGCCTCCCCTGGTTGCCGCGCTACGCCGCAAAGTTAAGGAATTTCGCGATTCCGGCTATGTTGGCGCTACAGATACCAGTAAAAGCCTGCTCAACTGGTGGTTCAAAGAGCCTCACCTTATGCCCCAGCCTGATGGCACCATGTCGGAGTTTCAGTATTTCTTCGCCCAGCGGGAAGCTCTGGAAACGGTCATTTATCTGTATGACGTCATCGGAGCGCGGGATAAATACGACTTGATGCGCTTTGACAGTTCCGGAAAATGTACGAACCGGACTCCGGCCTCGCCCGTAACTTTTTAGTGATCGCCCCCAACATTATTGTCTTGGATCGCATCTATAAAGATTTTCAGGGACTGCGTATCTTTTTTGATGACCCTGTTCTGCCGGATAACGGGTATGACGGGCGCAACTGGCGTGACGATTTCCAGCTTACCCTGCACAAACAGGATGAAGTGCGCATTGCGCACCCTACAGGCAATATATTTTTAACCAATATTCACCGCGTCTATGCTGGTGAAGACATTCCATCCTCCCCGGACGATGAAAACACAATGGACTACTTTCTCGGCAAGCGTCCCACCGGGGCCACCACGGACTCCAAAGTCGATTTGGGTATAATCGTTCGGGATATTGACGAGTTGATGATCCTGAATGATGAGGCTCACCATATACACGATTCTTCGCTGGCCTGGTTCAAGTCCATTGAGGATATTCATAACCGCTTGCTGCAAAAGGGCGGCTCCCTCAGCTTGCAGGTGGATGTCACCGCCACACCAAAACACAACAACGGCGCTATTTTTGTGCAGACAATTGCAGACTATCCGCTTGTGGAGGCTATTTACCAGAATGTCGTCAAACATCCGGTTCTACCGGATGCTCCCAGCCGCGCCAAACTGGTGGAGCGGCAAAGCGCAAAATATACGGAAAAATACGCAGATTACATTGACCTGGGGGTCATTGAATGGCGTAAAGCGTATGAGGAGCACCAGAAGCTTGGTAAAAAAGCCGTACTTTTTGTGATGACGGACGACACCTGCAACTGCGATGACGTTGCAGAATACCTTGAAGCGCACTATCCCGACCTGAAAGACGGCGTGTTGGTCATTCATACCAAGAATAACGGGGAAATTTCCGAAGCGACTTCCGGCAAAGCCAAAGAGGAGTTGGAAAAACTGCGCAAACTGTCAAATGAAATTGATGATGGTAGCAGCAGGTACAAAGCCATCGTGTCCGTGTTGATGCTCAAGGAAGGCTGGGATGTACGCAATTTCACCACCATTGTCGGGTTGCGGGCGTATTCCGTTAAAAGCAATATTTTGCCGGAACAGACCTTGGGGCGCGGTCTGCGTAAAATGTACCGGGGCGGAATTGAGGAATATGTCAATGTTGCTGGTACGGACGCCTTTATGGAGTTTGTCGAGTCTATTCAGGCCGAAGGTGTTGAGCTTGAGCGTAAAGCAATGGGCGAAGGCACAAAGCCGAAAACTCCACTGGTTGTGGAAGTGGACAATGACAATACCAAGAAAGATATTGATCTTCTGGATATAGAAATTCCGGTTATGACTCCGCGAGTATATAGAGAGTATAAAAATCTCGCAGACCTGGATGTTGTGGCCCTGTCACACAAAAAAGTTGCGTACAGGCAATTTTCAGAAGAGGAACAACGGGAAATCGTCTTTAAGGACATCACCACTGGCGAAGTGGCACACACAACAATTTTGGATACAGCGGGCATTGCCGACTATCGTAGTGTTCTCGGTTACTTCGCGCAGACAATCATGAAGGAATTGCGCCTGTTCAGCGGCTATGACGTTTTATACGGCAAGGTGAAGCAGTTTGTCCGTGATGAACTGTTTATGCAGGAAGTTGACCTTGAACACCCTAATACCATACGCAACCTCTCCGAGCTTGAGGCTACCAAGACCATTGTCGAAACAATGAAGAAGGCCATTAACGATTTGACGGTAAAAGATAAAGGTGATGCGGAAATCCGTGATTCCATCAAATTGCGAAAAACCCGTCCTTTCATGGTTAAGGAACAGGCCAGCCTGATTCCGCAAAAAAGTATTTTCAACCGCGTTGTTGGCGATAGTCATTTTGAATTGTTGTTTGCCAGCTTTCTGGAAAAATGTCCGGACATCATTTCATATGCCAAGAACTACTTTGCGGTGAACTTCACGCTGGATTACGTCAACGCTGATGGCGATATTTCCAACTACTACCCGGACTTCATCGTTAAACTTCCCGGCAGCAGAATCGTCATAGTGGAAACCAAGGGACAAGAAGACCTCGATGTGCCTCTCAAGGTGGCGCGTCTGCGTCAATGGTGTGAAGACATCAACAAGATTCAGCCAAAAGTTAACTTTGATTTTGTTTTTGTGGATCAGGAGAGCTTTGAGAAATACAACCCAAAGAACTTTCAAGAGCTGTTAAATGGGTTTACAGGGTACAAGTGAATTTAGCACGTTGCTTGTGTTTTGTGGGTTATGTCTCCAAAAGGGAATGAAACTCATGCCCGCCAAGCCCTCTGCCCTCGGCTTCTATCATCACCAGTTGGTGGAAGAGAGATTGTCCGAAAGCGGCTGAAAACATCCCGATACATCTTCAACTTTCGGGGGTATTCACGGGGGTATCGAATTTGTATTTATAAAAATATTTCTTTAATTACAGCGTATTATTTTATCAATATTACTTCCTCCCTCGCCAAAAAAATTATCGCGGCAGAATTTGAGCGACGCTTTACGGACACTTTTCCGCTCTGGCAGAGTATCTCAATGCGCTGAATCTGCGTATGGAAACGCCTGATGATCTGGTGCGGGCTTTAGAGTATCCAATCCCGTTCGACAAACTGACGGAGTCAATATTTTCAAAAAGCCGGAAAGTTGCCTTATGTCGTAAATCGTGAAAACGTAAATCACTCGGCTGATTGAGGTGAGAGTCGAGCAAGCCTTGTTTGATATTGATGCTCACACCACCCCAAGCATGATTTTTCTCGCCACCCTTCCGCAAAGCGGACCCGCCGTAACACCCGCGCCCGCCGCCCGACCAGGCAATATCCTATCCTTACGGCAGAAAAATAAGGACGACGCCCTGGATCAAGGCGCCGCCCGGGAAATATCAAGCGGACACGCCTTACTTCTTGAGGGCGTCTTTCAAGCCCTTGCCGGGCGTAAATTTGGCAACTTTGCTGGCGGGGATGGTAATTTCTTTGCCGGTTTGGGGATTGCGCCCCTTGCGCGCCGCGCGTTTAACAACCTTGAAGCTGCCGAAACCGGTAAACGTGATGGTGTCACCGGCGGCGAGGGCCTCGCGCACAACATCCACAACGGCGTTCAACGCAGCCTCGGCTTTGGATTTTGTGGGAAGGCCGGCCTTGGAATAAATTTTTTCAACAATTTCAGCTTTTGTCATAGTCGTTCTCCATCTAGAGTTTGCGGGTTGCCCCATTTTTGCACTCAATAAATGAAATCGCCTGCACTTGCTTTTAAGAGATGATAGGATGCATGTCAAACAAAAAACCGTCACAAGCCAAGAAAATTTGACCCATCCCCGAAGGATTCTGTTCCAATAATCGCGGCGTGACAGGCGGACCTCAACAGGCACACGGGAAACGCGGTTATAGATTCACGATCTCCACATCCGACCGTTTGAGGGAATAGCCCAGAAACAGGCTGCCTGTTCGGGCGAATCTGGCCTGATTGTCTGTAGTCAAAAACCGGCAGACACCAGCATGGTCCTCACGCAGCATCCCGCGCGCGGCAAGCTCCCCGCGCGCGCATTGCGCCGTGGTGGCCGCGGAATCAACAATGCGCACGGCTCCCCCCACAACACGTCGCAACACGGGCACAAACGGGGGGAAATGCGTACAGCCCAAGAGCAGGGTGTCCGGTCTGGAGGCGGTAACGACGGGATTGAAAATATCTTTCAGATAGCGTTTTGCCGTTCCTTCCACAACAGAGCCTTTCAGCCAGCCTTCTTCGGCCAGCGGAACAAAAAGCGTGCACGCCCGCCCCAGCACCTGCGAGTCGGGACGGATACGGGCTATGGCCTGCTGGTACACGCCGCTGGCAATGGTCGCCTCCGTGGCGATGACCACAATCTGCCCGTTGCGGCTTGCGTGGGCCGCAGCCGTGGCTCCCGGCTCGACAACGCCCAGTATCGGCAACGGGGCGTAGCGCTCGCGCAGATCGGGCAACGCCGCTGATGTCGCGGTGTTGCAGGCAACCACCAGCATTTTGACGCCCATATCCACAAGCCTGCCGGCGGCCTGCATGGTATAGCGGACAATGGTCTCCCTGCCCTTGGTGCCATAGGGCAATCGGGCCGTATCTCCAAGATACGTCACATCCTCGGCGGGCAGGCAGGCATTGATGGCTTTGAGCACCGTCAGGCCGCCCATGCCCGAATCAAAGACTCCGACAGGCAGATGGCTGTTGTTCATCAAAAATTCCTCTATGGTTTGGAACCTCTCCCTTCAGGGTATAGTCAGTCTCAGGATGGCAGTAAAGCGATTTTTCGGAATCGGCTCATTTTTTCGGCGCATTCGTTCCGCTTGCCTGCATGCGGGCAGATGGGATATAGGACAAGACCGCGGTAAAAAATCGTGCCGGTTTTACTTTGGGAGTTTGGAAAAATGCTGGCTATTCTGAATTACGGGGCGGGCAATCAGACAAGTGTGCGGCGCGCTTTGGAACATCTCGGCATTCCCTGCGCCATAACGGCGGACACGTCCGTCGCGGAAAGCGCACACGGAATCGTTTTTCCCGGCGTGGGCGCGGCCGGACAGGCCATGGCAGCCCTGCGCCAAAGCGGGCTGGACGGCGTCCTGCGCCGGGCCGTCAGCAAAGGCCGGCCGCTTTTGGGCATCTGCCTGGGGTGCCAGATTTTGCTGGAGGAAAGCGAGGAGAACAACACAAAAACCTTGGGCATCATGCCCGGGTTCTGTCGCCGCTTTGAAGACAAAATCGTCCAGGAAGACGGCACCCCCGCTCCGGTGCCCCATATGGGCTGGAACAGCCTGCGCGCCAGAACGGCGAGCCCTTTGTTGGCGGGCATTGACCCGTTGGCCGAATTTTACTTCGTGCACAGCTATTATGCGGACACCGCGCCGGATCTTGTGATTGCCACCACTGTTTACGGTCACGAATTTTGCTCCGTTTACGGCCGCAACGGGCTGTGGGCCGTACAATTTCATCCGGAAAAAAGCGGCAGGCCCGGTCTGGCCCTGCTGCGCAATTTTTACGCCTGTTGCCGGGAGGCGGCACATGCTCAGTAAACGCGTGATCCCTTGCCTTGACGTGCGCAACGGCCTGCTGACAAAAGGCGTAAAATTCGCCGGCAACGAAGACATCGGGGACCCGGTGGAGATGGCGCGTCGCTATTACGAAGAAGGCGCTGATGAAATCGTCTTCTACGACATTACCGCTTCGGCGGAAGCGCGCGGCATTTTTCTGGATGTGGTGGAACGTGTGGCCGGGCAGATATTCATTCCCTTTTCCGTGGGGGGCGGGATTTCCTCCGTGCCCCAGATGCGGGAAGTGCTTCTGACCGGCGCGGAAAAAGTTTCCGTCAATTCCGCCGCCGTGCAAAACCCGCGTCTCATCAGCGAAGGAGCAGTGGCCTTCGGTTCGCAGGCCATTGTGGCAGGCATGGATGTGCTTGCCGTACCGGCAAGCGGGAGCGTCCCTTCGGGTTATGAAATCGTCATACACGGAGGACGCAGACGCACGGGGCTTGACGCCGTCGCCTGGGCCAAACGGTGCCAGGAACTCGGAGCCGGCGAACTCTGCGTCAATTCCATTGATGCGGACGGGACCAGGGACGGCTACGAACTCGCCCTCACCAAAGCCGTCACCCGGGCCGTGTCCATTCCCGTCATCGCCTCAGGCGGGGCCGGCGAACCGCGACACATGTACGAGGCGGTGAGCGAGGGCGGGGCCTCGGCGGCCCTTGTCGCCTCCATTGTCCACTTCGGGCAGTACAGCATACGCGACTGCAAGGAGTATATGGCCTCACGGGGGGCAAAGATGCGCCTGACCTGGTAATGCGGGGCAATCGAATAAAAATTCATAACATATCGAAATAACAAATATTTATACGATCAATATCGGGAAGATTCAGGAAGGTCAGATCGCGTCGTCAACGGATATACAGATTCCGCCAGGGCATTCTGGGCGACAACATCGCCGCGAGATTGTCGCAAGGCGGATTTGCTCCGCCGCAAGCGACAATCTCAAAGCGAAATTGTTTTAATAGACGTCAAACATCCGCTGAATTTCTTTGGGATTCTTTGTTTTTGTCAGAGCCAGCATCAGCAGTACGCGGGCTTTCTGCGGATTCAGGGAATCGGTCGTCACAAAACCCACATTGTCGCCCTTATTCGGGTCAGGCGTCACCATGCCCGTGCCGGTTCTGGAAGAACGCGCAATCACAATGCCTTTTTGAGCCGCTTCTTTCAGAACGGCGAGCTGCGACGTCGCAATGCTGCCATTGCCCATGCCGGCCACAACTATCCCGTCGGGGTTGGTCGCAATAATATTCTTCACTACGTCAACTCCCGCGTCAACATAGGTGTAAAGAATTTCAACTTTGGGGAGGGCAGTGAGCCTGCTCACGTCAAATTCGCTGGCTTTGGTGTGCCTGCGCAGACTGCCGCGGTAAAAAACCGGCTTGTTGTTGACCACATAGCCGAGAAAGCCCAGATCATTTGAGCGAAATGTCTCCGGCTGCAGGGTGTTTGTCTTGGTGACTTCACGCGCGCCGTTAATTTCGCCGTTCATGACAAGAAAAACGCCTTTTCCGCGGGCATTCCTGCTGCCGGCCACAGAGACGGCCTGCAGGAGATTCAGCGGGCCGTCAGCGCTGATGGCGGTGGCGGGCCGCATGGCGCCGACCGTGACGACAGGTTTGTCGCTCTTGACTGTCAGGTTCAGAAAATAGGCGGTTTCTTCCTGGGTATCGGTACCGTGGGTAACCACGATGCCGTCGGTCTTGCCGGAGAGAAGCGCGTTGATGCGCTTGGCGAGCTTGAGCCATACCTCGGTCGACATATCGTAACTGCCGATGTTGGCAATCTGTTCAGCCTTGATGTCGGCGAAATTTTTCAGGCCGGGAACGGCGGCGATGAGCTGTTCCGCCGTGAGATCACCTGGTTTGTAGCCCGTGAGCTGGGTGGCGGACCCCCCGGAACCGGCGATGGTTCCGCCGGTGGCCAAAATGGTTACCTGGGGCAGTGTTTCAGCCGCGGAAACCGGGAAAGAGGCCAAAACGGCAAATACAAAACTCCAGGCACAGACGGCCAATTGCCTTTTCATCATGCTCTCCTCACGTTGGTTATTGGTTATGTTTCAATCCACAGCCGGCTCCATCCGCCGACCGACTCCGGCCCGGCGGACAGGAGCCGGTCGGATTGCCCCTCCCTGAAGGAAGAGGTTAACGGAATGGTATGCCCGGCGAAGCCGGACGTCAAGCCGCAATCTCCCTGAAGGGAGAGGTTTCAAACCATAGAGAAATTTTTGGTAAAACCATCCGGGCCGCTCCCGCGACGGATACATCGTTTTCGGCGGCGGCGTATCCGGAACCTGCCCGGCCGGAAAATTTCCCCCGTAACCCCGCGCCGTCATTGGCACCATCTTTGCTAGTATCTGTGTACAAAGGAGAACAAAGCCATGTCACTTTCCTCATTTTTGATTCGTCCCCCGGACGCGCAGACGGCGTCCACAAGGGGGGCCGGCTCCTGGTCCGCGCCGGCGCCGCGTCAGCCGCGCGTGCCCTTTGCCTCCGTCATGGCGAACGGGAGCGGCCGGGAGGAGGAAACGGCGTTCCTGCCCGAAAAGAACGCGGACGGCGCGGCTGCCGGAACTCCGGGTTCCGCCGTGCGCACGGATATGCGCCACTCCCGCGCGGACTGGAATCCGGGTGGAATTCCCCTTGCGGGCAACCGCAACAGCGTTGCGCAGCGGCCGGGCTGTGCCCCGGGCGCGGGCGATGCTCCGGGTTTTGCCCTGAAGCCGGGCGACTTTATTCATATCAGGGCGGACAACGTCAAAAAAACGGCGGAACGCGACAAAGGCGCGCCGGCCGCTGAAAATGACGGGCTCGGTCGGCTTTCGGCACGTTTTGAATCCGGCGGCGACGGTATCGCGGCCATCGGTTATGACCGCGTGGGCGGAACTTCCTACGGCAAATATCAGATAGCTTCCAGGGTTGGCGGAATGAAAAATTTCCTGAAATTTCTGGATGCGCGGGCGCCGGATATCGCGAAGCGTCTGCGCGGAGGAGGACCGGCGGATACCGGCAGCCGGGGGGGAAAGATGCCCGAAATCTGGCGGCGCATAGCGCGGGAGGAGCCGGAGCGTTTCGACCGGCTTCAGGAGGATTTTATTCATGCAAGCCATTACAAACCGGCGCTGGCCGCAATCGTGGGGCGAACGCGCCTGAGGAAAGAGAGCATTTCGCCCGCCATGCGTGAAGTGATCTGGAGCACGGCCGTGCAGCACGGCCCGGCGGGCGCTGCCCGGCTCTTTGACAGGGCTGACGGCATGAGCGGCAAGGAGACGGGTCCGGCGTATGAGCGCAGGCTGATAAGTAATGTTTACGCCCTGCGCGCCGGTCAGTTCGGTTCGTCGGACGGCGAAGTTCAGGATTCGGTGGCGCGGCGTTTTGTGCAGGAAAAAAAGCTGGCCCTGAACATGCTTGACGCCGGCGACCTGACAAGCGCCCTAGCCTAGAGCAATTTCATTTTGAAATTGCTCTGGCGGCGGGGCGGATGCGCCGCCGCCCGCCCATGAGGCGCAGGCGAAACCGCGTTTCGCCGTAAAGCGCTGAAGGGGGCGTTTCAAAAGCAAAATGCTCTAGAGATTGGCGCAAGGCGGATTCACTCCGCCGCAAGCGCCAATCTCAAAGCGAAACTGCTCCAAAAAGTACGTTGGTTGTATGCGCGAACACATCCTGCTGCTTAATCTCACCCGTTTTGGAGACATGCTGCAAAGCCAGCCGCTGATCCAGGATCTGCACGACAGCGGGCACACAGTAAGTCTTGTCTGTCTGGAAAATTTCGCCCCGGCCCTGGCCCTCATGCGCCATGTGGAAAATTTCCGGATTCTGCCCGGCGCGAAGCTGCTGGCGGATACGCAGTCACACTGGCGGAACGCGGCCGCCCGCCTGCTGGCGCTGGCGCGGGACATTCGGAAAAAAACGCGGACGGGCCGGGTCATCAATCTGACTCCCTCCCTGCCCGCGCGGCTGCTGGCAAAACTTCTGGCCCCGTCGCCCGCGGATGTCCTGGGATTCGGTATGGACGCGGAAGGCTTTGGAATAAACAGGGGCGCGTGGGCTTCCTTTCTGAGCGGAGCGTCCATGCGCCGCGTCAATACGCCGTTCAATGTCGTGGACATGTTCCGCAGGATCGGGTCTGCTGTTTGTACCCCGGAAATCACGCGGCGCGCGGGGATTTTTTCCCTGAAAACACCTTCTGCCGCCGCTTTTGAAGCGACCGGGGTTCTGCTCCGGCAGGTCGAAAGGCCAGCGGATGACATGACGGCGCGCCTGCGGGGCTATGTGGGATTTCAACTCGGCGCGAGCGAGGCGCGGCGGCAGTGGCCGGTGGAATATTTCGCCGACCTGGGCGGGCGGCTCTGGGAGAGCGCGGGGCTCTGCCCGGTAATTTTGGGGGCGCAGACGGAAAAAAGTCTGGCCGGGGCATACAGCGCCCGCGCTACAAGCCCTTTTGTGAACGCCGTCGGCAGGACGGACATTCCGGAGCTGGCGGCCGTCCTCGGCCGCATGCGGCTGCTTGTGACCAATGACACGGGCACCATGCATTTGGCGGCCGGCCTCGGCATCCCCTGTCTGGCTTTTTTTCTGGCCACGGCCCAACCTTGGGACACCGCCCCCTGCCTGCCGAATTGCTGCTGCCTGGAGCCGGCCCTCTCCTGTCATCCCTGCGCTTACGGCGAAACCTGCCGGCACGGGCATGCCTGTCTGATGAGCATCAGCCCCCATGCGGTCGAAACCATGATTTTGGGGCATATAAGGGATGGTTCATGGAACGAACCAGCCCCGGCAATGCGGAAACAGGCCCGTATATGGCTCACGGCTGTGGATGACCGCGGTTTTGCCGCGCTGCGCTCTCTTTCGGGGCATGATGCCGAAGACCGCAGCCGCTGGCTTGTGCAGCAACATTTGATGTGGCGTCAGATACTTGACGATCTGGACGGCCGGAAGGAGCCGGAATCCGGACCTGAAACGAAAAATTTTCTGCCCGGCCTCTCTCCCGCCTTTCGGGAGGAGGTGCTCCCCGCGCTGACGCAGGCGGCGCGGATGCTTGCCCTGTTGACGGAGCAGGGGATGCTTGCCGGACAAAGCGTCATGGCCGGACAACTGTTTTTGAGAAATTGTGAACGCTTGCAGCAAATTCTTGACGCCTGCCGGCCGCTGGCCTCCCTGGGCAACTTCTGGCGCGAACTTGTCCGTGATCGCGGCGGAAATATGGAAGAAACCCTCCGTTTGACGAACTTGCTGGCCAGTCACCTCGGACGATGGGAAAAGGCGCAGAAATAAAACTTTGGCACAAGCATTGCAGTCCCCTTGGGCACGCGGTGAGCGTAAAACAATTTTCCCTGTGGGGAGCAAGGAGGACTTCATGATTATTGTAGACGGCCGCAGAAACGGCAAGGAAATCTCCAATTTCGGCAATCTGGAAGAAGTGCTGACGCATGTGATGGAAGACCGGATTATGGGAAATCGTGTGGTCACGGACGTTTTTGTAAACAACGAAAATTTTTCCGAAATATATCCCCATCAGGCGGAAGACATCGCTTGCGAATCCATTACCTCTGTGGAGGTTCGCACGGTATCCGCCGAGACGATGGCCGTGGACGTCGCGGCTGAAATGGGCAAGGTGGCCCGCATGATGGGCACGGGCGCGCGACATGTGGCGCGCCTGTTCCGTGAGGCTTCCAATTCGGACGCGCTGGAACTCCTGCAGGACATGCTGGACGTAACCCGCGACTTTATGGGCATGACGTCTCTTCTGCGCGAAAATTACGCCAGGAATCAGGATCCGGAGTTCACGGCCCTGACGGACAAGCTTTCCGGACTGCTTTCCGAGATGAGCGAATCCCTGGAGATGGAAGACTGGATTTTGCTTGCGGACCTGCTGGAATATGAATTTTTGCCTTTGTGCGAGGAATGGCGCTCTGTAAGCGAGCAGCTGCATCAGCTGATAAGGCGGAGCATTGCCCAATAACCACCAGACCGCCGGTCATTTCCGCGCCGCCGCGCTTGCCGGCGCGGCGGCGCGGAAAAAAGGCATGGGGATGACAAGTATGAGCCGGGGTGTGCATCTGCTGGACAAGGCCGTGGAGATTGCCCATCGGGAAATGGCGGCCCTTGAATCGGGCGATTATGACGAGGCCGCCAGACTGGCCGACCGACGCGGAGAAATTATCAGTCAGGCATGGAACGCGCTGGAAACGGACACTACCGACCAGTACAGGTCGCGTCTTGTCAGCCTCACCCGGCTTCAGGAACGCCTGACGGCTCTGGCGGGCGCCGCCAGAGATGCCGTGCGTGGCGGGCTGCAACGTTCGCGCCTCGAAAAACAGCGTATGCGCGGATATCATCAGGCCATCGGACAGGCGATGCAGTAAACCGGCAAGAATTCTCTCAGAATTTCCGCCTCATCGCCGCGCGCAACGCAACGACTTTTGCGGCAATATCCCGCGCTCCCACCAATTCGGAAACCAGCGCGCAACAGCGCGCGCCGTGTCGCGCCACTTCCGCGATATTGTGTTCTTTGATGCCGCCGATAGCCACAAAGGGCATATCCATGTTGCGCGTCACCCAGTCCAGATATCCGCAGCCCACCGGGGCCACAACGTCTTCCTTGGTCCGCGTGGCGAAAATGGGGCCCACGCCGATATAGTCGGCCCCGGCCTTCTTCGCCGCCCTGGCCTGTCCGGGATTGTGCGTGGAGAGGCCGACGAGCATTTTTGAGCCCACAAGACGGCGCACTTCAGCAACGGGCAGATCCTCCTGGCCTATATGCACGCCGTCGGCTTCCGCCAGGAGCGCAATATCAATGTGATCGTTGACGATAAAGCACGCCCCCGCCCCGCGGGTCAGGTCGCGCAGCAGCAGGCATTCCTCAAGCATTTTACCGGCCTTGAGTTTTTTTTCCCTGTATTGCAAAATACGCACTCCGGCGTTAAGAAGAGTTCCTGCCACAACGTCCAGCGGACGCCCCAGGGAAAGGCGGGCGTCGGTAACGGCGTAGAGGTCTGTTTCGCCGGGCAGAATGGCGGGCATGGGCTTTTTCTCACAGAGGGATTACAAGTTCTGTCTGCCCCCGGAGTATGCTCCCGCGAGGAACGATTTTCAAGGAGTTTCGTCATGCTGAAGGGCTTCGGCATTGCGCTGTTTTTCTGGACCGTGTTGTATTGGCCTGCCGCCGGCTCCGCGGCTGAATCCAGGCCGGACGGTTCCGCCGTCGCCGTGACGGCCAAAAGCGGAGACAGCGCCGAAACAGGTCAGGAAGCCCTTGATCCTTGGGAAAGCGTCTGGTCGAACCAGCGCGACATGCTCAATGACGTCAACTCCAGGGCCGCCGCGCTGAGAGACAAATTCAACACGGAAACGGCGGACCTCAATAAAAAAATCCGTCCTTTTGAAGAAGAAGCGCGCCGTCTGCTCGTGCTGACCAACAATTTCAAGGAATGGCCCAACCCCCTGGAAGCCGTCGGCAGACGCATTTCCGCCACCATGCGCATTGTGCGGCAGAATCTGGAGGCGCTCATGCTGTCCCGCGGCGAGACGCAGGCCCTGCTGGACAGAGTGACCCAACTCGCCGACAGTTTGCCCGATGATGTGCGCAACGGCCGGGGAAGCGCGGAAATGCAGGCCTACCTCAAGGCCATTGCCCAGGCGAAATCCCGCCTTGCGGCTGTTCTGACCATGTACAACCGCGCCCTTGATCCCGCCACCACCCTGCTTGAGCGTCTGCAGAAAGCCCGTGACGATATCGACGCCCACCTGCCCGTTCTCTGGAAAAACTACTACCTGCATGAGCCTGTGTCCTGGTTGAGTTTGTCACTCTGGAAACACGTTCCGGAGTCCATGCGTTATGCCGCGGAAGGCATGGCCCTGCGTCTGCCGGTGGAACTGCCGGTCACCGTCGAGCAGTGGGCGTCGGCCATATTGCGTTTTGTCCTGGGACTTGTATTCACGGCGCTCCTCGGGCTCCTCCTCGCCAGACACCTGCTGACGCCGGACTCGCCGCCCTCCGCGCGGCGGATTTTCCGGCTTGCCTGCCCTTTGCTGTGTTTCGGTTTTTCGCTGCTGGCGGCCTCCCTTTCCGCGGGAGGGGAGTTTTACCGCCTGCTGCTCGCGCTGGGCAATCTGTCCATTATCGCCGGACAGATATGTCTCGCCTGGGACATGCGCCGTCTGAAGCATCCCGGTGCCGGCGGCAATGTCGCGCCGTTCTGGCGGCTCATGCCGCTGACGTTTTGCGCGTATGCCCTGTTGTATCTGCCACTGGTCAGGGTGATAAGCCTGGCGCTGTGGGGCGCGTTCGTCATTGCGGCGCTTGTTGCCGCGCCCCGCGGACGCAAAGACATACGCTGCTCCCTGTCGCTGGAGAACGGCGTTCTGGAAAGCGAGACCGTTGTGCTGTGGTTGTGCCTTGTATTGACCATACTGGGTCTGCACATATACAGCATGGCCCTGTATCTGTTTTTTGTCTCCGCCTCGCTCGCCCTGGAATTGTGCCTGGGGAGCATGGCGCTCATCAGCGATCTCAACGGAAAGCTGCCCAGCGAGGGCGCGCGGGCCGCCGTGGGGCACCTGCTGCTCGCCCTGGCAGCGCCCGTTGTGCTTGTAACGGCCGTTTCAAGCGTGCTGCTCTGGCTGGCCACTCTGCCCGGCGGACTGTACCTGCTTGGAGAATATCTGCTCAAGAGCGTCAATGTGGGCGAAACCCAGTTCAATGCCGTCCAGCTGCTTCTCATTATCAGCGCCTTTTACCTGTCGCGCACGGCGGTCGCCATGGGAACGCGGCTGCTCGCCAAACTTCCCGCCCAGGGCCTGACAATTGATTCAACGCTGATACCGCCCATGCAGACGGCCTATACCTATGCCGTCTGGTGTATTTTCGGCCTGTTCGTGCTGCGGTCACTGGGAATGGAACTGAGCAGCCTGGCCATGGTCGCCGGCGGTCTTTCCGTGGGCATAGGTTTCGGCATGCAGACAATTGTCAACAATTTCATTTCCGGGCTGATTCTGATTTTCAGCCGCACGCTTCAGGCCGGCGATGTGGTGGAGGTGGGCGGCGTCACCGGCAGGGTGCGGAAGATAAGCGTTCGGGCCACCATGGTGGAAACCTATGACAACGCCCTTATTTACGTGCCCAATTCCGAGTTTGTTTCCAGCCGTCTCATCAACTGGACGCGCAACAGCCGCTCGGTGCGCCGCGAGATCCGCGTGGGCGTGGCCTATGGCTCCGACACGGAGGCCGTGATAAAAATCATGCTCGGCATTGCCGGAAGCCACAATAACATCCTCAAATATCCCGCGCCCAGTGCTGCTTTTGTGGATTTTGGCGCAAGCACCCTTGATTTTGTCCTGCGTTTCTGGGTGAAGGATTATGACGTTGGAGTTTCCACCTCTTCCGATATTCGCATAGAGATGGAAAAACAGTTTCGGGGTCACGGCATTGAAGTGGCTTTTCCGCAGATGGACATACACATCAAGGAATTGCCTCCAAGGGTCAAAACGCCGCCGTCTCCCGCGCAACGGCGCGCGGCGCGCGGATTTGCAAAACGTCCTCCCGCACGCGGCGGGAGAAAGGAGTAAGCAATGATTCGTAACGCCAAGGAGCGTGTCACTTCGGCTGGAGTGAAATTTGGCGGCCCCGGCGAGGCGTGGATGGCGCAGCTTTTGAATCCTGACGAATTCGGGAACAAGGGCAGGATGTTCAACCACACTGTTCTCAAGCCCGGCTGCGGCCTCGGCAAACATCGCCACGAGGGGGAATTTGAAGTGTACTACATCCTTAAAGGCGAGGCCCTGTATAACGACAACGGCAATGAAGTGACCGTAAGGCCCGGCGACGTCACCATCTGCCGTTCCGGGGAGGAACACGGCATTCTGAACACGGGCAAGGAAGATGTGGAGTATATCGCCTTGATCCTTTTTGCCTAATTTCTTGTCGATCCTCAGGTATGGCGCCCTGACCCGGGCGGGACGAATTCACTCCGCCATCCGGAAATCCACGCGGATTTTGTATATCCTCGTTGCCGGAAGATTGAGAATCGGCACGCCCGTCCGTCCGGTGATGCCGTCAAGCACGGCCCGCGCTTCTTCGCGTGAGGGGCTGATCAGGGTAAACCATACATTGTAGCTGTGTTCGCGCAGATAGTTGTGGGTAACGCCCGGTTCGGCATTGACCGCGGCGATGAAGTTTTCAAGGCCTTCTTCAGGCACTTTGGCCGCGCACAATGTGGAGACAAAACCCAGGCCGCCGGACTGGAAGTTGGCTCCCAGGCGGCGAATGACCTGTTTTTTCCGCAGGGCGCGCACGCGGTCGAAGGCTTCTTTTTCCGCAATGCCGAGACGTCTGCCGAGTTCGGCATAGGGGCGCGGACAGAGGGGAAAATCCGTCTGAATGATGTCCAGAAGACGGCGGTCGGTGCCGTCCAGGACAATCTGTTCCGGGATATGGGCTTTCATCAAAAATTCCTCTATGATTTGAAACCTCTCCCTTCAGGGAGGGCAATCCCGTGGCAAGAATTTGCCGGCAAATCCTTGCGGAGCGGTTCACTCGTTTCATTCGTGAACCGCTCTAACGCGGGGCAGGTAGGAACAGAGCGGTTCTTCGGCCATGTGGTCACCGTTCAGGCTGTAGGCCCGCGCGCGGCAGCCGCCGCATACCTTGTGAAATTCGCAGATTCCGCATTTGCCCCTGTAGCAGGACCGGTCGCGGAACTGACGAAAATAGGCGCTCTCCCGCCAGATCAGCGGGAAAGGGGTGTGCAGCACGTTGCCGCAGTTGAGCTCCAGATAGCCGCAGGGCTGCACCTGACCTGTGTGGCTGATAAAACAAAAGCCCGTGCCGCCAAGACAGCCACGGGTGAGGGCATCCATGCCGAATGTCTCCGGCGTGACGCGCAGCCCCTCAGCATGAGCGCGCTGCCGCAGAATCCGGTAATACTGCGGCGCGCAGGTGGCTTTCAGGTGCATGTCCGTTGTTTTGCGGAATTCATAAAACCAGTGAAGAACATCTTCGTATTCCCGGGCGGTGATCACCTGATCGGCAAGGCGCGCCGCGCGGCCCGTCGGCACCAGAAGAAAGATGTGCCAGGCGGCGGCCCCGAGGCGGCGGCAGAGGTTGAATATCCGTTTGAACTGCCCGAGATTGTCCTTTGTCACGGTAGTGTTGATTTGAAAGGGCAGGCCGGCCTCCCTCAGATGTTCAATGCCCCGCACGGAGGCCTCAAAGGCCCCCGGCACGCCGCGAAAGGCGTCATGGCTCGCCGGGTCAGGGCCGTCGATGGAGATGGAACAACGATCCACTCCGGAGGATTTGATTTTTTCGGCGCTGTTCGCGTCAATAAGGGTTCCGTTGGGAGAAAAGGCGCAGGTCAGGCCCTTTCCGTGAGCATAGGCCACGAGTTCATACACGTCGGGGCGCAGCATGGGTTCGCCGCCTGTAAAAATAATGATGGGATTGCCCACTTCGGGAAAGACGTCAATAAGTGCGCGGGCCTGCGCCGTGGTGAGTTCGCCCGGATACGGGGCTTCACGGGCTTCCGCCCGGCAGTGCCTGCAGGCCAGATTGCAGGAGCGCGTGATTTCCCAGGCGATCAGCCGACAGACGGGGCTGCCGTCCTCAAGAACATGCGCCCCCCGCCCGTCGCGCCCGTAACGCGAATGGCCCATCATCAGCGCACCAGCTTCTGCCTGAGCAGTTCTTCCGCATAATATGTGATGATCATGTCCGCGCCCGCCCGTTTGAGGCCAAGCAGGGACTCCAGCATCACAGCCCTTTCGTCAATCCAGCCGTTGAGGCCGGCCGCGCGCTGCATGGCGTATTCCCCGCTCACCTGATAGGCGCAGAGAGGCACGTCAACAGCCCGCCGCACCCGGTAAAGAATGTCGGCATACGGCCCTGCCGGCTTGACGATAAGGGCGTCCGCGCCTTCAGCGACATCCGTCCGGGCTTCAATGAGCGCCTCGCGGGCATTACCGGGGTCCATCTGGTAGGATTTGCGGTCGCCGCAGGCCGGTGACGAATGCGCGGCTTCGCGGAAGGGGCCGTAAAAGGCCGAGGCGTATTTGACCGCATAGGAGAGGACCGGCGTCTGTGTAAACCCTTCGGCGTCCAGAGCGCCGCGCACCGCGGCGACGCGGCCGTCCATCATGTCCGAGGGGGCCACCATGTCCGCGCCGGCCCGCGCGTGGCTCACCGCCGTTTCGGCGACAAGAGGCAGCGTGGAATCATTTTGTATCGTGCCGTTGGCGGACAGTATCCCGCAGTGCCCGTGGCTCATGTATTCGCACAGGCAAACGTCGGTGATGACCACAAGATCCGGACGGCGCGCCTTGAGACGCCGCACGGCCCGCTGCACAATGCCGTTTTCCGCGTATGCTCCCGAAGCCCTGTCATCCTTTCGGGCCGGTATGCCGAAAAGGAGCACGGCGGCGAGGCGCGGCACGGTTTCCACCTGTTTTTCCAATTCGTCGAGGCCCAGTTGAAACTGTCCGGGCATGGAGGGGATTTCTTTGCGAAAGCGGCTGTTGTCCGTTTCCACAACAAAACAGGGCATGATAATGTCTTCGGCCAGAAGCGGCGCCGTTTCGCGAACAAGATCGCGCAACGGCGGGCTTTGACGCAAACGGCGGCCGCGGTGAAATATTGCGTTCATGGCGTACTCCGACGGTTTCCGGAACAGAAAAGGCCGGCGCGCGCCAGCCCCTTTCCGGTTATTATTAGGGATTGTCGGGCGGATTTGTCAAGATTTTTGTTGCCTCCGTTTCACGGGCGCGCGGCGGATTTTCCGCCGCTGTTCACTGTTTTTGCTTTTTTTGCAGTCTGTCCCGTATGAGAATGGCAAAAATGTTTATGCCGATAACCAGGACGAGAAGGACGAGGGCCGTGCCGTACTGCAGCGGCATGGTTTTGTCGATTTCAGTGCCGGATGTGGCGAGCACATACATGTGGTTGGGCAGCGCCATGACCGGGCTGAGCAGGGAATCCGCGACGCCCTTCTTGAAAAACACCGCGGCGGTGAACATGATGGCCGCCGTTTCCCCGGCCGCCCGCGAAAGCCCCAGGATGGCTCCTGTCAGCATGCCCGGCAGCGCGGCGGGCAGCGCCACGCGCGCAATGGTCTGGCTTTGCGTGGCGCCGAGCGCGAGGGATGCCTCCCGCAATTCCGCCGGCACCTGCCGCAAGGCCTCTTCCGCGGTGCCTATGATGATCGGCAGCGTCAGCACCGACAAGGTCAGGATTCCGGACAGAAGCGATACGTTGAAACCGCAGGTTATGACAAAAAAACTCAGACCGAAAAGCCCGAACACGATGGAGGGAACGCCCGCAAGGTTGTTTACGCCAAGGCGGATGTAACGGGCAAAAACGGTATGCCCGGCGTATTCGTGCAAATACACGGCCGAAGCAACCCCGAGGGGAAAGGACAGACCGAGCGCCCCCAGGGAAAGGAAGAGTGTTCCCGTGATGCAGGGCAGAATGCCGCCCTCGGTCATGCTCTTGCGCGGCGGTTCCGTCAGGAACTCCCAGGAGATTGCCGGAAGGCCGTTCCAGACAAGAAAAGCGCACACGCTCACTAGGGCCGCGATATTGACGGCGGCGGCGGATCTGAGCATCAGGAACATGAAGCGTTGCCTGTTCCGGCGGCGTGCCGCGACGGTTGCGTCCATTGTTGCCTCAGCCGAGCGACTGGCGGTTTTTTTCCGCAATGCGCTGGGCGATTGTGTTGAAAAGCAGCGTGAACAGAAAGAGCACCATGCCGATGGCGAACAGCGCATGGTAGTGCTCGCCCCTGAACGGGGCTTCCGCCATCTCCGCCGCAATGGCCGCCGGCATGGGACGGACGGGATCAAAAATGGAAGCCGGAAGTATCCCGGCGCCGCCGGCCACCATGAGCACCACCATGGTCTCGCCGATGCTGCGGGACATGCCGAGCATGCAGGCTGTGCCTATGCCCGAGAAAGCCGCCGGAACCACCACGCGGATGGTGGTTTCCCAGCGTGTCGCCCCAAGGGCCAAGGAGGCTTCCCGCAGGGTGGCGGGCACGCCGTATAGGGCGTCCTCGGCAACGGAGCAGACAATGGGCACGCTCATAAAGGCCAGCATCAGCCCGGCGTTGAAGAGATTGAGCCCTGTGTCCACATCAAGGTAGCGCTGGAGAAGCGGGGCAATGACGACCATGCCGAAAAACCCCACCACGACTGACGGCAGCGCGGCCAACAGCTCGATAAGCGGTTTGCATACCCTGCGTACCGGGG
Source organism: Desulfovibrio sp. (assembly GCA_031291035.1). GTDB lineage: Bacteria > Desulfobacterota > Desulfovibrionia > Desulfovibrionales > Desulfovibrionaceae > Desulfovibrio. The sequence continues at coordinate 64,102 of JAISLI010000043.1, forward strand.
CCGGAGCGATTTCCGTCAGCCAGACCGCCGTCATCACGCCGAGAAAGATTGCCAGGACGCCGGAGACCAGGGTCACCGCCAAGGAACCGACAATCAGCGGAAAGATGCCAAATTCGGGCGGTTCCTGCGTGGGATACCAGCCCATGCCGAAAAAGAAGTCCGGTGGCGCGAGACGCCCGAACACCGGCAGACCTTCCATGAACAGAAACAGCATGATGAGGGCCAGAAAAAACAGGGAACACCCGGCAATGCCCGCCAGAATGCGACGGATATATGTTTCCTTGCGGGCAAAACCGGCGGTGCTCATTTGCGGTCCCGATTACTTCTGCAGGGGGATGTAGCCTGTTTCCGCAACGGCTTTCTGACCTTTTTGCGGGTCAAGCAAATACGTCACGAATTTTTTGACGGCTCCGGCCGGTTCGCCGTTTGTAAACAGAAACAGCTCCCGGGCTATGGGCCACCGTCCGGCCAGGGCCGTCGCCGGGCTTGCCTCGATGCCGTCCACGTCAAGCTTTTTGACGGAGCGGTTGAGGTATCCGAAACCGATGTAGCCGATGGCTCTCCTGTTTTTCGCGACTGCCTGGACCACGGCCCCGTTGGACGCCTGCAGCAGAGCCGAGGGTGAAATCTTTTCCTTGTTCATGATCATGCTTTCCCAGGTTTCAAACGTGCCGGACGATGTATCGCGGGAAATGAGCACAATTTTGCCGGCCGTGCCGCCGACTTCTTTCCAGTTGGCGATTCTTCCCGCGTAGATGTCGCGAAGCTGCGCGGTCGAAAGTGCCTTCACCGGATTTTCCGGATGCACCACAGGCACCAAAGCGTCCACGGCCACGGTGGTGCGCGCCGGGTTTACCCCATTGGCCTTTCCCTGCGCCATTTCAGAACTTTTGATGTCGCGCGAGGACATGGCGATGTGACACAAGCCTTCATTCAGAGCCTTGATGCCGTTGCCGGATCCGCCGCCTGAAATGGCGAGCGCGATACCCGGATTGGCGGCCATAAATGCTTCCCCCGCTTTCTGCATTACCGGCAATACCGTGGTGGAACCGGTGACGACAATTTCTTCGGCCGCCGCGGCGGCTGGAACAAATGAAATTCCGGCAACAATGGAAAGCAGCAATGCGAACAATAAACGCCTCATGTGGAAATACTCCTTTTGTTGGATGTTGGGCGGCGCGGCTTGCTTCACCTCCGCCGGTGAAGGCAGTTTTGTCTTTCCGTGTTACATCCGTGTGGCGGCTTTGCGGAAAACACATGGCGAATATGTCACGCAATCGCAATGATTCTTTCACAGTTCCGGCACAATGGCGGCGCATGGTGCGCGAACAGGGATATTGCATGGGCACGGGCTTCTGGGCTATTCCTGTGAATATCGCGTGCGGCACGGAGGCTGTCAGTGCCGGATGAGGCCTTTTCAGGAAAACCGATGAAAACGCAAACCGTCCTGATAGTGGAAGACGAAAACGACATCCGTGAACTTCTGGCCTTCAATCTCGGACGCGAGGGCTTCTCCGTGCTTGAAGCCGGGGACGGCAGGGAAGCCCTGAGCCTGGCGGCGGACAAAAAGCCGGACATCATCCTGCTGGACATCATGCTGCCGGGCCTTGACGGCCTCGGCGTCAGCAGGGAGCTGCAGCGCGACCCGAAGACATCCGCCATTCCGGTAATCATGCTCACCGCCAGGGGCGAGGAGGTGGACCGCATCGTGGGGCTGGAACTCGGCGCGGCGGATTATGTGGTCAAACCCTTCAGCGTGCGCGAAGTGATTCTGCGCGTCCGGTCCGTCTTGCGGCGCAATGCCGTCCCGCCCGAAGCGTTTCCCCTGCGCTGCGGCCCAATCGCCCTGGATATGGCCGAACATGCCGTGCGGGTGGACGGCATCCCCGTGGAACTGACCATCACCGAATTTCGTCTTCTTGAAGACCTGCTGCGCCACAAAGGCAAGGTGCGCAGCCGCGAGCAACTTTTGAACGCCGTGTGGGGATACAGTTTTGAAGGCTATGCCCGCACCGTGGATACTCATGTGCGCCGCCTCCGGGCCAAAATCGGCGACGAAGCGGCTGAGGGCATAGAGACGGTGCGCGGCGTCGGCTACCGGGCCAGAAATGACGGGGGATGCGTATGATACGCCATCACGGTTCACTGCGGGGCAGACTGTTCTGGGCGTTCGCCCTGGTTATGGTCGTCGCCCTAGGATTGCCCGCGTTGTTCGCCCGCAATGCCCTGAACAGGGAACGCGCGGGCCTGGCCGGGCAGTATGCCCTTGCCCAGGCGTCCTTCGTCCGGCGGATATTGGAGACCGGCCTTGACGAAACTCAGACCCGGAGTTTGTTCGACGCCGCCGGGGAGCTTTCCCTGCGCCTGACGCGCACGGACGCTTCAGGCCGGGTATTGCGGGATTCGCATGTCGAGGACCTGTCCCTGCCGGATATGGACAATCACGGCGACCGTCCGGAAATCGCGGACGCCCGTTCCAAAGGCAGCGGCACATCGTTGCGCCACAGCGACACCTTGGGCATGGACGCCATGTACGCGGCGGTACCGCTCGCGGACGGCGGCGTTCTGCGCGTCGCGCTGCCCACGGCGGACGTCCGGCGCGGTTTTAAGGAGGAAGCGTCTTCCCTGGGCATATCCTTTGCGGGCGTCGGGGGATTATGCCTGCTGCTTTCCTTTATCGTTACGGGGAGAGTGCGCGCGGCCGTGGGCAATATGGCCGAAGTGGTGGCCTCCATTTCCCGCGACAAGGGTTCGCGCCGCCTGCGCGAGGTGCCGGGCAGGGAGTTCCTGCCCCTTGCCTATGCGGTCAACTGCATGGCGGACAATATCGAAGCCTATGTACGCAGCGCAAAAGACCAGCAGAGCCAGCTTGAAAACATCCTTGACACCATGAGGGAAGGCGTGCTGGTGCTTGGTCCGTCGGGGAACATCCGGTGCTGGAACAAGGCGCTGGCCGCCATGTTTCCTTCCGTCGTCACCGCCGCCGGCAAGCCGCTTATCGAGGGGCTTCCGGTCCCGGCCCTGCAACAGCGAATGAACGCCCTGCTCGGCCGCGGCGACGCCCAGGAACTTTTCGCCGACGCCGGGGCCATACAGTTTGAACTGCCGGCCGGCCGTTTTCTGGTGGCGCATTTCAGCAGTCCCGTTGAGGAAAACGAGACCCTGGTGGCGGTTGTCGTGGTCCATGACGTCACGGAGATCATGCGCCTGGAAAATGTGCGCCGGGATTTTGTGGCCAACATATCCCATGAACTGCGCACCCCGCTCACCGCCATCGCGGGCTATGCCGAAACATTGCTGACTTCGGTGGATCTGCCCGCCGACTATCGGGAATTTGCCGGAATAATCCACAAACACGCGAGCATGCTTGCCAGAATAATCAGTGATCTGCTGGCTCTGGCGAAGATTGAAAACGCGCGGGAAAACATCGCGCTTGCTCCCGTAAACGCCCGAACAGCGCTGGATGATGCCCTGGACGCCTGCCGGAACCAGGCCGAATCCAAAAATATAAGATTTTCCATTGACCTGGCCGAAAATTTCGTTTTGGCAAACGCTCCGTTGCTGACGCAGGTATTCCGTAATTTGCTGGAAAATGCCTGCCGTTATTCCCCATCTGGAAGTGAAGTGCGCATTTCGTCCAGAAAGGAGGGGGAAAAGACGCTGTTCACGGTGGCGGACAACGGCTCCGGCATCCCGGCCGAGGTTTTGCCCCGTATTTTTGAACGGTTCTACCAAGTGAAAAAAGAACGCAACAGCGGCACATCGGGCATTGGCCTTGCCATCTGCAAGCACATCATTGAGCGCCACAACGGGCGGATCTGGGCTGAAAGCCCCCATGCCGACAAATCCACGGCCATGCTGTTCACCTTGAGCGCGGCCCGGCCCTTCGAGGCGGAACAATGACTTCAAACTGCAAACTTGCCGCGCGCGGCGTGAATTTTTTTTACGGCCCCCATCAGGCTCTCCATGACGTGAGCATAGATTTTCCCGAAAACAGGGTCACAGCGCTCATCGGGCCTTCGGGCTGCGGCAAGAGCACCTTCCTGCGCTGCCTGAACCGCATGAATGACCTTATTCCCGGCGCGCGCGTCCAGGGGGAAATTCTCCTGGACGGAAGCGACATCAACGGTGCGCGCACGGATGTTGTCGCCCTGCGGCGGCGGATGGGAATGGTCTTTCAGAAGCCCAATCCCTTTCCCAAGACCATTTTTGAGAATGTGGCCTACGGACTGCGCGTGAACGGCATGAAAAACGCCCTGGACATACGCGACAAGGTGGAGGAAGCCTTGCGGCGGGCCGCCATTTTTGACGAGGTCAAGGATCGCCTGGATTCATCGGCTCTGGGACTTTCCGGGGGGCAGCAGCAAAGGCTGTGCATTGCCCGGGCGCTTGCGGTGGACCCGCAGATTCTGCTCATGGATGAACCGGCGAGCGCCCTTGATCCCATTGCCACACAAAAGATTGAAGAAGGCATTCACGATCTGAAACACCGCCTTACCATCATTATCGTCACGCACAACATGTCGCAGGCCGCGCGCGTGTCCGACAGGACGGCCTTTTTTTACCTGGGCAGGCTGATTGAGGAAGGGGCCACCGATGTCATGTTCACGCGCCCCGCACTGAAACAAACGGAAGACTATATTACGGGCAAATTCGGATGAACGAAAAAAAAACGCAACTTCAAAAGGGCATTGCGCAGCTCCGCTCCCATTTTCTGGTCATGTGCGCCACTGTGGGCATTGCCGTTGATGACGCATGCACGGCCCTGACCACGGGCAATCTCGGCCGGGCCGGCGCGGTGGTTGACGGAGATGCCGCCGTTGACGCCCTGGAAAACGAAATTGATGAAATGGCGCTTTCACTGCTGGCGCGATATCAGCCGGTGGCCTATGACCTGCGTTTCATCGTGGGCACCCTGCGTATGGTTGTCGATCTTGAGCGCATAGGGGATGAAGCGGTCTGTATAGCCGAGCGCGCCATTGTCCTGCACGAGCTGCTGCCCGAACCGGTCCTGACCGCGGTGAACAGTTTGATGACCATGGCGACCGCCAACTACAGGAAAGCCGTTGAGTCCTTCTGCACCGCTGACATCGGGCAGGCTCTGGCTATCTGCCGTAGCGAGGATGAAACCACGCAAATGGAAGTGGCGGCCCTGCACCGCATCATGGACTGTTTTTGTTCGGACGGCGGCGGAGACGGCGGACGGTCATACATGGGAATGCACGGAATTTTGATCTGCCGTTCCCTGACGAGAATATGCCGCCGTCTGTCAAATATCGCCGAGCAGACCTATTTCATCGCGAAAGGCGTCAACATAAAACATATTTCGCTTCTCCGGAGCGGTTCGAGGTAAGCCCAAAAAAAAGCCCCCTTGATTGGGGGGGCTTTCAAAGATTTGGCAGCGGCCTACTTTCCCGCAAGAAGTTTGCAGTATCATCGGCGATGAAGAGCTTAACTGCCGAGTTCGGAATGG
>JAISLI010000044.1 GCA_031291035.1 Desulfovibrio sp.
ATCTATTGTAGTCTCAAAGTCTTTGCATATGGTTGATCTGACAATGGCCTTATTCGCACGTTTTCACGTCAACGGAGTGAGAGAAGATATTGTATCATTCTTTTGTTAATACTCTCAAACACAAATCGGCCCTGCCTCCCGAAGGAAACAGGGCCGATAAGGAAATAGCGAAACCGCGCCGTCCCTTGCGGGGAGCGCGTCAGATGGCGTTGTTAATGTGTGTGTGGTGGTGGTGGTGTGTAGCAAAAATCAGGCCAAAATCGCCGATTTCAGCCCGCGCATCCCGTCTTTTTTCGGGATGGAACTCCTTTTTTTCCCGTACCTTCATGCCGCCCGCCGGGAACAGAATTTCCGTTTCAGCAACGCTGGAAAGTCACATGTCACACGAAAATATACATGCCCAATTACGGAATAAATAGCAAGAAATTTTATAACCCACAATCCACCATGTGTAACCACAATCGACTTGTCAGCCAGCTCTCGTCATCAAGCAGCACCCGCTGCTCATCCCACCAGACATTCAGGGGTGGATACGCGGTAAATCCCTTATGGCCATACAAAGAATCCGCGTTATGGGTTTCTGTCTATGAAGCAACTCAAGATACAAAGAGAGTCCGGCCAGACCTGTCAGACCAGAGGGCTTTGCCCGCCTGCGGGCGTGTGGCGTGTGCAGGACGGTTCCGGGCGTTTTGTTTTCACAGTACAAAGCCCCGCGAAGCGAGGCTTTGCGCTGTCGCATCCGGCGGCAAAGTTAAAAACCGAATCCGTCGCCGTCAGCCCCGGAAGCTCCGAAACCGAAATCATCCGGCACGCCGCTCTCCCCGACAGACGAGCTTTCTCCGGCGCCGTCCGCCGCCGCCGCGACGCCGGCAACCGCAAACCCTTTGAGGCCGTCCTTGATGGCGTCCTTGATGCTCCGCATCAATTCATCATGGTCCACAGCCACTTTGCCCTGAAACCCGGCCACCTGCTTGCGCAAACCTCCCAGGTCCGTATTCATGGATTTGATTTTTGCCTCAAGTTCGTCGCATTTTTTCTGCAAGGCGGCGGACCTGGCTTCCAGAGGCTCAAGGACGCGAACGCGCTCCTCTAGTTCAGCGGCGGCGGATGTCTGCGCCCGCAGACTGTTGAAGGAATCCGCCAGATAGTCCAGCGTCTGACCGGCCATGGCCTTGACGCGGCCGTCCATCGGGGTCAGGGAAACGTTGTCGCCGAAAAGGCGTCTGCCTTTGGCGGCAAACGCCTCCCATGACATGCCCTCAGCCCAGTCCAGTTCAGAAAATTTCGGATACAGGCGCGCCAGCCAGGCCGCCGCGAACGGCCCCGCCGCCTTGGCGTAGCGGTCGCAGGCAATGCTGCGCCCGGTGACGTAGCCAGCTATGTCCCTGGTATCCACGCCTTCCTTGCCCGCCATGAGGGCAAGGACGCTTTCCACGGGGAAAATTTTACGATCTGTATCGGACATGACGGCCTCCTCAGCTTCTTCCGTACATGCGGGCACAGACAAGCGCCGCGGTACGGTAAACAAAATGCCCCAGCTTGGACCAGGGAAGATATGCGAAAAGCATCCAGACAAACACCAGATGGAAATAATACGTCACAAAAGCCGGCTTCAACGCGTCCGCCAGCCGGAAAGACTGTGACAGAATGCCGGTTACGGCCACAAGCCAGATAATGCCCAAAAGATACCAGTCATAAAAAGTCGAGACGTGGTTTGCCCGATCAAGCGACACGCGCCTCCAAGTCAGCGCGGCAAGCCCGCAAAGCATCAGCAGCGCGCCGATATTGGCCAGAATTTTGATCGGGAAGGTCAGCGGCATGGGCGTGTGTATTTCGACAGCCGGCATGATTTTGCCTCCCCAGTGCCCCAGGGCGACGACGGCCGTCACAAAGGCCAGAATGGCAAAGCTGTACACCAGAAGCATATGGCCGAGTTTGCGGTTGACCGCCGCCTTGCCCGTGACGGGCCCGTCCTCGCAATCGTCGAACTTGCGGTGCGTGACGACTTCATCCGTCAGCACGCCGACGAGGTGGCAAATCCAGGATTTTTTTTTGCCGATGACGAGCAGTTCGCCTTCGGGCCTGAACATTTTTCGGAGTTTGCGCACACCGCGATAGAGAATAAAGCAGGCGCCGAAAAAGGTGATCATGAATACGGGGTCGATGGTGTAATCCCCATAAAATATTTCGCCGAACACAATGCGCCCGTCCGCGGCGCGGGGGAACCAGCCGCCCTTGCAGGCGGCGCGTATGGACCAGATAACCAGCCAGAGCACGGCCGGAATGAGAAAGAGCCAGATCAGACCGGAGGCCCTGCTCATCCATTTGCCCACTATGGAAGGCCCGGTCAGTTCCCTGTAAACCATGTTGCGGACGGCGGCCATCGTATCCGCCGGGCGCGCGCCGCGCGGACAGAGATCGGAGCAGTTGCCGCAGTTGTGGCAAAGCCAGATATCCGCGTCCCGCATCAGTTTGTCTTTCAAGCCCCAGGAAGCCCAGACCATTTCCTTTCGCGGATAGGGCGCATTGACCGGAGCAAGCGGACAGGCGACCGCGCAGGTAGCGCACTGGTAGCAACGCTTGAGACTGTCGCCCCCCGCTTCCTGAAGCTCCCGGACAAAGTTCATATCCGGCTTAAGGGTATATTGTGCCATTTAAGCCAACCTCCTACATGCCCTTGAACGGATTGGGGCCCATGTCCATGATGCGGCCGACGAAGCCGTCAATCAGGGCAGGAACCTTGTCATACTCGTCAATGGCCACTTCAAACTGCTCCACCCGCTCTGGCTGCACGCCGAGCCGGTTCAGCGTCTCGGCGATATTTTCCTTCCGTTTGGCGCATATCTCCGAACCTTTGACAAAATGGCATTGATAATCATCGCCGTACTTGCATCCCAGCAGCATGACGCCGTCAAATCCCTTGCTCATGGCGTCCGATACCCAGATGGCATTGACGGAACCGAGACAGCGCACGGGTATGATGCGCACATGGGGGCTCCACGCCCTGCCGCGCATGCCGGCCATGTCCAGGGCCGGACAGGCGTCGTTCTCACAGGCAAGGATGAGTATCCGCGGGCCGTCTTTCCTGAAGTCCTTGGGCACGACAACTTCACGGATCATGGAGCCTATCTGGTCAATGTTGTAATTCGCGAACGAAATCACACGCTCCGGGCAGGCCCCGAAGCAGGTGCCGCAGCGGCGGCAGCGCGCCGGATTGGGTTTCGGTGTGCCTTTTTCGTCGTCATCCAGGGCGCCGAAGGGGCATTCCTCCGTGCAGCGCTTGCACTGCGTACAACGCACAAAATTGAAAACCGGATAAGAAGCGTCACCGGATCGCGGATGCACAGCCACGCCGCGGGAGGCGGCCTCTATGCATTGCGCCGCCTTGAGTACCGCGCCCCGCGCGTCCTCTTCGCAGGCGTCCATGGTCATGGGCTGACGCACGCAGCCCGCCGCGTAAACACCGGTGCGTCTGGTTTCGTACGGGAAGCAGATGTAGTTTGAATCGGCAAAACCGTCAACAAGTCGCAAATCCGGAAAATCCGGCCCCTGGCGGTAATCGAACTGCACCACGGCCTCTTTGGCGGTTGTGGGAACCAAGCCTGTGGGGAGGACAGCCAAGTCAACTTCAAGGTTAAAATCCATGCCCAGCAGGGTGTTTTTGCACTCGACCACAAGCCGGCCGCCATCGTCGCGAACAGCCGTCACGTCGGCTTTGGTCATCATGATTCCGGGGCGGTCCTGCATCTTTTTGTAAAATCGCTCGAGTATGCCGGGAACCGTCATGTGTTTATACAGTATGAATGCCTGCGCCGCGTCGTCCCGCTCGCAGACGCTGTTGGCAAGACGCAGCATGCCGACGCTGTTCACCGCATTGGAATAGGCGAGATGCCTGACGTTCTCAAGATTCTCCTTGACAAACTTTTCGGCGGCTTCGTCCGCTTCCGCGGGCTTTGCGGCTTCGTCCGCCTCCGCCGGCGCGGCTTCTTCGGCCAGTGTGGTGTCGAGGATAAAGCCTATGCGTCTGGCGGAAACATTGCCGTCAAGCAGCATTCTGCCGAACTGGGCGGCGCTGACCACAGGAGGCAGCCTGCCCAGACCCATCGGGGCAAGGTATTTGTCGTCCAGGGCTTTCCAGCCGGTCGCCAGGATAACGGCGCCGACTTCAACGCTGACAGGCCCGTGGGCCGTGGCTATGGTTGCCCTGAACTCGCCCGGCTGTCCGCTGAGCGTCTGCATCCGCGCGTCAAGATACACGGTAATTTTGGGATTGCCCGTTACCGCGCTTATTTTCATATTCAGGTTGGCGGATTGTTTGTCCGACCAGTCGGGGGCAAGCGGAGAGGTGACGGGGATATTGACCGCCGCCCCGCCAAGCCGGGCGGATTTTTCCACCAGAACCACTTCATAGCCTGTGGCGGCCGATTCCGCGGCGGCCGTCAGCCCCGACACGCCGCCGCCTATAACCAGAATGCGCGCGACGCCGGCAACAGGCGCAGGATCGGGAGATTCGCTTTTCTGCAGCTTCACCACGCCCATGTTCACATAGTCGCGGGCCATTATGACAAGGTCTTCGGGCGCGCCGGAGGAAAAGTCAGGCGGGCTGCCGTCGGAATTCTTGTAGGAAAGCACGCACTGCTCGCGCAGATTGACATGCTCCACCTGCGCCGGAAGGCGATAGACATCGCATTCGGCTCTGGAAGACGCCCCGCACAGCAGGACGCCGTCCAGTTTTTTGTCCGATATGTCGGCCCTGATTTCTTCCACGGCGCGGGCAAGCACAGGGCACACTTTGACAACCGGAGCAAGCTCTCCCCATTTTTCGCGCGTCTGCGCGGCCAGGGCCTCCACATCAAGGCCCCCGCCAATGTTCTGCATATCAAAATAGACGCCAATTTTTCCGGCCATGCCGCCTACCTCCCTCTCACCGTTTGCACCGCCTTCAGGGCGGCGGCTGTGCCGGACTGGGCCGTGCGCGTGACGTCCAGAGGCATGCGGGCGCACCCGGCGGCAAAAATGCCGAACTCCTCGCCCCCCGTGACAAAGCCGTCTTCATCCAGCGAAAGGGGCAAAGACGGACTTTCTCCGGCGAGCGAGGGCTGCATGCCCGTAGCCAGCACGACAAGGTCATACGTGAGGGTCAACTTTTCGCCGCGCACGGCGTCCTCAGCCGTGAGAGTCACCCTGTCGCCTTCAGCCTGGGCGACATCCGCCACCTTGCCTTTGACAAAAGACACATTCGGCCGGGCCCGGACTTTTTCAAGCATGTTCACATAACGGCCCGGCGCGCGTAAATCAATATAATACACGGTGATCCCGACATCCGGATTCTGCTCCGAGAGATACAGACATTGTTTGAGCGTCGCCATGCAGCAGATGTAGGAACAATAATTCAGATGGTTCTGATCCCGTGAACCGGCGCATTGCACAAAGGCGACATTCAGGGGGGCGCGGTTGTCCGAGGGACGCGCGATTTTGCCTCGCGTCGGCCCGAAGGGGGAAGCAAGCCGTTCCATCTGCATGTTTGAAACGCAGTTTTTCACCGAGCCGGACCCAAGATTGGCCAGCCGCGTCACGTCATAGGGCTTCCAGCCTGTTGCCACAATGACGGCGCCGACGTTCAGCGCAATCTCGCGCGGCTCTTCGGGGGGGGCAACAAACTTCGCGCCCGCCACGCGGGCCATGTCCGATTTTGAGAGCGTCCCCCCGTCCAGCACATAGCGGGCGGGAAAAGCAAAAGGCATTGCCTTGTACAGCGCCTTGCGCTTTGACAGCCCCAAATCGAACTCATTGTCGGTCTCGCCGGTGAGCGCCGAGGCCAACAGGGAAAAATCCACATTGTGAGGGGCGGTTCCGCGCGGGGTCAGCCGGATTTTTGCCGTATAATCCCCCTTGCCTCCCGAAAGCCCCACAAGTTCCGCCTGCGTGAAAAATTTTATGCGCGGGTTTTTCCTGATGCGCTGGAATTGTATTTCCAGTCCGCAGGAGGGTGGGCAAAGTTTGGGGAAATATTTGTTGAGCTGGGCGACGCGGCCGCCCAGCCAGGGCGATTTTTCCACAATAAAGACATCGTGACCCAACTCCGCCGCTTCAATGGCGGACGTCAGGCCTGCAAAGCCGCCGCCCGCGACGAGAATGGCATTGGACATCCTGGATATCCTCCTGCGTAGTTTTCAAGCGGCCGGCAACGGAGAACAGCGGCCGCGGAAAGAAGAGGGCGACCGCCTCGCGGCCGCCCTCTTCTCTGTTGTGCAAGCGCCGATCAGTTAGGGATGATCTGATAATAGGGCTTCTTGAATATCTCCGTTTTTCCGGTGGCGGGATCATATCTGGAGTTCACAAAACACTTCCATTTGCTGTCGTCAAGCCCCATGAAGTCGGCTCGGTAATAGAATCCGGGGTAACGGGACTCTTCGCGGAAGGCGATGTGCTGCATGTGCAGGCGCACCGTCCAGAGGCGATGATAGTTCTCCCAGCAACGGAGCAGTTCGTGCAGATCGCGGGCCGCCAGCTTGGCGGAATCTTCCTCCATCATTCCGAGCAGATTGAAGCCGGTGTCGAGCAGGGCCCTGGAGGTGGTGTAGTATGTGCTCACGCCGCCTCCGTATTCGTCCGTGCATTTGACAAGACGCATCATGAAGTTCTTGGGCGTAATGTAGTTGGGGTTGACCACCGGGTCCGTCGAGGCGGACTTGCCGTCAACATAGTTATAGAAAGGACGGTAAATGATCTTTTTGAGTTCGTCGGCCGTTTCCCTGAATTCGGGCTTGTAGTCTTTGTGGTCCACGCACCAGCGAACCATCTGCTTGCCGGCGATGCGGCCTTCGGCATGGGAGCCGGAGGAGAACTTGTGCCCGGAAGCGCCCACGCCGTCGGCGCAGGTGAACAGCCCCTCCACCGTTGTCATACGGTTGTATACCTTGCCGTTGGAGGCTTTCACCTTATAGTCGTCCGGCACCCAGGACTCGTCCGGGCCGGAAACCCAGATGCCGCAGCAACCGGAATGCGAGCCGAGCAGATAGGGTTCGGTCGGCATGATTTCGGAACCGCGTTCTTCCGGTTTGGTGTTGGTGGCGGCCCAGAGATTGGCCTGACCGACACACATGTCAAGGAAGTCCTCCCAGGCCTCGGCTTCCAGATGCTTCTGCTGTTCCTCATCCAGCGTCGCAAAGGTGTTTTTCAGCGCGACATCGGTGGCCATGTAAATGGGGCCGCGGCCTTCGCGCATTTCGCGCAGCATCATGTGGTTGCGCAGGCAGGTGGGAATGACGTTGCCCTTGGCGTAGCCCCGATCTTCATAAGGCTTGAGCATGGCCGCGTTGGTGGCGCAATAGTCCTCCCCCTTGGAGTTGGTGGCTTTTGCTTTGAACAGCAGAAACCACGCGCCCACAGGGCCGTAGCCGTCCTTGAAGCGGGCGGGCACGAAGCGGTTTTCCATCATGGTCATTTCCGCGCCGACCTGGGCGCACATGGTGTAGGTGGACCCGGCGTTCCACACAGGATACCATGCGCGTCCCATGCCCTCGCCGGTGGAACGGGGACGATACACGTTCACCGCGCCGCCCGCCGCCACCACAACAGCGTTGGCCCTGAAGATATGCACTTCATTGGCGCGCAGGTTGAAGCCCACCGCGCCCGCGATGCGATTGGGGGTGTTTTTGTCAAGCAGCAGTTTCACAATGAAGATGCGTTCCATGATGCGGGCTTCACCCAGGGCGTTTTTGGCCGCTTCGGCCACGATGCACTTGTAGGACTCGCCGTTGATCATGATCTGCCAACGACCGGAACGCACAGGATCGTCGCCCTTGCGCAGGGCCTTGCCCTTGGCCTTGGCCTGGGCGCCGTCAAGATTGTGGCCGTCTTCCCCCTTGATCCAGCAGGGAAGGCCCCAATCCTCGAACAGATGCACGGAATCGTCCACATGGCGGCCCACGTCAAAAATAAGATCTTCGCGTACAATGCCCATAAGGTCGGTGCGCACCATGCGCACGTAATCATCGGGGGTATTTTTGCCGAGATAGGTATTGATGGCGGAAAGCCCCTGGGCCACGGCGCCGGAACGCTCCAGAGTCGCCTTGTCGCAAAGCATGATTTTCAGGCCGTGCTTGTCGCCCCAGCGCACGGCTTCATACGCGACGCCGCAGGCACCCATTCCGCCGCCCACGATGAGCAGGTCAACTTGATGTTCTTTCACTTCCGGTTCGGCTATCGCCACACCCTTGGCGGCTTCCTTCACGGGAATCATAGGCATAACAGTGTCTCCTTATCGCACGGTTCAGTTACAGCAATTAACGCTTGAAACAGTTCGCTTGCGGCGGGCAAAGCCCGTCTGCTCCTGTTCCACGGCAAGAATTTGCGCAAATCCTTGCAGGATGGTTCACTCGTTTCATTCATGAACTGCCCTGGTTATGCGCGGCTCAGCGGCCGTGCTCCATCTCGGTCCTGGCCTTGTCGGCCTCGGATACTTCAAATTTTTTGCCGAGAGCTTCCTTTGGCTGAGCCAGAGCCGTTTCCGTGAACAGCAGTTCATCGTCAAGGCCGGAGCCTTCGGGACGCCCGTCATAGGGCTTGATGGAGCCTTCAGGAGTCGTACGAATGGGGAACTTGAAGCGTTTTACGTCACCACTGCGGAACTTGACGGTCCACATGATGGAATCGGCCGAGCGCATGGGGATACAGGTGCCGCCCATGGGCGCGAAATCCGCGTAAGGTCGGGCAGTAATCGCGCCCTGCGGGCAGATTTTCACACAGGAATAGCATTCCCAGCAGGCGTCGGGTTCCTGATTGTAGGCCTTCATCTCCTCGGAATCAAGGATCATGAGGTCGTTGGGGCAAATATACATGCAGGCCGTCTTTTCACCACCCTTGCAACCGTCGCATTTGGACGGATCGACAAACGTCGGCATAAGTTATCCTCCACTTCGTAAAAAGTTACAAAAATTCGCTGTAGCACAACGAGGCGCGGGCTGTCGCCGCCGACAAACCCGGTCGGCCCCTTAACACCCGGAATACGATGGCGCGGGGCTTGCGCAATTAGTAACAAGCAAAACGGGTGCGCGTCAATCCCCTTGTGCAAATTTTTTGCATTCTTTTTGAAGAAATTTATAATTATCACAAATTTCAAATGAATGTTTCATCGTTATTTTCGTTCGACCTCTCCATATCTCCATCTCAAAAAAAATAGATAACAATTTATGACAATTATACAGGATTACCTGTTCCGCAGCCAGCCCCGGCCTTGTCAGCAAAGCCGTTTTGGGCTAGAGAATGCAGGCGTTAAAAGCGGTACAAATTTCCACAGGACCCGCGGACATGGACAATCGATTCTCCCGGAAAGCGCGTCGCCCCTTGCGCGATGTCGTCCGCGACATTGACAGGGACATCTTGAAACTTCTTGCGCGTCGCCACAACTTTTTGCAGCGCATATACAACAGCAAGGGGTTTCTGGACGCCGCGGAGGAGCGTTTTCTCCGCGCATCCTGGAAGGCCGCCGTGGCGGAGGTGAGCCCGGACGCCCGACTTTCGGCACAATTTTTTTCATTGATGCAGGAAATGGAATTTTTTCCGGAACCGGGGGAGACAGACAGCGCAAAACAGGCACGGGTCCACGCGGGATTCAACCTCGCCCCCGTGCAAAAACCCGTACGCCTGGACATGCGCGGTCCTTTGTCCTGTCGCGCCACGCGCGGCCTGCTCGCGCTGGCCGCCACCACAGGCTCGCCCCTCTCCCTTGAACCCTGTCTTATGAACAGCCCTGTCCTTGATTGTCTGAAAATGCTCAACCAGGCAGGCGCGGAATTCGTCCGGGAGGACGGACGCATCACGGCGTCTGAAGCAAAAGCGCTCGGCGCTCCGGACAGGGCACTGCATGTGGGTGACAGCGCCTGGAATTTTTATCTGATTCTCGCCCATTATCTGGGGCGTCCCTCGCGGGTCAGATTGTCCGGCGGCAGCGGCCTCAAACTTGCGGACTTTTCCGCCGTGCGGCGTTTTTTGCCCGCGCTGGGCGCGCGGCTTGCGCACGTGATTCCCAAAAGCAACGGCCTGCCGGCGCGTCTGGAATGCTCCGGAATGTTGCCGGATATCGTGACCCTGCCCCGCGACGCGCCGCCGGAACTTGGCGAGGCGCTGCTTCTGGCCGCGCGCGGATACCCGAAGGCGTTCACGCTGGATGTGGCGGATCACCCCCACAAGGAGCTGCTGCGACACAGAATTCTGCCTCTGCTGCAAACGGCCGGCGTGAATGTCGGGGCCGGGCGCGACGGCATACGCGTCACGCCCGGCGCGTTGCGCCTTCCCGGAAAAGTCGCGCTCCCCATGGAACCGGAGCTTGCGCTCTTTCTGCTGGCGTTGCCCCTGGCTCTCTCCGGTGAAGTCCGCCTGGGCGGTTTCTGGCCGTCATGGCCTCACGCGCGCGCGGGCCTGCAACTGCTTGAACAGGCCGGCCTCAACCTCCGGGAAAACGGGGACGGAATTCAGGCCGGGGCCGCGCGAATCGCGACGGCGCGATTTGCGGGCCTGCCCGTGGATTTTCCGGAGGAATGGCTGCCGCTGCCTCTGGCCCTTGCCTCCTGCGCCGCCCTGCGCGACGGCGAGGCGGAAATAACGGCCCTGTTTGCGGGGGCTGGCGACAATACAAAACAGGAGACATACTGTTTCCTTCATGCCGTCGGCCTTACTCTCGCCGGGGACGGAAAATTGTGCAAAAAAGAACAAGAAACAGCCGTATGGAATGCGCCAAGCCCTGTCTGGGCTCTCGCCTTTGCCCTGACGGCGTGCGCGCGCCCGAACCTCAGGCTGGGCAACCCGTCCGTCATGGCCGGCTTGTATCCCGGATTTTGGGATCTCTACAATGGTCTGCCCGAACCGGCGGCGCGAAAAAAAGACATGCCAGACATGCCCGCCCCTGCGGAAAGAGCGCCGCGCCGTCGCGTTGTCAGCGCCGTCCCCGCTGTCGTGCCGGCAATAAACCCAAGGGTGGAAAGGGATTCATATCCTTTGCCGGAAACGGACCCGCGAAAATGACGAACCGGAGACGGCTATTCCTGGGTAAAGCGATATACCCGCACCGCTGCGGGCTGAAAATTGTTTTTGCCCATGGCCGAAACAATGAAGGCGTACTCTTTCGCCTGTCCGGACGGCGGACAAGGCCCGCGGTAATGCTTCATCATCGCGCCTTCCGGAATCACGCCGGAACCGTCGTTCGGCCAGGAGCCTCCGCCCATGAAGCGGTCTTCCTCGCCGTACTCGACAAGGCGGACGTCAAAATATTTCGTGCCGGCTGGCGCGCCGGAGACGGTGATTTCCGGAGAAATGCGCGAGCATCTGTGTACCGCCCCCAATTCGACATGAACAGACATGTCGGAAGACGGGCCGCCGGCATCTTTGCCGGCGCAGGCGGGAAGCAGCAGGGCAGCCCAGAAAAAAGCCGCGATTCGGACATGTCTCTCAAAATTCATCAAAACCTCCAGCGACAGACCGCGCACTCCCGATTTTTCCGACACATTTGAAAAAACAGCTGGACGCATTCCATTTTCAATACCAAAAGGAGACCGCAATGTCCATTCTTTCCGACGCCGTAAATTCACACCTTCAGAACGCCTCCTGGATACGCCGCATGTTTGAGGCCGGCGGCAGGCTCAAGGCGCGTTTCGGCGAAGAAAACGTGTATGATTTCAGCCTCGGCAATCCGGATCTGCCGGCCCCGCCGGCTGTGGCCCAAGCTCTTCGGAAGTTCGCCGGACGCGCCGGGGAACCGTTCGCTTTCGGCTACATGCCCAACGGCGGTTTCGGCTGGGCGCGGGAAAAACTCGCTTCCCGCCTGAGCAGGGAGCACGGCGTGCCCCTGGGGGCTGAAGACGTGATTTTGAGCTGCGGCGCGGCCGGCGGCCTTAATGCCTTTCTGCGCGCCGTGCTCAATCCCGGCGAGGAAGTGCTCGGCATAGCCCCCTATTTTGTGGAATACGGCTTTTATGCGGAAAATCATGGCGGCAGGTTCCGGGCTGTGATGAGCCGGAAAGACACCTTCAGGCCGGACGTCAGAGCGCTTGAAAATGCTCTGGGGCCAAAAACGCGCGTTGTTCTGATCAATTCACCGAACAATCCCACCGGCGCTGTTTACAGCAACGAGGACATCAGGGCCATCGCAAAACTGCTCGAAACAAAAAGCGGCGAATACGGCAGGCCCGTCTGGCTGGCCTCTGACGAGCCGTACCGTTTTCTCTGCTATGACGGGGCCAATCCGGCCTCGGTGCTGCCGCTCTATCCCCGCGCGGTGTGCATAAGTTCCTTCTCCAAAAATCTTTCCCTGCCCGGCGAGCGCATCGGCTATGTGGCCGCATCGCCGTTGCTGAAGGAAAAAGAGGAACTCATGGCCGCGCTGACTCTGACCAGTCGCATTCTTGGTTTCGTAAACCCGCCGGTCGTCGGACAGCACCTCATGGCGGCCTCCCTGGAGAGCCAGGTGGATACAGCCGTCTACGCGGCACGCCGCAAGGCCATGGCCGACGTTCTTTCCGGCGCGGGTTATGAATTTCAGATACCGGCGGGCGCGTTCTACTTTTTTCCGAAAGCTCCCGGCGGCGATGACGTGGCTTTTGTCAACGCCCTGCAGGAGGAGCGCATTCTGGCCGTGCCGGGTTCCGGTTTCGGCTGTCCGGGATATTTCCGCCTGGCTTTTTGCGTGGGCGAGAGCGTCATCCGCGGGTCCGCCGCGGGCTTCGCAAAAACGCGCGAACGGATGGAGCGTACTCCGTCGTAGGCAGGCCTCCGGGCAGCGGGCCGTCTGGCTGTACGCGGCCTCTGTCCCGGATTATCGGACGGTGTCGAATCCGACTGACTGGAATCCCGACAAAGCTGCCAAGAGCGCGGCCCCGGCATCCGGCCCTTTTTGTTGTTGCGGCCCGAGGCCAAGTCGGTATATGCTGCTTTGCGCCGGTCCCGACTCCGCGCCGCGGAGCCGGGACCGGCCGGACAATAACCAGGGCCGCGCAATCAGGAGGAAAACACCATGCCACGGAAGTTTCGACTTGTAACCAGAAGTGATTTTGACGGTCTTGTCTGCGCCGTTCTCCTGAAGGAACTGGACATACTGGCGGACATCAAGTTTGTCCATCCCAAGGACATGCAGGACGGCAAAATTGAAATCACGGAAAACGACATCACCACAAACCTTCCCCATACCGGCAAGGCCCATCTCGTTTTTGACCATCATCTTTCAGAGACGATACGCAATGCCGGCGCGCGTCCGGCCAACCACATCATCGACCCCAATGCCCCGTCCGCGGCCAGGGTTGTTTACGACTACTACGGCGGCGCGGAAAAATTCCCGAACATTTCCCCGGAACTGATGCCCGCCGTGGATCAGGCCGATTCCGCCGACTATTCCGGGGAGGATATTCTCAATCCCCGGCGCTGGGCACTGCTCAACATTATCATGGACCCGCGCACGGGCCTGGGGCGGTTCCGCCGGTTCCGCATCAGCAATTACGAGCTGATGACGCAACTGGTTGACGCCTGCCGCACCCACTCCATAGAGCAAATTCTTGACCTGCCGGACGTAAGGGAGCGCGTCGAGTTCTATTCCGGGCAGCAGCCGAAGGCCGTGGAACAGATCCGCCGTCGCGCGGCGGTTCACGGCAAACTTGTCGTGCTGGACCTGCGCGATGAGGACCCGATCTGGTGTACAAACCGCTTTACGATCTATGCGCTTTTCCCCCAATGCAACATCTCCATGCATGTCCTCCGGGGGCTGAAACGGCAAAATACGGTTTTCGCCGTGGGCAAGTCCATTCTGGACAGGTCCAGTACCGTCAACATCGGCGCGGTCATGCTGACATACGGCGGCGGTGGCCATGAGGCCGCCGGCACCTGCCAGATCGCCAACGAGCAGGCGGAACAAATACTTGCCAGGCTGACCGCCGAATTCAGCGCATAGATTTTCGCCCCTGCCCCCGGAGGTTGTTTCATGCCCCGCTCAGTCCCCGCCTGGTTGTTTCTTCTTCTGGCCCTGGCCGCCCTGGCGGAAACCCGGCCCGCCCTTGCCGCCGGGGAACGTCTGGCGCGCCTGCCCAACGGGCTTACGGTATATGTTGTCAGGGACACCCGCTTTCCCCTGGTCTGCACCCGTCTTTACGTAAACACCGGCTCCGCCAACGAAACGGCGGAGCAGGCCGGCATCAGCCATCTTCTGGAACACATGGTGTTCAGGGGCGCCGACCATCGCCCCAAGGGGCAGGTCGCCCGCGAGGTCGAGGAACTGGGGGGCTATATCAACGCCACCACCGGCTTTGACAAGACAACATATATCACGGACATGCCCGCGGCCCACTGGCGCACCGGCATGGAAGTCGTAAAGGACATGGCTTTTCAGGCGGCGCTCAATCCGGAGGAACTGGAAAGGGAAAAGGAGGTCGTCATTTCCGAAATGGAGACGGGCGAAGACTCCCCCGCGCGCAGGCTTTTTGAAAACCTGCAGACGGCCGCCCTGGGCGACACGGCCTACGGCCGCCCGATTATCGGCTTCAGGGACAGCGTCCGGGCCGTCACGGCGGAAGACCTCAGGGCCTACACGGCAAAATGGTACCAGCCGCGAAACATGATGCTGCTGGCGGCCGGGGATATTGACCCGGATGCGGTTCTGGCGCATGCGGAAAAGCTGTTCGGAGGGCTGGAAAACAGCGGCCTCCAGGCCGCGCCGGAGGAGGCGAATCCCGCCGGAGCGGCGGCCGGGCCGCGTGTCGTCGCGACCAGAGGCCCCTGGAAAAAAACCTACATGGGGATTGCCTTTCCCGTGCCCGGCCTGCGCGATCTGCGCTCAGTCGATCTTGACGTGCTGGCCCATCTGCTCGGCGGAGACGGAACCTCGCTCCTGTACCGCAAATACAAATATGAAAAACAGATGGTTGACAATATTTCCGTACACAACATGAGCTTTGAGCGCGCGGGGCTTCTGCTCATCACCGCGCGCCTGGACGCGGAACAGGTCGCGCCCTTCTGGACTGAACTCACAAAAGATCTGGCCGCTCTCGGAACGGCGGACTTCAGCCGCGAGGCCATCGACCGCGCCGTCTTCAATCTGGAGGACGACATGGACAGGGCCGGGGAAACACTGAGCGGCCTCGCCTCATGGCGCGGAACCGTCCATTTTGTCCTGGGCGGGGAGCAGGCCGAGCGCAACATGCGTTTCGCCCTGCGGACGGCGGACGTGAACCGCCTGCGGCGCGCCGCCGGAGACTGGCTCAGGCCGGAACGGGCGCGTCTGCGCATACTGATGCCCCAGGAAGCGGAACTCCCGGACCTGGACGCGATACTGGACAAAAACTGGCCGGGCGCGCAACCGGCCCCCGCCCGCGAAACAGGTCAGCCCCAGGCGGGAAAACGCGAGACGCTGAACCTGGGCAAGGGGCGCACCGTCATTCTTGTTCCGGACGCCACAGTGCCCTATCTCTCCCTCAACCTGACAATGCCCGGCGGCAACGCCCTGACAGACGCGCGGGACCAGGGCCTTGCCGAACTGACGGCCCGCGCGCTCACGGACGGATGCGCCGATTTCGACGCGCAGGGCTTCAACCGCTTTTTCGCGCGGCGCGCCGCTTCCGCGGGCGCCAAAGCGGGATTGCAGACTTTCAGCCTGTCCCTGACCGGGCCGTCGCGTTTTCAGGCCGACTTTTTCTCCATGCTGGGCGATATGCTGAACAAACCGCGTTTTGAGGAGGGGGAAATCCGCCGCGAGGCGAACACAATGAAATCCGCCATCCGCCAGCGCGAGGACATGCCGATGGCCTATCTCTTCGCGAAGCTGAACCCCTTTCTGTTTTCCGGAAACCACGCCTACGGATTTGACGCCCTGGGTACGCCGCAAAACCTGGACCGCTTTGACGCCGGCAAGGTTCGGGCCTTCTGGAAGCGTCAGGCGGCGCAACCGTGGGTGCTTTCCATTGCCGGGGATTTTGACAGAAGCGCCGTCCTGGCGATGGCCGAGGCTCTGCCTTCAGCGGAACGATCCGAATTTTCCGTGACAGCGCCGGCCTGGGGCAAGGAACGCAATCTCTCGCTCAGCCTGCCGGGCCGCAATCAGGCGCATCTGCTCCGTGTATTCAAGGCCGTCCCGTTACAGCACCGCGACGCGCCCGCCCTGATGCTCCTGCAAGCCGTCCTGTCCGGCCAGAGCGGTCTGCTGTTTTCCGCCTTGAGGGATGAGCAGGCTCTGGGCTATTCCGTCACCGCCTTTTACCGCGCCATGCCGGAGGCCGGCTTTCTGGCCCTGTATATCGGCACCACTCCGGACAAGGTCGGGCAGGCCGGACAGGGTTTCGCCGACACGGTGGAAAATCTGCGGACAAATCCCCTGCCGGAAGCGGTGCTCAAAGCCGCCGGCAACCGGCTTCTGGGGGACTATTACAGGGATCGCCAAAGCCTTGCCTCGCGCGCCGGAGAAGCCGCGACGGACGCCGCGCTGCGCTACCCGGCGGATTTTCACCGGGAGCTGACAGCCAGGGCCGCCGCGCTGACCCCCGCCGACATCCTGGATGCGGCCAGACGATACCTGACGACGGACAACGCCTATGAGGTTCGGCTGTTTCCCTAGTGTCCAATTGCAAAAATAACGATGAACGATACCTCTTCTTCCCCGGAAAATGCGCCGCCCGCCGCTCCGTTCGCGGCCGGTCCGCCCCATATCGTGCTGGCCGGCCGGCCCAATGTGGGCAAATCCACCCTGTTCAACCGCCTCATTCGCTCCCGGCGCGCCATCACCCATGACAGGCCGGGGATCACGAGGGACCGCATGGAGGGCATTGTGCGGCGGAACGGCCTGCCCGCCTACGTCGTTGTGGACACCGGCGGCGTCACCCTGGACGCTCACGCCGCCGTGACCGAAGGACCGGAAACTCTGCGCGGCTTTGAGGAAGACATCCTGCGCCAGACCGAGACGGCGCTGCTCGCCGCCGCCGGAGTCGCCCTGGTGGTGGACGGACGCGACGGGCTTCTGCCCCTGGACGAGTACCTTGCCGCCCATCTGCGCCGCAAGGGCCTGCCCGCCCTGTGTGTGGTCAACAAGGTGGACGGCGTTGAGCGGGAGGACGAACTGACGGCGGAATTCCATTCTCTGGGCCTGCCGGTCATCGCGGTTTCCGCCGAACACGGATACAATATGCCCCTGCTGGCCGAAGCGCTGGCGGAACTGGCCGGCCGGGACGACAAGCCGGCCGCGGAGGACGCGCGGCACAACGCGGTTTTGCGTCTGGCCATGCTGGGACGCCCCAATGCCGGCAAATCTTCTCTGGTCAACGCCCTCTCCGGCGAGGAGAGGATGATTGTCTCCAGCATCGCCGGCACCACGCGCGACAGTGTGGACGTGCGCTTTGTCCGCAACGGCCAGGCCTATGTTTTCGTGGATACCGCCGGCGTGCGCCGCCGCGCGAGAATCACGGACAGCGTGGAAAAATATTCGGTCAGCTCGGCGCTCAAATCCAGCGGCAAGGCGGACGTCACCCTGCTGGTGCTGGACGCGACGGAAGGCGTGAGCCAGCAGGACAAGCGGCTCATGGACCTTCTGGACACGCGCAAAATTCCTTTTCTCGTCCTCGTCAACAAGTGCGATATGGCTCCGCGCGCAGCCCTCAAACAACTGGAAAAAAATATCCGCGCCATGCTGGCCTTTTGCCCGCATGTTCCCGTATTGCCGGTTTCCGCCAAAACGGGGCTGGACCTCCGCAAAATCGTGCCTCTGGCGGAAAAAATCCACAAGGAGTGCCGGGTTCGCGTGCCCACAGGACGGCTCAACAGGGCCATGGAAGAAGTCCTCGCCAGGCATCAGCCGCCTGTGATCAAGCGGGCGCGGGCAAAATTTTATTATCTTACCCAGGCCGAAACAGCTCCGCCCACCTTTGTTTTTTTTGTCAGCGACCCGGAACGTGTGCCCGAAAATTATGCGCGCTACCTGGAACGCGCGCTCCGGCAACTGTTCGGCATTGTCCACGCGCCCATGCGGCTGCGGCTGCGCCCAAGCCACAAGAAAAAACAATAGAGCAATTTCGCGGCAAGGATTTGCGGACAAATCCTTGCCGGGCAGTCCAACTTTTCCGGAATCGGCGAAAACGATACGCCGCCATGCTCTGTCCGGGGATTCCGGAGGGCAAGGCCGCGTTTCGTCACAGCAGCAGACGGGCGTAATACTGCCGTCCGTCGCGCACAATCCGCAAATAAACCTGTCCCGCGAGGCGCTCCCTGCGGAATGCCTGCAAAAGATCCTTCATGGTGGTCACGCGCGCCGCCCCCACGGCGACAATCATGTCCCCCCTGCGCAGAAATTCCGCCGGGCCTCCGCGCCGCACGGCAACCACGGAAAGCCCCTCCCCGCTTTCCCGCGCCGTCAGGCCCCAGCGCCGTTCCATCAGGGAACGGGCCGTGGAGTCGTCAAAACGCGCGGGCCTCACGCTCATGACGATATTCCGCTCGCCGCGGTGCAGCCGCAGGCTCAAGGTCACGCCTTCGGTCTGGTTGCGCAACACGTCTATATAATCCCGTCTGTCATGCACGGGTGTTTCATTGACGCTCAACAGCACGTCGCCGGGCGCGATGCCCGCCAGGGCCGCCGGCGTGTCCTCAAACACGGCGTTGACGAGCACTCCTGTGACATCCTTGAGCCCCAGGGCCATGGCCGTGCGGCCGTCCATGTCCTGCACCATCATCCCGAGCCAGAGCGGCGCGACCCCGCCCTGCTTCATGAGGTCATCCATGACGCGGCGGGCCTTGTTGACGGGAATGGCGAATCCTATGCCCTCGGCCCGCGCGTCAACGGCGGTGTTGATGCCTATCAGCCCGCCCTCGATATTCAGCAGCGGGCCGCCGCTGTTGCCGGGATTGATGGCCGCGTCCGTCTGTATCAAATCCGTGAAAACGCCGTTCTCACCGCGTATGGTGCGTCCGATGGCGGAAACGACGCCCGTTGTGACCGTGTGCGTGAAGCCGAAAGGATTGCCTATGGCGATAACGGGTTCGCCGGGCAGAAGGTCCGAAGAATCGCCCATTCGCGCTTCGGGCAGATTGCGCGCGCCGACAATCTGCAGCACGGCTATGTCAAAATCCGGATCGGCGCCGCGTATGGAGGCGGGGAACTCGCGCCCGTCCAGAAGGCGCACCACGATTTTATCCCCCCCGGCAATGACGTGCGCGTTGGTCAGAACAAGCCCGCCCGCGCCGTCCACAATAACGCCGGAACCAAGGCTGGTCCTCTTCTGCCGCCGCCCGGGCCCGCCGGGAGCGCCGAAAAAGAAATCCGGCCCGAAAAAACGCTCCAGCGGCGAGGCGCGCGAACCCTCGATAAGGTGCGTGCTGGTGATGTTTACAACCGCCGGCGCGACCGCGCGGACGGCGCGCACCACGGGCGTGAGCCGGGGGCTTGACTGGTCCGGCGCGGCCGGGGCGGCGGCCGGAGCAAGAATGCCGCAGAAGAGGGACAAAGCCAAAAAAAGAAACGCTGTGGCGGGCATGCTGGTCCAACTCCGTAAGGGGGAAAAACAGGGTACGAATGTTCTTGCCACATTCGGCCCCAAAAAGCTATACTCCGCGAATACGCCCGAAAACAAACAGCTGGAGCGTCGATGAAGCGTCTTTTTGTGGATGTCGGACCGGTAGAGAAAAAACATCTGGATGCGGCCAGGACGCGTCTGGATGAGCTCACAAAACCGCGCGGCAGCCTGGGCCGTCTGGAAGACGTGGCGGCGCGGCTTTTCGCCATGGGAGCGGGGAGATTTCCCCTCGTTGTGGAACCGGCCGTCATGCTGGTTGCGGCGGGGGATCACGGCGTTGCCGCGCAGGGCGTTTCCCCGGCCCCCCAAACCGTGACGCGGCAGATGGTGCGCAATTTTCTCAACGGCGGCGCGGCGATCAACGCATTCTGCCGAAGCGCGGGCATGGCCCTGCTCGTGGTGGATGCCGGTTGCGCGGGCGGGGCCTTTGAGAAGCATCCTCTCCTGCTGGACAGGCGGCTGGGCGACGGCACGTCGGACATAAGCCTTGGCCCGGCCATGCCCCGCGAGCTCTGCCTCAGGGGTATTGAGGCCGGTATCGCCATTGCCGGAAACTGCGCCGCCCAGGGCTACAGGTGTATCGGCACGGGGGAGATGGGCATTGCCAATTCCACCGTCGCGGCCGCCCTGTACTGCGCGCTGCTGGGCATTGAGCCCGAAGCCGTTGTCGGCCCCGGAGCGGGCGCGGATGAAGCCATGCAGCGCCGCAAGGTTGAAGTCGTCCGGCGGGCGCTCCAGGCCAATGCCGGGCAAGCGCGCGGGGATGACCCTGTGGGCGTCCTGGCGGCCCTGGGAGGGTTTGAAATCGCGCTTCTTTGCGGCATTGCGCTGGGAGGCGCGGCCGAACGCCTGCCTGTGCTGACGGATGGCTTTATATGCGGCGCCGCATGCGCGGCCGCCCTCCGGATTTGTCCGGATGCCGCCGGGTACGTCATTTTTGCGCATGCCTCGGCCGAGCCGGGCCACAGGACGGTGCTGCAAAAATTTGTCCCCGGCCGGACGCCGCTGCTTGATCTGGGCATGCGTCTCGGCGAGGGAACCGGCGCGGCGGCGGCCTACCCCCTTGTGCGCTGCGCGGCGGCCATGTATAATGAAACGGCGACATTCGACTCCGCCGGGGTCGTGATGTGACGCCCCGTTTTCCGCTTCGCCATGCCGATAACACAAGCCCCTCCCATCCTCGTCTTTGAAAACGTGACGCGGCTGTTCGACTTGCGGCGCGGTTTTTTTGGGGAACGTCAAACTCTTGTGGCCGTCGCCGGAGTGAGCTTTACCCTGCGCAGGGGGGAATCCCTCGGTCTTGTCGGCGAATCCGGCTGCGGCAAAAGCACCTTGGGACGCCTCGCCTGCGGGCTGCTTTCCCCTTCCTCGGGCCGGACGCTTTTCGACGGCAGGCCGCTGCCGGAAGCGGGCGCCGGGAGTTGGGCCTCGGGCCGGATACAGATGATTTTTCAGGACCCTTCATCCTCACTCAATCCCCGGCGCCGCGCATATTCGTCCATAGCCGAGCCGCTGGCGGCGCGAAATTCTTCCCGCGCCGAGCGGAGGGAAAAAACCGAAGCCATGCTTGAGGCCGTTGGCCTGAAAGGCATGGGCAACCGCTACCCGCATGAATTTTCCGGCGGACAGCGCCAGCGCATTGCCGTGGCCCGCGCGCTGGTCACCCATCCTGACGTGGTTGTCTGCGACGAGCCGGTGTCGTCCCTGGACGCCTCCGTGCAGGCGCAAATCCTGAACCTGCTGCGCGATGTCCAGGAACGCTTCGCGCCGGCCTATCTCTTCATTTCCCATGATATGGCGGTAGTGGGTTTCATGTGCGAGAGAGTGCTGGTGATGTACCTGGGGCAAATTGTGGAGGATGCCCCGCGCGACGCGCTGTTCACGAAGGCCGCGCACCCGTACAGCCAGGCCCTATTGGATTCCGCGCCCGGCGGGCGGTGGAAAAAGGAATTTCCGCCGTTGTTGGCGGGCGAGCCGCCAAGCCCTCTCGCCCCCCCCCCGGGTTGCCCTTTCCATCCCCGCTGCCCGAAGGCGGCGGCCATCTGCCGGACGGAGGCTCCGGCCTGGAAGGAAACCTCCCCCGGCCAGCGCGCGCGCTGTCACCGCCTGTAAACAGGCTGTCGCCGCGGCGGTTCGCGCGCCGCCCGGCCCCTGTCACCCCCGGCGCAGCCTCACTTTGTATTTCCTCAGAAAATCCGCCGGCAGATATGACATTTTTGCCTGGCGCAGGCCATCCTCATTCATATCCTGGGCGCGATTGATCAGCGTGAACCCCGCGCCGGCATGCCGGACGAAAAGACGGTTCATCGCCTGGTAGACGCCCCGGAATCCGTTCAGGCCCTTTTCATAATGCACGCCGAGGCTTTGTCCGTCCAGCCGCTCCCCCACGCTGAAAGCCACCATTTGCCCTCCGGCGTACAGTGAGCCGCCGTAAATATCCCGAAAACGGTCCCAATGCGAGAGCACGCGATTGATGGCCTCATTTTCCGCCATGAGCGACGGCGAATCGCGGCACTCATGCCACCGGCACCAGTCGTCCTGCAGGGCGAGCACATCCTCAACCATGCTGTCGTCCAGATTGTGATAATCTTCTCCGTATGTCTTTACATAGCCGCTGAAATGATTTTTTTTCCGGTGAAAACGATTGCCGGGCAGAAGCGCCAGATCCTCCTGTTTGTACAGGTATTCCCACTGGCCGCGATCTTCCGTAACCTCAAGACGTCCGGGAAAAGTCCGCCGCCACAGTTGGGCCAGCTCCTCCGGGACACGCAAAAAAACAAGCTCGTCGCCCGCCTCGACGCCGGCGCCCGCGAGCCTGGCCTGCCAGTCCGCCCAGTCCATGGCCCGCCAGTCAAAGGCGTCCCAGTCTCCCAGCGGCGCCCAGCACACGGGCAGGGGCCGCATTTGCCTGAGCCAGCACAATCCGCCCTCAAAGCGCCATTCCAGGCCGTAATATTCCCGCCAGCCCCAGAGATTGACCAGGGTGTAGTCCAGGGAGCGCCTGGGGGTGCGCGCCCAATGGGCATAATAGTCGTCCCTCTGTTCCAGGTTGACGGGCGCGAAGTCCGAAGTCATAAAATCCTTGTCCATGCGGGCCGATACAGCGTATTATACCTTGACCAGTTTGTACCGCCGGCTGCCGAGGCCGATTTCTTCCCCGTAGCTCAATTGGATTTCTCCATGAGTTTTGGGCCAGCGCTCCGTGAATTTGTCAAAATCCGTCTTGAGCCGCATTTTCGGATTTTTTGGATTGAGACCCGGAGCGGCTTTGACAAGATCAAAACAGGCCTGGTCCAGCGCGACAGGATCATGCGCGGCCAAGATGCCGATGTCCGGCGCCAGATGCACGTCGCTCCAGGCCGCGCAGTCGCAATCCGGCGTGATGTTGAGCGCAAAATTGATGTAGCAGACGCTCTTTTCCCGGCCTTTCACCGTGCCGTAGGCATATTCGGTAAGCCGCTCCATAAAGGGGACGAGTTCGGTGGCCCAGTCCATGTCCACAGCCTTGGCGGGGCAGACCGTGATACATTCAAAGCAGCCGATACAGCGACCGGCGTCCACGGCGCACTTGCCGCCGTCCAGGGAGAGGGCTTTCCGGGGACAGGCCCGTACGCATTTTCCACAGCCCATGCAGGCGGCTTTGTCCACCCCGACGCGCGTCGCGTGCTGGGCGCGCTTGCCGCGCGGCGAAGCCCCGCCCATGGCGAGGTTTTTTATGGCCCCGCCGAATCCGGCCATTTCATGCCCCTTGAAATGGGAAACGACCACCATGGACGGCGCGCGGCGGATTTCCCTGGCGATATGGACATCCTTGAAGTGTTTGCGGTTGATGCGCACCGGGACATCGTTCTCTCCGTAAATGCCGTCGGCGATGATTACCGGCGCGTCCACCACGGAAGGCGTAAAACCGTGCAGACAGGCCGTGCGCAGATGGTCAACGGCGTTTCCGCGCGAACCGGAATACAGTGTGGCCGAGTCCGTCAGAAAAGGCTTGCCGCCGGCGGCTTTGACCTTGTCCACAATCTGCCGCACAAAGACCGGATTCACATACGTGTCGTTGCCCAGTTCGCCGAAATGAACCTTGATGGCGGTGAGGTCATTTTTTTTGATGCGTTTTTTCAGGGGCAGCGCGTCACACAGACGGGCTATCCCGGAAATTTTGTTTTCCTCGTGTGAGCGGGTGCGCGAGTCGGCGTAATACACCACCGGCGGCATGGACGTATCCTTTTCTTTTATCTGTCGCATGTGTTTTCCCCTCCGGAGCAATTTTGTCCTAGAGCATTTTGCTTTTGAAACGCTCCCTTCGGCGCTTTACGGCGAAACGCGGTTTCGCCTGCGCCTCATGGGCGGGCGGCGGTGCAGCCGCCCCGCCGCCAGAGAAAATTATACATTTTCAATGTTAATTTGCTCTAATGCTTTTGCACAACCAGACGCAGAAAACGTTTTTTGCCCAGCTTGATCACGTGTTCGCCTTCGGCAAGAGGGGCGGTTTCATCTTCCCAGCGCCTGCCGTCAATGGTCAGCGCGCCTTCGCGTATGAGCCGCCTCGCCTCGCCGCGGCTTTTGACAAGACCGGACGCCGCCAGAAAAGCAGGGGCAAGGTTTCCGTCTTCAGTCCCGCAGGTGAATTCCGGCATGTCGTCGGGCACGGCCCCGCCGGAAAAAACGGCGTTGAAACCCCGCCGCGCCTCGTCCGCCGCGTTTTGTCCGTGGTAGCGGCAGGTGATTTCATGGGCAAGACGTTCCTTGACCAGTTTGGGGTGAAGCAGATTCGCCTCCACATCCCGCCTGAAGGACGCGATCTCCTCAAGGCTTCTGGCGGAAAGCAGCTCGTAATAGCGCCACATGAGATCATCGGAAATGGCCATGAGTTTGCCGAAAATTTCAGACGCGGGTTCGTCAATGCCGATATAATTACCGTATGATTTTGACATCTTGCGCACACCGTCCGTCCCTTCCAGCAGGGGCACGGTCAATACGCACTGGCCCTCCTGGCCGTAGTGGGCCTGAAGGCCGCGTCCCACCAGGAGATTGAATTTCTGGTCGGTGCCGCCCATCTCCACATCCGCCCGAAGCGCCACAGAGTCATAGCCCTGGCAGAGCGGATAGAGGAATTCATGGATGGATATGGGGCGTTGCTCGCGGAAGCGTTTTTCAAAGTCGTCGCGTTCCATCATTCGGGCCACGGTGCAGGAAGAAGCCAGACGAATGAAGCCGGCCGCCGTCATGGCCCCCAGCCAGCGGGAATTGAAGTCCACCAGCGTCTTTTCGGGAT
This sequence comes from Desulfovibrio sp., assembly GCA_031291035.1. Lineage (GTDB taxonomy): Bacteria > Desulfobacterota > Desulfovibrionia > Desulfovibrionales > Desulfovibrionaceae > Desulfovibrio. The sequence goes on from JAISLI010000044.1 coordinate 24,808, forward strand.
CAAGAATTTTGAATACCTGTTTTTTGTATGTGGCCGCATTGGAGCGCACGTCCTCTTCCGTCAGGGGCGGCCGCGTTTCGGAACGGCCGGACGGATCGCCTATGCGGCCGGTGAAATCGCCGATGAGAAAAATGATGGTGTGTCCCAGCTCCTGAAAATGGCGCATCTTGTGCATGACAACCGTGTGTCCGAGGTGCAGGTCCGGCGCTGTGGGATCAAAACCCACTTTTACCCGCAAGGGGGCGCCGCGCTCCAGCTTTTTGCGCAGCAAAGGCTCGTCAATCAGCTCCGCCGCGCCGCGCCTGATAAGGGCCAACTGCCTGTCAATGTCCGTCATTTCTTCCCCCTGACTGACGTCCAGAATAACAGTTCGCCTCCCCCCTGACAAGGCCGCGATTTTTTACTGTCGTTTCCGCGCTTGCAAAATTCTCCCAAAAAGGGCAGACTTTCCCCTTGGAGCGGTTCACGAACGAGTGCACCGCCTGCAAGGATTTGCAAGCAGATCCTTGCCGCGAAACAGGAGCAGGCGGGGTTTGCCCGACGCAAGCGAACTGTTTCAAGCCTTAATCGCTGTAATGACCATGCGGGGACATTCATGAAAAAAAACATCCATCCCAAAGTATATAGTGCCACCATTACCTGCGCCTGCGGCAACTCCGAGCAGGTGCTCTCCACCAGGGGCGAACAGGTGCATGTGGAAGTCTGCTCGATTTGTCATCCGTTTTTCACCGGCAAACAGCGCTTTCTCGACACGGCGGGTCGCATTGACCGTTTTCGTAAAAAATACGCCAAATTTGACGCGAAATAAGCCTCACTGCCCGACGCCGCGCCGTGTCCGACACGGCGCGGCGTCATTTCCCGTCCCCCGCTGTCCTGTTTGCGCCGGATTCCCTTATCGGCGGTCAGGCCGTCATGGAAGGCGTGATGATGCGTAACGACGCGAAGTAGCGCTTGCTTTGCGCCTGCCGGACGGCCTCACCGCGCGGCGCTTCGCCGCGCCGGAGAACACCATGTTTGCCAAACTGGAAAGCCTTGAAAAAAAATATCTGGATCTCGAAGAAACGCTTGCCGGCCCCGACGTATTCAACGATCAGGAACAGTACCGCAAACTGGCCAAAGCGCACGCCGACCTGCGCGAGGTGATAGGCCTGTTTCGCCGTCACAGGGAGCTGGAGCGCGAAATGGCGGAAATGAAACTGATGCTCCACGACGACGACCCGGAAATCAAAAGCCTTGCCCAGGAAGAACTCCGCAGAGCGGAAGAGGAATTGCCGAGGCTGGAAACGGCCCTCAAGACGGCTTTGTTGCCGTCAGACCCCCTGGATGAAAAAAATACGATTCTGGAAATCAGGGCGGGGACAGGTGGAGAAGAAGCGGCGCTCTTTGCGGCGGACCTTTTTCGCATGTATTGCCGCTACGCGGAACTTATGGGGTGGGGGACGGAACTGCTGAGTTCCTCCCCTTCGGAATCCGGCGGATTCAAGGAGGTCATCTGCCTTATATCCGGCAGCAAGGCATACAGCCGGCTCAAATTTGAAGCGGGAACCCACAGGGTGCAACGTGTTCCGACCACGGAAGCGCAGGGGCGCATTCACACGTCGGCCGCCACGGTCGCCGTTATGCCGGAGGCCGGAGAAGTGGATGTGGAAATCAGGCCGGAAGATCTGCGCATAGATATTTACCGCGCATCGGGCGCGGGCGGGCAGCACGTCAACAAGACGGAATCGGCCGTGCGCATTACCCACATTCCCACAGGCACCGTGGTCACCTGCCAGGACGAGCGCTCACAGCACAAAAACAAGGCCAGGGCAATGAAAGTGCTCGCTTCCCGCATTCTGGCGGCGGAGCGGGAACGCCAGAACTCCGAAATGTCCGCGGACCGAAAGGCTCAGGTGGGTTCCGGCGACCGTTCCGGGCGCATACGCACCTACAACTTCCCCCAGGGACGCTGTACGGATCACCGCATCAATATGACCCTTTATTCACTGGAACGTATCATGGAAGGCGAACTGACGCCCCTGGTGGAAGCGCTGTCAACCGCAACGCAGGCCGAGGCGCTGAAGGCGCAGATCTGAACCCGGCGCGAAAACGGCCTACTCCGACGGTTCCACATCAATGATGCGCCCCTGAATCCAGACATACGCGTCCACCTCGTGCCCCTTTTCCGGAACATACTCTCCCAGGACAAAGTTTGAGGCAAAGACCGGAAGGCGCATCGCTTCCCTGCCCTCAAAGGGAAAGCTCAGGTGCAGAATCTTCAGCGGCATTTTCTCCAGCGCGCATTCCTCCACATCTTCCACAAGGCCGCGCATCTCGTATTCACAAAAGTTCCGCCCCGGCATGATCACCCGCTTTCCGGCCATGCCCACCTTGAGCGGCGGCACGTCCAACCCGCTCCTGCCGGGATTTTCCGCCAGCCAGGCCGCCGCCCAGGCCTCATAGCGCGGCCCCCGCGTTATGGAAAGCTCGTCAAGCAGGGCTTTACGCAGCCCGTAAGCCAGGCTGGCCAGCAGAAAAGTATGGGTAACGCCCGGCGTGAGGGCCTCGATATCCCGACAGTATAACGGGTTGAAAAACCAGAGGGGATTTTGTCCTTCAATCATGTTGACGGAAACATTGGCCAAATGTCCGCGTTCCCAGGGGTGGGCCTCCTCCACTGTCAGATCGTTGGGCAAACCATCCAGAAGCGGCACGACCGTCACCGGGGAGAGCTTGCCTTCCGCCTCTCCGGCCATAAGCACGGCGGCCCGCGCCGGCTGGTCCTGCGGCCAGGCCATAAGCACGTATTCCTTGCCGTCGCGCCGCCATCGCCAGACAGGACGGGTTCCGCCGGCATGCAGCACAGTACCGGCAATCCGTGACATGATCGCGGCGGGATTCCGGCCGGTAAGCGCGCTCCAGGCATCGCCCAGCCCTTCAAAATGAATGCGGTTCTTCCCCGCAAGCGTGTCTTCCGACGGCGCGGGAGTACTCGCGGTGTGTTCGCTCATGACAATTCCGGGTTTGCCGCAAGAGGACAAAAAGGGGTCCGTTTTCAATCCACAGCCGGCTCCATCCGCCGACTGGCTCCGTCCCGGCGGACAGGAGCCGGGTCAACGCCGGTCGCGGCCGCGTCGTCCGCCGCCGCGATTTCCCGGACCGCGTTCGCCTTTGTCATGCCTGTCATAACGCGGCGGGCGGGCGGTTTCCTCCGGGTTCCAGGCATGCCCCTGTTCTTCCAGCAGTACGGCCTTGCGGCTGGCACGGATGCGATCTCCGTTCATTTCAATGACTTTTACCAGCATATCCTCACCCAGCCGCGCCACATCCCCGGGCTGTTCCACCCGGCCGATGTCAAGCTGCGACACATGAACAAGAGCTTCCACATTGGGCAGCACTTCCACAATGGCTCCAATTTCCATGATTTTCCGGACTTTCGCCTTGTAGTTTGTGCCCAGTTCCGGACGCTGGTCATAATAGGAAACCATTTCACGCGCTTTTTCCAGCGCTTCCGCCGTCGGCGCAAAAATGGAAACCTTGCCGGAGTCCTCAATGTCCACGGACGCGCCTGTCGCCGCTGTGATGGCCTTGATGTTTTTGCCGCCGGGCCCGATAATCAGGCGAATAATATCCGGATTGACAAAAACTTCCGCATGCTGCGGCGCATACGGAGAAAGCTCCCGGCGCGGTTCGGAAAGCGCTTTCGCCATTTCCCCCAGAATGTGCAGACGGGCCTCGTGCGCCTGCCGCATGGCCTCCCTCATGATGTCGGTTGTCAATCCGGCAACCTTGATGTCCATCTGCACGCCGGTCACGCCTTCCGCGGTGCCCGCTATTTTGAAGTCCATATCGCCGAGGGCGTCCTCGTCGCCCAGAATGTCGGTAAGCACGATGAATTTGTCGCTTTCCTTGATAAGGCCCATGGCCACGCCGGCCACCGGCCCGCTGACCGGCACTCCCGCGTCCATGAGCGAAAGCGAGCCGCCGCACAGCGCCGCCATGGAAGAGGAACCGTTGGATTCCATGGTTTCGGCCACCACGCGCAGGGTAAAGGGAAAATCCTCGTCAGAGGGCAGAACAGGGCGCAAGGATTTTTCCGCCAGCGCGCCATGCCCGATTTCACGCCGGGAAACGCGCACGGGTTTGACCTCCCCGACGCAGTACGGCGGAAAATTGTAATGCAGCATAAAGCGTTTTGTCATGTCACCGGCGAGGGAATCCACGCGTTGCTCATCGGTTGTGGAGCCGAGCGTCGCGATGACCAGGGATTTCGTCTCCCCCCGGCAGAACAGCGCGGAACCGTGGGCTCTGGGCAGAACGCCGACCTGAATCTGAATGGGGCGCACGCTTCTGACGTCCCGGCCGTCAATGCGGGTGCCCTCGTCAACTATGCGCGCCCGCACCAGCTTCTTTTCCAGATCGCCGACGATGTCCGGCACAAATTTGAAATATTCCGGGTTTTCCATGCAAACCGGGGAATCCTTCAGCGCCTCCATGACGCGCTCTTTCACTTTTTTGCGCGCCAGCTTGCGCGGCAGCTTGTCGGGAATGCGCAAGGCCTCTTCCAGACCGGCTTCCCTGGCGAGTTCGTGAACCCGCGCGACAAGAGAACTGTTTTCCTTCGGAGTCGAGAACTCCATTTTTTCCTTGCCGCAAAGTTCACGAAGCTTGAACTGCGCGTCAATCAGAGGCTGAATTTCCTTTCTGCCCCACTCCAGCGCGTCAATAATCACATCTTCCGGCAAAAAGCGCGCGTCGCCTTCCACCATGGTCAAGGCGTCGCGCGTGGCGGCAAAAATAATGTTCAGATCGCTCCGCTCCTGCTGCCCAAAGGAAGGGTTGAGCACAAAACGTCCGCCGATGCGGCCTATGCGGCCGCCGGCCACCGGGCCTTCAAAGGGCAGAGAGGAAATCATCAGCGCGGCCGATGCTCCGGTAAGGGCCAGAACATCCGATTCATTTTCCTGGTCCGCTGAAATCACGCTGGCCAGAAGCTGCACATCCTCACCCAGCCCCTTGGGGAAAAGCGGGCGGACAGGCCTGTCGATAAGGCGCGAAACCAGAGTCTCGCGTTCGGACGGACGTCCGATTTCCCTGCGAAAAAAACTGCCGGGGATACGCCCGGCAGCATACATTTTTTCAGAGTATTCCACCGTCAGGGGGAAAAACCCCTTGTCGAACTCCAGCGGTTGTGAACACACCGTCGCCAGCACAACCGTACCGCCGCACTGTATCCACACCGCGCCGTCCGCCTGGTTGGCAAGACGGCCGCTTTCAAAAACAATTTCTTTGCCGCCAAGTTCGGCGACAACGCGCGACGGATTAAAAATATCTTGTATCATGGTAAAATTCCTTACTATATGCTGAATGTACTCCGACAGAAATTGACAGGGCCATTATTTGCGCAGACCAAGTTTTTCAATAAGCGCCCGGTATCGCTGAATGTCTTTATTTTTTAAATAATTCAGCATGCTGCGTCGCTGCCCGACAAGTTTGAGCAGGCCGGTGCGGGAGTGAAAGTCCTTTTTATGCACCTTGAAATGCCCGGTCAGGTCCTCAATGCGCGCTGTCAGCAAGGCCACCTGCACTTCGGGGGAACCGGTGTCGCCCTCATGCTTCGCGTGGGCCTCAATAACCGATTTTTTATGTTCCGCGTTCATTACCACAGCAATTCTCCTGTTTTCCAAAATGAGGTTAATTCCAAAGCCCCCTCACTACGGCCCAGTGGCGCGCCGCGTCCGCCCCGCGTTTGGCCAGGGCGAGAACTTCGCCCCTGTACAGCAAGAGCGCGTTCTCCGTCTTCGGCGTCGAGGAGCGGAAAACGGGCAGCCCGTTGCGCACGCGCGCGGCTTCTTCAGGCGCAAGCTCCACTCTCGTCCAGTCCGGCAGCGCCTCCGCTACAGGACGCAGACCCCTGCCCAGGAGAGACGGCTCGGCCTCAATGCCCCGCAAATCGCAGGCCGCATCCAGACCGAAAGGGTGGCTGTACTCCCGGGTCAGTTCCGTGAGCACGGCTCCGCACCCAAGTCGTATCCCCAAGCTGTGGGCCAGGGAGCGTATATAGGTGCCGGAACCGCAGGTGACCCGAAAGCGCACAAACGGCAAGCTCACATCCAGCGCTTCCGCTTGTGAAATTTTGATGTCTTTGACTTTTTGCGGCATATCCCGCCCTTTTCGCGCCAGCCTGTACAGGGGCTGCCCGTTGTGCTTCGCCGCGGAGTACGGCGGCACAGGCTGTTCACGAACTCCGCGCCACAGGGCGACTTCCCTCCGCGCGTCCCCGGCGCTGACGCTCTCCCACGAGGTTTCATCAAGAATGTTACCCTCGCAATCCCAGGTGTCCGTCGTCCGCCCGAGGCGCAAAACGCCTCTGTACACTTTGGGGCCGCCGGACAGCAGGTACGGGGAAATCTTGGTGGCCTGCCCGAGCAGCACCAGCAGCACCCCGGAGGCGAGCGGATCAAGCGTTCCCGCGTGACCGATTTTTCTCTGCCCAAGCCGCTTGATTGCCGCAAGGCAACGTGCCGAGGACGGGCCGGAAGGCTTGTTCAAAACCAGCACGCCGTGCAGTTGCGGCAAAAACGGCAGCCCGCGGTCCGCCTCTCCGGATATGCCCGTATCAGCCATAAGTAGATGAATATATCAACAACTGGGCAACGTATCAAGATATTAATCGGGATATTAATCGGGAGCCGGCCTGTTTCATCCCGGTCGCCCCGCAGGCGCTTTGTGATTTGTCGCGGAAAGATTGTCCGTGCGGCGTAAACAGAGAGCAGACATTTCCTTTAGATACCCCTCAAAAATTTTTCTGTGTTTCAATCCACAGCCGGCTCCATCCGCCGACCGACTCCGGCCCGGCGGACAGGAGCCGGGTGGATTGCCCCCTCCCTGAAGGAAGGGGCTACCGGGAAGGTATGCCCGGATTTGCCGAACGTCAAGCCGCAATCTCCCTGAAGGTGGGGCAATCGAATGGACGACGCAACCCGTTAAAAACCCCAGGGAATATTTTCAGGCGAAATCGAATAATATTTGTTATTTAAATATGTTATGATTTTTTACTTCAATTGCCCCAAAAATTATGGAGAAAATCCTTTACGTTCGCGCCGCGAACAGGTAGATGTTTCGCCTGTGTGACGATTGTGCGACGTTACGGCACTGCCGAACGGACATTTTTTCCTTGGGCGAAGGGCATGAAGGCTATTCATCTTTCCACAGGAGGGCAGTGACATGAGGCCGACAAAAAACGCTTTGGAAAATCCGCTCAACCTCAGCCGGGGCGCGCCCGGAAAACGGCTGTTTCCGGGCGTTCCGGGAACTCTGGTCCTGGCCGCCGCGCTGTGCCTCTGCGGCGCGGGCGCTGTCCTGGCCGCCGCTACGGAGATAAGCCTGAACGGACTCCCCAACGGCGCTCCAGTGAAGGTGGACGTTAACGAGATCGCCAAACTGGACAGCGGGGGGGAGATCCTCCCCGGAGGGGATTTCGACAACGCGGGCGTTATTAAAATTGTCAGCGGCATTATGGACCTGTCCAGGAACAGGAGTACCTTCGCCACGCTACGCAACAGCGGCCAGATTGACCTAGGGTCCGCGAGTGTGAGCCCGCTCGCCGAACTGGTCCTCGGCGGGGACCAGTTGCTCCGCCTGATTGGCCGGCAGGAGGGAGGGGACGCCAAGGGAAAGCTGTCCGTGTCAAACTATCCCTTGCCACCAAGCACGGGACGCA
>JAISLI010000045.1 GCA_031291035.1 Desulfovibrio sp.
ATGCCGCGTGATGGTGTGGTCATGTCATGTACCTGCGTAATGGTCCGAAACTTGCATGATATTCATGAGCGTTAATCGCCACAAGGAGACATCATGGATATTTCTGCAACCGGCTCCTATTCCGATGTGTTGCTGCAGTGGCAGAACGGCCTGTTCGCCGATGACGCCGCAAGCACGGCAAAAAATTCCGCCGGCAAGAACCAGGCGGTATACGCTGACGGCCTCTCCATGACCGATCAGGTTTCCGGCATGATCGAACTGACGAGGTACGCAATGGACGCTATGGGCCTTGACGCGGACAGCCGCGTCACGTTCAGCCAGCTTGCCAAATACCGCGAACAGATGCAAAGCGAGTTCAACCAGGGCGTCAGCGACGGCCTGAAAGCCTTGGGCATTGAGGACACTGACTCCTTGCGGTTCACCCTGCAAATCAGTGATGACGGTTCCCTGTCTGTCGCTGGCGACAGCCCGGACAAGGACAAAATACAGAATTTTTTTGACAACAACCCTGAACTGCTTAAAAAATACAGGCAAATCGAAGCCCTGAACGGCATTGACGCGGCCCGCGAAGCCTTGCGAATCGCGCCCGGCGAACTCCGCAAACGCATCCAAATCGAAAGCATGGCGGCCTGGTGGACCGGTTCCGGATCAGCGGCCCCAACCATCGGCGCGTATGCGGGCGGCCTTTCGCTTCTGGACGGCGTCAACCTTACCGTATAGGCAAAAATTTGCGGACAAACCCTTGCCGCGAAACAGGAGCAGGCGGGCTTTGCCCGCCTCTCGCCTTGTACCACGCCAAGAGGACGTCCGGCGAGTGAAAAAGCCACTGCGGTTCTTCTTTATACATTTCCGGGAAAGCAGGTTGCTTTTTTGCCGAAAAGCGACATAATCATTACCACGTATGGCGTACCACAATGCAAAAACAGCCAAAGCGGCCGGCGCTTTGAAGCATCTGCATACTCTGGAGCTCAAAGCCGGCATGTATGTGGCCGACCCCGGCATCGACTGGCGGGAGCGTCCCTATCTGTACATGCGGGAAGGTCTGCTCGTTTCCGACGACGAGGTCCGAAATATCGCGGCCGGAGGTTATCTTGAAGTCTACATAGACCCGGACCGTTCCCCCGCCTATACCGATGTCGCGTCTCCCGAAGTGGAGCTGGCCGGCGCGGAAGTGCGCGGCAAAGCGCCTGTCGGGCACAAAGTTCCCTTTGCTGTCGAAGTCAGGGCGGGGGCCGAAGCGCACGATGCGGCGGTCGGCTATGCGCGCGCTTTCATGAGCGACATCCGTTTCGGCAAGCTGGACATGAGCCCTGCGTCCAACATCGTCGAGCGCATCATGCGCAGTCTGGAAAACAACACCGATGCCTTGCAAAGTCTTTGCCGCCTGCGGCGCACGGACAGTTACACCTACATGCACTGCGTCAACGTCAGCATCATCAGCAGCATGTTTGCCCGCTATGTGGGTAAAGAAACGCAGACGATCCGCGCCATCGGGCTGGCCGGCCTCTTTCACGATCTGGGCAAGGCGCTCGTGCCGCCGCAAATACTCAACGCTCCGCGCAGACTGAGCGATACGGAGCGTCTGATAATGAACACCCATCCCACGCTTGGTTACGAACAAATCGAAAATGTGCCGGACATTATACCGGAAGTGCCCCAGGCTATGCTGCACCATCACGAATGCTACAATGGCGCCGGCTATCCATCCGGTCTTTCCGGGGACGACGTATCGGAGGTGGGATACATAGTCGCGCTGGCGGATATCTATGACGCCCTGACCAGCAAGCGGATTTACAAGGATGCCATGCCCCCGCAACGGGCACTGGGAATCATGTACGAAATGCGCGGCAAGGCGTTGCACCCGGAGATGGTGGCGGCCTTCATACGCATGCTCGGCGTGTACCCTGTGGGCAGCGTAGTGGAACTTTCAGACGGCAGCCTGGGCGTCGTCAGTGCCGGGAACACCGACATGCCGGTGAAGCCGGTGGTTATCCCGGTGAAAGACGCCGATGGCGCGTACCTGCCCAAGAGCGTACTTGATCTGGCAAGCCCGGACAATACGTTGAGCATCGTGCGCTCCGTCCCGGAATCAACTGCGGGCATCGACCCGGCGGAAGTTCTTGGCTTGCCCGCCGGCCCGCCCGCAGCCACGCAGAGACACAAACTTTGAAAAAGAGCGTCTTGCCGTCCGGGCCGAATATCAGGCGGCCGCATTGTGGTCGTCGCCCTGTGCGGCTCGCGCGTTGATCGGCAGGGAAAGCCAAAGGGACAGAAACACAAAAACTGCCGGATTTTTCATCAAAAATTCCTCTATGGTTTGAAACCTCTCCCTGAAGGGAGCGGCGTCAGACCATATCGGCGCTTTACGGCGAAACGCGGTGTCGCCCGCCCCTCATGGGCGGGCGGACAGTTCAATTGTACAGGGGGCTCATGGAGCGCAGCAGATTGGTGAACAGACCCCCAAGGCCGCCAATAAAATCTTCAACAGCGTCCGCCATGATGACAAGCAGAAGCCCGACAAAAAGGAATCCCACGCCTATTTTGACGGGAAAGCCGAACTCCATGATATGAATTTGCGGGGAAGCGCGGGACACAAGCGCAAGCGCCACTTCCACCATAAACAGGGCCACCATGACCGGGGCCGCTATTTTGACGGCCAGCACAAAAATTTGCGCGGCCAGATGCAGCACCTGCCGGAGCAGCGTTTCGCCGATGAAAAGTCCACCGGGGGGGATCAGCTTGAAGGACGCGGCAAAGCCCCTGAGCATGTACAGATGGCCGTCCAGGGTCAAAAAGATGAGCAGGGAGACCATCCAGAGGAAGAACGCCGTGGTCCCTGTCTGGTTGCCGGTGAGGGGATCGGCGAAATTGATCATGGTAAAGCCCATCTGAAAGCCCAGCAGCTCCCCTCCCGCCTGTATTCCCATGAACAAAAAATTGACGGCCAGGCCGAGCGTAAGCCCCATCATGACTTCTCCAAGGAGCATGAGTCCCATGCTGAAGGGATGCAAGGGCATCTCCGCGCCGGGAAAAGTCAGATGCGGCCATACAGCCAGTGAAAAGACAAGACTTGTCGCCGCCTTGACAAGGACGGGGATATTTTGCGTGGAAAAAATCGGCAGCATGAACATGACGATGCTCACGCGCATGATGGTGAGGAGAAAGCTCAGAACAAGGGAAGGATCATGGCCGTAAACATCCATGACCGGCATTCATGCAAAATGCCTGCCGCCGGTTCTTTCTCGCGCGGTCCCTTTCCGCTCAGTCCAGCAGTTTCTGCGCGTACCTTTCCACCGGGGCGAAATCGTCCGACAGGGCGGCCACCCCGGCTATCGGCCGGGTTATCCGCGTGCGCAGCATGCGCCGGACGGCATCGGGCAGAGCGGCATGGGGCCCCGCAAAAATCTCCGCAAGGTCGGGCCGTTTTTCGGGCAGGGCCAGAAGCAGCAGATTCTGCGCTTCATCAGGCCCGCTTTGCGGATCGACGGCAAAAACGTGCACTTCGGCGAAGACGTTCTTCAGGTTGGCGTGAATGGCCTGAAAAAGCGCCCCCTTTTCTCCGCTGAAGGCGGAAATGACATTCATCATGACCGCGCCCCGCGGGGCTGTGGCCCGCCGCAGGGCCAGCGCGGCCTCTCCGGTTCCCATCTGGAAAGGCACGCTGTACCAGGAGTTGAACACGTCCACAAAAATGATGTCCCAGACGGCCGCGTTCCTGTTGAGAAAGCGGCGCGCGTCTTCATGATGGACGCGCAGGCGGGGGCTGTCGGGCAAGGAAAAGTAGTCGCGCGTCACCCGCGTCATGCCCGGATCCAGCTCCACCACATCGACTTCAAGGTCTTCGGGCGCATTTCCCTTCGCCAGCAGCCAGCGCGGTATGGAATAGCCGCCGCCACCCAGCACCAGCACACGCCGGAAACCGGGAAAAAGCGGCCCGGCGAGGGCAATGTAGCGGGTGTATTCGCAGTACAGCGCCGTTGGGTCGTCCAGGTACATGGCTGACTGTATTTTTCCCGGATCCGTCTGGATGAGGCGCACGCGGCGGGCATCGGCCGTGAGGCCCTCATACAGGCGGATGTGGTTGTAGGGAGTTTCAACGCTGGGCAAGGCACCCCGGCCGATCCGCCAGTCCGCATAAGACGCGCTGCCGAAGGCGCCGCCCAGGGCCAGCAGGGCGAGGCACAGGGCGGGCGGATTTTTTCCCCGGCTGACAAAGAGCGAGAGGAGGGCTCCGGCCGCCGCCACAGCCAGGAGGATTTGCGTGCAACTGAAAAAGGAAATCAGCACGAAACCGCCCAGAAACGTCCCGGCAATGCTGCCGACGGTGGAGAGCGCGTACAGGCGCCCCACAGTGCCGCCGGAGGAAGCGATGTCCCTGAGGCGCAAGCGCACGATATAGGGCGTGACCATGCCGAACAGGGTGGCGGGAAGGGCGAAATAGACCACGGCTCCGGCAACCGCTCCCGCATAGACGTTGGGGCAGACCTCCATCATCCGCGCGCCGAACAGGCGGTGCGCGACGGGGATGATTCCCGTCCCGGCGCCGGCTCCCAGCAGAATCAGGGCCAGAACACGGGAGGAAAGTTTTTTGTCGGCCATCCGTCCGCCCAGCATGGTCCCTAGGGCCAGAAAAGCCAGCATGACGCCGATAAGGCTTGTCCACACAATAATGGATGTGCCCACATGCGGCGCCATAATTCGCGCGCCCGTCATCTCCAGGACCATAATGACCGCCCCCGCGGCGAAGGCCGTAAATTCCGGCAGGGGAAGATGCGTCCGTCCGCCGCCCGGGGCCCGCCTTTTACGTTCGTCGCGGTTTTGCATTTTTTTACCCCCTGCGGGGAAAATACCCGCACCACGCGGCAAGTCAAGAGGCCGCCCGCCGCGCTAGTGGGAGCGGGTGAAATCGTTAATGTAAAGGTTTTTCTCCATAATTTTCGGGGCAATCGAAGAAAAATTTATAACATATTGAAATAACTAATATTTATGCGATTTCGCCTGAAAATATTCCTCCGGTTTTTAACGGGTTACGTCGTCCACCCGATTGCCCCGACTTTGGGCAGATTTCCGGTTGACTTCCGGTGAAGCCGGGAATACCTTCCGGGCATATCTCCCTCAAGGACGGGGTACCCACGGGGCGGAGCAGCGGCGGACGGAGAGGCTGCGGGTTGAAACATGGAGGAAATATGCCCCTCAAAAGCGGCGATAATGCCCGCATTCACTATACCGGCACCTTGCCTGACGGCACGGTGTTTGACTCTTCCAAAGGACGCAAACCCCTGGAGTTTACGCTGGGCAAGGGCATGCTGCTCCCGGCCCTTGAAGCCGCCGTTGAAGGCCGTGAGCCCGGTGAGTCCGTCACGGTGACAATCCCTTCGGAGCAGGCGTACGGTGAAATGGACCCCGAACTTATATTCACCGTCGCGCGCATGCAGGTTCCAGGACACATTCCGCTGGAAGTGGGCACCGCCTTGCAGCTTTCCAATGAGCAGGGGCAGATGGATGTTGTTATCACTGAAGTCGGGGAAGACGAGATCACGCTGGATGCCAACCATCCCTTGGCCGGCAAGGATCTGGCTTTTGAGATCGAAATTCTCAGCGTCGGCTGAAGGATTTTTGCGCAGATGAACCCGTGTGCCCATGCCGTCGCATGGCGAAACGCGTCCAGTCGCGGCGGAGAACAACATGGAGCATGAGGCAGGTTTGCAGACACTGGGACAAAAGCATCGCCAGAAATACTCCCGATGACGCGCCCCACAGGACGTGCCCCAGCAACCAGCCCAGCGGCAGACGTACCAGCCAGAACGTGCCGCCGAAGATCATAAGGTTATATCTGGTAGCGCCCGCTCCAACCATAATTCCGCCCATAATGGTGCTGGCTATGGAGAAGGGCGTGGAGAGGAGATTGTAGGTCAGATAGGAGACAATCTGGGCCTGTGTGCCGGGATTATGGGAGAGCAGTTGCGCCAGCTCCGGCCGGAACGGCCAGAGCGCGGCGGCAACCAGGCTCATGGCGGCGGTTCCCAAGCTCACCATGTTCAGGGCGACACGCCTGGCTTCGTCCGGCCTGCCCGCGCCCAGACAATTGCCCACCAGCACGGCGACGCTCGTGTTAAAGGCCATGCCGGGCAGAAACAGCAGGGCTTCCATCCTCAGGCCGGCGGTCAGCCCGGCCAGCGCGCTCACACTGTCCTGCGGCAGGGAAGCCACCAGCACAAAAAGCGTGAGATAGCCGCTTTGCCATACAAGAGACGCCGCTCCCGCCGGCAGGGCCACCCTGAGCAGATAGGGTATGCCGGCGCTGAGCCAGCGTAAATCCGGCACGCTCCGCCGTTGCAGATAGCCGGAGCGCAGCAGCAAAAAACAATTACAGACGGCGCCCAGACACTGTACGCCAAGATTTGTCCAGGCAAGGCCCATATAGCCGAAAGAAGGCAGATCAAAATAGCCAAGCCCGAAGCCGAGGCAGGCGAAGAAATTGACAACGCAGGCCAGCGAGGCCACGCAGAGCGGAGGGATGACCTGCCGCGTGGCGCGGAAGACGACGCCGGTAGCCGCATACAGATATTGGGCGGGCAGGGTGAGCATGGCAACCCGCCACAATTCGCGGGTAATGGGCAGAATGTCGTCCGGCACCATAAGCAGCGCAAGAATTCCGTCTCCGAAGCAATACCCCGCAAGCGCCATAAAAATTCCCAGCGCCATGCTGCCCATCACCGTTGCGCTTACATATCGTTGCGCCCTGAGAAGTTTCCGCGCTCCCAGTGATTGGCTGACGGCGGCCGTGGCTCCGCTTGAAACAGCCATGATGACGACCGACAAAAAAATTCCGGTTTGCGTCACCATGCCGAGCGCGGCCTGAACATCGGCGCTTATCCGGCCGGCGGCCCACACCATGATGAATCCCGTGAGGAACATGAGGTACATCATGAGCATCTGGGGCCAGGTCAGCCGCCAGACGGCACGCGGGGATGTGCTCAGATCGGGGTCGCGCATCGCGAAAATACTGGGATCACAGAAGGCAGCGCGTCAAATCGTCAAGCGTTTCACGTCTGCGTATCGGTTGCGCCGTTCCGTCGGAACGGATAAGCACTTCCGCCGGCAGGCAGCGCTGGTTGTAATTGGAGGCCATGACAAAACCGTAGGCTCCCGCGTCCAGCAGGCCCAGCACATCTCCTTCCCGCATAATGGGCAAAAGACGGTTTTTCGCCAGAATGTCGCCGCTCTCGCAGATATTGCCCACAATGGTCTGGGGCATTGTTTCTTGTCCGGTTTTTCCGCTGTCGGCGCGGTAAATTTCCACATCGTGAAAAGAGTCGTACATTGCGGGTCTTACAAGCGTGTTGAAGCCCAAATCAGTGCCCACATAGCGTTTGTCCCCGTTGTTTTTGACGGCGTACACCCTGCCCAGCAAAATGCCGCATTCAGCGGCGATGTAGCGGCCGGGCTCGACCAGAAAGCGTCCGGCGTATCCCGTTTTGGCCGACCATCCGGTGATGAGCGCATGCAGGCGCGCGCCAAGCTCAACAAGGTTGAGACGGCCTTCCCCGTCATATTTACGGTAAGGGATGCCGAAACCGCCGCCGAAATCCATAATTTCCAGTTTGTTCAAGGCCCCTGCCGGCAGACGTTCAGCAAGGTCAAGCAATACGGCGGCGGCGTCCAGATAGCCGTCCGGCGTCATAAAAAGAGAGCCGATGTGCTGATTTATACCCGCAAGGGTCAGTTGGTATTTGTCGAGCAGCGCGAAAACTTCATCCAGCCTGTCGGGCGTGACGCCAAATTTTGTTTCCTTGCCGGCTGTGACCACCTTGGCGTGATGCCCCGCGCCGATGCCGGGATTAAAACGCACCATGACCCTGCCGCCGGCGTTGAGGCGGCCGAAAGCGGCCAGTTGTGAAAGGGAGTCCACGCTGACGAGCAATGCGCGTTTTACGGCATTGCGCAATTCCTCGGCGGAATTGTTGTTGGAGATGTACAGAATTTTTTCCGGCGGAAAGCCTGCAATGGTATCCAGATGCAGTTCGCCCGGACTCATGGCGTCCACAACAAGTCCCTCGTCCCGGATAATTTTGAGAATCGCCGGATTGGCGTTGGCCTTGACGGAATAATTGACGCCATAGCCGGGATGACCGGAAAGTTTCATCAGATCGCGGCAACGCTCACGCAGGACGCCTTCGTTATACACATAGAGCGGCGTGCCGTAGGTTTCGGCAAGTTCAAGGGGCGTATGCCCGCTGTAAAAACACAGACTGTCGGTGTACGCGGAACGAACGGAAGACATGAAAACTCCCTGTATTGCAGATATTAGTGAAATAATTCACGGTGTTGTGATTTTTCCCCGGAGTGGTCCTCAACCTCCACACCTATGGGCGGAGTGAAACTGAAATCGCTCTCCCTGAATTGTGTCCGGGGATTGAAGGAGGTAAACCCCACGTTATTTTTATTGCCGTAAAAATCGGTAAGCTCCGCCCGCCGGATATAGCCGTCCGTCTTGTCGGCCCAGATAACGGCTTCCACCATCTGCGGCCCCGCTTCCCGGGGATAGAGCTTGAGCCTGACAAAATTTTCCTCTTCGCCGTCCAGTCTGACGTCGAAATCCTCTGTCAGGGCGGCCTGACCTGTGATCACCTGTATAATGCTGCGCGAATCCTGAACCACGGAAAGCGGATAGCGGTATGCCAGCTCTTCGTCAGGCAGATAGTCCCATATCTCCCTGCCGGTGACTACAAGCAGTTCCTGGTGGGGTTTTTCCGTTTCCCAGCGAATGAGAAAAGGTTTTTTAAAAAGCAGGACGCCTTTGCGTTTTTCCGCGGTCCCGCTTTCCCTGTGCGTCAACGTTTGTTCAAAATTGGCCCCAAAGCCTTTGAGCGCCGTATATTGCCTTTGTATTCGCGCCGCCGTTTTCGCGGCATCCGCCGCGCGGGGCATTGCTTCCGTCAAGAAAAACATACAGGCGAGTACTGCCGGAAACAACATGGAGCGAAAGGACATGGGGGCCTCCACAAAGAATTTTCGTTTACTTGACCACCGCGCGTGGTTTGCTGCCGTCCGCCGGGCCGATGACGCCGTCTTTTTCCAGTTGATCAACGAGCCGCCCGGCGCGGTTGAAGCCGATTTTGAAACGCCGCTGAATCAGGGAGATGGAAGCCTTGCCCTGTTCGATTACAAAAGCGCGGACCTGGGAATACAGCGTGTCATCCCCGGCGTCGCCATCGCCTTCAAAAAGAGGGGACGGGGTTGATTCAGGACTCCACTCGGCGAAATCAACTTTGTAGGCGGGCGACAGATAATGCCTCCAATGATTCACAACGGCCTGCACTTCCTCATCGCTCAGAAAAGGTCCATGCAGGCGCTGCATGCGCCCGCTGCCCGGTTTGTAAAGCATATCGCCGCGACCAAGAAGATGCTCCGCGCCGACCTGATCCAGTATGGTGCGGGAATCATGTTTGGAAGTCACCTGAAAGGAAATGCGGCAGGGGAAGTTCGCCTTGATAAGGCCTGTGACGACATCCACGCTGGGACGCTGCGTCGCCAAAATCAGGTGAATGCCGGCGGCCCGCGCCAGCTGCGCCAGGCGCACGATGCATGTTTCCACCTCGCGGCCCGCCGTCAGCATCAGATCAGCCAGTTCGTCTATTACAATGACAAGATAGGGCAGCGCCTCCAGATCGGCAAAGTCCGGCGGCAGTTCATTCCTGTAACAGGCGAGTTTTTTGTTGTAGTCGGTCACATGGCGAACGCCGAGTCGTTTTATCGCCATATAGCGGCGTTCCATTTCATGAACGGCCCAATTCAGGGCGTTTTGGGCCTCGTGCATTTCCGTCACCACAGGATGCACCAGATGCGGCTCATCGGCATAGACGGCCATTTCAATGCGTTTTGGGTCAATGAGCAGCAGTCGCATGTCCTGCGGCTGTGTTTTGTAGAGCAGGCTTATGAGAATGGCGTTCAGGCAGACGCTTTTTCCGGCGCCTGTGGCCCCGGCCACCAGAAGGTGGGGCATGCGCGCCAGATCGGCCATTACGGGCTGTCCGGCGATGTCCTTGCCGAGAATCATGGTCAGAGGGCCGCTACCTCTGAGGAAATTTTCGGTGGAAGCCAGTTCGCGAAAATTGACGCTCTCGCGATGCGTGTTGGGAATTTCGATGCCCACAGTGTCCGCACCGGGAATCGGCGCCTGAATACGCACGGCAACGGCCTTGAGGCTGCGCGCGAGGTCGTCGGAAAGCCCGGCGATGCGGCTCACGCGCACGCCTTTTGCCGGTCGCACTTCAAACATGGTGACCACCGGTCCGGGCGTTATGCGTACAAGCTCCCCCTGAACGGCAAAATCGCCAAGGCAGGCCATAAGGGATTTACCCTTGGCATCCAAATCTTCCTTTTGGCTGGGGTTGTCGGATTTCACGGGGGCTTTGAGCAAATCCAGTTTTGGAAGGGGAGTGGGCGTTTTTCCGTGCGGCGTCCGCGCCGGGGAAGGGGAAGACAGTGTTGCGTCGCGCTGATCCGGCGCTGCCGCATCCCGTGGCGCCGCTTCTGATTCTGAAATTTTTGTCTCATTGAAATTTTCCGGCGGCGGCAACACCTCATCCTCTCCCCGATTTTCATCCCTGTACACCGGAGGAAGTTTTTCCGGCCTTGGGCGGATGTTTCCCAGGGCATCGCGGCAGTACTCCCAGAACGATTTCATGCCGGAAATGGAAGTGATTGAAAATTTTTTCCCGTCCGGCGCGGAGAGGTTTTTGCCGGGTCTGTCTCCGGCAGACGGGGATTGCGGACGCGAAAGGAGCCGCGCGGCCAGCCCGAACCAGGAAATATGAAGCGTCAACTGCAGCCCCGTCAAAAGGACAAAAAGCCAGAGTAGGGCTTCCCCGAACGGATTCAGGTAATGCCCTGCGTTGCCGTGCAGGGCGTTACCCACCATACCGCCGCCCTTCATGTCCCCCAATGAGAAATCCCAGGCGGAGCCTGCCGCCAGAAGGCAGAGAGTCAGGAGAAAAAAGCCGCACCAGCGCCACCAGTGCATGACGTAGTTCCGGGAGATATGGGCGGCGCCAAGCGCGATAAAAAGCACAGGCCAGAGCAGTGCCGCCACTCCAAAGACATCATTGAGAAAACCCGCCACATACGCGCCGAAGAGGCCGGCCTTGTTGCGCACCGCGACATGCGTCGCGCTGACGTTGAGGCTCGGATCGTTGGCGTCAAAACTCAGCAGGCTGAGCAGAAGCAGCAAAGCCCAAAAAATGAGAAAAAGCCCGAATAGTTCGCGGCCGAATTTTTGGCTGTCCGTAAGACTGTCCTTTTATTCTCTGCCGAGATATTCTCTGCTGCGCGTATCAATTTTAATCCTGTCGCCCGGATTGATAAAAATCGGCACCTGCACCGTAATGCCGGTCTCCAGGGTGGCGGATTTGGTGACATTGCTCACGGTATCGCCCTTGAGGCCCGGCTCGGTATCGGCAACTTGCAGCACAAGGGTAAAAGGAATATCAATATCCAGCGGTTGTCCCTTGTAAAGCAGGATTCGGCATTCCTGGCCGTCCTTGAGGAAATCGTCCTTGCCCCCGGTGACCGTCGCGGGCATCTGCATTTGCTCATAACTGGTCATGTCCATAAAAACCAGATCATCAGACTGGCGGTATAGGAACTGCATATCGCGGGTTTCCATATCCGGTTTATCAACCTTGTCGCCGGAGCGAAACGTAATGTCCTGCATGCGGCCTGTCAAAATGTTGCGCAATTTCGTGCGCACCATGGCGCCGCCCTTGCCGGGCTTGAAATGCTGAAAATCCACTATTTCAAAAGGGGTACCTTCCACTTCGATTTTGAGTCCCTTGCGAAAATCCGTAGTCGAGTACATATCTCCTCCTGAACGCGCGCATTGCGGCGGGGGACACGTTATTGTTATCGCCCTGAAAAAAGTTTATACCCGATACTTGGTTATACAAGACGCAACTACAATAAACTCAGGCTGAATTTTTAAAAATGAACAAAAAGTTACCTTGTGTCAAGCACGATGAAGGCCGCTCCAACCCGGCGTATCTGATTTTGGAGAGTACGGCTTTCACGTGCGGCCAGCTTCCTGACTGTGCCGAAGCACAAATCGCCTTGGCGGGCCGTTCCAACGTGGGTAAATCTTCCCTGATCAATGCCCTTGCCGGGCGTAAAAATCTGGCGAAAATCAGCGCCACGCCGGGAAAAACGCGGTCAATAAACTTTTTCAGAGCAATGCCGTGGAATTTCTATCTGGTGGATCTGCCCGGTTACGGCTATGCCCGCGCCAGCCGTCAGGAACGAGCCAACTGGGCGAAACTTCTTGATATCTATCTGATGAAAGCAAAAAACTTGCGCGCCCTTGTTCTTTTGTTGGATTGCCGCCTGTCTCCGCAAAAAAGCGACATTGAGCTGACAAATTTTGCCGGCGCGTCGCGGCTTTCCCTTTTGCCGGTTCTTACAAAGACCGACAAATGCAACAGACGTGAATGCGAATGTCGCCGGAGGGAGTGGCAGGAACTGCTGGGGCAAAGTCCGCTTCTTACTTCTTCGACCAAACGGCTCGGCATTGAAGAACTCTGGAGCAATCTTGTTTCTTTGGCGACAGAAACCGGCCCCCGAGATTTTCAGGGCATTGACGGCAAATTACAGCCAGCTTTTAAACCACTTGTTCCATGAACCCTGGCGCGCCTCCCGCGCCTCCCTGCCTTCTTCCTCCTTGTAATGATAATAGGCGGCCTTGCCTTTTTCCTTGGCGTGTCCGGAAACTTCAGGTATGTCCGGAAAATTTTCAGACAGATAAATATACCGGCGCCAGGCGGGACCATATCTTTTCATGTGCCAGAAGACATCGGCAATAAAAAGTTCGTGTTCCGCCATAAGCTCTCGGCATTCCAGCATATGCTCTTCGGCGCTCTTTACATACTGCGAATCGGGGAATGTTTGGCGCAAACGGTTAAAGTAGTCGTAGGCGTCCTGGAGCTCGACGGTGGTTCTGTCAATGGAACGGAATTCCTCCAGGAGAGACATGCCGGTCTGGTACAGCACATAGGGAATGGCCGGATGGCGGGGGTGCAGTGATTCGAAATCCTTGTAGCTTTCCGACGCCAATCGGAACTCTTCATCCAGATAATAGGCGTCGGCGAGGGAAAGTTCCGCATCTATGGCATACGGACTGAAAGGATAGGTGTCGCGCAGTTTGTTATACAGCTCCGCCGCCTGCACATAATTTTTTTCACTCATGGCTTCATTGGCCGCTTCAAAAATTTCCTCGGCGGTATCTTCGGCCGGCGGCAGATAGATCATGTCTATAACGCCGCAACCGGCAAGCGTGAGGAAGCAGACGGCCAGCAGCACCAAAGGGGCGGGGAATTTCTTGTTCATCAGAGTTGTTCCAGAAAGATGAAAGCTGCCTGCGCAGCCGTTGCGCCGTCGCCGGCAGCGGTAATGACCTGACGGCAGAGTTTTGAGCGGGTATCTCCCGCGGCAAAAATACCCGGAATACTTGTGCGCATCTCGACGTCTGTCAGAATAAAGCCCTGTGCGTCGCGCTGCAATTCGGCCGGCAGAAAATCCGTTGCCGGCTCAATCCCCACATAGACAAAAAGTCCGTCTATGGGGAGACGCTGCTCCAGCCCGCTCCGCACATTTCTGAGCGTGAGACCGGTAAGGCTGGAATCGCCGTGAAGTTCCGCTATAATCGTATCGGGCAGGATGGCGACATTGGCGGTTCCTTTCAGACGGTCAAGAAAAATTTTTGAGCCCCTGAACATTTCGCGGCGGTGTATCAGGTATACTTTGCCGGCGATTTTTGACAGGTAGAGGGCTTCCTCAAGGGCGCTGTTGCCGCCGCCGACCACGGCAACCGTTTGCCCCCTGAAAAAATTTCCGTCGCACAGGGCGCAATAGGACACGCCGCGCCCGATCAATTCGTCTTCCCTTTCGAGGCCCAGAGCGCGATGACGCGCTCCCGTGCAGGCGAGCACGGTTTTGCCGGCATACTCATGCCCCGCGCAACGCGTTATAAATTTTCCGGCCGGACCGGTTACGGAATCCGCGGCGCCCACCACGCGGTCAACCGGCAAATTCTCAAGATGGGCAATGAACAGGTCGGCCAGTTCATAACCTTTAACGCCTTTGGGGTGTCCGGGATAATTTTCCAGAAAGTCGGTCATAAGCACTTGGCCGCCCGGTGCAAGCTGCTCGCACATGAGAACGGAGCAGGCCGAACGCGCCAGATACATGGCGGCGGTAATGCCCGCGGGCCCGCCCCCTATGACAACGGCATCATAGGATTTCATGCCAGGGCCTTTTTGTCCAGCATATCCGCGATGGCGGTTTTGGCAACGCCGCCGGTCACTTGCTCCAGCGTTTCGCCGTTTTTGAAAAGTATGAGCGTGGGAATGGCGCGGATGGCGAATTTGGCCGGTGTGGCCGGATTTTCATCCACATTTATTTTGCATACACGAACTTTGCCGTCATATTCCTTGGCGATTTCATCAATTACAGGACCCAATGCGCGACAGGGCCCGCACCACGGAGCCCAAAAATCAACCAGGACCGGCATGTCGGCTTTGATGACAAGGTTTTCAAACGTAGCGTCTGTGACATGTTCAGCCATCGAAATTCTCCTTAAAAAATTTTGACGATTGTAGCAGGGTATTTTAATAGATACCTTGAACGCGGCTGTCAAGCCGCCGTGCGCTGTTTGTTTTCAATCATATCGTCCGGAATCGGCGTTCCCCGCGGAATGGTTTCCATATCCAGGGCATGGCAAAAACCCTCTTTTGCAAAAAGCCAGGCCGCGTATGCAATCATGGCGGCATTATCGGTACACAGCGCGGGAGACGGTGAGAGCGCCCTGCTTCCGCGGCGGCGCGCGAGTTCCGCCATGCGCTCGCGCAGCAACGTGTTTGAGGCCACTCCGCCGGCGAACAGCAATGTACGGATTTCCGGATAGGCGTCAAGCGCGCGCCGTGTTTTGTCACATAATGTGTCCACAACAGCGAGATTGAATGAAGCGCAAAAATTTTTCAGAATGTCGGGCGCTTCGCCCGCGCTTTTGAAAGAATACGCGCGGTTCCGAAGTTCCGGGTAGTTGTCCAGGCAGCGTAAGGCCGCTGTTTTCAAGCCGCTGAAGCTGAAATCAAGAGTTCCATTGTCAAGACAGGGGCGCGGCAAAAGATGCGGGTCGGCAGTGCCGGCGACAGCCAGAGCGTCAACAGCGCGGCCGCAAGGGTAGGGCAGGCCGAGCGTTTTGCCGACCTTGTCAAACGCCTCACCCGCGGCGTCATCCAGAGTTTTTCCGATCTGTCTGAAATCTTTGATATTTTGTATATGGTAAAGATGCGTATGCCCTCCGGAAACCAGCAATCCCAATACGGGGAAGCGGAAATTTTGTTCCAGTCCCGTCGCCAGCAGATGGGCATGCAAATGATTTATACCCAAAAGTTTGGCGTCTATGGTCAGAGACAGGGCTTTGGCAAAGGCAACGCCAACCAGAAGACTGCCGAGAAGTCCGGGCCCGCGCGTGACGGAGACAACGTCAATCTGCCCGGGCAAGATCCCGTTGCGCTGCACAAGCTCGTCAAAGAGCGGGCCGATGTAACGGCAGTGTTCGCGTGAGGCCAATTCCGGGACGACTCCCCCGAAGAGCGCATGAATGTCGGACTGGCTGGCCAGAACGGAATCAATCAGATTTCCGTCGCGGACAAGAGCCAGCGCCGTTTCATCGCAGGAAGTTTCTATACCGAGGCAGAGCACGACACACCGGCGGTAAAAGTTGATTCCGGGCTACTGCGATGGTTGGTGTTCATTGTTGTATTTCGCATAAATTTTCTCGACCGCCGCGACATCATCCGCGGAGCCTATAAAAAGCGGGATGCGCGCATGCAGGCGCTCCGGTTTGCGCTCCAGTACGCGGCCCAGACCGTCGCTTGCCCGCCCGCCGGCCTGTTCGGCGAGAAACGCCAACGGCGCGGCCTCGCACATGAGTCGCAATTTCCCTTGTGGTTTCGCGGTATCGGCGGGGTACATGTATATGCCGCCGTTAATGAGCGTTCTGTGAAAATCCGCCACAAGGGCGCCGACATAGCGTGACGAATAGTTGCTCCCGTCTTTGGTCCGGCACGTGTGGAACCAGTCAACGACTTCACGGGTGGCCCCGGACCAGTTCTTGCTGTTGCCTTCATTGACGGAGTAAATATGTCCCTGCCGGGGAATTCGCATGTCAGGATGCGAAAGCAGGAATTCCCCAACGCCGGGGTCCAGCGTGAAACCGTGTACCCCCTGACCCGTACTGAAAACAAGCATGGTTGAGGGGCCGTAGAGCATGTATCCCGCCCCGATTTGATTGACGCCGGGCTGCAGAACCTCCTCAAGACGTATCTCCCCGGTATGGCCCTGAGGGCGGCGGAGAATGGAGAAAATGGTGCCTACATTGATGTTGACGTCAATATTGCTTGACCCGTCAAGGGGATCAAAAACAAGGATATAATCCCCGGAGGGAAATTCCGGTCTGATCCGTATCAGCTCCGCATTTTCCTCGGAACTCATGGCGCACAGGGCGCCACAGCGTTCCATGCGCCAGGTGAGAATATGGTTGGCGATTTCATCCAGTTTTTGAACATTTTCTCCCTGTACGTTTATTTCTCCGGTGCCGCCGAGCACGTCAAGAAGGCCGGCCTTGTTGATGCGCCGGGAAATTATTTTTCCGGAGAGAATCAAGTCATAAAGCAGGCCGGTGAATTGCCCGGTGGCGTGGGGAGATTTTTTTTGGTGCAGCAACAGGTGTTCCGTCACCGTGATTTCTGCCATGTCACACCTCTCTATGCGAATCTATGCAAAAACCGCGTGTTGCAGTATGCATGACTGTTTATTCCCGGGGGCCAAAGGGACTTGGACGTCCATCGGGCAGCGTCGACCGCGTCTGCGAGTCGGCGGGATCTTCCTTCGCGGGTTCAGCTTGGGTATCCGGCTGCGGTGAATCCACAGATTTGTTTGTCGTATCCGGCTGCCCAGACTGCATTTCTGTTGTTTCCGAAGCTTGCGGAGAATCGGGGGCATTTTCCTCGTCAGCCGTGGGCTGCGGCGTATCTTCCCAGCGGGGCCCGAAAGGACTGGGGCGGCCGACCGGTAATGCCGGGTCTTTTGCGGGCGGTTCGGCCTCAGGAGTTTTGGCCTCCTCATGACCGGTTTCCCGTTGATCTTGCGGCCGTGGTGCCCGGCGCGGGCGTTGCACCCGTTCCACCGGCACATCCTCGCCTTCCAGTCTGCTCTCCTGAACCTGTGTTCCGCGGGGCGTCTGATTTTTCAGCAGAACACTCTCGGAATTGCCCGGCTGGATGTCATGGACGGATGCGCCGTCGGACGGCCGCGCTCCGGATTCAGCATTTGCCCCCACAGGCGGGGAAACCTGTTGCCCTCCCTCAATGTCTTTTCTGGATTTGCGTTCCGGCATGGGGGGAGGGGGCAACTGTTTTGCTTCCCTAGGGAAGAATCGTCTGCCCTGCTCAGGGTTGCCGTCGCCATCCGGAAAAGAGCCGGACTCCGGCACGGCAAAAACCAGTGGCAGATTGGCGAAATACCGCACAACATAATAAAAAGAACCAGTCGCATTTTTGCACAGCCCGGAAGAGCTTTTTGCAACAGTCTCTTCCCAGTTGACGCCGGAAAGCGGAGTTGCGGCATACTCATACTTGCCGGGCCAGAGCAGGGCTCGGGGAGAAAGAATGACAATGTTTGAAGGATTGCCGGCGTACTGGGCCAAAGTGCGCATGTCGAAGTGGGCCGCAACCACGCCGAGAAAATCCGCGTTGTCGTACAAGGGCACAGCCAGCACGACTTCAGGGCCAAGATCGGTATTTTGCACGTCGGCGCATAGGGCCCTGCTGCCCTGCTTTTTGTCTTCGTACAGCAGAGGAATGAAATCCAGTTGTTTTAGTGGGGGAGAAGGAACTTGGCCAAGAATGGTGCCATCGTATTTTACCCCGGCAAAACCGTTCAGCCAGGGAAAATTCGTCATGAAATCCGACACCCATGTTTTTGTGGGGGGCTTGTCGGCATTCATCATAACGCGCTCAAGACGGATCAATTGCCGGTCAATGCCCATCATGTCGTTCACCAACTCCAGAGCGCCCGGCGAAAGATCGCCCTCTTCTTCATAATCTATCTCAGCCGCGGGACTGACATGGTCGTTCCAAAAATTTTTTGTGCCTTTCCAGACATCCTTTGTCGACTGGTAGGAATTGCAGCCGGTCAGCAAAGCGGCAAACAGGACCGGCAAGAAAAAAGGACGTAAAAATAGTTTGAGCACTGTTTCTCCAGTTCTTTATCCGCGCGCCCTGGCTTCAACGCGTTCTGCCAGGGCTTCAAGCTTGTTTATCAATTTGATTTTTTCTGTGGCGGTTTCCGTTTCGGAAGCGGTTTGAGCGGCGGGCGCCGCGTCCGCCATGGCAATCAGTTTCGCGTTCAATGTTGCGATACGCTGGAGCAGATCGGCCCTCTCAACGGGTATGGTTGCCGCTGCCGCCAGTTCCTGATAAATGTCCAGCGCTCCTTTGACGTCGCCCTGCTCGGCCAGTACTTCGGCCATGGAGCGTGTCCGCAGTGAGAAATGTTCTTCGGCCTCGTCTGATGATACTGCGGTTTTTGCGGATTGGCCTTCGGGGGATTCCTGCTCCCCGGCCGGCAGTTCGTCCGCGGGGGGCTCGCCGTTTTGCAGGACGGGTTCCGAAGCGGATTTCCGCGAAGGCTCCTGAACGTCCGCAACGCTTTCAGATATGCTTTCCGTCGCGGCGGGCTGCGGACTCCCGGCCGTCTGACTGCCGAGGATGGCGGTTATGCCTTTGTCAAAGACCTCATGAAGAGAAAGGAGAGGATACCTGAAATGAGCGGCCACAAACCGCAAAATGGTTGACATGGCCGGCGACCCGCCGTCAGCCGCCAGACAGGCGGCCCAGGCCTGCCAAAATTCCGTGTAGCCGGAAAAAACCGCGCTGATCCTGTCTATCTGAACGGCGCAGTGAGGGCGTCTGTCCGCCTTGTACAGCAGTTCTATAAACAGCAGGCGTGCTTCGAGAAATTCCGGGTGACGCTCCAGCCCTTGCTCCAGGACATCTATGGCCTCGTTGCAACGGTTTTCCGCCGTCAGCAGTCGCGCGAGAGGGAAAAAGAGTTTGGAATTCGGCTCCAATTCAAGAATCTCTTTGTACCATTCAATTTTTTCCGTCATCACGTGTGCCCCCGGAAGTGGTTTTTGCCGCATCGCCAAACAGGTACAGCACTTCGTTGTCACGCACATAATGCAGATGCTGACGAATCATTTTTTCCATGTACTGCCTGTCAGACTGCAACATACGTATTTCGCGGCTTAAAGAAAGATTTTTTGCGTCCAGTGTTTCCAGTTGTTTTTGTATGACGCCGTGCTGTTTTTTGAGTGCGCGGTATTCCAGCAGCCCTGTTGACCCCCAGATCATACGACCGAAGAGCAGCACGTTAACAAGAGTCAGACTTACAAGTATAAAAACACGCCAGATCATATTATTGCAAAAGACGATTTTGCTGTGGCCAGGCCTGGGCGAACAGCTTGAGTTCAGCCAAAAAATTTGCTGTAGCCGCCTCAAGGCGCTGTACGTCGCCTTCAGCCAGAGCCATTCTGTCGACCCGTTGCAGATAGGCCTTCAGTGCCGAGATTTCGTTATTAAAATGACGTCCCCACAACCGGTCGTCAAAATCAGGTTCCAATTCCAGAATGGTCTGTATGCAGTTTTTGAGACGAATTTGCAGAATGCTCATTTGGGTTGTCATAACTGTCAACACCGATAAGCCCTGTTATAAAAATCGTAACAATAATTGACCCCGGAAAAAACGGTCATGGCAAGCGCAACGTAAAGCAGGATTTCGCCAAGGGGCCACAGCGCCACACCGGCAACAGGATAGTGCAGCATCAGGGGAACAACGGCCGTGATTTGTAAAACGGTTTTGGCCTTGCCGAACTTGTCCGCGGCCAAACATATACCCGAGTCGCTCGCCATGCCCCTTAAACCCGTCACCACCAGCTCGCGGCAGACAATCACAATGACCACCCAGGCGGGAGCCCAACCCAGGTTGACGAACATGATGAGCACAGAACATATTAAAATTTTGTCAGCCAGCGGATCCAAAAATTTCCCCAGGCTTGTGACGATTTTTTTCCGTCTTGCGATATAGCCGTCTATCCAGTCGGTTATGGAGGCGAAAATAAAGGCGCAAGCAGCCAGTATGCAGAAGACGGGGCCTTCAAAATAGAGCAGAATTACCACAAGAGGCGTCATGAACATACGCAGCAAGGTAATTTTATTCGCAAGATTGAACATTTTTTCTTCTGATGATTTTTGGGGCTGCCTGTCTTCTCATCAAATTGAATAATTGTTATTTGACAGTTGTCCTGTGTGTCGCAAACTAGCACAAAATTTTCGGGGAGCAAAGCGGAAATGTCCGTTACAAACCGACAGAGACGGGATTCTCTGTCGCTGTAAAAACTCATCTTCCGTAGGCGCCGACAAGGTCAACGAAAGCGACGGACTCCAGGTCTTCCAGGTCGGGACGTCCTCCTGTTTTGCGCAGGCATTTCAGGCTCTGGCGCGTAGGCGAGCCTGTGGGAATCAGCAGAATGCCGTTTTCGTCAAGCTGGTCAATAAGGGGCCTGGGTATTTTTGGACCGCATGCCGTGACAATGATGCGGTCGAAAGGCGCGGCGTCCGGCAGGCCCAGTGTTCCGTCCCCCAAATGCGGGTAGACAGCGCCGACTCCCAGGCTGCGCAAGAGATCTCTGGCATTGCGGTAAAGGTCGCGCAAATATTCCACAGTGAATACGATACACCCCAAAGCCGCCAGTATCGCCGCCTGGTATCCTGATCCCGTGCCGATTTCGAGTACGCGCATGCCCGGTTTCACCTGGAGAAGCTCGCTCATCAGGGCCACAATATACGGCTGTGATATACTCTGTCCATAGCCAATGGGCAACGGCGCATCCTCATAAGCCTGGGCGGCAAGCGCCTCCTGTACGAAAAGATGCCGGGGAACGGTCCTCATGGCAGACAATACGTCGGAATCGCTGATGCCTCTGGCCTGAAGCTGCCGCGTCATGCGCTTGCGCAGAAGCCCGGAGTCGGCGACGGCCGGACCCGCGAATTCGCTCGCCTGCGCTCCGGGCAGTCCATACCGCCGGTTGAATTTGTAATTCAGCATCATTACGTTACGCCGTCTTGTATCGCATTTTATGCCGTGAACATCAAGAAAAAGTCAAGACTTTTTCTTGAAAGCTGGAACGAGTTGTGCAATCATGTGCCCGCACAAGAACTGCGGGGTATCAAATTGATGCGGACAAAAAGCATGTTTTCCTCAATTCTGGGATTTGTGATCGTGACCGTGTTGCTTGCCGGCGGTTATACTTTCCTGAAAGACATGGATGGTCCAGCTGTGCAGGTAAGGCCCAATACCGGCAGGGTATCGCCCAAAAGCGTTTTGAAAATAACCATGACGGATCCTTCGGGTGTGCGCTCCATATCTGTGGGCATACGTAAAAATAACGTCATCACCAGGATTTTTGACCGGCATTTTGAACAATATTTTACCGAGCGCTCCGTGGATGTGCCGCTTGCCGAAGCAAATTTGCGGGAAGGCGCCTTTGACCTTGAAATTCGCGCAACGGACGCCTCTCTGGCAGGCTTCGGCCAGGGCAACACGCGCACGCACCTGCTGCCTTTGCGGCTTGACACGCAGCCGCCGCGCATCTCTGTCAGAACATTGCCGCCAAATATACACAGGGGAGGCGCGGCCGTTATCAAATATACAATTGACGAGGATGTGATCGGTTCGGGGATTCTCGTGGCAGGGTATTTTGTGCCGGGGTATCTGCAGAAAGACGGCTCCCACCTCTGTTTTTTTCCGTTCCCGTACAGCATGACGGCCAAAGACTACAAAAACGCGGTTGAGATAACCGCTACCGACCTTGCCGGCAATGTTGCCAGAAGCCGCCTGACGGTCATGGCTTTTGAACGCAGCTTCAAGAGCGACACCTTGCAGCTCAAAGAGGATTTCCTGGCCGCCGTTCAGAACAAACTGCGGGATCTCGCGCCTGACGCCGCCACGCCTCTCGATTGTTATTTGTACATCAACAACCAGGTACGCGCTGCCAATGTTCTGGAGTTGCAGAACATTGCAAAAAATTCCGCCGCGGCCATGCTCTGGAGCGGGGCTTTTGCGCGCTTGCCCCGTTCCGCGCCGCGGGCCGGGTTTGCCGATCACCGGTTTTTTATGTGGCAGGGCAAGCTGGTCGGGGAAGCTTTTCATCTGGGCTTTGATCTGGCTTCCGTACGAAATGCCGAAGTGCCCGCCGGCAACAGCGGGCGAGTCATCTTCTCGGGGAATTTGGGGATCTACGGGAATATGATCGTCATTGACCACGGCCTTGGCTGCATGTCCCTGTATTCGCACTTGAGCGAACAACTGGTCAATGCCGGAGACCTGGTGAGCAAAGGACAAGTCATCGGAAGAACCGGCAGTACCGGCCTTGCCTTCGGCGATCATCTGCATTTCGGCATTCTGGTGGGAGGGGTGGAAGTAAACCCTCTGGAGTGGCTTGACCCCAAATGGATACAGGACAATATAACCGCCAGAATCAAGCCCGTCCACCCATGAGGCGCAGGCGAAACCGCGTTTCGCCGTAAAGCGCCGAAGGGAGCGTTTCAAAAGCAAAATGCTCTGGACGCTCCCTATATTTCGGGGGGAAGCCGCCTGCCGCCTTCCTTGAGGCGCCGCAAAAATTTGTCGCGGCAATCATAACTGCAAAAACGGTGTATCTTGTCGCCGTCCCGGACTGTTATCCCGGCGTCGGCACAGATGTAGACCCCGCATTCCGGGTCTTTTACCATCTCACCCGTTGCCGCTTTCCGATCCATTTCCTCAGCCTTTTCTTTTTCGTCCGTTTTTTTCTTTTTGAGGAAGTCATTGGCGAAAAGTCTGTACAACACATATATGGCCGCAAGCAGAAGAAGCCATTTCCACATATTCAGCCCCCTTGACATATTGAAAATGAACTGTGTTACCGTTTCACGGTTTTTTTTTGGAGCAGTTCACGAATGAAACGAGTGAACCGCTCCGCAAGGATTTGCCCGCAAATCCTTGCCACGAAACAGGAGCAGGCGGGCTTCGCCCGCCGTAAGCGAACTGTTTCAGGCGTCAATTGCTCTATTGAAAAATTCTGTTCTTCTCAATACGATAATTCAGGCAAGCCAGCAGAGTTTTTGCCCGGATGCCATCAATACATATATCTGGCGCTATGTCCAGAAGGGGAACAAGCACAAAAGCGCGCCGAATCATACGCGGGTGCGGCAACAGACACGCGGCGCATGTGGACCGCTCATTGCCGTAAAGCAGCAGATCGGCGTCAATGACGCGCGGTCCGTAACGTCCCGCGGCTGAAGCGCGCACGCGGCCGAGGCTCCGTTCGATGTCAAGCAGCGCCTCCAGCAATTTCAACGCGTTCCAGTTGGCTCCGGGAAAAAGTTCGACAACTTGGTTGAGAAACCAGGCCTGCTGCCTGTATTCCTGCGGTTCAGTAAAATACAGGGGCGAGGCGGCGCCGGGCCGCATGTCGGGCAGCCGTTCCATGCTGTGGCGCGCGCGCGCGAGCATGCCCGCAGCCCGCATGTCGTTCGAACCAAGGCATACATAGGCGCGAACAGTCTCTTGTTCAGGTGGAACTTCCGGCATGGCCACTTCAGCGGGTATTGATGATGAAATAAATTCTCTGTGCTGAAACAGACTATCCCCAATCGGAAATTTTTTCAAATTTTTTCTTGATTTTTTCCATGCAAGGGACTAAACTTACTTTTTATTACTGATTCTTTATTGGGGGGGGGGGTGATATTTTTGCCAGGTGTTTTTCTCAACGAGGACGATTATAATTTTGACATCGCATTGCGTCGTTTTAAAAAGCAGGTGGAAAAAGCCGGCATTTTATCAGAAATGAAAAAACGCCAGCATTACGAAAAACCCAGCGTTATGCGCAAAAAGAAAAAAGCCGCCGCCCGCAAGCGTCTGATGAAAAAGATCAGAAAAATGAACATAGCCTGATGCCTGTGTCTTTGCCCGTTGTATCACCGTCAACGTACGTTGCGGGGAGCCCCGGTGGTTTCCCGCAACTTTTGTCTGCCATGACCTTCACAGAACGAATTGAAAAAGAATACATTTCGGCCTACAAGGCCGGAGATTCCGTGCGGCTGAGCGTTTTGCGCCTGCTGAAGACCGCGGTGAAAAACCGTCTTGTGGCGCTTTGTCGGCCGGGAGGAACGCTGTCCGATGACGAAATGCTTGCCGTCGTCACCAGAGAGGCCAAACAGCGGCGGGATTCCATGGAGCAGTATACCGCGGCCGGTCGTCCGGATCTGACGGAGAAGGAGCAGGCGGAGCTGGCCGTTCTTGGGGGGTATTTGCCAAAGCCCCTGACTCCTGAAGAGCTTGTCGCGGTTGTTGACGCCGCAATCAAAGATATGTCGGCATGTTCTCCCGGAGATACGGGCAGAGTCATTTCCTCCGTTATGGCCCGGCACGGGGGGCGTATTGACGGAAAGGCGCTTGCCGAAACAGTGAAGGCCCGTCTGGCCCGGCTCTGATGATACATCAGCGCACGCTGACGGCACTGGAATTTCACAAAATCTCCGGGCGTCTTGCCGAATTATGCGAATCACCGGCCGGCCGCGGACGCGCCCTGGCTCTGAGGCCGCTGCAATGCGTGGAGGAAGCTTTTCTCGCGGCCAGGGTATATGAGGAATCCGTCGTCTGTTTTTCCGCCGGCGACAACAAAAACGGTTTTGTCTTGCCTTCTTTTCCGGATATATGCGCTTTGCTCGACCATACGGCCTTTCCCGCGCAAAATCCCTATGACGCCGACGCGTTCTGGGCGATGCGGGAAACGCTGGGACTTGCCCGCATCGCGCATGAAGCCATCAACGTGCCGGAAGCCGAAAAGCATTGGCCCAACCTTCTTCACATCGCCCTCGCGGTGCCCTGGCCGGTTCAGCTTGCGGCAGCGCTGTCGCGTTGCATCTCTGACGACGCGCTGATACGGGATGCGGCCTCGCCCGAGCTCTATCGCCTCCGCTCGGAGTTGCGCCGCATGCATCAGACCTGTACGCGCAAGATCAGGGAATTCGCCTTGCAGTACAATATTTCGCGCTACCTGCAGGACGAGTTCATCACGCTTTCCTCCGACCGCTATGTGCTCCCCCTGAAAGGCAATTTCAAAGGGCAATTGCAAGGCATCATTCACGACTGGTCACAAACCGGTGAAACCTGCTATTTTGAACCCGTGTTTTTGCTCGAGCTGAACAACCGCCTTCAGGAGTTAAAGCATGAGGAGAGGGCGGAAGAACAAAAAATTCTCGCATACCTTCATGGTCTTGTGCTGGCCGAGATAACAGGTGTTCGCGCTGCCTCGGAACTCCTGATCCGGCTCGACATCCTGCAGGCGAAACGCCGGCTTGCGGATTTGTTTGATGGCCGTTGTCTGGCGCTTGCGACTCCGGAAGAAGGCATTGAACTGCTGGATGCCCGTCACCCGCTCCTTGCTCTGGAGCAGTCCGCGTTACGGCGCCCAGGCGATGACGACAGGGACAACTGCGGGAACTCCCGTGTGCGGCCCGTGCGCATTCGGCTCCGGCCCGGCGAGCGGGCGCTGATAATCACCGGCGGAAATGCCGGCGGAAAAACAGTCTGTCTCAAAACTCTCGGCCTGATAGCCGCCATGACGTTCAGCGGGCTGCCCGTGCCCGCGGCGAAGGGCTCGCGCATTCCCTGGTTCAAACGCATTGACGCCTTTATTGGCGACGAGCAGAGCCTGGAAAACAGTGTTTCCACATTTACCGCGCAGATTCGGCATCTGGCCAAGGCATTAAAATATCTTGATCACGCCAGTCTGGTTTTGCTGGATGAGTTTGGCGCGGGTACGGATCCGGCCGAGGGCGCGGCGTTGGCGCTCGCGGTCTGTGACGCGCTGCTGGAACGCGGGGCTTTTATCCTGGCCGCGACACATTTCCCCGCGCTCAAGTCTTATGCTTTGACGCGCGAACATGTCCGGGCCGCTTCCATGCTTTTTGAACCCGAAACAAGAAAACCGCTGTTCAGGCTCGCGTATGACCAGGTCGGCGCGAGTCAGGCTTTGCATGTGGCGCGTGAGCATGGTCTGCCGCAAAGCATAACCGACAGGGCGGAACAGTATCTTCTGCAATACGGGCGGGAAACCTCGGAGATTCTCGACCGGCTCAACGCGCTGGCCGCACAGCGGGAGAAAGAACTGGACAACATGGCTCTGGAGCGCCGAAAAGCGCAGAATGCCTTGCAGAAGACAAAAGAACGCCTGGAAAGCGAGCGCCGGAAGTTATATGAGGACGTGCGTTCCAGAGCCGGGGAGCTGATGCGGGCATGGAAGGAAGGGCGAGTCGGCCACAAGCGGGCCTTGAAAGAGATGGCTCAGCTCCGCGTGTCGCTCGCGCCCGCGCATGTGGCCGAAGGCAATTTCTCCACGGTGCCGGCGGAAAATTTTCAGATTGGCCAGCTCGTGCTGCACCGCGCCTTCAATAAATCCGGCACGGTTGCCGAAATTGACGAACGCCGCGGGCGTCTGCGTTTGAACCTGAACGGCGTAACCCTCTGGGCTAAAGTTGAGGATGTTTCCGCGCGCCCCACGGGGGAAAATCCGCCCCGGCTCCCGCATGTCCTTCGTCCCGCCGACAAAAAACCGGAGGCCGAATCGTTCCGGATTGATCTGCGCGGCATGAACGCCGCGGAAGCCGTGCGCGCGGTAGATCGTTTTGTGGACCGGGCGTTGCTGGCCGGATGCGCGGAGGTTGAAATCATCCACGGTCGCGGCACAGGCGCATTGCGGCGTGAAATTCACAATTTTTTGCATACGGTTTCTTCTGTTGAGCGTTTTGCGACAGCCCCCGAGAACCTCGGCGGGGACGGAATGACCATCGTCAGCTTACGCTGACATGAAAGGTCGGGTTTATTGATCATGAAAACCGGCGACACCGTGCGTCTTGTCAAAGAGCGTCTCAACATTGTCGATATGGTACGCCGCTATGTGGAGCTTAAACGTAACGGAACCCGCTGGGTGGCCCCTTGTCCTTTTCATCCTGAAACAAAACCCTCCTTCAGCGTCAACGAGGAACTCGGCGTCTTCTATTGCTTCGGATGCCAGGCTTCCGGAGATATTTTCACTTTTTACAGCCGGATTAACGGGCTGGACTTTAAAGAAACACTTGAACAATTGGCTCTGGAAGCCGGCGTCAGTCCGGGACGCTCCCCAGTCGCCAACGACCGGAGACATGAGGAAAAATCCGATACGCACCGTTCCGCGCGGCAACAGATGCTGCGCATGCACCAGATCGCCGCGGCGCATTTTACAACCGAACTTAAAGGAAACGGCGGCGCGGAATGTCGCGATTATATTAAACGACGCGGCCTGAACGATGAGATTGCGGAGCATTTCGGCCTTGGCTGGGCCGGGCGTGAGTGGGACTCCCTGACCAAAAGATTGCGCCGCGCCGGTTTCAGCGAGCAGGTTGCCGTCGGGGCCAATTTGCTGAGCAAATCGGCCAAAGGCGCTGTTTATGACAGATTTCGCGGACGCCTTGTCTTTCCCATCAAAAATTTGGCGGGACAGGTTATCGCATTCGGCGGGCGGATAATCCGGGATGAAGACGAGGCGAAATATATCAACAGCGCCGACACCCCAATCTATAAAAAAGGAGAGCATATCTTCGGTTTGCCGCAGGCCCGAAAAAATATCACGTCTGTTGGAACGGCGCTTCTGACCGAAGGATATATGGATGTCGTCACACTGCACCAGTTCGGCTACGGAAATGCCGTGGGGGTACTCGGAACGGCCCTGACGCCCGAACAGGTGAAGCGCATATCCGGTTTCACGTCGCGGGTGACGATGCTGTTCGACGGAGACCGGGCAGGCCGGAAAGCCGCTTTGCGGGGCTGCGAGATGTTGCTGGCCCGCGGGCTTGACTGTTCCGTCGTCGTCTTTCCGGATGGCGAGGATATTGACAGCTTTTTGCGGAAAGAGGGGACCGGGGCGTTTGATGAGCTGCTCCGCAATGCCGTTGACGGTTTGAAATACTGCATTACTCTTTTAAAAAGCCGGGCTCCGCGCGAAGCTGTGGAATGGGCGCGCAATTTTTTGCGTAGCGTGGAAATCCCTGAACTGCTCAGCCCCTATCTTTCAAAACTCGCCGGGAATTTGCAGCTTTCAGAGAATGTCCTGCGGGAGAATCTCGCTGACTGGCACGGACAGAATCAGTCGAAACACCGGACGCTCCCGCCAAACACGCATGAAAAAAAGCCATCACGGCAAAACATGCGGGACCGGCAAATACTTATGTTTGCCGTCCGCTATCCTGCGCGGCTTCATGATTTGCGCGCCATGGGCGCTGATATGCTCCTGCAGTCGGCCATTGCGAAAAAAACCTGGAAAAATCTTGCAGAATGGGGAGAGGACGCGCATCACCATCTGGAAGATGCGGAAAAAAATTTCTGGCTGCTTTGCAGAGGCCCCCATGCCCCTCCAAGGGACAATGGCGACAGAGAGCTGGAACTTTTGCGCAATCAACTGGACGCGTATTATGACTGTGCGCAGAAATCCTCTGTTTTCGTCGCCTTGTCGAGCAATACATCCACAGGTGACTTTGATTCCGATTTGGATTATCTTCGCGCACTGCAAAAGACCCTGGAGAAAAAACATGAATAATATCAAAAATATTCCGCAAATACAATCGCTTATATTAAAAGGGCAAGGCGCCGGTTTTTTGACGTATGCGGAAGTCAATAAAGCGGTTCCCATGGAAATGAGTACCCCTGAAATATTGGAAGAAATTATAGGTATTTTTGAGCAGTTGGAAATTGATATTGTCACGTCCGAAAGCGAAGTCAAAAAAACTTCCTCGTCCGAGGCGGATGCGGGCGAAGATATTACGGATGCCTCACTGGAACTGACTGAAGACGAGGATCCCGCGGATTTTTCTCCGCGCAGCACGGACCCCGTGCGCATGTATCTGCGTGAAATGGGCGCGGTGCCGCTTCTGGACCGCGACGGAGAAGTGGTCATCGCAAAAAAAATTGAAATGGGCGAACAGGAAGTTCTTTATGCGCTTGTTGAAGTTCCCGTCGCCGTTGAAGAACTGATCAATGTCGGCGAAGACTTGCGACTGAACCGCGTCAAGCTTAAAGATGTTGTCAAGACCATTGAAGAGGACGACCCCAGCGAGGATGAAATGAACCAGCGTTCGCGGGTTATTCTGCTTCTGGATGAAATCAGGCAGATATTCAAAAAAAAACGCAAGATTTACAAGAAGCTTGATGACTGCGCCACTCTGGAGCGCAGGGTCGCGGCCATTCAGAAGGAAATAGTCTGCTATAAAGATGAAATCGTCACGCGGCTGCGCGACATCAAACTGGAAAAAAGGCTGATAGACCGCATCAGCGAAACTGTTGAGGATTATGTGCGGCAGATGCACAACTGTCAGCGCGATCTTTCAGCCTACATTCTTTCCACCGGAAAAACCCAGGCGGAGATTCAAAATCTTTTCGCAAAACTGGAGCAGCGTGAGACGGCTCCCATTGAAGCGGCGAGAAACCTGCATCTGAGCCTGGACGAGCTTTTTTCCTTCAAGGAAATGATCATCGGCAAAATTGAAATCCTGAACCGTCTCCAGGAAAAATGCTGTCACAATGTCGTTGATCTTGAGGAAGTGCTGTGGCGCATCAAACGCGGCAATGCGGCTGCCATGCGCGCCAAGCAGGAGCTTATCCGCTCAAATCTACGTCTGGTGGTTTCCATTGCCAAAAAATATACCAACCGCGGCCTGCAGTTTCTGGATCTCATTCAGGAAGGCAACATCGGCCTGATGAAAGCCGTGGACAAGTTCGAGTACCAGCGGGGCTACAAATTCTCGACGTACGCCACATGGTGGATTCGTCAGGCCATTACGCGCGCCATTGCCGACCAGGCAAGAACCATCCGTATTCCTGTCCACATGATTGAAACCATTAACAAGCTGATGCGGACAGCGCGCTATCTTGTGCAGGAATTGGGGCGGGATCCCACGCCGGAAGAAATTGCGGAACGCATGGATTATCCTGTGGACAAGGTCAAAAAAGTTCTTAAAATCGCCAAGGAACCGATTTCACTGGAAACTCCCATCGGTGATGAAGAGGATTCCAGCCTTGGTGATTTTATAGAAGACAAAAAGGCCGTCGCGCCGGCCGAAGAAGTCATCAATACGAAACTTGCCGAACAGTTGGCCGCTGTTCTCGCCGATTTGACGACACGTGAGGAACAGGTGCTGCGCAAGCGTTTCGGCATAGCGGAAAAAAGCGATCATACCCTGGAGGAAGTCGGCAAACTCTTCAACGTCACCAGAGAGCGCATACGCCAGATAGAAGCCAAGGCCCTGCGCAAACTCAGGCATCCCATACGCAGCCAGCCGTTGCGTTCGTATCATGAAAGTTGAGCGCCGTCCGGATCTGATATGCGCAATCCTTTTGCTTTTTCCGGGAGCCGCAGATTTTTTGGAGCGCTTTTCTGTTTTTCGCTCTGCCTGATGGCCGGCGGGGCGCTTGCCGCCAAGGCCAGGCCGCCGTCAAAGGACGCCCCCCAGGCGAAGGCGCTGTCACATGATGAGGGAATTGTCGCCTACTGCTTCGACGGAGACTCCGTCAAACTGACCGACAGACGCGTTATACGGCTCGCCGGCATCGACGCCCCCGAACTGCCGCATGACAGGCGCAAGGTGCAGTATTACGCGCGCGAGGCCCGGCAGGAACTCGCCCGTCTGGCGCAGGGCAAAAAAGTCCGTCTTGTCGCCGTCGGGCGGAGAGGGGAGAAAGACTCCAACGGGCGGATGGTCGCCGACCTTCGCCTCGAGAACGGACAGTCCCTGAACGCGCTGATGATACGTCGCGGAGCGGCATTCTTTTATTCGCACAAGGATCAGAATGCCGATTTTCAGAAACACCTTCTGGAACTGCAACGTAAAGCCATTGCCGGCCGCGCCGGCTTGTGGAATCGTCTGTTTTCCCTCCCGCTGGCCTTGAACAATTATATCGGCAATCGCGCGTCCTCGCGTTTTTTTCCGGCTGACTGTCCCGAGGTCCGGCATATCAAACCGCGCAACAGAGTTCATTTCGGCACCCTGATGGACGCGTTTCTGGCAGGATACGCGCCGGCCAGGATATGCCTGTTCTGGCCGGGCGTTCCGTAAAATTTTTGCCGGCAGGCCCCGGACGGGCATCGCAATTCCGAAAAACTCCGGAATTGAATTTTCGCTTTCATCAAAAGTTCCTCCATGGTTTGAAACCTCTCCCTTCAGGGAGATTGCAGTTCCGCCGGGTCGGAGTCGGTCGGCGGATGGAGTCGGCTGTGGATTGAAACATATTGACTTTTTTTCAAATTGGGGCATAGTTAAACTGCGCGTCATCATAATTGTCGGAGACGCGCGCGGCTGCCGGAGAGCGGGAAGCACAGCACAACAGGAGTGTGAGGAGCGCAACACATGACATAAGCCGTGCCTTTGCGGCAGTCGAACAGCACGGCAAACCCCTGATGCGGCGACATCATTGCGTATGTGGAGGTACGTATGACAATGCTTTTCTACCTACTTGCCTATTTGGCAATAGCGGGCTTTTTCTGTCTGGTTTTCCGGAAAGTCAGATCCTATTTGCAGGCCAGTCCCCTGCATGTGCGCTGGGAGCTTTATCCCGTGCCTCATGAAGGAGCGAAAACTTCATACGGCGGCAGTTTCATGGAGGAAAAAGAATGGTGGACGAAACCGCGCCATGTCCATCATCTGGGCGATGTCAAGGCCCTGATCGCCGAGGTGCTTTTTCTGCGGGCCACATTTGAGCACAACATCAAACTCTGGTTCCGCAGTTATCCTTTCCACTTCGGGATGTATATGCTTATGGGCGGCACGATTATCGTGCTTCTCGCGGCGGTTGCCCGGCTCTTCGGCGCAAGCCCCGACGGCGGACTGACGGTATTCATCGGCAACGTCATCAGCGCGGTTGTTCTTGTCGGCTCCCTGTGCATTGTCGGCGGCGGCATCGCCCTGATCCGCCGCCGCATGACGGACGAAGGGCTGAACAAATACACAACCCCGGAAATGTATTTCAATCTCGGCGTGTTTGTTGTTTTCGGCCTTTTCGGCCTTTTCGCCTGGATCGGCGCTCCCTCGTATTTCGAAATGGCCTGCGGCTTTCTCTGTAATCTGATGACATTCAATTTCGCTCCGCAGCCCGGTATATGGTTCGCCCTGCATCTGCTGACCGGCTTTTTTCTGCTGATCTGGATACCTTTGACGCAGATGGCGCATCTTTTCATGAAATATTTCACCTATCACGACATACGCTGGGGCGATGAACCCACCACGTACAGTGAGCGCAACAAGAGCGTAATCCCCAATGCGCTGAAATATGCCGTCACCTGGTCGGCAAAGCATGTTACCGGCGGGGCCGGATCGAAAACCTGGCTTGAAGTCGCCACCAGCAATCCCGCAGCCCCCAAGAATGACTAGGGAGTTTTGAACATGAAAGACAATCTGCAACTGACTGACGTTTCCACGGCGGAAGGCCGGATGACCTCCGTCAATCTGGAACGCATACCGGTTCTGCCCCTTGACGTGGGCAAGATGCCGTGGCGCCCCCTTACTGAAGAGCAGAAGGAGAACACCTGCTGCATTCTGGATGACGTATGCGTGCTGAACATCCCGAAACCGAAAAATCGTGCCGAGGAAGAAGAGCTGGTCAACAAATTCCTGGGCGGCATGCGTAAAATGTTTACCAAAGAAAACAACTGGGCCTTTCTGCCCATTCTGGAAACAAGCACCGACTACTGCGCCCAGTGCAATTCCTGCTCGGACGCCTGCCATTTGTACGAAATGTCGGGTGAACACGATATGTACCGTCCCAACTTCCGCTCGGAGATATTCCGGCGCATTTACAAACAATATGTCAAAAAAGAGCCTCTCGCCAAATGGCGTTACGGCGATATGGGCCTGAACTGGAAAACCGTGGCGCGTCTCGGCGAATTGGCCTACCGCTGCAATCTCTGCCGCCGTTGCGCCCAAACCTGTCCCATAGGCGTGGATAATGGACTGATCGCGCGCGAGATCCGTAAAATATTCAGTCAGGAAATGGACATCTATCCGCGGGAGCTGCATGAAAAAGGCTCCATGAATCAGCTCAAGGTGGGTTCCTCCACCGGCATGACGCCGAATGTCGTGAAAGAGAATGTCGAATTTATTGACGAGGACTACTCGGAGATCACCGGCGTCGGCATCCACACTCCCTTTGACGTGCAGGGAGCGGATATCATGCTTCTGCACAACGCGGGCGAGGTCATGGCCTGGCCTGAGAACATCGCCGCCTTTTCCCTGATTTTTCAGGAAGCCGGTCTCTCCTGGACGCTTTCCAGCAAGGCTCTGGCCTATGACGGCGTGAATTACGGCATCTTTTACGATGATGCCCAGGCGGCGCGCATCGCCCTGCAGCACATGCTGGCCGCCAGGGAGCTTGGCGTCAAGAAAATCGTGATCGGCGAGTGCGGACACGCCCACAAAGGCCTGACGGTAATCGCCGACAGGCTCATTCCCTTTGAATATCAGGTGCCGCGGGAAAGCTGCTATGTCACCCTGCATGACGTAATCATGTCGGGACGCCTCAAGCTTGACCCGTCACGCAATGACTTCCCCGTGACATTGCACGACCCCTGCAATGTTGTCCGGCTGATGGGCATTGTGCAGCCGCAACGCGATATTTTGCGCAGGATAGCGCCGAAATTCCGCGAGATGCCCTGCAACGGCGTCAATAACTACTGCTGTGGCGGGGGCTCCGGCTTCGCCATCATGACGCGCAACAATATTGAAGAATGGCGGGGCAATATTTCCGGCCGGAAAAAGATGTGGCAGATTGGTGAAGCCTTTAAGGACTGCCTCGGCCCCGGGACGAAAAAATATATCTGCGCCCCCTGTTCCAACTGCAAGGGACAGATTCGTGAAATACTGGAACACAACGACCTTTACGCCAAAAACAGCTTCGCGTACGGCGGGCTTGTGGAGCTGATCGTAAACGCCATGAGCGACGTCAGGCCGGGTTTTATAAAATGGGAGGGCGAAGAGGAATAGTTTCGCGGAGAGGACACAAAGGAGCGGCGCATTGCGGCCGCATCACTGTTGAAAACACATCGGAGGGTACAGACATGTCCGCATTGGTACTTGGTCACATGAATCCCGACACCGACAGTATTGTTTCCGCCATCGCGGCGGCGGACCTTTACAGTAAACGCGGTTTTTCCGTCGCTCCGGCGGCTCAGGGAGAACCAACGCCCGAAACGGAGTTCGTGCTGCGAAAGTTCGGCCTTACCGCGCCGCGGGTGGTCAAGGATGTGGCCGGGAAGGAACTTTGGCTGGTCGATTATTCCGATCTGCCCCAGGCCCCGGCCGGTATGGATTCCGCGACGATACTCGGCATTGTGGATCATCACAAGCTTGGCGATGTGACCACTTCCACCCCTCTGGAAGCGTGGATCTGGCCTGTGGGCTGTACGAATACCGTTCTGAAAAACATGTATGACTTCTATGGCGTAGAAATCCCCAAAAACATCGCCGGCGCCATGCTTTGCGCCATCCTGTCCGATACGGTCATCTTCAAGTCGCCCACCTGCACGGAAGCGGACAAAAAAGCCGTTGACGCCCTTGCCAAAGCCGCCGGCGTGACTGACGTAAAAGCTTTGGGCATGGAGATGTTTAAAGTCAAAAGCGCCGTGGAAGGGGCGTCCATGAAGGATCTTGTGTTTCGCGACTATAAAGATTTTGACATGGGCGGTAAAAAAGTGGGCATAGGCCAGCTTGAAGTGGTGGACCTCTCCATCCTCGCCAATGTGAAAGACGGGCTGTATGAGGAAATCCGGAAGGTTAAGGGCGAAGGCCGCCACAGCGTATTTTTGCTGTTGACGGACATCATGAAAGAAGGTTCGGAAATGCTCATCGTCTCCGATGATCCTTCTGTGGTGGAAAGAGCTTTCGCCGTCAAGCCGGACGGCAAGTCCGTGTGGCTGCCGGGAGTCATGAGCCGCAAAAAGCAGGTCGTGCCCAATTTTGAGAAAGCCTTCAAGTAAAACTTGATACTTGGCAAACCCCCGGTAAAAAACCGGGGTTTTACGGAATGCGGCAGCGGAAATTGGCCGGAAAGCAATTGGGGCCGGTAGCGCGTATGCCGCTCAT
This sequence comes from Desulfovibrio sp., assembly GCA_031291035.1. Taxonomy (GTDB): domain Bacteria; phylum Desulfobacterota; class Desulfovibrionia; order Desulfovibrionales; family Desulfovibrionaceae; genus Desulfovibrio. The sequence continues at coordinate 35,322 of JAISLI010000045.1, forward strand.
GAGATGAATCTGCTGGAGCAGTCCAACTTTGAAAAAGTTGGGCTGCTCTGTTGCAAGTAACGCTTGAAACAGTTCTCTGGCGGCGGGGCGGATGCATCGCCGCCCGCCCATGAGGCGCGGGCGAAACCGCGTTTCGCCGTAAAGCGCCAAAGGGAGCGTTTCAAAAGCAAAATGCTCTAAAAAGCCGGGGGAATATTTTCAGGCAAAAATCTCATAAATATTTGTTATTTTAATATGTTATGATTTTTTACTTCAATTGCCTCAAAAATTCCGGAGAAAAATCTTTACTTTCGCGCCG
>JAISLI010000046.1 GCA_031291035.1 Desulfovibrio sp.
CAGCCCTGTCAGGCGTTGCAGGCGCATATCCAGAATGGCCTGGGCCTGCTCATCCGACAGGGATAAGGATGACATCAGCCCTTCCCTGGCTTCCTGGGGAGTCTTGGATCCCCGAATCAGGGCCACCACGGCGTCGATGTGATCCAAGGCAGCGCGCAGTCCCTCCAGAATGTGGGCTCTGGCCCGGGATTTGCGCAAATCGAAGCGGGTGCGGCGCAGCACGACTTCCCGCCTGTGTTCCAGAAAACAGGCCAGGGCCGACTTGAGAGTGAGCAGTTGCGGGCGGTTGCCCACCACCGCAAGCATGTTGTAGGCATAGGTGCTTTCCAGAGGGGTATACTTATACAGGGAGTTGATGATTATCTCCGCAATAGCTCCCCGGCGCAGGTCCAGGACGATGCGGATGCCCCTGCGGTCCGATTCGTCCCGCAGGTCCGCTATGCCCTCAATTTTCCGCTCGTTGATCAGGCCGGCAATCTTTTCCACCAGGACGCTTTTGTTCAAAGCATAGGGGATTTCCCGGATGACAAGCGCTTCTCCGCCCTTGGCGCGGTTTTCCACTTCCACTTTGCCCCGGACCTTCACCGCGCCCCGGCCTGTGGCCAGAGCCTCTTTCAGGCCGGCGCCAGCGTAAATAACGCCGGCTGTGGGAAAATCCGGACCCTGCACATATTGCATGAGATCCTGGTTAGAGAGATCCTGATTTTCCAGCAGGGCCAGGAGCGCTGCGCAGAGTTCGCCCAAGTTGTGGGGCGGAATATTTGTGGCCATGCCCACGGCAATGCCTGTGGAGCCGTTCAGCAGCAGATTGGGCACCCTGGCCGGCAGGACTGCAGGTTCCTGCAAGGAATTGTCATAATTGGGGCGGAATTCCACAGTCTCCTTGTCAATATCCGCCAGAAATTCCCCGGCCAAGCGGGTCATGCGCACTTCCGTATAGCGCATGGCCGCCGGCGGGTCTCCGTCCACGGAACCGAAATTGCCCTGGCCGTCCACCAGCGGATCCCGCATGGAAAAATCCTGCGCCATGCGCACCAAAGCGTCGTAAACGGCGGAATCACCGTGAGGATGGTATTTGCCTATGACGTCGCCGACAATGCGGGCGGATTTCTTGTGCGGGCGGTTCCAGGCGTTGCCGAGTTCATGCTGGGCAAAGAGAATGCGCCGGTGCACGGGCTTCAGGCCGTCGCGAACGTCAGGTATGGCCCGCCCGATGATGACCGACAGTGAATATTCAAGATAGGACTTGCGCAGCTCTTTTTCTATGCTGACTTGAGGCAATTCTTCTGACACGGTTCCCTCGAAAATTTTATATATCCAAATCCCGCACGGCAAGCGCATTGCGCTCTATGAATTCCCGGCGCGGCTCCACCCGGTCGCCCATGAGTTCCACAAAGGCATCCGAAGCCTCATTGGCGTCTTCCACGGAAACCTGCAAAAGAACGCGGTTGTCCGGATTCATGGTGGTTTTCCACAACTGGTCGGGATTCATTTCACCAAGGCCCTTGTAACGCTGTATATTGATTCCCCTGCGGGCCTCCTCCAGCACCATGCGCAAAAGCGCAAATACGTCTTCCGCCCTGTTTTCACTTTCCTTGCGTTTCAAGGTAAAGGAAAAAGAGCCGTATTCTTCCCGCAAATCGGCAAAGCTCCGCCATGTCTGCCTGAACAGGCGGGAGGCAAAAAATTCCATCCCCCGTCGCGTTTTGTGTGAGCCCGCGCTCTCAAAAACCGCAAAAAGCCGTTCTTCGTCGTCTTCCTCGCTGTGCTCGCGCTCAAGGGACAGCTGATACCCCCGCTCGGCAAGCCATGCCTCAAACTCCCCGCGGTCGCCAGCCAGCATGCCCGATTCCACCGGCACATGCCAAGTGACAAGGGCAAGAAATAAAGACCGGGGCATGCCGGAGGATTCCGCATCCGCCACACGCATCTCCAGCTTTTCAATGCGGCGCATCAGGGCAGTCAGAGACCCGCCGACCAGCGTCCTGCCGTTGTCCGCCACAATGCTGAGGTCTTCGCTGACGCGACTCAGCAGGAAAGCGTTGAGAGCCTCATCGTCCTTGATAAATTTTTCCATACGGGCATTGTGTACGCGGTAGAGCGGCGGCTGGGCTATGTACACAAAACCGCGCTCCACCATTTCCTGGTACTGGCGGAAAAAAAACGTAAGAAGCAGGGTTCGTATGTGCGCGCCGTCCACATCAGCGTCCGTCATAATGACAATTTTGTGATAGCGCAGCTTGCTCAGGTCCGTGTCGTCCTGACCGACACCAGCGCCCATGGCCGTGATGAGGGACCTTACCTCCCTGTTGGCGAGCATCCTGTCAAAACGGGTGCGCTCCGTGTTGAGAATTTTGCCGCGCAAGGGTAAAATGGCTTGATTTTTCGGGTCACGGCCCTGTTTTGCCGAACCTCCGGCCGAATCGCCTTCCACGATGAAAAGCTCCGAATCCTCCGGATTCTTGCTCTGACAATCGGCAAGTTTGCCCGGCAGGGCATTGTCCGAAAGAGCCCCCTTGCGCCGGACAAGCTCCTTGGCGCGCCGCGCCGCTTCCCTGGCCCTGGCCGCATCGACTGCCTTGTCTATGATCAGGCGCACATCCTTGGGGTTTTCCTCAAAATGGACATTGAGCCGCTCATAGATGATATTGGCCACAATGCCCGCCACTTCGCTGTTGCCGAGCTTGGTTTTGGTCTGTCCCTCAAATTGCGGCTGAGGCAGTTTGACGCTGATAATGGCCGTAAGCCCCTCGCGTACGTCATCTCCTGAGAGAAGAGCGCCCTTGAGCTTTTTTGTCAGGTCCGCCTGATTTTTCACATAGCCGTTGATGGCCCGCGTGAGCGCTGTACGAAAACCCACCAGATGCGTACCGCCCTCCTTGGTACGAATATTGTTGGCGAAAGTAAGCACATTTTCCTTGTAGCCGGCATTATATTGCAGGGCAAAATCTACAGTCGCGTTTTCCACAATGCCGTCTCCGGCAATGACTGCGTGAATGCCCTGTTCCCCGGAGTTGAGATCGGCCACAAATTGATGTATGCCGCCTTCGGCATGGAAAAGATGCGTCTCCCCTGTGCGCTCGTCCACACATTCTATGGTGAGCCCCCTGTTGAGATAGGCCAGCTCTTCAAAGCGTTTTTTGAGGGTTTCGTAGGAGAATTCCAGAACCTCAAAAATTTCCTCATCCGGCTTGAAACGCACCGTGGTGCCGTGGCCATCCACCTCACCGATGACGGTCAAATCGTCCAGTGGAATACCGCGTGAGTAATGCTGACGATAGCGCTTTCCGTCACGCCGCACCGTGACGGAAAGCGCTTCGGAGAGAGCATTGACGCAGGAAACGCCCACACCGTGCAATCCGCCGGAAACTTTATAACTGGTATTGTCGAATTTTCCGCCGGCATGCAGCCTGGTCATGACAACCTGCACGGCGGGCACTCCTTCCCTGGGGTGAATGTCCACAGGTATGCCGCGCCCGTCATCGCGCACGGTAACACTGTTGTCCTCGTGAAGAATAACCGTTATCCGCGCGCAATATCCCGCCATGGCCTCATCTATGGAATTGTCCACCACTTCATAGACAAGATGGTGCAGACCGCGCGCATCTGTGGAACCAACATACATGGCCGGCCGCTTGCGCACGGCGGAAAGCCCTTCCAGAATGGTTATGGAGGAGGCGTTGTAATTGTCTTCGTCAGGCTTGACGGATTCAAACAGACTTCGGCTCATTAAACCCCTTCCTCGCTGTAATACGCTTCTTCCACAATCTTCATGGGCATTATCAACACAACATAGTCCTGATCCTCCTTGCCGCGGACACCGCAGGTGCCTTCCTGCCCTGTCATTGTCAATTCAACGGAAACGGAAACAAAATGCCCCATCACATTCAAAAGATGACGCGTGTGAAAAGCTATGCGCCGTACATCGCCCCTGAAGGAAACCTCCACGTTTTCCTGGGCTGAGCCGGTATCCTGCCCCTGCGCCGTCATCTGAACTTCCGTTTCCGTAAAATCCATGTGGACGGCCGGATCATTATCCGAAAGGAATATCTGGATTCGGCCCAAGGCCTCCATGCTTTCCTTGCGGCTCATAACCACAATACTTGCGTCTTGCTGTGAAAGCTTGGCAAGAAAAACGGAATAGTCCGGATAATCGTACATGGCCCGGGGCAGAGTGAAACTTTCCCTGCCGTCCATGGTGCGCAAACAAAGGCGCTTGTCGGTAATATTAAGCTCGATGTCATCCGGCCCGAGCCATTTCTTCACGTCCTGGAGGTGTTTTTTCTGAACAAGAACGCCCTTTTCCGGAAGACGCGCCGCAAGTTCGTCATGCACAAAGGAAAAATGGGCCATGTGATGTCCGTCAAGACCGCAGGCGTCAACACGCCCATTTTTCACGGGATTCAAATACAGACAAGAAAGACCTTCATCATTCAGATCATCGCTGATGCAGAAATCAACTTTATAGAGAAGCTCCTGCAAAAAATCTCCAGACCAGGCAACGGCATTATCTTCCGGAAAAGGCTGAAAAGGCTGAAACCAGTCCGCATTACTCACAGGCAATCTGTAGACGCGCCGTCCCTGCTGGAGAAGCAAATTCCCCGCAACGTCGTCAAGGCTTATTTCTATTCTTCCCGGCGGCAACTGCCGCACCAGATCGGCAAAAGCCCGCCCCTGCACTCCCGCCAGACCGGGATTCACAACTTCGGCAGGGTAACAGCCGGTAAATTCAATATCGGCATTCGTAGCCATTATATGAAGACTGCCATCTTCTGCCTTGAGCCATAATGAACGAAGATATACCTGACCGCTTTTGGCGGGGATGATGGATCCGGCCTTTTGTACACCGTCAATGATATCTTCCTTGTTAACAAATAGTTTCATATTGTTATTCCTTATTATATAATGTTATTTTGTTACTTTGTGTTATTATGTATTGAAATTACATAATTTTTTGTAAACACCACAAGGCTTGAACCAGGAACAGGAGACACGGGAGAAAAGCTTTTTCAGAGTCGACGGGCATATTATGACAGATTTTTTTCAGCTTCCGTCACTTTTGTGTAGACATCTTTGTTTGTAAGCAACAATTTTTTAATTTTATTAAAAGCATAGATGATAGTGCTGTGATTTTTTCCCTCAAATTCCCTGCCGATATCGGCATAGGTAAGCCGCAAATTTTTTCTGCAGAGATACATGGCCGTCTGTCTGGCCTGTACAATGTCTGGGCTGCGTTTTTCTCCAAGTATATCCTCCGCGCGCACGTTGAAAGCCTGGGCTGTACTGTTAATGATTTTTTTGCAGGTAGCCGGTTTTTTCAGACCGCCTGCGGAGACTATGCTTTGTATGTCGTCCCTGGAAGGGTTTTTATTGTGTACGTTTATAAAAGCTTTTATTTTCAGTAAAAGTCCATGCAAAAGACGTATCTGCGAACAGCTCTGGGCCAGAAAGAGGCATTGATCACGTTCAAGAGGGATGTTTTTCTTTTTACAGACATCGCGTGCGTAAAGCAGCCGCACGTCCATATCCGGCGCGGCCAATTCCACCACAAGGCCGCTTTCCAGACGCGAGCGCAGCCGTTCTCCCAGAAAATTCAGAGAATTGGAGTTTCCGGCGCAGGTAAAGACAACCTGACAATTTTTTTCTGCGGAAGAGGCGGGGCAGGCGTCCAGTATCAGTTCAAGGGCGCGCTGTTCGGTTTTTTTGTTAGCCAGTTCCTGCATGTCGTCCAGAAGCAGGGCGCTGTGGCCTTGCCAGAAGTCTTCCGGCCGCAGTATCCATTCGGTGTTCTCCTTGCAGAAGAGTAGCGCCTTGGTGCAAACCACTTGCTCCGACAAGTATTTTTTTTGGAAAATAGTCGCCAGAGTATGCAGAAGATGGCTTTTTCCGACTCCTACAGGGCCGCAAAGAGTGAAAGGGTTGTATATTTCACCCGGATTTTTGCGCACTATTTCGGTAAGAGCGGCCAGAGGAAAACTGTTTTTGGCATTGTGCAAAAATGTCTTGAAAGGATTTTCTTCCTGGAGCGCCGGAAAATGTGAAATCATGACGGTGCCAGTTGTAATTTTCAGAGATTGTCAATACGTACAGGCTGGTTCCACAACCAGTGAACACGCAAGGGGCTTACGATACCATTTTTTTTTCTTTGAAACAAGGCTGAGTTTGCCGTATAACCATTTGTTTCTGTTTGTAATCAATTATTTTTGTGTCCTTTTAGTTTTTTTTGGACAAAAAACTTCATTTCCGGACGGGGCCAAAGATGTTGTCTGGCCAGGTCAGCGCCTTGAATCATGCCGGATTTTAAGATAATGGTATGCGTCCATGAAAAAAAATATTGCCGTATTCCGCGCGCTGATTCTTTTGTGTCTGGCAGGGGGCGTGTTTGAGCTTTCCGCCAAGCCCGTATCTGACGACGGGGGTGTTATCACCGTTCTGGAGCAAGTGGTATCCGCGGGAGCGGAGGAAGAAGCGAAAGCGGAATCACCGGATGAATCCGGCACAATAAAAGTTCATGAGGGTGTTAGCCTCGACGAAAACGGCAAAGCCGTTCTGCCTGAAAATGATGACGGACAGACCGGAGGGAAAGCCCCTGAGATTGAGCGCGACAAATACGCGGTTGACAGCCTGGAACAACCGGAAATATCTGAACCGGCGGATGTGGTTGTGCATGGCACGGTGGAAAAGGGCGACACCGTGGGCAAGATTCTGGAAAAAAATTCCGGGCAGAGCGTACAGTCATACATTCATGCGGCAAAGCGGATTTTTTCCCCGCGTTCTTTTCGGACGGGGCAACCGTACATGATCGTCACAGACAGCTTCACCGGCCGGCTCAAACGTTTTGAATACGAAATAGATGCTCACCGGCGTCTTGTGGTGGAGGGAATCGAAAATCCGGTAACCCGGTTGGAGGCCATAGAATACATCACAACCCTTGCTGTGGTGGAGGCCGTAATAAACGACAACATGTTTCAGGCGGTTGCGGATATTGGAGAGAGTCCGCAGCTTGCCCTGCGTTTGGCGGATCTTTTCGGGGCTGAGATCAATTTTATCCGCGATCTGCAGGAAGGAGACGCCTTTGCCGTTTTGATCGAAAAACGGCAGAGGGACGGGAATTCCGCCGGTTACGGCCGTATTCTGGCGGCCCGTTTCATGAACAGGGGCAAGGTGTTTGAGGCCTTTCTGTTTCGCGACGGGGACCAGAAACCGCAACATTACAACCGCAAGGGCGAGAATTTGCGTAAAACCCTGCTTCAGGCCCCTTTGGCCTTTACGCGCGTAACGTCGCGTTTCAGCATGAATCGTCTGCATCCGATTTTGGGCGTGAATCGTCCGCATCCGGGCGTGGATTACGGCGCGCCCACAGGTACGCCGGTAAAGGCCGTGGGCGACGGCGTCGTAAGGGTCAAGGGCTGGGCCGGCGGCTACGGCAATCAGGTCGTCCTCAGGCATTCTGCGGGTCTGGATTCGCTGTATTCGCATCTTTCCGGCTATGCCCGCGGGATATCCGCGGGGAGCAGAGTGCGGCAGGGGCAGGTGATAGGCTTTGTGGGCAGTACAGGCCTGGCCAGCGGCCCGCATCTGGATTTCCGCCTGCGGCAGAATGGCCGCTTCATCAACCCTCTCAAGGCGATCAACCCGCGCGGGGAGCCTGTTTCCGCCAAAAACAAGGGAGCTTTTGAGAGAATCGCTGCCGAGGAACTGGCCCTGCTGGACGGAGAGAAAACTTTGGACAACTACACCACGGAACGCTTTGTGCCGGAGCATATTGTGCTGGACACGACCCGGCCGGACGAGATAAAGAAGGAAAAGGGGCTCCCGAAAACAGCCTCCGGAAAACAGAAGCGGCGCAGACGGAAGTAAGCGGATGCGGCTTCATGGTCAAGGAGCTTTGTCATGATTGTGTATGATCCCATTTCTCAAGGCAATGCCGTCATTCAGCATGCCTCCAGAGATCAGGTTGTGGTGATATCCTATCCGCCGTCGGTTGTTGTGGATGGTTTGGCCGCTGTGGGCCAGTTGACGGATTCCGCCAGCGCGCGTTCTTTCATGCAGGATCAATGGCGCGCCGTGGCCGGCAACATGCTCGGTATGGGAGCCATTGTGAACGGGTATTGGTAGGGAATCATGAATATTGTTTCTTCGACTGTCCGCCGGAGTTCCTGTTGTTGCAACGAGTCGCGCAACGCATGAAAAAAGCTCTGATAACCGGCATTACCGGGCAGGACGGTTCCTATCTGGCAAAATTCCTTCTGGAAAAAGGCTATGAAGTCCACGGCGTCAAGCGGAGATCTTCCTCGCTCAACACACAGCGAATTGACAATATTTTTCAGGATGTTTACCAGGACGGCAGAACCTTTTATCTGCACTATGGCGATTTATGCGACAGTTCCGGCATAATCAGGCTGGTGCAGAAAATTCTTCCGGATGAAATTTACAATCTTGCCGCGCAGAGCCATGTAAAAGTTTCCTTTGAGCAGCCCGAATACACGGCGGAGGTCAATGCCATCGGCACGCTGCGCGTGCTTGAAGCGGTGCGCCTGTTGGGGCTTGCGAGAAAAACGCGCGTGTATCAGGCTTCCACTTCCGAACTGTTCGGCCTTGTGAGGGAGAGCCCCCAGACGGAAATAACGCCTTTTTACCCCCGCTCGCCCTATGCCTGCGCCAAGCTGTTCGGCTACTGGATTACGGTGAACTACCGTGAGGCTTACGGGATGTTCGCCTGCAACGGCATTTTGTTCAATCATGAATCTCCCGTGCGCGGCGAAACTTTTGTCACCCGCAAGATAACGCGGACCTTGTGCCGCATTGTGCTGGGCCTTGCTCCCTGCCTGTACCTGGGCAACCTGAATGCTCTGCGCGACTGGGGACACGCCCGCGATTACGTGGAGATGATGTGGCTGATGCTCCAGCAGGACAGGCCGGATGACTATGTTATTGCCACCGGCCGCCAGCGTTCCGTGCGCGATTTTGTCAATGCGGCCGCGGGCCGTCTCGGCCTGAAACTCTGCTGGGAAGGCCAGGGCGTTAACGAGGCCGGCAAAATAGCCTCCTTTGATGAAAGTGTTATTGTTGACAGACTGGCGCAGGCGGGTGAAAACGCGGAACGGCCAAGCGGAACGCAGCGTTCTCACCTCAGGGACGTTGCCCGGATCGTATTGAAAAATACCGCGCTCAGGCCGGGAACGGCAATTGTGCGGGTGAGCCCGGAGTATTTTCGCCCCACGGAAGTGGAAACGCTTTTGGGCGATCCCTCCAAGGCCGGTCTGCAGCTTGATTGGCGGCCCGTTTCCTCCTTTGAGCAACTTGTTGCGGAAATGGTGGATTGCGACTTTGCGGAGGTCAGGCGCGAGTGTCTGTGCCGTCATGCGGGCTTCGCGGTCAGCCGGTCTTCGGAATAGGCGGCCATGTCCGTTATTGAACTGTTCTTGTTGCAAGCGCTCAAAAATACGGGTGAGAATGCCGGTTTTGGCCCAGTAGCTCATCTTTGACATTGCCACGCTGAGTTGGAAGGCAGCCGGAGATTCGTTTTAATTGGAGTTTTGTTATTTTCATACCGATAACTTAAAAGATTTTGTCAAGTAGTATCAACAGGCCCTAATATAATACGGTTAGTCACTACACAGACGATTGTAATTGTCTATGGCGTCCTTATCCCCCTGTTCTCCGGCAGTACGCCATAAGCGGCAAGCTTCCTGTCTGTTGCGAATTATTCCTTTTCCATTCCAGAGCATCACAGCCAAACGCGACTGCCCATCAGCATTCCCCTGGTCAGCGGCTTTCTGATACCACTTCCTACTCCGCGGGATAAAACCGCGAACCGAAGAAGAGTTGGTTGCTGCTATCGCAACAGCCCTGAGCGCCGTCAATGCTTCCGACTGGGTTGATATATACTGGACCGGCGAGGCCTGTGCGCCAAACGGCGTAATCTCCATGCAGGTGTACGATGGGTTCAATGCCTAGCAAAGCATCTATTATGACCCGAGCCTGCTGATTGCCACTGCCTGCCGCCGGATTCAGTAGGGCGGTTCAGGAGCGAAGCGTTTCGGCCTTTATTCCCGCCTGCCGATTTGTGAATCCCTCCCGGCACAAGCCCCGCCTGTGTCCGAAAAACACAGGCGGGACTTGACATTGGCGCATTACCCGGCCTCCGCGTCAATACGCTCAAGCAGTTCTGCGGTCTTGTCTTCCAGCAGAGCGCGATTGGCGCGGCTTTCCACATTCAGACGCAGAATCGGCTCAGTGTTGGACATGCGCACATTGAAACGCCAATCACGGAATTCCAGATTGACGCCGTCCAGACGATCTTCGTACAGGGCTTCCGCTGCGTAATGGTCGCGGATGCTTTGCAGCAGTTTTTCGGCGTTCGGCACACGCCGGTTTATCTCCCCGCTGCAGGGCCAGGCGGCCGTGCGTTCCGCCGCCATCCCGGCAAGGGATTGCCCGGTGCGGGAAAGCAGAGAGGCCACAAGCAGCCAGGGCAGCATGCCGGAGTCACAAAAGGCGAAATCGCGAAAATAGTGGTGAGCGCTCATTTCCCCGCCGTACAGTGCGTCTTCCGCCCGCATTTTTTCCTTGATGAAAGCATGCCCTGTTTTGCTCATGACGGGTATGCCGCCCGCGGCGAGCGCAATTTCCCTGGTATTCCAGTACACCCGCGGGTCATGGATGATTTTGCCGCCGGGGCGGCGGCCCAGGAGTTCCCTGGCCAGAATGCCGACACAATAGTAGCCTTCAATGAAATTGCCTTCCTCGTCGTAGAAAAAGCAGCGGTCGAAATCGCCGTCAAAGGCGATGCCCATATCCGCGCCGCACTCTCTCACGGCCCTGGCCGTTCCTTCGCGTTTTTCCGGCAGAAGGGGATTGGGAACACCGTTCGGAAAACGCCCGTCGGCCTCCATCTGACGGAAAACAAGCTCAAAGGGCAACAGAGGCGCGAGTTCTTCAAGGATAAGGCCCGCGCAACCGTTGCCGGCATCCGCCAGAATTTTCAGGGGGGCGCGAGCGGGGCGGCCTATGCGGCTATATTCCGCGAGCCAGCGCACATATTCCTTGCGGAAAGAGAGGCGGCGCGTCTGAAGGGGGGGATGCCGCGGCGGCCGCACGGGCGAAGCCGCATTCAGCAAGCCGCCGACGGCGGCTTGCAACTCGTCGAGGCCGGAATCCGCGCTTACCGGGACGGCCCCTCCGCGCACCAGCTTGAAACCGTTTTCGTCCGCCGGATTATGGCTCCCGGTGACCATAATTCCGCCGTCAAAGGCTTGCCGTGAAGCGGCGTAATATATTTCCTCGGTACCGCAAAGACCGATATCCGTCACCCGCGCTCCTCCGGCATCAAGTCCTTTTGTGAGCGCGGCGCACAAATCCGGGCCGCTCAGCCTGGCATCACGGCCGACAACGACATCGCGCGCGGCAAAATTTCGGGCGAAAGCGTATCCCAGAGCCCAGGCAACCGAATCGTCAAGGCTGTCCGGCACACGACCACGTATGTCGTAGGCTTTGAAGCAGGACAGCGTTTTTTTCAAAATCTTTTAACCGCAAATCATGTGGTTGGCGTACGGCACCGTTCCGGCAGCCCTCCCGGCGGCCGGGACAGCGCCTTGGGCGCATGGCGCAATATGCCACGTTTCGATGCGCCATGCAATCGGACCGGATTTGCGGGCCGGGGCATATTCTTCCAAAAAAGAATTGACATTCATTTTCGCATTGCGCTATTTTACGAAAATCGTTTGGGGAAACATACAACACTTTTTACTGAAGAGGTACTTCATGCCCGCAGGAAATTTTTGGAAATACGGGCCGGCTGTGGGGGTTGGCGTTATTGTCGGCGCCGTCGGCGCGGTTTTGCTCTCCCGCGGTTCCATTGATCTGAAGAAATCCTGCGCCACGCTCCTGAGCTGCGGCATGGACGTCAAGGATCGGGCCGCGGCCATGGTGGAAAGCGCCAAGGAGAATATTGACGTTCTTGCGGCGGAGGCCGGAAACGAACAGTCACGTCGCAAGGCCAGAGATCAGGCATCATGAACAGGCAAGGCCGGCGGCCGTCGGCAGAGGCGGCCGCCGTTTCCGCGGAACAGGCCCGGCGCCGCCTGCTTGAATGCTATTTCGTGGCGCACGGCATTCCCGGCCGCTTGCGTCTGCGTCCGATATTCCCTCCCCGCCGGCTGGAGGACGCTGAGAAAAAAAATTTGAACGAGTGGCTTTCTCGCGCTTTTCCCGGCGCGGAGTTCGCCTTTTCGCCCGGTACGGGAAGCGTGCTGATCACCTGTGAAAGCCATGACCCGCCCCGCGGACAGGCCGCGAGAAAACAGGGGCGGCGCGGGGGGGGGAAAACGCTTTCTTCCTCCGGAACGGCGGGCCTGGAGTCCGGGCAGGCGCCGGATTGCGATTCCCCGGCGCCTTACAACCCGATACCGGGCAAGCTGCGCAGTCTTCTGTATCCACGTTTCGTGGTGTTCCTGATCGCGGCGCTGCGCTCCGTCCGCTATATCCGCAAGGCCCTGAAATCCCTGTTGCGGGGCAAATTGAATCTGGACGTGCTGGACGGCGCGGCCCTGACAGTCTGTTTTCTGCAGCGGGATTTCAAGCTCCTGTCTTCCATGGTTTTTTTCTTCGCTTTGGGAGAATATCTGACGGACTGGACACGCAAAAAATCGCGGACAAGTCTTGAGGAAAGTCTGGCCCTGCACATTGACCATGTGTGGGTGCGTCGGGAGGGATGCGAAATACGCATCCCCTTCGCGCAGGCACGCGAAGGCGACGAGATAGTCGTGCGCGCGGGATCGGCTTTGCCGGTGGACGGAACGATTGTCGCCGGCAAGGGCATGATCAACCAGGCATCCCTGACCGGTGAAAGCCGGTCCGTCCACCGCGGCGCGGGCGCGAGCGTTTACGCCGGCACGGTGCTGGAGGCGGGCGAGCTTGTCGTCAAGGCGTTGAAAATAGGCGACGGCACCCGCCTGCATTCCATCATCAAGGCCATTGAGGATTCCGAAAATCTCAAATCGACGCTCCAGCACCGCTACGAAATGATGGCGGACACCATCGTGCCGTTCAATTTTCTGCTGTGCGCCGCGACATACGCCGTAACCCGCGATTTCAGACGCGCGGGCCCAGTGCTGCTGGTTGACTACTCCTGCGCCATCCGCCTTGCCGCGCCGCTCGTCATGTCCACCGCCATGCGCGAGGCCGCCAACAACGGCCTGCTGATCAAGGGCGGCAAATTTGTGGAGGAAATTGCCCACGCCGACGTGGTGGTTTTTGACAAGACAGGCACGCTGACCATGGCCCGTCCGGCGGTTGTGGGCGTAATCCCCTTCGGCGGAAGAGACCGCGGGCTGGTTTTGCGCCTTGCCGCGTGCCTTGAGGAGCATTTCGTCCATCCTGTGGGGCAGGCCGTGGTGTATGCGGCGGAGAAAGAAAATCTGCAGCACAGGGAAGAGCACACCAAGGTCGAATTTGTCGTCGCCCACGGTATCCTCTCGACATGGCAGGGCAAGAAGGTTCGCATAGGCAGCGGTCATTTCGTGCTGGAACACGTGGCGCGCGAACGCCGCGAAAAAACGGGAAATTTCTCTGTCTCGCCGCTTGACGACGAACAGAAAACCGCCATTGGGCGCGAGGCCCGAAAAGGCAGAAGCATTCTGTATTTGAGCATTGACGAGGAGCTTGCCGGCATTATCCTGATTGAGGACGAACTCCGCAAGGACGCCGCCGCGGCCGTGCGGGCCCTGCGCGACGACGGGATTTCCCGCGTCATCATGCTGACGGGCGACGACGCGAAAACGGCGGCGGGCATAGCGGAGCAGGCGGGCATACAGGAATTCGAGGCCCAGATGCTTCCCGAAGACAAGGCCGCCTATATCCGCCGCCTGAAAGCCCAAGGGCACATCGTCGCCATGGTGGGAGACGGCGTAAACGATTCCCTTGCCCTTTCCGCGGCCCATGTGGGCATTGCCATGGCGGAGGGCACTGATGTCGCGCGCGAAGTGGCGGATATTGTGCTGACCAACGGGAACTTGAACGGCCTTCTGCGGGCGCGGAAGATAGCGCGCGAGGCGCTGGGCAGAATACGCAGCGGCTTTCACACGTCGCTGTGCTGCAACAGCGTTTTTCTGGCGGGCGGCCTTATGGGCCTGCTGGGGCCGGGGGTATCGGCCTTTTTGCACAATGCCCTGACATCGGCCATCGCCGTGTCCGGCATCCGCCCCTTCACGTCGGCCGCGGCGCATGAAACCGAAGCCCATGAGGCCGAACCGGATGCATGAAAAATCGGCGCGGTCGCAGTATAACATGAACAGAGGACACCCGGATGATCGCGAGCTTCTTTGACGGGAGAGTGCGCATTCGCGCGGAGGCGCTGAAAAAACCGGAAATCATGGACATGGCGCGAAGCCTCGTTCAGGCCAGGCCCGGCGTGCTGAAGGTTGAAAGCAATGCCGGAACCGGGAGCCTGCTTGTGCGGTATGATCCCGGCGTCGTTACGCGGGAAGCGCTGATTGGGGCGGCCACGCTTCTGGAAGCGCGATTTGGAGGCGCGGCCCGCGCCAAACAGACCAGGAGCGCGGGAAGACGGCTCAGCGCAAAAGCGGAGATGCTCCTTCTCGCGCTGAGCTATGGCGGCATGCTTGCCGGAGGCCTGCTTGACAGGCGCGTTCACATCGCTTTCGGCATATTGTTTTCCCTGCTGACGGGCGCGCATGTCTATGCGCGTCTGCGGAAGGGGGCATGAACATGAAGCCCCTGACGAGCGTGCCCCCCGGAAAGAATGTTATTGTCCGCCGGGTGAACGGCGGCGCGGAATTTTGTCAACATCTAGAAACACTCGGCTTTATTGTCGGCGGCGAAGTAACGGTAATTACGGAGGCGGGCGGCAATCTTGTGGTAAACGTAAAGCAGTCCCGTCTGGCCATAAGCCGTGAAACGGCCAAGTTCATCCTGGTGGACGCGAGGGCTGAAACAATGGGGAGAACCGCGTTGTGAACACCTTGAGAACAGTTCCCTGCGGAGCCACTGTCCGCGTGAAAAAGATCAACGGCACAGGCGCGCTCAAGCGCCGCATAATGGATATGGGCATTACCAAAAATGTGGAAATCCACGTCCGCAAGCTCGCCCCCCTCGGCGACCCGGTTGAGGTGACGGTGCGGGGCTACGAGCTTTCCCTGAGAAAGGCCGACGCGGCAATGATAGAGGTCGAATAGCGCGCCGCGTCACGCGGAGGGCGGTTCGAGACAACGTCTGAAAACAAATCACGGAGGAATGTCCATGAGCGTCAGGATCGCGCTTGCGGGAAATCCGAATTGTGGCAAAACAACGGCTTTCAATGCCTTGACGGGCATGAATCAGTATGTCGGCAACTGGCCGGGCGTAACGGTGGAAAAAAAGGAAGGCGGATTAAAAAACCACGAGGATGTGGTCATTGTGGATCTGCCGGGGGTGTATTCGCTCTCGCCGTATTCCCCGGAAGAAATCGTCGCCAGAAATTATCTGATCGACGAAAGGCCCGATGTCATTCTCAATGTTATTGACGGCACAAATCTGGAGCGCAATCTCTATCTGACCACGCAGCTTATCGAGCTGGACATCCCGGTTGTGCTGGCCGTCAACATGATGGACGCGGTCAGAAAAAGAGGCGATGTCGTGGTTATCGAGGCCCTCGCCAAAAAGTTCGGCTGCGGGGTCGTGGAAATGTCGGCCATAACCGGCGAAGGCGTGATGGAGGCCGCTGAGCTTGCCCTCGACGCGGCCAGGGGCGAAAAGCCCGAATTCATGTGCCGCTTCTCCGGCAGTGTCGAACACGCCCTCGCGCACATCGAGGAAACGGTTCTGCGCGACCTCCCGGAATCCCGGCGGCGCTGGCTTGCCGTCAAGTTGTTTGAGCGCGACGGGAACATTGCGGACAAATTGCGAATCGGCAAGGATGTTCTGGATCGCCTTGACGCCGACATCAGGAGATGCGAGTCCGAGCTGGACGAAGACAGCGAAAGCGTCATTACCGCCGAACGATATGCCTATATTGACTCCATAATAGATGACTGCCTCCGGCGCGGCGATGCGGGAGGGTTGAGCGTGTCCGACAAAATTGACAGGATTGTCACCCACCGCTGGCTTGCGCTGCCGATTTTCGCTGTGGTGATGTTTCTGGTCTATTTCGTCTCCATCACGACGCTTGGCGGCATTGCGACGGACTGGGCCAATGAGGGCGTTTTTGGGGAGGGTTGGCATTTTGCCGGCATCGGCTCATCCGCCTATGAGGAGGCCGTGGAAAATTTTCAGCCCGGCGAAGGCGCTGAAAAACCGGATCCGGCGGCCTTCGGTGTATGGATCCCCGGCATTCCCGGCTTGCTCGGCGATGTTCTGCAATCCCTCAACTGCGCCGGGTGGCTGCAATCCCTTATACTGGACGGCATCGTCGCGGGGGTCGGGGCCGTACTCGGCTTTGTGCCGCAGATGTTCATCCTCTTCTTTTTTCTGGCCTTTCTGGAATCCTGCGGTTACATGGCCCGCGTCGCCTTTATCATGGACAGGCTCTTCCGTAAATTCGGACTGTCCGGAAAATCTTTCATACCGCTTCTGATCGGCACGGGCTGCGGCGTGCCGGGCGTCATGGCCTCCCGGACCATCGAGAGCAACCGCGACCGCAGAATCACCATAATGACCACCACCTTTATTCCGTGCAGCGCCAAGCTTCCCATCATCGCCCTGCTGTCGGGCGCCATTTTCGGCGGCGCGTGGTGGGTTGCGCCGAGCGCGTATTTTGTCGGAATCGCCGCCATCATTTCCTCCGGCGTAATCCTGAAAAAAACAAGGCTGTTCTCCGGCGACGTCGCGCCTTTTGTCATGGAGCTGCCCGCCTATCACTGGCCGACCGCCGGGGTCATTCTGCGCAGCATGTGGGAACGCGGCTGGTCCTTTATCAAAAAGGCCGGAACCCTTATTTTGCTGGCCACCATTTTCGTCTGGTCCGCTTCAAGTTTCGGATGGGCCGACGGATCGTTCGGGATGGTGGAGATGCCGGACAGCATACTGGCAAAAGCGGGCGGGCTCGTTGCCTGGATTTTCGCGCCGCTCGGCTGGGGAAGCTGGCAGGCCGCCGTCGCCGCCATTACCGGACTCATCGCCAAGGAAAATGTTGTGGGCACCTTCGGCATTCTTTTCGGCGTCGCGGAGGTGGCGGAAGACGGTCAGGAAATCTGGGGAGCGCTCGCCAAGTATTTTACGGCTACCGCCGCATATTCCTTCTTGGTGTTCAACCTCCTGTGCGCTCCCTGCTTTGCCGCGATGGGCGCGATCAAACGGGAAATGAACAGCGCCGGGTGGTTCTGGCTGGCCATCGGGTATCAGTGCGGTTTTGCCTACTGCGTCGCCCTGTGCGTTTATCAGTTCAGCATGCTGTACCTTACAGGCTCGTTCGGCATCGGGACGGCGGCGGCTGTTGTTCTGCTCGGCGCATTCCTGTGGATGCTGCTCAGACCGCAGAAGGGCGGCGACGCGCCATTGCGGGCCGCTCTGGCGACGTCCCGCGCGTGACGCGGCGAATCGCGAATCCGTTTTTTCCGGGCGGGCGGAGGCCTGAAGGCCTCCGCCCCGTAACTTCCCGCCGGACTTTCAATTCGCAAAGGAGGCTGTCATGTTTGATTTTATCGTGGAACACGGCGGAACGGTACTCGTCGGCGGGCTGCTGGCCGGCGCGGTGGCGCTGATTGTCAGACGAATGCTGCGGACCTTGAAACAGGGCAAAAATCTCGCATGCGGTTGCGCGGGATGCCGCAAGGATTCCACCCCCTGACGGCTCTTCCGGCGCGGTCACGACGGCCGTCAGCGGCCGCGGCGCGGGCCTGAAACCAGGTTTTTTTCCCCCTCTCCGGTATCGCAAAGATGACCGCCAAAGAATTCTGACTGATTTCCACTGTCGTTACGGGAAATTTCAAAAGATTTTTCAATCCCGGCACGGGCTTGCGGCGGAATTGCCGCGACGTCCGCATATTGACCTTGCCGGGTATTGTTTTATCTTTTGTGAGGTCGTTGTCATAAGCGGCGGAAGATTGCCCCCTTACGGAGGAGAATGCGATGTCGGTAGCGTACAAGGATTACTACAAGCTTTTGGGTGTGGATCGCGGAAGCAGCGCCGAGGATCTTTCCAAGGCGTTCAAGAAGCTTGCCCGGCAGTATCACCCGGATCTCCACCCGGGGGACAAAAAATCCGAAGAAAAATTCAAGGAGATCAACGAGGCTTACGAAGTCCTGAAAGATCCCGAAAAACGCAGACTGTATGACAAACTGGGGGCGAACTGGCAGCATGGGCAGCAATTTCAGGGAGAACCCGGTTTTGAAAACGTACACTTCACGTTTAACGGCAAAAGCTTTGACGGTTCCGGCGGCTTTTCGGACTTTTTTGAAACCCTTTTCGGCGAGGCCGCCCAGGGAGGAAGTCCGGGCAGGGGCGCAAGATTTGGGCCGGACCCTTTCGGCGGTTTTTCCGCAAGGGCGCGGCGCGGGCGAGACATGGAAGCCGAGATGGCCTTGAGCCTGGAGGACGTGCAGCGCGGCGGCAAGCGTACCCTCACGCTGCGCATGGAAAAGGGCCCGCGCACGCTGGAGGTCAATGTGCCCTCCGGAATCCGCGAAGGCGCGAAGCTGCGCCTTGCGGGACAGGGGGAGCCGGGGGCCGACGGCGGCACGCCGGGCGATCTGTTTTTGCGGGTGCGTTACCTGCCCCATCAAAATTTCAGGACCGACGGCGACAACCTGCTGTGCGATTTGCGGCTGGCCCCTTGGGAGGCGGCGATGGGGGGTAAATTTCCCGTGCCCACGCTGGAGGGCGACGTGGAGCTTACCATTCCGCCGGGCTCCGGTTCCGGCCGCAAATTCCGCCTGCGCGCCAGGGGGCTGGGCAGCGGCGCAAAGCGCGGCGATCTGCTTGTGCGGGTGATGATCGCCGTGCCGGCGGCGTTGACGGACGAAGAGCGGGAACTCTGGCGGAAACTCGCGGACGTGTCATCGTCTGGCCCGCGGGGATAGCGGCACACTAGCACGGAGGTGAAAACATGGCATCCGCGTTCATAACCTACAAGGAATTTGTGGAGATAAGCGGCGTCGCGCCGGAACGCCTGCAGGAGATACTCGCGCTGGGCTGGATTGAAACATCCGGTGAAGGGGAGGAATGTTCTTTCTGTGATGCGGACATATACAAAGTGCGCAAACTGGAGCGCCTTTGCGTCGATCTTGACCTGCCCGTCGTGGGCGGCACGATTATCGTCGATCTGCTGGAGCGTGTCGATACGCTGGAAAGAACGGTTCGCCGTCTGCAGGGCCTGGAAGAATAAGAATTTTGCGCGGAGGTGCGTCAATGGATATAGGCAAATTTACGGATAAAGCCCGCGAGGCTGTGGACGAGGCGCAACATATCGCCGCGGGTATGGGACATCAGGAGACGGATGCCGAGCATCTGGCGCTGGCGCTGGTCAGGCAGGAAAACGGCATTGTTCCCAGAATCCTGGAGCATGCGGGCGTGCAGACAAAAGCCTTTGCTGTGGCGCTGGAAACGGCCCTGAACAGGCGTCCGCGCGTCTCCGGCGGCGGAACGGATCCCGCCAGGATTACCGTCACGCCGCGCGCGGGCAAGGTTTTGGCGGAAGCCCGGAATGAGGTCCGCCGCATGAAAGACGAATACGTCAGCGTGGACCACCTTTTTGCCGCTCTCACCGGCGTGGAGCCGTCCTCGCCCCTGGGGCTGATTTTTAAGGAGTACAATGTCAGCCGCGCGGGTTTTGTCAAAGCCATGGAAGAACTGCGCGGCGGCGCGCGCGTGACCGGCCCCAATCCCGAAGATACCTTTGAGGCTCTCGTGAAATACTCCCGCGATCTTGTGGAGGCGGCGCGCCAGGGCAAAATGGATCCCGTAATCGGCCGCGAGGCTGAAATACGCCGCGTAATCCGCATTCTGTCGCGGCGCACGAAAAACAATCCCGTGCTTATCGGCGAGGCGGGCGTCGGCAAGACCGCCATAGCCGAAGGCCTGGCTTTCCGCATCGTCAAGGGAGACGTGCCCGAGAGTTTGAAAGGGCGCAAGCTGTTCGCGCTGGACATGGGCGCGCTTATCGCCGGCGCGAAATACCGGGGCGAGTTTGAGGAACGCCTAAAGGCCGTGCTGGGCGAAGTTGAAAAAAGCGAAGGCCAGGTTATTCTTTTCATTGACGAACTGCATACCATTGTCGGCGCCGGCAGAACCGAAGGTTCCATGGACGCCGGCAATCTCCTGAAACCCATGCTGGCCCGCGGCGAGCTGCACTGCATCGGCGCGACGACGGTGGACGAATACCGCAAGTATATCGAAAAAGATCCTGCTCTGGAGCGGCGTTTCCAGCCGGTCATGGTTGACGAACCTACGCGGGAGGATGCCGTTTCCATCCTGCGCGGCCTGAAAGAGCGCTTTGAAGTGCATCACGGCGTGCGCATCAGCGATTCGGCCATAGTGGAGGCGGTGACTCTTTCAGACAGGTATATCCCGGACAGGCGGCTGCCCGACAAGGCCATTGATCTCATTGACGAGGCCGCCGCCATGATCCGGACGGAAATCGACTCCCTGCCGGCGGACCTGGACGAAGTGAACCGCAAGATCATGCAACTGGAAATTGAACGCGAGGCGTTGCGCAAAGAAACGGATGCCGCCTCAGGCGAACGCCTGGAGCGCCTGGAAAAAGAACTCGCCGACCTCCGCGCCAGCCAGGCGGCACTGCGCGCCCAGTGGGAACGGGAAAAGAACTCCATAGATTCCGTGCGCGAAATCAAGGAGCAAATAGAACAGACGCGGCTGGCCATCGAGCGGGCCGAACAGGCCTATGATCTCACAAGGGCCGCGGAACTCAAATATTCGAAGCTGCTGGAACTGGAGAAGAAACTGGCTCAGGCCGCCGCCGGCGATGACGGAAAAGACGGGTCCAGACTGTTGCGCGAGGAAGTTCGTCCGGATGACGTGGCGGACATTGTGGCCCGCTGGACGGGCATCCCCGTGGCGCGGCTGCTGGAGTCCGAGCGTGAAAAACTGCTCAGGCTCGCCGATGAGCTGCACAGGCGGGTCGTCGGGCAGGACGAGGCCGTGAGCGCTGTCGCCGACGCCGTGCTCCGGGCCAGGGCGGGCCTGTCCGACCCGGCCCGGCCCACGGGTTCCTTTATTTTTCTCGGCCCCACGGGCGTCGGCAAAACGGAGCTTTCCAAGGCGCTGGCCCGCGCGCTGTTTGATACGGAAGACAATATGGTGCGCCTGGACATGAGCGAATATATGGAAAAGCATTCCGTTTCGCGTCTCATCGGCGCGCCTCCGGGATATGTGGGCTATGACGAGGGCGGCCAGCTCACCGAGGCCGTGCGCCGCAAGCCGTATTCCGTCGTGTTGTTCGACGAGATTGAAAAAGCGCATCCCGATGTGTTCAACACGCTCCTCCAGATGCTTGACGACGGCAGATTGACCGACAGCCAGGGGCGTACTGTGGATTTTCGCAACTGCATTGTCATCATGACGTCCAATATCGGCTCCATGCACCTTCTGGACGGCATAGGCCGGGACGGCAGCCTGCGGGACGAGGCGCGCGCGCAGGTGATGAACGCCCTGCGCGCCCATTTCCGGCCGGAATTTTTGAACCGGGTGGATGAAACCGTGCTTTTCCTGCCGCTCAAACGCGAACAGATTGAGCGTATTGTGGATTTGCAGGCCGTTCGTCTGCAAACGCGCCTGGATTCCCGCAAGATCAAGCTTTTCCTGACTGACGCCGCGCGCGCGTTCATTGCCGAAGCGGCCTATGACCCCGTGTACGGCGCGCGCCCGCTCAAGCGCTACGTGCAGCAACGCATAGAAACCCCTCTCGCCCGCGAGCTGCTTTCAGGCAATATACGGGACGGCCAGCATGTGGTCGTGGACGTGAAGGGCGACGGGCTTGTCTTTACAATGGGCTAGGGAAGTGATACATGCGGGGGCAATACCCCAGCCAGACGATTTTTCAGAGGAGCCGCCATGCCGAATACAGCGGCGCTTGTTCTTGCGGCCGGCAAGGGCACACGCATGCATTCCGACAGACCCAAGGTTCTGCAGACGCTCCTTGGCGAATACATGCTTGCCTATGTTCTCGCCGCACTGCGTCCGCATTTTGCCGAAAATATCTGGATAGTGGCGGGGCATCAGGCGCGCATGCTTGAGGCGGCCTTTCCCGGAGGGCGTTTTGTCCTTCAGGAGGAACAGCTCGGCACAGGACATGCCCTGATGCTGGCCCTCCCCGCGCTTGCCGGCGCGGGCTGCCGGCATGTGCTTGTCGTCAACGGCGACGCGCCTTTGCTGGACGCGGAGACGACGCGGGATTTTCTTGAAAAGGCCGGGGG
This sequence comes from Desulfovibrio sp., assembly GCA_031291035.1. GTDB lineage: Bacteria > Desulfobacterota > Desulfovibrionia > Desulfovibrionales > Desulfovibrionaceae > Desulfovibrio. The sequence goes on from JAISLI010000046.1 coordinate 22,369, forward strand.
GGCCGATCTGGCTTTCGCGACGCTTGATCTGGACGAACCGGGTTCCTATGGCCGTGTTGTGCGCGCCGGGGGCAATGTCCGCGCCATTGTGGAGGCAAAGGACTGCGACCCGTCAACTCTGGAGCTCCATCGCGAGGTCAACGCCGGCCTGTACCTGATCAGCCTGCCGCTCGCGGAAACCCTGTCGCCCCGCATAACCGGGGCCAATAAAAGCGGGGAATACTATATCACGGATCTGGTCGCCCTGTCCGTCGCCGGGGGGTACGATGTGCGCGCGGTGCAATGCGGACGGGACGAGGGGCTGCTCGGCGTCAACTCTCCGCGGGAGCTTGCCCGGGTGGAGGAGATCCTGCGCCGGCGCGTGGTCATGCGCCTTCTGGAGCGCGGCGTGCTTCTGCACGCGCCGGACATGGCGCGGATTTCCCCTTTCGCGCGCGTGGAGCCCGGCGCCGAACTGACAGGCCCCTGCGAGATTCTGGGGCGTTCCGAGGTAAAACGCGGGGCCAGGGTGGCCTCGCATTGCGTTGTCCGCGACAGCGTGATTGAAGAGGGAGCAGAACTGCGCCATTTTTCGCATCTGGAAGGCGCGAGGGTGGGCGCGGGAGCGCTTGTGGGGCCTTTCGCCCGCCTGCGGCCCGGCGCCGTGCTGGAAGCGGCGGCGCGCGCCGGCAACTTTGTGGAGATCAAAAACGCCCGCTTGGGCGAGGGGGCCAAGGCAAACCACCTGACCTATCTGGGTGACGCGGACATCGGCAGCGGAGCGAACATCGGTGCCGGAACAATCACCTGCAATTACGACGGCCGCGGCAAACACAAAACCAGCATCGGCGAGAAAGCCTTTATCGGCAGCAACACGGCGCTGGTCGCTCCGGTTGTTGTCGGCGCGAACAGCCTTGTCGGCGCGGGTTCCGTCATAACCAGGGACGTGCCCGAAGGCGAAATGGCCATTGCCCGCTCCAGGCAGAAAAATCTGCCGCGAAAAAAAAATTGAGGCCGCGGATACAGGTTGCCATTATTCAATCGTAATGATATTGGATGAGCCATGGAAGTTCTTGAAAAACTTGAACAGCGCATATCCGAGCTTCTGGCCGGAATTGACCGTTTGAAGGCGGAAAACGCCCGCATTCGGTCGGAATCGGAAACAAATTCCGCCAAAATAGCGGAGTTGTCGGAGGAAAACCGCAAAATGTGCGCCTCCCTCGCACAGGAGGAAAACACCCGCGGCGAGGCGATGAAGCGGCTGGATGCCCTGTTGCGCAAAATTGAGGAACACGAGAATATTGAGTAGAATTTTGTGGGTGAAAACATTAACCTTATCGTTCTTGGCCATGAAGTGGCGTTTAAGCCGGGCGCTGACATGGAGCGTGTGCGCGTTGCCGTGCGCCTTCTGGAAGAACGGTTTGCCGAATTGAAGTTTTACGGGGGGCAGGGCAAGGAGGCGCTGCTGATTTTTCTGGCTCTCGGATTGGCGGATGATGTGCTGCAAATGCAAAAAAAGCTGGATGACGTGCAACATCGCGTCATGGCCATGCTTTCAGAGATAGAAAATGCGCGTTGATACTGTTTCCCTGGAGTGCGCGTGATCCATGCCTCGGTGCTGACCTGACAAAGACTGCGAAACAAGGGAGCCGATTCCTGTTTTTTGTGTGCATGCCCGGTCCTGACCGGGAAGCCTGAAAAAAACATATCGGCGCCCGACCTGGGAAACCAGGTTCTGCACCGCACGCGTGACACGGCTCTCCGGGGCATGCAGCGATTGTCGCGGCGGCTTCGGTCCCGGCGCGCGTCCAGCCGCGCCGGGCGTCTTTGCGCAAGCGTCGTTCAGTCAATTCCCGCCGGCCCCGGAGCCGCTTGTCCGCCCCCATGTTCCCGCCCGGGCGGGAGTCCCCGGTTATCAGGGCGATGCCGACCTCATGCGTATCCGCATCCGTCCCGAAAACCGTTCTTGTAAAGTGAGGCAGCTATGGATATTTTGTCTGTTATTGCGCTTGGGGCGGCCGTTCTCGCCGGGCTGGCGGCGGGTTATATATTGCACAGATGCGCGGTGACAAAGCGCATCGGGGATGCCGGGGCGCTTGCGAAACGCATTGTGGAGGAGGCCCGCAAGGAGGCTCAGGCGCAAAAAAAGGAAATTCTGCTGGAAGGCCAGGATGACCTCTTCAGCCAGAAACGTGAGATGGAGAGTGAATACAAGGAGCGGGAACGGGAAGTAAAGGCCAGGGAGCGCAAACTGGAGGAAATGACCATCCGTCTGGAGGAAAAACTTGAAAAGGCCACCGGGAAAGAACGGGATCTCCTGCAGGCGGAAAAGCAGTTGGCCCGCAAGGAGCGCGAACTGACGGAAACGGAGGAATTTTTGCAAAGCCGTCTGGCGGAGCAGGAGCGGAAGTTGTCGCAGGTTGCCGGTTTGACTCCGGAAGAGGCCAGGGAGCGCCTTTTTGGGGAAATTGAGGCGAAAACGCGGCACGAGGCCGCCAGGATGATCCGGCAGATAGAGACGCAGGCCCATGAAAGCGCGGACCGCAAGGCCAGGGAAATTCTCTGCAATGTTATTCAGCGGTACGCCGGCGACTATGTGAACGAGCAGACCGTCACGGCCGTGACCCTGCCCAGCGAAGACATGAAGGGCCGCATTATCGGCCGCGAGGGGCGCAATATCCGCGCGCTGGAGGCGGCCACGGGCGTGGACCTGATTATTGACGACACGCCGGAGACCGTCATTCTTTCGGCCTACAGCCCATTGCGCAGGCAGGTCGCCAAAATGGCCCTGGAACGCCTTATTCAGGACGGGCGCATACATCCCGCCCGAATTGAGGACATCGTGCAGAAATGTGAACAGGAGATGGACGCGAAAGTGCGCGAAGTGGGCGAACAGGCCACATTCGACGCCGGCGTGCACGGCATCCATCCTGAAATCGTCCGCCTGCTCGGCCAGCTGCGTTACAGGACATCCTTCACGCAGAATGTGCTGCAGCACTCTCTGGAGGTTTCCGCCCTCTGCGGCATGATGGCGGCGGAACTCGGCATGGATGTGAAAAAAGCCAAACGCGCCGGCCTGCTGCATGACATAGGCAAGGCTGTGGACCATGAAGTTGAGGGGCCGCACGCGATCATCGGCGCCGATCTGGCCAAAAAATACAATGAAAATCAGGAAATCATCCATGCCGTGGCCGCGCATCACGAAGATCAGAGGCCTTCGACTGCTCTGGCCGTCCTGGTTCAGGCCGCGGATTCCATATCCGGGGCGCGCCCCGGCGCGCGCAAGGAATTGCTGGAAAATTACGTCAAGCGCCTGGAAGAGCTTGAAAGCATCGCCACGGGTTTTGAGGGGGTCGCCAAGGCCTATGCCATACAGGCCGGGCGCGAAATTCGCGTCATGGTGAACTCCGACAACGTGGACGACGACGCGGCGTACCTGCTCTGCAAGGACATTACGGAAAAAATAGAAAAAAATCTTACCTATCCCGGACAGATCCGCGTGACGGTCATCCGCGAGCGCCGGGCTGTGGGCTTTGCCAAATAATGGGCGGCGGGCCGCTGTTTATCCTGGATCTGGCGGCCTGCGCCCTGCTCGCCGCCGCCGCCGCCTGCCGCGGCCGCACATACGGCGGGCATATTACTGGCGCGATGGTGCTGGCCTGCCTGTCCGGTTTGAGCCTGCCGCTGCTGCGGGACGGCCTGCTCGGCGAAGCGGCTTTTTCGCTGGATCGCGGCGGCTATCTGGCCGCCGCCGTTGCCGGCGGATTCACGGGAATAGCGGCGGCCCGCCTTTCGCGGCGCTGGGCCGCCTGTTTTTATTGGTTTGACAGCGCCGGCCTAGGCCTGGCCGCCGGGGCATCCGCGTCCAAAGCGGGCGGCGCCGGGCTCGGGCTGACAGGCTGTCTGGTGCTGGGCGTACTGTCGGCTCTTGTCGGGGGTCTTGTGCGGGATATGGCCCTCAGCGATACCGCCCGCGCCGTCGGAGAGCCGCTGTACGCCACGGCCGCGGTTTTCGGCGTCCTCCTCACCCTTGCCCTGGCGGCGTACGGCATGGGCAGGCCTTGGCAGTGCGCCCTTGCCGGAGCGGCGCTGGTTGCCGCCTTGCGTTTTTTGCGGGGCCGTCGCCGCGGGTCAGAAATGGAATAATATCAGGTTTGGAAGAACTGAATAACCCTGTTTTTTGCTGGAAGCGCTTGCCACCTGGCCGGCTTTGGCATAAAAGAAGCGGCGATGGATGAGGGGAGGCAGGCATGTCCGTGGCAATGACGGGAGACAGGGGACTGGAGATAATAGCGCGCCATGCGGCTGACGGCGCGCGTCTCCGGGAAAAATTTTTTGCGGCGCGAGGAGAGCGCATACGCGAAATGGCCCTGCGCGTGGCGACCTGCATTGAGGGGGGAGGAAAAATCCTGCTTTGCGGCAACGGCGGCAGTGCCGCGGACGCGCAGCACCTGGCGGCGGAATTTGTGAACAGTTTTCTCGCGGATCGTTGCGCGCTGCCGGCTATCGCGCTCACCACGGACACATCGTGTCTGACGGCAATCGGCAATGATTCGGATTTTGCCCGGATTTTTGCCCGCCAGGTGGAAGCCCTCGGCCGCAAGGGGGATATGCTCATAGGCATTTCCACTTCCGGCAACAGCGCCAATGTTGTCGCGGCCCTGCGGGCCGCCCTCGCGGCGGGCATGCACACCGTGGGGCTGACCGGGCTGGGGGGAGGAGCCATGGCCCCCCTTTGCGGCATTCTGCTTGATGTGTCAAGCGAATTCACCCCGCTGATCCAGGAAATCCACATCGCCGCCGGGCACTTGTTCTGCTGGCTCGCCGAGTACTACCTTGCCGAAAATCCGGAAGAGTTCAGGGAATATCTCAAAAAAGACGGCGCCATCCACGGCGGGTAAGGAAATTTTATGCCCATTTACGAGTATGTTTGCGAAAAATGCGGGAACGAGTTTGAGGAGCTGGTCTTCGGCGCAGACCTTCCTTTTTGTCCCGAATGCGGCAGAAAGACTGCGCGCAGGCTCATGTCGCGTCCGGCGCGGCACCGCGACGGATCCGGTGGGGAAGAGCGCGCCCGGCCCGGCTCCGCGGGCGGGTGCGGGGGATGCTCCGGCGGAAACTGCGCCGGTTGCGGGCATTAGAGCATATTTCGCTTTGGGATTGTCGCTTGCGGCGGAGTAAATCCGCCTGCGACAATCTCGCGGCAGTTCACGAGAGACAACCAAAACCAATGGCAATCTGTTTCCGGGCGAATGAAAAAAAATCTGGTTATCGCGACGCGCGGCAGTCGGCTGGCGCTCTGGCAGGCCAATGCCGTTAAAGACAGCCTGCGGAAACTGTACCCTTTTCTTGAATTGTCGCTCGAAGTTGTAAAAACAACAGGCGACATCATGCAGGACGTTCCGCTGGCCGGAATTGGCGGCAAGGGACTGTTCGTCAAGGAAATCGAGGAAGCGCTCCTTTGCGGTCGCGCCGATCTGGCCGTCCACAGCGTCAAGGATGTGCCCATGTCCCTGCCGCAAGGCCTTGCGCTGGTCTGCGTGCCTGGTCGCGGGGACTGCCGCGACGCCTTCCTTTCCGTCAACTACGCCGACATGGAGGCTTTGCCCCAAGGCGCCAAAGTGGGGACGAGCAGTCTGCGCCGTCAGGCCCAGCTTTTGGCCATGAGGCCGGATTTGTGCGTGGAGCCGTTGCGCGGCAATGTGGATACGCGCCTGCGCAGGCTGAAGGAGGGAGTTCACGATGCCGTTGTCCTGGCGGCGGCGGCTCTTCGCAGGCTCAATCTGACAGCGCCGGCGCTGTGTTTTTTCGAAGTGGAGCGTTTTTTGCCGGCCGCGGGGCAGGGGGCGTTGGGAATCGAATGCCGTGCGGACGATTATGAGCTTGCGGGTATTCTGCAAAAACTGGAAGACCGCGCGACGCGGCTTTGCGTCGAGGCGGAACGCGGACTTCTGGAAGGGCTTGAAGGCGGCTGCCAGGCGCCTGTGGCCGGACATGCGCGTTTGCGCGATGAAAATACATTGATTTTGAAAGCCCTTGTGGCGAATATTGACGGAAGCCGCATGCTGCGCCGGGAAAAGTCCGGGTCAAGCGCCGACCCGCGCGGCCTTGGCCTGCGGCTGGCGGATGAGCTGCTTGAAAGCGGCGCGCGTGAAATTCTTGAACAACTCACACGAGGGCAATAACCCATGCCGTCTCCCTCAGCCCTGCCCGCCTCACGTTTGCGCGCCACTCTTGATCCCGAGCGCATCCCGTGGGAAAACAGCAGCGCCGTGCCTCTTCCGCCGCCCGGCGGGCGTTTCCAGCCGCGGGCTTTGCATGCCCTGAATCTTGCCCTGCAGATCAATACCGCCGGCTACAATATCTATCTTTCCGGTGAACCGGGGATGGGGCGCAGCCACATGGCGCTCGGCTGGCTGCGCCGGCGCGCCCGCAAGTCGAAAACGCCGCCCGATCTTGTATACGTACACAATTTCAAGGATCCTGACCGTCCGGTTCTTCTGACATTTCCGGCCGGCCAGGGGAAAAAATTCCGCCATATTCTCAATGAAGTGATTGAAAATATTCAAAAAGATATCCGCCGCCGCTTTGAGGCCACAACATATGTCAAAGCGCACGCGAAACTCCTGAAGCATTTTCAGCGCATCCGGATGCGGCTTTTGCGCAAAATGAATTCTCTGGCCGAACACAAAGGCTTTGCTCTGGATTTGGACGAAGAAGGGTCGCTGACCATGTATCCTGTTCTGCAGGGTAAACGTTTGAGCGAGGATGAATTCGACCGTCTGGACAACAGCGCGCGCTTCGATCTGAAGCAGCGTGGAGATGATCTGGCGCAATCCATGTCCGGCTTTATGCGTCAGTTGAACAAGGCTGCGGAATCGTTTCGGGATGATGAGCGAGGTCTGGAACAATCCCTTATGACGCAGGCATTGGACGCGTTGCTTGCGCCCGTGCGGAACCAGTTTTTGAAGGCCTGTCCCGTTGCCGGCCTTGAAGAGTATTTTACCGCAATCCGCGAAGATATTTTGAAAAATACCGAGGCGTTTTTGTCGAAAGGCCCCCAGCAGCCGCAAAGTGGAGAAGTCCATCCCACCCTTGCCCAGGAAAGCGTTTTTTATCGCTACGAAGTCAACCTGTTTGTGGACAACTGCGATCTTTCCGGCGCCCCCATAGTTGTTGAGGACCATCCCACATCCGTCAACCTGCTTGGCTGCGTTGAGCGAGAATCCGAGATGGGAACCCTGGTCACGGATTTCACCCTGATACGGGCCGGAAGCCTGCACAGGGCAAACGGGGGTTTTTTGGTGCTGCATCTGGAGGACGTTTTGCAGCATGCCAGTGCCTGGGAAGGCCTTTTGCGCGCCCTGCGTTCCAATATGGCCCATATTGAGGACGCGGAGGAAGCGCCGGATTCCGCTGTGCGCACCAAGGGAATCATGCCGGCCCCCCTGCCGCTGGACCTCAAGGTCGTGTTGATAGGCGGCGAGGAATTGTACGAGACGCTGCTCGTCAATGACGACCGCTTTGCCAAACAGTTTCGCATCAAGGCTCAAATGAACGAATTCGCGGAACGCAACGCGACCAACATCCGTTTGTACCTGCGGCATCTCGCGGGAATTATCGCGGAAGCAAAGCTTCTTGTCTTTGACCGGCCGGCGCTGGCCTGGCTTGTGGATCTCGGCTCGTGCCTTTGTGAGGACCAGCGCCGGCTTTCTCTCAGGTTTTCCCAGTTGCGCGAAATCATGATTGAGGCTTCGGCTCTTGCCCGCATGCGCAAACTTGTGAACGTGAACGCCGCCGTGCTTGAAGAGGCCTGGGCCTCGCGCATCTGGCGCGTCAATCTGGCGGAAGAAATTTTTATGGAGGAATATGACCGTGAACTCATCAAGGTTCGCACCAGCGGCGCGGCCGTCGGTCAGGTAAACGGCCTTTCCGTCACCTGGCACGGCGATTTTGAATTCGGGCTGCCGCACAGCATTTCCTGCACGGTCGGAGTGGGGCATGAAGGCATCATTGACCTGGAGCGCGAGGCGGAGCTTGGCGGCCCCATTCATACGAAAGCCATGATGATCCTTAAAAGCTATCTCACAAATCTTTTTGCCCGCACAAAACCTCTGGTGCTTTCCGGGTCGCTGTATTTTGAGCAGAGTTATGCCGAAATTGAGGGAGATTCCGCTTCAGGCGCCGAGCTTGCCGCCCTTGTTTCAGCCCTGTCCGATGTGCCGGCGCGGCTTGACCTGGCCTTTACCGGCGCCTTGAGCCATGCCGGGCAGATTCTGCCTGTCGGCGGGGTGACGCGGAAAGTGGAGGGTTTTTACAAAGTTTGCGCGCGTCACGGACTGACGGGAACGCAGGGGGTAATTATCCCGGCGGACAACGTGGATCATTTGATGCTTTCAGCCGAAATTCGCGATGCTGTCGAGCGGAAGCGTTTTTCCGTCTGGCCCGTGCGACGCATAGAGGAGGCCCTTGTTCTGCTCACGGGTCTGCCTGTGGGGCGACGGCGTAAAAACGGCGGCTTTACTCCGGGCAGCCTTTACGATTTGGTGGACAAGCGTCTGGAAGTCCTCGGGAGCTGTGCCCAGGACGCCTTCAGGCGCGTTAAAAAATCGTGCCTCCGGCTTTGACGTAATGCTGCCGTCCGGCAGCCTGAGGCGGAGCGGAGCTTCGCCGCCGGTTTCAGGATGAATCAGCCCGGCGGGAGACAAAAAAGAACTCCGGAACATCATGGATACTCCCCGCGCATCAGTTTTTTGGCAAGCCTCAACTGGCTCTCCACATTCACGACAGTCCCGTCCAGCTTGGCGGTTAGCACGGCCTGCAATATACGGCTGAACGCCGGTCCCGGCGCGAGCCCGAGGCGTCTGAGGTCATCTCCCGTAATATCCGGCTTTTCCCTGCTCCATTGGGTAATATATCGCGAAAGCACTTTTTTGAGGTCTTCCTTGTTCGCGGCAGCCATAAGGTAAATGAGGCATTCCGGAGAGAAAGCGCGTAACAGTTCATACAGGTCGCTTATCCTTGCATTGCCGGAATCATTTTTTTTCTGCCATTTCAGCAGCTTGTCCTTTACATGGCGCAACTGTTCACGGCTGCGCAAAATTTCCTGTTTTCTTGTCCCCGGCAGACCGAGCCTGTCGTAGGCCGCCGAGGCGTCTTTATAGGACAGACCCGTGGCAAGACCATAAAAATAGACGATCCATCGCTGGGCGGTTTCCCGAAAGTAGAGCAGGGCATACCAGGCCACTGTTTCCCTGAGTTGCTGCAACAGGACAATTTTTGTCGGGGTCAGGACAAGGGCGGGGGCCACGGCGGACAAAATTCCGAGTTCCCGCATGCGTGTGAAACAGGCCACGGGATTGGCCTCTTCGCAAATATGCCTGTATTCGTTGAACAGGCGCGTGGCGGAAAGGCGATCCATCAGTTTTAAGGACAGGGCGTTTCTGATGAGTTTTTCCGTACCTGTGCCTATGCGAAAATCATAGCGCTGTTCAAAGCGCACGGCCCTGAGGCAGCGCGTGGGATCTTCCACAAAGCTTAGGGTATGGAGCACGCGTATGGTGCGATCCCTTATGTCCTGCCATCCGCCGAAAAAATCCGCCAGGACGCCGAAGTGTTCTCCGTCAAGACGCACGGCCAGAGCGTTGATGGAAAAATCCCGCCGGAAAAGATCCATTTTGAGAGACGACAATTCCACAGTCGGCAGAGCAGCCGGATATTCGTAATATTCAAGGCGGGCTGTGGCAACGTCAATACGCGCCTCCTCTCCCTTGCCGTTGTGATAGATGACGACGGAGGTCAGAAATTTTTGATGGTCACGCACACGCCCGTTCAATTGACGGGCGAGCTCCCTCGCCAGAGCGATTCCGTTGCCCTCCACCACAAGATCGACATCCTGGGTATGTCTGTCCAGAAGCATGTCGCGGACAAAACCGCCCACGGCATAAACAGGCAGGCCGAGCCGCGCGCCCGCGTCTCCGGCAAGCGCCAATATTTTGCGGAGTTCTTCGGGAAGGCGATCATGCAGATGTTTGCCCACATTGCGGGCTTTGTGCCTGTCTCTTTGGACGGGAATCAGGCCGGGTTCGCTGGCAAAGAGATTGATGAGATCCGTCCGCGTGACAACGCCGGCAACTTCTCCCCCCTCCATGATGGGGACAAGGCGTTGACGGTGTCCTACAATAATGTCGCTGAGTTGCTGTAAATCGGCATCAAGGGGAAGGGTGCGCATATAACGCCGCATGTATTCTCTGACGGGCTCTCCGCTCAGGCCGTGGGCGACGGCCCGTGAAGCCGTCTGCGCGTCCAGCAGCCCGATGCAGGCATGCTTGCCGTGGCTGAAGACCGGAACCGCCTTGAGGCCGAAGTGCAGCATGAGTTCGTCGGCTTCTCGTAACGTGGCTTCAGCGTCAATCCCTATGGCCGGGGCGGTCATATAATCCCGCGCTGTTTTGCCGGGCCTGTTTTGTCCCTGCAGGCGCCGAAGGATATTTTCCCGCACCCCGTCAAGTGTCATGCCGCGGATTGAGGCCGAGGCCGCGTAACTGTGTCCGCCGCCGCCAAGAGACGTACATATTTTACCTACGTCAAAAGCCTCGTTGTGGCTGCGCGCCACTACCTGTATGCGGTCTCCCATGCGTCCCACGGCAAAGAGCACGGAAATTTTTTCCATCTCCATAAGTTTGTGCGCCAGTGAAGCGAAATCACCGAGATAGTGCTCCAGAGACACCTCGGCCAACACCACCGGGTTGTTGTCCATCATGTAAGTCTGGGCGGACTCAAGCAATCTGTTCAGGGCCTGGATGTGCTGGCTTGTCAGTTCGTGCGACGCCATGTCGTTTATCCGGCGCACGTTCATGCCCTGTCCGAGCAGCCAGACCGCGGCCAGAAAGTCGTCAGCCGTGGTGGATGAATAGGTGAAAGAGCCGGTGTCGCTGTAAATGCCGAGTCCCAGAAGAGTGGCTTCCTCCCGGGTCAGGATGATGCCGCGTTCCTGAAGCTTCTGGACGAGCAGTGTGGTGACCGCGCCCACTTTGGCAATGCGCGCGGAAGCCGCCGCGATGTCATCGGCGGATTCCGGATGGTGATCCCATACTTCGATGCGCACCCCCTGGCGCTCCAGCAAGGGTTCGACATGACGCACCCGGCTGCGCTGCCGTGTGTCAACGAGGACCAGACGGTCAAAACTCTCCCAGTCCGGGCATCCTTCCACAAATCCGTATGCGTTTTTGTCGATCTCCGCATAAACTTTCTGCAGGGGCCTTTCCTGACTGCCCGGAAAAAACAGCGCGCAGCGTTCACATATACGCCGTACGGCCAGCATGGCGGCGAAAGCGTCAAAGTCCGCGTTGGCATGACAGGTGACAAGGGTGTTCGCGCCGCCGTTCACTGTCGGCTCCGCGGGTGAAATTGCCTGTGTATGCCAAGCAGGCGTTCCGTTTGAACATGGGTATAAATTTCCGTGGCGCTGATGTCGGCATGCCCCAGCAGCAATTGCACGGTGCGCAGATCTGCTCCTCCTTCCAGAAGGTGCGTGGCAAAAGAATGCCGGAAGGTGTGCGGGGAAATCGCCCGTGTGATTCCGGCTGTCAGTGCGTATTTTTTTACCGTTTTCCAGACGTACTGACGGGTGAGCCCCTCGCCTGACCGATTGAGAAAAAGAGCTTTTGTTTTTGGGATGAACTTCGGTCGCCAGTCGCGCAAATATGTTGACAGCATCTTCTGCATGAGGTCGTGCAGGGGGCAGAGCCGTTCCTTGGCGCCTTTGCCGAAAACGCGCACCAGGCCGCGCTGCAAATCCGGATCCGTCACGGTCAGCGCGCACAGTTCTGAAACACGCAGGCCGGCGGCATATAAAAGCTCCAGCATGCAGCGGTCGCGCCATCCGGATTTGTTTGTCATATCCGGGGTGTTGAGAAGCGCCTCCACTTCTTCCTGGCTGAGCACTTCAGGCAGATGAACGGACATTTTCGGATTTTCCGGCAACACAGCCGGATTTGCGGCCATGACCCCTTCTTCCGCCGTAAAAGTGAAAAAAGCGCGAAGCGCCGAAAGACGGCGCGCCAGTGTCTGCGCCGTGTTGCCGCGCGCGCGCAGCCAGGAGAGATAGAGAAATATTTGTCCTTCGTCCGGAGGGGCGGGCACGTTGCCCTTTTGGGTCAGCTCGTCGCGAAAAAGAAAAAAATTTTCCATGTCGCGCGTATATGCGTCAGCCGTATGGAGGGAGAGGCCGCGCTCCGCCAGGAGACTGTTCCGCCAGGGGAACAGCAGACGCCGGAGAGCGTCCGCGGCTTGTGAAGGGCTGCTGTGCGGCATGTCGTAAAAAATTTACTCCGCCGGGCGGCCAAGGTCAAGATGCCAGCCCGGCGTGTCGCGAGCAGATGATATGCCCGAAATAAGCAGCACATGAAATGACCGATGAGGAACCTCGAAATAAGGAGGTTCCCCATGAAGCCGAAAGCGGAATTTCATGAGGTCATAAAAATGAAATTTTTATGGAGAAAAACACTTATCGTTCGTGTCTTTTCTGCCGGGAAAGCATCATATGGAGCACCGGCGGCGTGAGTGTCCAAATTGTCCTGCACAAGCCGGATTTTATCTTTAATCAGCGTAGTGGAATTTTTTCATCGTATGGGAGCGCGTAAGCAGCCAAAATATCTTCCATCTTTGCGACAAATTCACCACTTTGTTTTGCCGGAATTACCCATTCTTTCTTCAAGTGAGGCTTACGTTCAGTTTTTTTAAGCTGCGACGAACGGTTTCACGGCTTATGCCGGGAGCAATATCAAGTTGAACTTTCTCTGTCAGGATTCTGACTGTCCATCTGCTGAAACCCTCAGGTGGCGTACCGCATGCCGCAGCAATAATTCGCGCTTCCATTTCTCCATTGACTATCGGCTTTTTGTTGGGCTCAGCCGGAGTTTTGAACCGCAATACTTCTTCGAGTCCTTCTTTGTAAAACTGCTTGATGGTGTTAAAGATTGTCGGAGGCGTGACGCCAACCCTTTTCGCGATTTTCCCTTGCGATTCGGGTTTGCCGATGTTGGTGTCAAGCGCAAGAAGTATCTGCGCCCGTTTCTTAAAAGTCTCCGCCGTGGTCTTGTTGTTCACCACTGCCTGCGCATATTTCCGTTCAGTTTTCGTCAGTGCGACAGCATATTTTGTTTTCATGAATTATACCTCCCGCTGTTGCGTTTGGAATAATCTATTACTAAAATTTAATTATGTCAATGTACTACCCTGAAAATCAAATAGTTATTGACTTTTTTATTTCCCCGCCGGAAGCGCTTTACGTTTACCCCGCCACGTACCCCGCCTTTTTTTTCGCTTCCAAAATTCGCCCAAAAAAGACTTCGGTTGCTCTGGACACTACCATTTCGCCCACACATGCCCCCACGTACTTTCGGGAATACAGGGTATTCGGGCAGGGGTCAATAGGAAGGCGCTCCCTTATGTATAGTGATAATTTGCTGATTTTATAGAGATAAAGGAAAATTATAGGAGCGAGAGGGAAAGGCTATTGCCCGTACAGACGACGAACGCGACTGACAACCATGACGCGTACTCCTGCCGCGCCTGCGTCCAGCAGTGCTGCGGCAGCGGCGCGCAACGTAGCGCCGGTGGTCAAGGTATCATCCACGAGCACGATGTGTTTGCCGCGCGGTGAGCGCGCGCATGCAAAAGCCCCGGCAACGTTTTTCACGCGTTCCGAACGGTCGGCACGCGTTTGCGGGGCTGTCGCCCGGATGCGCCGGAGCAGGTCCGGCTGTACGGGGCACCCCAGCGCCGCCGCCGCCGGCCGGGCCAGCTCCAAAGCTTGGTTGTAGCCCCTGCGCAGCAGGCGCGTCCAGTGCAGGGGGACGGGAGTCAGTATATCCGCTGGCAGTTCACTCAGGGCTGGGTGCGCACTCAAAAGCGCGCCCAAAGCCGACCCGAGGTGCGTTTGCCCGTGGAATTTGAGATCAAGCAGCAGTCTGCGCAACAGTCCCTCGTGTTCTCCGTGAAAGAGCAAACCGTCCCACGGCGGTTTTTCCTTCAGACACGCCGCGCAGGCGCAGACGGGGAGATTGGGCCAAGCGTACAGTGCGCCGCACAGGGGGCAGAAACCGCTTTCTCTGCGCGCCAGCAGGGCGGCGCAGGCCGGACAGAACGGCATGGAGTCTGTGGGACGAAAGACGGACCCGCAGGCAAAACAACGCCTCTCCGCGCCCAATGCCCTCCAAATACCCCCTAGGCAGGAGCCTATAAAGGCGACAATGCCGTTTTGCGGATCGTTGCAGTGTCGCCGGCGGTCGCTGCGAGACGCGTTTCCCTGTTCAATTCCGGGTTTCACGGCTTTTGCCGCAGCAGCCGGTTCATCTTCGCGTAGGGTCATGCCGGTCTGCGCTCCCCGCCGCAAGACCGTATGCGTCGATGCGTTCCGCGGCCGCGCGGCTCCGGCGCAAAGCGTCGACTGCATCCAGCCCGTAGAGCAGCAAGGGGTCGACTGTTACGCTGTGCAAGGTGGAAACGGCGTATTTCAGACTGAGCAGGCTCCCCGCGAACAGGCGCTCTCCTTGAGGCCGGCCGCCGATGAGGATGATCCGGCACGGGCGTTTAGGGCCGTCGTCACGCAGGCGCCCGTACGCGCGCATGGACCGGAAAAGCTGCATCCTGTCCAGAAGAGCCTTGAATTGCGCGGGAATGTGATACCAGTACACGGGAGATATGAGGCACAACTGCTCTGCAGCGGTCAGCGCGCCCAAGAGGGCCGGGCTGTCGTCGTGCGCGGCGGCGGGACAGGGAAAAGGCCGCGTCTCCGAAATTGTCCGCAACGAAAAAACGTTGCGCCGCTCCTTGAGTTCGCGTGCGGCGCGCGCGCACGCATCGCAGGCCGTGCAGGGAGAAACGGCGTAGTCACGCAAAAAAAGCACCCGCGCTCGGCATTGAGGCATGTCTGCATCCGCTTCGTGAACGTCGCCGGAGGGCGGCGGTCCTTGTCGGGCACTGTTGAAGGCGCGACAAAAAATGCCGGCTGCCGTGTCGCTGTTGCCGCCGGCCCGCGGACTGCAGGACAGCACCAAGCATGACATCGCGTCTTGCGGCGCAGTGAGCGTTGCCGGCGCGGCAGCGTCCCTCATCTGAAGTATTGCTCCACCGGATAAACATTGCCAAACAGGGGGGACATGTCTTTTATGCGGAGTGCGCTGTTTATCCCAGTTTGCTTTCAGCAGAAAGCAAACTGGGATGGCGGAGGCGAAGCCGCTGCCCGCAAGTTTTTGAAAAATCAGGCTTTGCCTGTTTTTCAAAAACTTTGGCGTCGAACGCGGCATCCGGCAATTTTGTTCCGACTCCGGAATAAAGTCTTTTCTCCCTCTGCCGAAAAGGTTTGCATCCGCCGTCAAGGATGACGACGCAAAGCACTCAGGGAGAGAGTCATGCTTGATTACTACCGCTATAAATCGGTGAGCGAACTGATGGCGCAGAACAAGCCGGACGAAGCCAGGCTGCTGCTTGCGGAACTGCAGCGCCGCTATGTGTCGGTATGCGACGAAAACGCCGCGCTCAGGACGCAGATTCAGGAATTCGACGACATCCTGTACATTGCCCGCAATCTGGTTATCGAACGCGGCTTTTACTGGCTGATCACCGGCGCGGTCCGGCAAGGCCCCTTTTGCCCGACCTGCTGCAAACGCGACGGTCTGCTCGTACGTCTCGTGGGAGACAGGAAAGGACTGATCTGTTCCAATTGCCGGGGCATTTTCCCTTCTCTGCGGCACAAGCCGGAGGCCGCGGCCATGGCGTCCCCGGACTGCATCCCCGGCACACGCGCGTCCGGGCCCGAATACAGTGCCGGCAAAGCCAAAGTTCTCCCTTTCCGCCGCTGAATGCGTCCGCACAGACCTCAAGCAAAGAGAGCCCCGCACCGTGTATAATCCTCTGCCAGCAAATACCGTTCCCCGCCGGGTTTTGGCCGCGGCCGGCAATGAATCCGCGTTGCGCCTGGATATAAAAGCCCTGCGCGCCTTCGGCGCACGGGAAATCACCTGCCTGAACGAAGCGTCGGGTATTGTTGATTTTCTGGAAAAACAGCGCGCCCTTGAAGTTACGTCATGCCTGCGGCAGGGAAAAGCAGTCGACGCAAAACGCGTCGTCAACGGCGCAGATCTCGTAATTTGCGACGAACAAGCCGCGGGTCTGCACGCAACTGCGCTCCTGTACGAAATATTCACACGGCCGGCACTCCGCACCCAGCCGTACCTTATCCTGAGTTCCACTGCGGCGAGTGCCGCACGGCTGCGCGCCGCCGGGCTTCATGTGCTGGAACGCCCCTATTCTCCGGACGGACTGTGCGATGCCGTGCGCAAGGCCATGAGTCCCCTGCGCCGGCTCCCGCACCCCGATGAGTTCCTGTCTCTTGCCGCCCCCCCCGCGGGTTTGTCGGCAAGTTTCGGCCTCGCCCGGAACGGCACGGCGCGGGTTGGGCAGTGTGAATCTTTCCGGCCGGATTCACAGGCAACTCCGGACACAGCCGGGAGCGGCATGAGGGAAACCGCCCGGAGCGCGGCCGCCCCATCGCGTCCGACAGAAAAAAGACGACAAACGGCAATGAGGAAAAACGCCGGTGCGCCGACGACCTCGGAACTGTTCAATCGCGCGCTTGGACGGCTTAAGGACGGCGATGCCGACGGCGCGGAGCAGGGTTTCCTGGAAGTTCTGCGCAGGCAGAAAGAACATGTAGGCGCGGCCTTGGGCATGGCCCGCATCAGCCGTGCCCGCCGCGGCGGCGAAAATACCCGCAAGTGGCTGGTGCGGGCAGCGGCCGCCGCCCAACGCGGCAAAGACGGTGAACGGCTGGCGCACATTGGGGAAATGCTGCCTTCAGGCATCCGCAACAATATCTTTCTCCACGAAGCCGTCGGACACCTGCTCGACGGCGACTACAGGGAAGCCGTCCACAGTTTTCTGGACGCGGAAAAGGCCGCGGAAGACATGCCCCTGCACGGCATTGTCGCCCGCGGCTGCCTGCTGACCGGGCACCCGGAGGAAAACATGGGCAGGGTATGCGACGCCCTGCTCAAGCTCGGCCGCAAAGACGAAGCACTGAAGCTGCGCAGACGCCTGCTGGACTACTCACCTCAGGATGCGCAACGGGATTGCCGGCCGCCGAGGTTCCCCCTGCTCGCGGAAGCGTTGCACGCTGCCTCTTTCGCAGTTTGGGCCTGGAAACGGGCCTGAGGCGTTGCGGGCCGGCTTCTGTCTTGCGCGTGTCGACAGCACGTTATCTTGACCGGTTACAGGCAATACACGAATCGACCTAGCCCGAGTTTAACAAATTGAATGAATACTCCACCGGCTGAAGCCGGCGGTATCGGGTAACAGCTAAAGCCGGCGACATCGGCTTCGCCGCTTATTCCCTGTCCCAGGTTGGATATGCGCGGCTTACTGCGCGGCGATGGCGAAGTTTGTGGGTAGTTCAGCGGGTAACGAAAAATGCCCAAGCAGAGCGGATTGCATAAAAACGTTGCAATTACTAGACAAAATGAAAGAATTATACGCTTTTTGTTAAGTGAGCGCGTACCGGAAAGCGGCAGTCTGCTCAAAGCTTCCAATCCCTGGGAGTTGCTGGTCGCGGTTATTCTGTCCGCGCAGTGTACGGACGAGCGGGTGAACAGCGTCACGCCCGCGCTGTTTGCCCGTCTGCCCACTGCCGAGGCAACGGCGCAGGCAACGCAGGAAGAGCTGGAGGAACTGATCCGCAAGGTCGGCCTGTACCGCAACAAAGCCGCCGCCGTTCTAGGCGCGGCGCGGCGCATTACGGACGTCTACGGCGGGGAGGTCCCGTCCTCGCTCGACGAACTGCTCACGCTGCCCGGCGTGGGCCGCAAGACTGCCAACGTGGTGCTTTTCGGCGCTTTCGGCCGCAACGAGGGGCTTGCGGTGGACACTCACGTGGGGCGTATTGCCTGCCGACTCGGCCTGTGCGACTCCCGCGACCCGGCGCGCGCGGAAAAAATCCTGACAAATCTGTTCCCGCGCGAGGAGTGGGGCAACGTCAATCACCGCATGGTCCGCTTCGGGCGCGAAGTCTGCAAGGCCCGGAATCCCCTCTGCTCATCCTGCGGGGCTGCGTCCTTCTGTCCGAAACACGGCGTCGCACTGAAGCAACGCCGCTGAGATCGGGACGACACGGATTTTGTCCGGCGACGCCGAGATGACCGCGGCCCTGCCGTCAGCCGCATGACGGGTGCCGCTTTGACCCGGCCCACGCGCCGGCGCCGCTCCGCGGAAAGTTGTCCGCATAGAGCTGTCGAGAGCAGATGATATGACCGGAATAAGCAGCACGTGAATTGACCGATGAGGAACCTCGAAATAAGGAGGTTCCCCAGTGAAGCCGAAAGCGGAATTTCATGAGGTCATGAAAATGAAATTTTTTGAGGTAAACAGCAGGTTTAGCCGTAGAGAGCTGACTACTGAAGAGGCGGCGGACATTTTGGGCGTTTCCGTAACCCGAGTTTAACAAAATTGAAGAAAAAATTAATAATTTTAGCATTTTGTATTTTTGTATGGCACAACAGTTTTTATAACTTATTTAATTTACATATTTTTTTATTCCTCCGGGCCTGTCGACTATGCCAAGTACACGATATATCTTTTGTGCTTCTGCCGGCGGCAGCATGGCCTTTCGTATGTGCAGTGCGGCGCCATCGGCTCGGCGGAAACTGCATGTCGCTCGCGTATGTTGTGAAAGTCTGGCCCG
>JAISLI010000047.1 GCA_031291035.1 Desulfovibrio sp.
CGAGAAAACAGGGCCTGGCCCTGTGGATTCTCCCCCTGTACCAAAGCTCCAACGCCTGGAACATGAAGGCCGGCAACTTCAACAAGGACTGGCACGGCGGCCTGGGCGGGGTCGCCCTCGGCGCGGACTGCACCCTTGAAAACGCCCTGCGCCTCGGTCTGGCCTTCAACCTCGGCGGCGGGCACTCCGGCGGCGGCGGAGACCTGGCGAACACCGAAAACAACTTCAAATTCTGGGGCCTGGGGGCCTATGTCGGGTGGAGCGACGGGGCCTTCGGCCTGACGGCGGACGTCAACTACACGAGAACCTTCAACGAGGTGCGGCAGGATCTGCCCCGGGCCATGCAAATGGACGACCTGAAGTCGGACATCACCGCCCGCGCCGTCAGCGCGGGGCTGCGCGGCGAGTACAAAATCTCGACGGACGCCCTGGACATCGTGCCCCATGTCGGCGTCCGCCACATGAACCTGACCACGGACGGGCATGACGTGACCTCCGGCAGCGGCACGGTGCTGGGAGGGGACAGCCTCAGCCGGAACATCTGGACCTTCCCCATTGGCCTGAGCTTCTCCAGAAACCTTGAAACGGGCAACGGCTGGTTCTTCAGACCCGGCCTTGACCTGGCCGTGATTCCGGCCGACGGGGACATCGAGACAAAATCATCGGCGCGCTTCACCGGCACGGGCACAAAGGTGGAGCTGGAAAGCCGGATCATGGACTATGTCTCCTATACGGGCGGTATCGGCCTGGAGTTCGGCAACCAGAACGTCTCCTTCGGCCTGAACTACAACCTCATGTTTTCGGAACACACCACGGGCCACGGGGTCTTCGGCACCTTCCGCTACGAGTTCTGAAAACACACACGGCGGGGAGGGCTTCGGCCCTCCCCCGGCCATCAACCCCATCAGGATTGACGGCGGCGCTTCACCCGCGTAGCATGACAAACCCTTGCCGCGAAACAGGAGCGGGCGGGCTTTGCCCGCCGCAAGCGGACTGTTTCAGGCGTTACTTGCCATAAATGCTCCGGGGGTACGAACATGAACGACAGGCGCAGCCGCGACATGAAGAGCGGCCTGGAAAAGGCCCCGCACCGCTCCCTGCTCTACGCGCTGGGGCTGACAAGGGAAGAAATGGAACGGCCGCTGGTGGGCGTTGTCAACGCCGCCAGCGAAGTGGTGCCGGGGCATATCCATCTGGACGCGCTGGCCCGGGCCGTCAAGGACGGCGTGCGCGCGGCGGGCGGCACGCCCCTGGAATTTCCGGCCATCGCGGTATGCGACGGCATTGCCATGAATCACGAGGGCATGCGCTTTTCCCTGCCGTCCAGGGAGTGCATCGCCGATTCCATTGAAATCATGGCCCGGGCCCACGCCTTTGACGCGCTCGTCTTCATCCCCAACTGCGACAAGTGCGTCCCCGGCATGCTCATGGCCATGCTGCGCCTCAACCTGCCCTCCACGCTGATTTCCGGCGGCCCCATGCTGCCCGGCCGTCTCGCCCCCGAAACAAAAGGCGATCTCATCACTGTTTTTGAAGCCGTGGGCCGCGTGCGCGCCGGCGCCATGACGGAGGACGGGCTGGAAAAAATGGCGGAAAGGGCCTGTCCCGGCTGCGGCTCCTGCGCGGGCATGTTCACGGCCAATTCCATGAACTGCCTGGCGGAAACCATCGGCGTGGCCCTGCCCGGCAACGGCACTGTGCCGGCGGTGGACGCGGCCCGCGTGCGCCTGGCCAAAACCGCCGGCATGAAGGTCATGGAACTGCTCGGGCGCGGCATCCTCCCCCGCGACATTGTGACGGACAAGGCCGCGGCCAACGCCGTGGCCGTGGACATGGCCCTGGGCTGCTCCACCAACACGCTTCTGCACCTGCCGGCGGTCTTCGGCGAAGGGGGCATCACTGTTTCCCTGGAGATTTTTGACGAAATCAGCCGTAAAAGCCCCAATCTCTGCAAGCTCTCGCCGGCCGGCAGGCACTATATGATTGATCTGGACAACGCCGGAGGCATCCCGGCCGTGATGAAAGAACTGGACGGCCTCGGCCTGATTCACAAAAACTGCCTGACCGTCACCGGCAAAACCGTGGGCGAAAACATCGCCGCCGCGCGCATACTGGACACGGAAGTCATCCGTCCCGCCGCAAACGCCCATTCAACGCAGGGCGGCATTGCCGTCCTGCGCGGCAGCCTCGCCCCCGACGGGGCGGTGGTCAAGCAGTCCGCCGTCGCGCCGGAAATGATGCGCCGCGAAGTGCGCGCCCGCGTGTTCGAAGCGGAAGAAGAGGCCATGCGCGCCATTCTGGACGGCCGCATCAAGCCGGGGGACGGCATTGTGATACGTTTCGAGGGGCCGCGCGGCGGACCGGGCATGCGGGAAATGCTCTCTCCCACGTCGGCCGTCACCGGCATGGGCCTGGGAAGGGATGTCGCCCTGCTCACGGACGGCCGTTTTTCCGGCGGCACCAACGGGGCGGCCATAGGCCACATTTCGCCGGAAGCGGCGGACGGCGGCCCCCTGGCCCTGGTGCGGGAGGGCGACCGCATACGGATCGACATCCCGGCCCGCAGGCTGGATTTGCTTGTGGATACGGAGGAGCTGGCCCGCCGGAAGGCGGAACCGGCCGCGACGCGGAAGGAATGCCCCTACCCCGTGCTGCGGCGCTATGCGCGGCAGGTCGGTCCAACGGCCGGCGGCGCGCGCTACAGGGACTGAATTTCCGCGCGCGGCCGGTTTGTTCAGCGGGCGCCCTTGGGAAACAGCACCACGCCGACGGTTTTGAAAATGATATGCACATCCAGAAGGATGGACATATTTTTGATATAGTACAGGTCGTATTCCAGTTTGCGGCGGGCGTCCTCCTCCGAGGCCCCGTAGGGATAGCATACCTGCGCCCAGCCGGTCAGCCCCGGCTTGACGGTATGGCGCAGGCTGTAATAGGGGATGGTTTCCCTGAGTCCGCGCACAAAGGCCATGCGCTCCGGCCTGGGGCCTATGAAGCTCATGTCGCCCTTGAGGATGTTCCATATCTGGGGCAGTTCGTCGATGCGCATCTTGCGGATAAATCTGCCGAAGCGCGTCACCCGGCTGTCGCGGACCTCGGCCCAGACCGCGCCATTTTTTTCCGCGTCCGCGCGCATGGAGCGGAATTTGTACGCCGTGAATTCCCTTTCATGCAGGCCCACGCGATCCTGGCGGTAAATGACCGGCCCCGGCGATTCCAGGCGCACGATAACGGCCGTGAGCAGCATGACGGGCGCGGCGGGAATGAGGAGCGCCAGCGAAATCAGCACGTCCAGAGCCCGTTTGAGACGCCGGAGCGAGCCGCGCGTGTTGAGCGAAAAGCCTTCCGTCTGCAACAGCCACTCGTTGTTGATTTGGGAAAGCGGCAGGCGCTGGGCGACGTGCTCGTAGAACGTGCGGATGTCCGCCACCATGCGCCCGCGCAGTTTGGCCTCCAGCAGTTCACGGGCCATATCGTCGTCGATGGGGGCGTTCGGCAAAAGCACAATCATGGTGGCGCCCCTGGCCTCGGCCACCTCCAGCGCCATAAAGGGCGCGCCGAGGCAGGGCCCGGCGGACGGCTCCTGGTCCGGTTCCCCCACATAGCCGATAATTTCGGCCTTGGGCAAACCCTCGGACAAAAGGCCGTGCACCTTGCCGGCGTTGTCCACGCCCACCAGCAATACCCGCAGGGGATGCGTGAACCTGTCGGCATTGCGGTAATACGCGAAGCGCCAGCCGAGGCTGAGGCAGAACGTGAGGGAAAAGAGCGCTATCAGCGTTTCGCGGTCAAAACGCCAGTGCTCAAAGGCATAGGAAGCCGTGCTTGAAAAAATGATGCCCAGCACGCAGGCCAGCAGCACGCGCCCCGCGGTATCCCTGAAATCCTCCCGTCCCACGCTGTAGGCGTCCAGAATATAGTAAAACAGCATGTAAAAAAACACCGTAAACAGCGAGGCCCCGGTGTAATCATGAAACACGCTCAAGCCGGGATTAATGGTGGTCAGCCCCGTCACGAAAAGCGCCAGCAGCAGACAGAAAATATCCACCGCCTGCAACAGCGCTCTGCGGTACACGCTCATCATGGCGCAACCCCCCGGGGGATGTTCATTTCTCCCAGCATTTGCCCGGCCACATGCTCCGCGTCGCATTCCCGCACGGCGGTTTCGCGCGCGGCGGCTCCCATGCGGGCTATGCTCTCCGGCATGAGAATAAAATTTTCCATGGCCCGGGCCAGCGCCCGGACATCCCGCACAGGCACGAGGCTGCCGTTCACCCCGTCGCGCACAACTTCGCGGCAGCCGGGAACGTCGGTCACCACGGCGGGTCGTCCCATGCTCATGCCCTCCATGATGGAGGTGGGCGTCCCTTCGCGCCACGAGGGCAGCACCAGCACGTGCGCCGCCGCCAAAAAGGGGCGCACGTCGTCCGTCCGTCCCAGATATTCGATGCAGCCCCCGGCCTCCCAGGCCCGCACCCTGTCAAGACCCACACTGCCGAAGCCCTGTTCCGGCGGCCCCAACACCTGAAAACGCGCCGCCGGGTAGCGGGCCTTCAGCATGCGCGCCGCGGCGGCGTATTCCGGCAGCCCCTTGGCTTCCAGCAAACGGCCCACAAACAGAAAAACAGGCGGAAGGGGGGGGGGAGGCGCCGCGGCAAAGCGCCGCGTGTCCACGCCGACGCCGCGCGTAAACAGTACCCGCGCCCCGCCGCCGATGATGCCGCGCTCGCGGAACACTTGGGCGTCGTCCCGGTTCTGGAAAAAAATCCCCTCCGCCCCGCGCAGCGCCATGCGGTAGAGGGTCACGCCAAGCAGCCTGACGCATCTCTTGAAAACGCTGTCGGCCTCAAAGGCGTAACCGAGGCCGGTGATGGCGGCGTAGACGCGCGGTACGCCCGCGAAGCGGGCGGCCATGCACCCGTAAATGACGGGCTTGATGGTCGAGGCGAAGAGCAGGTCCGGCCTTTCCCCCTTGAGCAGGCGCGTCAAATCCCGCAGGGTCCGCAGATCCCGCAGGGGATTCACGCCCTTGCGGTCCAGCCTGTAATGGACAAGGCGCGCGCCGAGGCGCGCCAGGGCCGCATTGGCCCGCCCGTCGCCGTCCGGCACGGCGCAGACGACCTCATGCCCGCCCTCGAGGGCGCGCCGCAAAAGCACGGTCCAGAAATTAACCAAAGCCCCGGCCTGATTGCCGAGGATCACCATTTTCATTCCCCGTCCCCGCGAAAAAGCCTTGCGCCGCGCCGCCCCCACGGGAACGGAAACGCCGCGCTCCTCCACCATACAGCAAAAGCCGCCGACTGAAAAGAGGCGGAGGGGCACGGCAGGACAGACGTATCTGAATTTTTTATACTTTTAATTCGGTATATTATTATGCCCCGCCTTCAGATTTGCAGCGGCGGAGCCGCATCACTCCTATGGACAGCGTCACGCAAAATGCTTACCCTCCGACTGAAGATAGGGATGTTTCAAACCATAGAGAAATTTTTGATGAAAAACAGATGGGAAAAATCGTAACCTGCCCGCACTGCGGCCGGGGCTTCAGACAATTCGCCAATCCGGTTCCCACAACGGATGTGGTGATTTATGCGCCCGATCACGGCGTGGTGCTCATTGAACGGGCCAATACGCCGCACGGCTTCGCCCTGCCCGGAGGATTCATTGATGAAGGCGAACAGGCGGAGGAAGCGGCCGTTCGGGAAATGCGGGAGGAAACCGGCCTTGACGTAAAACTGACAGGGCTTTTGGGGGTTTACTCCCATCCGCTTCGTGACCCCAGGCAGCACACCCTGAGTGTGGTGTTTGCCGGCCGTCCGCTCAATCCGGCGCAATTGCGCGCCGGCGACGACGCGAAAGCGGCCGCCTTCCATCCCCTGCGCCGGCTGCCGGCGTCCCTGGCCTTCGATCATGCGCGAATTCTCCGCGATTTTCAGAAGTTGCTGGCGGGCGAACGCGCCATGAGCCCGACGGAGCGGCACGCCTGATGGGATATGCCTGTCTTGCCGACTGCCTTGATGATCTCCGGCGACACGGCCATCTCAAACTCGTGGACGCCCCCATCGATCCGCATCTGGAACTGGCGGCCATACAGCGCCGGCTCTTCCGGGCGAAAGCTCCGGCCGTTCTGTTTACCGGCCTCAAAGGAACAGGATTTCCCATGCTGGCCAACCTGTTCGGCACGCGGGAAAGATTGCGCTTTCTCTTTCGTGATTCCCTGAAGACGGTGGATTTCCTGCTCAGGACGGCGGCCAACCCCGCGGAACTGCTCAAACACCCCTGGCGTTCGGCAAAACTTGCGCCCGGCCTCGCGCGAATGCCGCCCCGGCGTGTTGACCGCGCCCCCGTGCTGGAATGCCGCTGCTCCCTGGAAGCTCTACCGCGCCTGACAAGCTGGCCCCGCGACGGCGGCCCC
The DNA here is from genome assembly GCA_031291035.1 of Desulfovibrio sp. Lineage (GTDB taxonomy): Bacteria > Desulfobacterota > Desulfovibrionia > Desulfovibrionales > Desulfovibrionaceae > Desulfovibrio. The sequence continues at coordinate 6,413 of JAISLI010000047.1, forward strand.
TTCATCACCCTGCCCCTGGTCTACACGGAACACCCCGGAAAGCCCGGCCCCGCCGCCTCAAATCTGGGCATGTACCGCGTACAGCTGGCAGGCAACGATTACGCCGCTGACGAGGTTGGCCTGCACTATCAGATTCATCGCGGCATCGGTCCGCACCATGCCGCCGCCCTGGAAAAGGGAATTCCCCTGCCCGTGCGTATTTTTGTCGGCGGCCCCCCCTGTTTGAGCGTAGCGGCGGTAATGCCCCTGCCCGAAGGAATTCCGGAACTGTATTTTGCCGGCCTCCTGGGCGGCAGACGCACGGCTCTCGCCCGTACGCGGCTGCCGCTGCCCGTGCTGGCCGAAACGGATTTCTGTCTGGGCGGCCATATCCTGCCCGGGCCGAAACCGGAAGGCCCTTTCGGCGACCACATGGGATATTACAGCCTGCGGCACGACTTTCCGGTTGTCAGGGTGACGGAAGTCCACCACCGCAAGAATGCCGTCTGGCCTTTTACCGTTGTGGGACGCCCCCCTCAGGAGGACACGGTTTTCGGCGATTTTATCCACGAACTCGCCGCGCCTCTGGCGCCGCGTGTTTTTCACGGCGTTCGGGAAATTCACGCGGTGGACGCCGCCGGCGTGCACCCGCTGCTGCTCGCCATCGGCAGCGAACGCTACACGCCCTACGAGGCGCAACGCCGCCCCCGCGAACTGCTCACAACGGCCCTGCACCTTTTGGGAACAACGCAGACGGCCCTTGCCAAGTATGTTTTGCTGGCGGCGGGCGAGGACGCTCCCGGCCTGCGGGCGCGCGATACCGGGGCTTTTTTGCGTCACATTCTCGAACGCGCCGATTTCAGCCGCGACCTGCACTTCATAACGCGCAGCACCACGGATACTCTGGATTATACAGGCACGGCCCTCCATGAGGGATCAAAACTCGTCTGGGCCTCGGCCGGCGAAAAAAAACGCGAACTCGGCCGCGAAATCGGGGAGATCCCCGCCCTGCCCCCGGGCTTTGGCCGGATGCTGCCCGTCATGCCCGGCGTGGCCGTCTTGCGCGGCCCAAAACATACCCTGCCGCGCGACACCAGGGACAGCGCCATGAAGAATCTGGCGGGAGCGCTTGCGTCCTGGGGGCGGAGGGAATCCTTTCCCCTGCTGGCGGTTGTGGATGATCCGGATTTTTGCGCGCGCAATCTCGACAATTTTTTATGGGTCGCCTTTACCCGTTCGGACCCGGCCACAGACAGCTACGGCCCGCATGCGCGCACGCGCGCGAAGCACTGGCTGTGCCGCCCCCCTCTCATTCTGGACGCGCGCCTGAAGCCCTTTCATGCCCCGCCGCTGGAGGAGGAACCGGCCGTGACGGCGGCGGTGGAAAATCTGGCGGCTCCCGGCGGGCCTCTTCACGGATTTTATTGAAATTTTTTTATTGCTTGAAGCCCGTACCACTGTGGGCTAGTATGGCCCGAAGCATATTCCCGACCCCGTGTTTGCCGCGGGGCATGCACGGAGTTCAGAAAGCGCAATCTGTTGCTGTTATGGAGATGACCATGCCTGAGGCGCCGGAAAAAAATTTGGCTCTTGATATTGTTCGCATCACGGAAGCGGCCGCCTTGGCTTCCGCCCGCTGGCTCGGTCGCGGGGACAAAACAGCCGGGGACAACGCCGCCGTGCAGGCCATGCGTATCGGCTTTTCCACCCTGAATATTGACGGCACAGTCGTTATCGGCGAAGGGGAAAAAGACAATGCCCCCATGCTCGCCAATGGCGAAAAACTGGGCGGAGGCGGGGATCTCGCTCTGGATGTCGCCGTGGACCCCGTTGAAGGCACAAACCTTCTGGCCTACGGACGGCCCAACGCGATTTCAGTGATGGCGGTCTCCCCGCGGGGCAGCATGTTCAATCCCGGCCCGAGTTTTTACATGCAGAAGCTCGTTGTCGGCAGCGGAGCGCGCGATGTTGTGGATATCGACGCGCCCGTCAGGGTAAATCTGAAAAATGTCGCCAAGGCTCTCGGCAAAAGCGTGCAGGATCTGATTGTCTTCGTGCTGGACAAACCGCGCCACCAACGTCTGATCGAAGATATCCGCGAGGCGGGGGCGCGCATCCAGCTCCAGACGGACGGCGACGTCATCGGCGCGCTCATGGCGGCCGACCCGCATTCGGAAGTGGACATCATGATGGGCACTGGCGGAACGCCCGAGGGCGTGCTTTCCGCTTGCGCCGTCAGGGGCCTTGGCGGACAAGTACTGGCAAGGCTTGACCCGCAGTCCTATGTGGAAAAAGAGGCTATCAATGAAGCGGGCGTCGATCTGCGCGAGGTGCTCACGGTCAGTAATCTGGTGCGTAGCGAAGACTGTTTTTTCGCCGCCACGGGTATTTCCGGGGGGGATTTTCTGCGCGGCGTGCGTTACAGCGCCGGACACGCGGTAACGCATTCCCTCGTCCTGCGCGGAAAAACAGGCACCCTGCGCTATGTGGAATCTTACCACAATATGGACAGGCTTTCCAAATTCAGCGCGGTGCAGTACTGAATGAAAAAATTGCGGACAGCGACGCCGCAGTCTGTTCCGCTGATTTTTTGCGCGCTCTTCGTGTTCTGCGCGCTTTTCTGCGTGACAGCGCCGGACGCGCTGCCGGCCGCCCAGCAGACGCGACAGACGGCAGTCGGCAAATCACGGCCGGGCAAAGCGGCGCGGGCACAGACGCATGCCGCGAAAACCGAAAACTCCGGGCAGAAAAAAACGGGTTCGGTGTATGACAACCAGCCCGGAATCACAGGCGAGGAACTGACCCGCTTTCTGCAAGTGTTGCCGCAGTTCCACGCCTGGTGCCGGGAGAATAACGAGACGCCCCGGCCCGTCGTGCGTGACGGCAAAGCGGACTTCGCCTATTCAAAACCGGCCGCGAAATGGGTGCATTCCCGCGGTTGGCGGACGAAACGGTTTTTTTGCGTCATGGGGCGTCTGGCGGCCGCCCTTGTTATCGTCGAGGAGGGCAACGACCTGACCGACGAGCGTCCGCGCGACATGCCCGACGTGCCGGATGGAGACCTTGAACTCGTGCGCCGGCATCTGGGAACCATACTGAGAGCTCTGGACCAGCTAGTATCTTTTCTCCACTTTCCTCTTCGTAGAGCTTAATTATAGCTTCTTTACGCTTATCGGAGAACTCTGGAAGAAGCGAAGCGGACACGCCGCCGATCAACCGCTGATATACGGCCCGGTCACGCTTTCCGGATTTCAGCGTACAGGGCCGCGGTTTCCGTAAGCAGGCTGTTCATGCGCGAGGCAAGAGCCTGCGGTTCCCTGATAAAACCGTCAAGCAGCAGACTGGCGTCAAAGAGACCCCGCGTCATGAGCGCGAGCATATTGTCCCCGGAATCGGCCTTGAAAATTCCGAGCATGCCCCGCAGCAGCGGATGCGCCTGATTGACCTCCAGCACCTTGACCGGCAGGGAATCATCCTTGTGCATGACTTTAAGCAGTTTTTCCATGGAGGACGTCATGGCTCCATCCGGAGAAACCAGCACGGCAGGGCTGTCTTCCAGACGCTGCGAAACGCGCACTTCCCTGACCTTGTCGCCCAGAATTTCTTTCATTCTGTTCAGCAGGGCCGCAAAATTTTCCTGTTCCTCCTCCGGAAGCGGGGCAATTTTTTCCCGCGTCCCCGTTTTGTCTTCAAACGCGGCAAGCGCGTCGTCCGGGGCATTCTCAACGGGTTTGAATTCCCATTCCCTGTATTTGCCAAGGCCTTCCATCACAAATTCATCCACAGGCTCATAGAGGTAGAGCACCTCAATGCCCCTTGCGCGGAAACGCTCCGTATGGGGATTCAGCCGCGCCGCTTCGCGGTTCGGCGCGGCAACGTACCAGAATGTCTTCTGCCCTTCAGGGGCGCGGGCCATATAGTCCTCCAGCCCGGTGAGCGACTCGCCGTCATCCAGGGCGGAGGTGTTGAAGCGCAAAAGGGCGCTCACGCGTTCCCGGTTGGGGAAATCATGATAGCCGAGCTTGAAAATTTTGCCGTGCAGCCGCCAGAAACGCAGATATTTCTCCGGCTCCTCTCTGGCCGTCTTTTCCAGATGGCTCAGCGCCTGCTTGACGATGACCTGATTGATCTTGCGCAGCAGCGCGTTTTCCTGCAGGGTTTCGCGGGAAATGTTCAGGGGCAGGTCTTCGGTATCCGTCACGCCTTTGAGAAAGGCCAGATATTCCGGTATCAGATCCTTGTTCCGGCGCTGAATGAGCACACGGCGGGCATAGAGATCAACGCCCCAGTAGTCGCGCTCCATGCCGAAAAAATCCTGCGGGCTGTCGGGGATGTATAAGATGGCATTGAATTGCACAGGCGCGTCCACGGAAAGATGCAACGCATCCAGCGGAGCGTTGGCGTCGCAGGTCAGGGTTTTGTAAAAAGCGTCATACTGTTCCTTTTTGATGGAGAATTTGGGTTCCAGCCAAAGCGCCGGCTCGGAGTTCACGCGGCTGCCGTCCAGAAAAATGGGAAAGGGCATGAAGCCGGAATGGTTGCGGATGACAGATTCAACGCGAAATTTTTCCAAAAATTCCGTTGCATTATCCTTAATATAGGCCCTCACAACGGTACCGCGTCCGGGCGCGTCGTCCCCCGCCGCCGGCTCAACGGAATAGGAACCAAGGCCATCGCTTGTCCAGATATGGGCGGCGGCGCCGTCGCCAAAGGCCGGCCGGGAAATGACCTCAATTTTTTCCGCCACCATGAAAGCCGAGTAAAAGCCGATGCCGAAACGCCCCACAATATTGGCCGCGTCAGGTCGCCCGGTTTCCGCGTTTTCTCCTCCCGCGGGCGCGAGGTTGTCCACCTGGGCCAGAAATTCCTCGGAGCCGGACTTCGCGATGGTGCCGAGGTTCTCTCCCAATTCCTCCGCGCTCATGCCGATTCCGGTGTCGGCAATGGTGAGCAGTTTTTTGTCCTTGTCGATGCTGATGCGAATTTCCAGCGGCATATCCGGGACAAGGGGCTTTTCGCCCCTGTTGATGCGGAAACGCAATTTGTCCAGCGCGTCCGAAGCGTTGGAGATGAGCTCCCGCAAGAATATCTCCCTGTTGGTGTAGAGAGAATGCGTCAGAATATTCAGTACCTTGCGAACTTCCGCGCGAAATTCCCGTGTCTGCCTGTCCTTGCGTGTCATGTGCGGCCCCTCCCAGGAACATAGAACAAATTACGCTTCGGTAAAAATAAGGATGGGTGACGCAACGTCAAGGGCGTGGAGAAAAAAATGAAATTCGGGCCTTGCGATCAGTCAGGCGGCGCCGGAGCGAGGCAGATAAAGGCGCAGCATGCGCAGCACCTCCTCCAGGTTGATCGGCTTGCCCACATGGCCGTCCATGCCCGCTTGCAGGCAGCGTTCTATATCTTCCTGGAAAACATTCGCGGTCATGGCCACTATGGGAACTTGAACGGCCCTGGGACAGGGCATGGCGCGGATGCGGCGGGTGGCTTCGTAGCCGTCCATTTCCGGCATATGGATATCCATGAAGATCATGTCATAGGCATCCGGGGACGCGGCGAACATGTCACAGGCCATCCGCCCGTTTTCCGCGCTCTCAATCCGCATACCCGTGCCGTCAAGAAGCGCGATCAGTATCTCGCGGTTAATTGCCACATCCTCGGCCAGCAGGATTCTTCGACCGGTAAAATCAGGACGCTGCGCATCGCTCAAGTTCCGATGTTCGCCTTCATCTTCAAATTCGTCCGTGGGCGTCACCTCATGGGCATGGACAGTAAAAATGAAACGGGTTCCCGTGTCCGGTTCCGAGTCAATCCGGATGTCGCCGCCCATCATCTCCACAATCTGTTTCGAAATGGCCAGTCCGAGCCCTGTCCCTCCGTATTTGCGGGAAATACTGCCATCCGCCTGTTCAAAAGGCCGGAACAATCTTGCCTGCTGTTCCTTCGTGATGCCGATTCCGTCGTCCTTCACCGTGAACTCCAGAATGCACATGCCATCCGCGTCCCGGAGCCGGCGGATGCGCAAATTGATATGTCCGCCCTCCGGAGTGAACTTGTTCGCATTACTCAACAGGTTGGTAATCACTTGGGCCAGGAGCTGCCTGTCAGCCACAAGAACCTTTGGAACATCCGCGGCAACGCTGATCGAAAGCGTCTGCCGTTTTTCCTCAACATTGTTGTGGACCACGGTTTCCACCTGCCTGAGCATGCCGCCAAGCGGGAAGGCCGTTTTGGACAATTCCAGCCTGCCGGCGCTGATTTTCGACATATCAAGCACATCATTGATGACTCCCAGCAGGTGGGTGGACGCGTCACTGATTCTGTCCAGACAGTATTCCTTCCTTTTCGGGTCGTCCGACATCTTGGCAATGTTCGCCATACCGATAATGGCGTTCATCGGCGTGCGCATTTCGTGGCTCATGCGGGCCAGGAAACTGCTTTTGCTGGAACTTTCCTCGTCGGCCCGCGTCTTCTGCACCCACATGCGAACCAGCAGGGAACTGAGGACAACTGCGAGCAGGAAGCCCAGAACACCCAGCACCACCGCCAGGGAGTAAACTTCCCGGTAGTAACTGATGCACGGGATGATGATGCCGATGTGCCAGCCGTTAAATACGGTGCGGAAAAATATAACGCTGTCTGTGCCGTCGGCGTCACGAAATCGAACGGCCGATATCTGGCCTCCCGAATTGAACAGTTTCGCAAGCCGGGGATAATCGCCGTTCGCGCTGTCCATTTTCATGCCTGCCATGTCGGGATTGCGGTGGACAAGAAAGGTCATTGTGTCGTCTATCAGCACACCGTAGCCGTTACCGGCGACTTTCTGGTTGCGCACGAGAACAGAGACGTGGTTCAGTTTTAAATCCACGGCCAGAACCCCGTTGGCGTTGCCGTACTGGTCGAAAACCTTTTGGGAAAAGCTGATGCACATGCCGCCGGTTTCGGCGTCGACGTATGGTTCCGAAAAATAAATCCGGCCGTTGTTGTTCTCGGCCCCGATATGCCAGGGTCTGCTTTGCGGAACGTAGGCGGAAGGCGGCACCCAGCCGGAACCGTCGAGCCATTCGCCCCGGATGTAGCCGTAAACTTTCATGAAGTGTGGTATGGGAGTACGAACGGCGCTGTAATAGGCGTTGGTCTCCTTGAGATAGAGCAGGATATCGTCGTTCGATTTATGACTGGAGAGCAAACCTTCCACAGTCAGCACAATGTTGGCGAACAGCAGTTCCGTCTCCCTGAGGCTGGATGAGACCGACATCTGCGTGGCGTCCATGCTGACGTCGCCGATGTTTCGCATCTGCTGCCGCACGATGGTGCTCACATAAAAATAACTTACGAGCACCATGACGAGAAAGGAGATGAACACCAGCAGTATCTGGTAAAAGTTGGCCTTAAGCAGGGTTGCCGTTTTCATGCGATCCCCTTTCTTGGATGCCCAGCCCTTGCGATCCCCGGCTTTCGGATTATAGGGGTTTTACTCCGTTCGCGTCCTCAATCCATCTCTGAACAAAAGAAGCCGCTTTGGTCATAATTGTAACAGTTTTCCTCAATGATTGTAAACTTGAGAAGATCGTGAACCGGATAGCGACCGGCGGTTTCGCCGTCCAAAAACGGTTGGACAAGCCACGGTGATCTGGAACTGTGCTGCCGGAAACGGTTATGGCAGGGCGGTTTTTGTCGGAGGCGGCCTCGCGGGGCGTCGTTGCGTCCTCGCAAAATACGCGAAAGTCAAAAAAGTTATTGACGCCGCATACTAATAAGGCTAATAGAAATACTGCTTCTGAAATTGCAGGAGCGTAGCTCAGGTGGCCAGAGCACTTCCTTGACACGGAAGGGGTCAGCAGTTCAAGTCTGCTCGTTCCTACCATATCGTTAACCAGAGCGAAAACGCCCTTCGCTCTGGTTAACAAATTTTTGCCCGGCCGGCAAAATTTGAGCGCTGTGGAACCGCGGGGCGCAATCCAGCGCGCGGTCAATACATTAGGGAAGCAAGCGCGCCCGGGAGTTTTTGCATGGATGTCCGTGTGGAAGGGCAAACGGTGACGGCCGGTTGCGGAGAAACGGCGGAAGATGTTCTGCGCAAGGCATTGAGCGGCAAAAAATTCAGAGCCGTCGTCGCCGCCGGCGCTCTTTGCGACGGCCGGACGCGCCTGCTTGACCTTTCCGCTCCATTGCCCGCCGGTTGCGCGGAACTCTCTCCCATATACGCGGATTCGCCCGACGGCCTGGGTCTTGTCCGCCATTCGGCGGCGCACGTTATGGCGGCCGCCGTCAAAAAGCTTTTTCCGGACGCAAAGGTGGCCATCGGCCCGGCCATTGAAAACGGCTTTTATTATGATTTTGATGTGGAGCGTCCTTTTTCGGACGAGGATTTCGCGGCTATAGAAGAGGAAATGCGCAAACTCACAGGCGCGCGCCTGCCCTTTGTCCGCGAAAGCATGGCAAAGGAGGAGGCGCTGCGGCGATTCCGCGCCGCCGGAGAGCAGTACAAAACGGAACTCATCGAGGGCATTGAGGCTGACGAGGTTTCCCTTTACGCCTGCGGAGAGTTTACCGATCTTTGCCGCGGCCCGCATATACCGCACACGGGTTTTGCCGCCGCCTTCAAGCTGTTGTCCGTGGCCGGCGCTTACTGGCGCGGCGACGAAAAAAACAGGATGCTCTCCCGCATTTACGGCGTTGCCTTTGCCGATGACAAGGCCCTTGCAGCCTGGCTCAAACAGCGGGAAGAGGCCAGGCGGCGGGATCACCGCAAACTGGGGCGTGAACTGGAGTTTTTCGCCTTTCAGGAAGATGTGGCCCCCGGCATGGTTTTCTGGCTTCCCAGGGGCATGCTGGTGCGGATCATACTGGAAGACTTCTGGCGCAGGGAACATCTGAAGCGCGGATATGACATGGTGCAGGGGCCGCAGCTTCTGCGCCTGGAAACCTGGCGGAAGTCCGGCCATTATGAGCATTACCGTGAGAACATGTATTTCACAAGCATTGAAAAGGACGCCTACGGCATCAAGCCCATGAACTGCATAGCGCCCATGCTGATTTACAGGAATTCCCTGCGCAGCTACCGCGATCTGCCCAGGCGCTATTTTGAGCTCGGCGTGGTGCATCGTCATGAAAAAAGCGGAGTTCTGCACGGACTTTTGCGGGTCCGCCAGTTCACCCAGGACGACGCGCACATTCTCTGCGCTCCGGAACAGCTTGAGGATGAAATCCTCTCCGTCATCCATCTGATACGCGATCTGATGGGTCTTTTCGGTTTTGAGTACAGGGTGGCCGTTTCCACGCGCCCCGAAAACAGCATAGGTACGGACGAGGCATGGGAGATGGCCACCTCCGCCCTTGTCCGGGCTGTGGAAAAGGCCGGACTGCCCTATGAGCTCAATGCCGGCGACGGCGCCTTCTATGGTCCGAAAATTGATGTGCGCCTTCTGGACTGCATAGGCCGGGAGTGGCAGTGTTCCACCATTCAGGTGGATTTCACCCTGCCCGAACGTTTCGATCTGACCTATGCCGGGCAGGATGGAGCGCGTCACCGGCCCGTTATGGTGCACAGGGCCATCATGGGCTCCCTGGAGCGTTTTATAGGCGTGCTGATAGAACAGTATGCCGGCGCGCTGCCCACCTGGCTTGCGCCCGAGCAGGCCCGCGTGCTCACGGTGACGAAAGCGGGCGACGCGGCGGCCCGGCATCTGTGTGAAGAACTTGCGGCATCCGGCATCCGGGCCGGCGCGGATACGCGCAACGAGAAACTAGGCTTCAAGGTGCGCGAGGCCCAGATGGCGAAAATGCCGTATATGCTGATAGTAGGAGAAAAAGAGGCGCGGGACGGCGGCGCGAACGTGCGTCTGCGCGCTGGCGAAAATCTGGGGCTCAAAACCGTGGGGGAAATTGTCGCCCTTGTCCGGGCAGACGCGGAGGAGCCTTTCAAGCAAGGAGGGATGCGCTATAGCTTCGCCTAACATAAGACAAAGGCGTGAACTGCCGCAGGATACCGTGCGCCGCAACGAGATGATACGCGCGCGCGAGGTCCGCGTTATAGGAATGGAAGGGGAACAACTCGGAATTTTGCAACGCGGCGACGCCATTGCCCTGGCCAAAGAGGCCGGTCTGGATCTTGTTGAAGTGGCGGCGACTTCAGATCCCCCTGTCTGCCGAATCATGGACTACGGAAAATTCAAGTACGAGCAGCAGAAGAAAAAACAGGAAGCCAAAAAAAAGCAGACCGTGGTGCAGATAAAGGAGATCAAGGTTCGCCCCAAGACGGACGATCACGATTATGAAACCAAACTCCGGCATATACGCCGTTTTCTGGAAGACGGCGACCGCTGTAAAATTTCGGTGTTTTTCCGGGGCCGCGAAATAGTGCACAAGGAGCGCGGCGTGGACATGCTTGACCGCGTGGTGCGGGATCTTGCGGATATCGCCAAAGTGGAGCAGGAACCGCATGCCGAAGGCCGCATGCTGCAAATGCTGCTTGTGCCCAAAAAATAGCCGCGCCGCGGAAATGGAAGAACAAGGAGAACAACCATGCCAAAAATCAAAACACGCCGCGCCGCCGCCAAGCGTTTCCATCTGACCGGCAGCGGCAAGTACAAACGTCGCCGCCAGAACCTACGGCACATATTGACCAAGAAGGCGGCCGGTCGCAGGATGCGCCTCGGTCGGAGCGCTCTGGTGGACAGCGCCAACGAGAAAGCCGTCCGCCGGATGCTTCCGAACGGCTGAATGAATATCGCCCGGCGGGCATGCCTCCGCCTTGACCGGGCAGGAGGAGGATACCTGTATGCGTGTAAAGAGAGGACTTGCCGGACACCGCCGGCACAAAAAATACCTGAGCGCCGCCAGGGGATTTCGCGGCGGGCGCAGCCGTTTGTACCGCACCGCCCGTGAAGCGGTGGAACGCTCCATGCAATACGCCTTTACGGGGCGCAAACACCGTAAACGCGATTTCCGCGCTCTGTGGATTATCCGTGTCAACGCCGGGGCCCGCCTGAGCGACCTTTCCTACAGCCGTATGATGCACGGCCTCAAGCTGGCGGGAATCGCCCTGAACCGCAAAGTGCTTGCCGATATGGCCGTCCATCACAAGGACGATTTCGCCCTTGTGGCGGAATTGGCCAAAACCGCGCTGAACCGGGCATAATGCCTGAAAGCTTTTCCGCGGGCGAATTGCGGGTGAAAATGCGGACGGCGGACGTTGTGACGCCGCCGCCCTTTCTGTTCGGGAACGAAGTATGGATATAGTCGCCACGCTGGAAAATCTTGTCAGGGAGATGGAAGAGAGGCTCGCCCGGGCGGACACCCTGGAAGAACTGGAAGTTCTTCGTGCGGATGTCCTGGGCCGCAAGGGGCGCCTCGCGCGGATCATTTCACGCCTGCCCGGTCTTCCGCCGGAAGACCGGCCTGTCGCGGGACAGGCGGCCAACAGGATCAAAGAGCGTTGCGCCGCCCTGTTCGGGGAACGCAGGAGCGCTCTCCTGGCCTCCAGAGAGGCGGAGGCGCTGGCCGGCTTCGACCCCACACTGCCCGGCCGCGCGCCCTGGCGCGGCTCTCTGCATCCCGTGACACTGATTGCCGACGAGATATGCGAAATTTTTACCGCCATGGGCTTTGAGGTGGTTTCCGGCCCAGAGGTGGAAAACGACCATTACAATTTTGAGGCCCTCAACATGCCGCCGGAACATCCCGCGCGGGACATGCAGGACACCCTCTATATCACGGAAAAAGTGCTCATGCGCACCCACACCTCGCCGGTGCAGGTGCGCACCATGGCGACGCGCGCCGCGCCGCTGGCCGTCATCGCGCCGGGCAAAGTTTACCGCCGCGACTCGGATTTGACGCATACTCCCATGTTCCACCAAATTGAGGGACTCATGGTGGACAACGGCATCACCATGGCCCATCTGCGCGGCACGCTGACGGCCCTTGTGCGGGCTGTATTCGGCTCCCGGACGCGGGTGCGCTTTCGTCCGAGTTTTTTCCCCTTCACGGAGCCTTCGGCGGAAGTGGACATTTCCTGCTGCCTGTGCGGAGGAAAAGGTCATCACAGGGGCGAACCCTGCCGCGTCTGCAAAGAGACGGGATGGGTGGAAATACTGGGTTGCGGCATGGTGGACCCGGCTGTTTTCTCCGCCGTAAACTATCCTGACAACGTAAGCGGTTTCGCCTTCGGGCTCGGGGTGGAGCGCGTGGCCATGCTCAAGTACGGCATTGGGGATCTGCGCATGTTTTTTGAAAACGACGTGCGCTTTTTACGGCAATTCGCCTGACGTCGGGAGTGGCTCCCGTATTTTCAACCGCGAAAAAATGTTTCAATCCACAGCCGGCTCCATCCGCCGACCGACTCCGGCCCGGCGGACAGGTGCCGGGCGGATTGCCCCTCCCTGAAGGGAGAGGTTGCAAACCATAGAGGAATTTTTGATGAAAGGCGGCTGTTTTTTATGGCGCGGCGAACATTGCTTGCCCTGATTCTGTGCGCGGGTCTCGCGGCGGCTCCGTCGGCCCTTCCGGCGGCCTCCGCTTACAGCCCGCGCCATTCCGGGCTTGAGCCGCCCGGCGGGCCGCGACCCTCGCAAAGCCGGCCCGGCAAGTCCGCCTCGCGCACGCCCCAGGGCGGCATGGGATATACGGATGCCTACGGCAACACGCTTGATGACGCGCAGCCGGAAGAAAACAAGCCGCAGCGCCGCCTGATTCCGGGCGCATACGGCTCTCACGACGAAAAGGGGGCCGACCGCCCCCTGCCGGAACCTCAACCGCCACGACCTCTGTGGTCTTTTCAATAACAGGAACGACGTATGTTGCTTTCTCTTTCGTGGCTGCGCGAATTCACGCCGTATGAAGGCGGCGCCCGGGCCCTGGGCGACAGGCTGACCATGCTCGGCCTGGAAGTTGAGGATATCCGCAACCCTTACGCGGCCATCAGCGATATTGTGGTGGGTGAGGTCGTGGAGTGCGGGAATCATCCGGAATCCGGCCATCTTCATTTGTGCAGGGTGGACGCGGCCCGGGGCGAGCTTCTGGATATTGTCTGCGGAGCGCCCAATGTGGCCGCCGGTCAGAAGGTTCCCGTGGCCCTTGTGGGCACACGCATGCCCGACGGCATGGTGATCAAAAAAGCCAGGCTGCGCGGCGCGGTCTCATGCGGCATGATCTGTTCCGAACGGGAACTGGGCCTGGCCGAAAATCACGACGGCATCATGGTGCTGCCGGCCGGGACGCGGACCGGTTTGCGCCTTGTGGACGCGCTCAATCTGGACACGGAAATTCTGAATGTCTCCGTAACGCCCAACAGGGCCGACTGCCTTTCCGTGCTGGGCCTGGCCAGGGAGACGGCCCATGCTTTCGGCCTGCCCCTGAGTGTTGACGATCCGCCTTTGACCGGGGATGACGGGCCTGAAGCGAATATACCCCTTGAAATAGAGGACGGCGATCTCTGCCGGCTTTACGCGGGGCGCGTCCTTTCCGGAATCCGCGTGAGCCCGTCCCCCGCGGGGATGCGTTACCGTCTCAATGCCGTGGGCGTGAGGGCCATTTCCAATATTGTGGATGTGACCAACTATATTCTTTTTGAATGTGGTCAGCCCCTGCATGCCTTTGATCTGGACAAGCTCAGGGGCGGCCGCATTGTGGTGAAAACCGCCGGGGACGGGGAAAGATTCACTACCCTGGACGGACAGGAGCGAACTTTGAACGCCGGAGATCTCTGTATCCGCGACGCGGAGCGCATTGTGGGGCTGGCCGGCGTCATGGGCGGCCTGAATACGGAAATTACGGAAGAAAGCCGCAACGTCTTTTTGGAAAGCGCGGTGTTCAGACCGGAGTGCATACGCAAAACCTCGCGGCGTCTGGGGCTTTCTTCCGAAGCCTCATACCGCTTTGAGCGCGGCATTGACCAGAAGCGCGCCGTCCTGGCCCTGAATCGCGCCTGCGCCATGATGGCCGCCGCGAGCGGCGGCGTGGTGCGCAAGGGAGTCTCCAGACTGGAACCCAGGCCTTTTGTGCCTGTGGAAATATCCTTCCGGCCGGAAAAAGCAGGGGATATTCTGGGCGTGAAACTGGATGAGAATTTCTGCGAAAAAACCTTGGCCGGCCTTGGCTGCGCCGTGACCAGGGAGGGGACGCGCTGGCGGGTGAGCCAGCCGAGCTGGCGGCCGGACCTCACACGGGAGGCGGATCTGACTGAAGAAGTGGGCCGCGTGTACGGCCTGGACTCCATCGCGCCGGTGTTGCCGCCGGTGCGCAGAAATTTCGCTGATGCGGGGAGAGCCGGGTCGGAATTCTCCTTCCGGACGCGCGTCAAGCGTTGGGGGGCCGGCCTTGGTCTTACTGAAACCGTGAACTACAGTTTTGTGGGGCACAAGGATCTTGACCATCTCGGGCTTCCGGCGCAGGGACGCATTTCCATTCTCAATCCGCTTTCGGCGGAACAGAATGTCCTGCGTACCGCGCTTGCGCCGGGTCTGCTTCAGTCCTTGCGCAACAATCTGGCCCAGGGCGCCGCGGGGTTACGGCTGTTTGAGACGGCCCGTATTTTTGAGGATCCGGGCCCGGATACTGCCCTGATGTGGGATGGCCTGCCCATGCCGGCGCGGGAAACGGAAATGCTGGGAATTCTGCTTTACGGCACACGTTACGACGAAGCCTGGCCGCATGCCGAAGCGGATGCGGACTATGCCGACCTCAAGGGGATAGTTGAACATTTGTTCCATTTTCTGCATCTGCCCGGGACGGACTATGAGGACATCGGAGAGCACCCCTGGCTTTTGCCCGGCGTAAACATCAGTTGCTCCGGGCGCGCGGTCGGCCGCATGGGCCGGGTCAAACCGGTTCTGGCCGAAATTTTTCACGCGCGCAAGGACGTATGGCTCGCCGAATGCAATCTGGACGAGTTGCGCGGGCTGCACGACAAGACGCGCGTCTTTTTCGTTCCCCTGCCTGTATATCCGCCGGTGCGGCGCGATATTACCGTCATGGCCGGGGAATATCCGCGCGCCGGGCAATTGCTCGGGCATTTGCGCGCCCTGCGCCTGCCTCTCCTGGCCGGGGTTTCGCTGCAGGATGTTTTTGAACCGCGTCCGGGGGATCGCCATCTGACGTTCCGTCTCACATTCCGGCATGCCGGCAGAACCCTGAAGGATGCGGAGGTGGACAAGGAGCGGGAAAAAATTGCACAATCCCTGGTGAAGACCTTTGGCGTGAGCATATAGCCCGTCGGCGGCGGGGACAGCATGTCGGAAAAAACGTACCGCATTGGCGAGGCGGCGGAACTGCTCAACCTGAAAACGCACGTGCTGCGTTTCTGGGAGACGGAGTTTCCCCAGCTTGTCCCGTCCCGAACGGATAAAGGGCAGCGGCTCTACACGGAAGATGACATGGCGCTTTTGCGGCGCATACAGCAATTGCTGCACGAACAGGGCATGACCATTGAGGGCGCGCGCCGGCTGCTGGAAGGCAGCGCCGTCCTGGACGAAGACCTGCCGGAACGTGTGGCCGCCGTGCCGGATCCGACATTTGTGCGGATGATTGTCCGGGAAATCTCCGTCGTGCGGCGTCTGCTGGAAAACAACAGGTCCCGGACGTGAAAATAACCACGGGCGGGGCGTGAAGCTCCTGCAAGGCAGCCATGATTCTCTCCCCCTCCCTGCTTGCCGCGGATCTCGCGAATCCGGCCACGGAGCTTTCCGCCCTGGAGGATGCCGGGATACAGTGGCTGCACCTGGATATTATGGACGGAACTTTTGTGCCCAACATCACGTTCGGGCCGCCTTTCATCCGTGCCCTGCGCCCCGGAAGCCCTCTTTTTTTTGACGTGCATCTGATGATTGAGAAACCGGCCAGTTACCTGGAGGATTTTCGCGAAGCCGGCGCGGACATGCTGGTGGTCCATGTCGAGGCCGACAGACATGTGCGGCGCACTCTGGCGGAAATCCGCGCCCTGGGCATGAGGTGCGGCATCGCCGTCAATCCCGGCACGGACATCGGTTTTTTGCGCTGGCTCGCCCATGATCTGGACATGCTCCTTTTGATGAGCGTGAACCCCGGTTTTTCCGGCCAATCATTTCTGCCTGAAGTGTTGGACAAATTGCGCGTTGCCCGCGCCCTGCTGGAGGAAGCCGGGGCGGCGGACGTCCCCGTTCAGGTGGATGGGGGCGTATGCCCGGAAAACGCCGGAATTTTAACGGATGCGGGGGCGGATATTCTGGTTTCCGGCTCCGCTTTTTTCGCTCACAAACCCTATGCCGCCCGTTTGGCCGCATTCATGCGCGCCGCTGAAACATGCCCGCCCCGCCGCGCCGAAAAGAACGCGCGTTCCTGGAAACGTCGCGGCAGCCTGTAAACGCATTGAGGAAGCCCCATGCCCATCACACAGAGACAATGCGCCAACGCCCTCCGCGTTCTTGCCATTGACGCCATTGAAAAAGCCAAATCCGGCCATCCGGGCGCGCCCCTCGGCATGGCCGACATGGCGGAATCCCTGTGGCGGCGTCATTTCAAGCACAACCCGGCAAATCCCTCCTGGCCGGACCGGGACCGTTTTGTCCTCTCCAACGGCCATGCTTCCATGCTCCATTACGCCCTGCTGCATCTCACGGGCTATGCCCTGCCCATTGCGGAAATTGAGAACTTCCGCCAGTGGCAATCCCGAACGCCGGGCCACCCGGAAGCCGGCCTCACCCCCGGCGTGGACATGACAACCGGCCCTCTGGGCCAGGGCATAGCCTCGGCGGCGGGCATGGCCCTTGCCGAGCGCATGCTCGCCGCGCGCTTCAATACCCCGGAACACGCCATAGTTAATCATTATACCTGGGTTTTTTGCGGCGACGGCTGTCTGATGGAAGGGGTTTCGCATGAGGCCTGCTCCCTCGCGGGCATCTGGAGACTCGGCAAGCTCATTGTGCTGTACGATTCCAACGGGATATCCATAGACGGCCGTGTCGACGCCTGGTACAGCGAGGATGTGCGTTCGCGTTTCACCGCCTACGGCTGGCAGGTGCTCGGCCCTGTGGACGGCCATGAAGCCGCCGCTCTGGATACGGCCATTGACGAGGCCAAAAGTGATGCTTCCCGTCCCAGTCTCATTGTCTGCAAGACTCATATCGGCTTTGGCTCACCCAAAGCGGATTCGGAAAAATGCCACGGTTCCCCCCTGGGCGGGAGCGCGGCACAGGCCGCGCGCGAGGCCCTGGCCTGGCATGAGCCTCCTTTCGTGATCCCGGACGACATTTACAGGGCGTGGGACGCCAGAGCGGCGGGAGCGGCGGCCGAGAAAAAATGGCAAACCGCCTTTGCCGCGTACCGCCGGGACTGCCCGGCTCTGGCTGATGAATTCAGCCGTCGCGTGGCCGGGGATTTACCCGCGGACTGGCCGGTTCTGGCTCAAGGACTCCTCCGCGAGATGCGGGCGCACGCGCAGGACGCCGCCACACGCGCGGCATCCAGGACCGTTCTGGAATACCTTGCGCCGCGGCTGCCCGAACTCGTGGGCGGCGCGGCGGATTTGTCCGATTCCGTGGGAACCCGCACCGCATCCTCGCGGCATTTTGAGCCGGTCTCCGGCCTGGGCAATTATATTTTCTACGGCGTGCGCGAATTCGGCATGGGAGCCGTCATGAACGGCCTTGCCCTTCACGGGGGTTTCGTCCCTTATGCCGGCACCTTTCTGGCCTTTTCCGACCAGGCCAAAAACGCCGTGCGCCTGGCGGCCCTCATGGGTTTGCGTCTTGTATGGGTGTTCACGCACGATTCCATCGGCGTGGGAGAAGACGGCCCGACGCATCAGCCCGTGGAGCAGCTCTCCTCCCTGCGGGCCACGCCGGGGCTGTTGCTGTGGCGTCCCTGCGACATCACGGAAACCGCCGTCGCCTGGCAATGCGCCCTTGAAAGCCGCCATGCGCCCACCTGCCTTTCTCTCTCGCGTCAGGCGCTGCCCTTCCATACGCGCGATGACGCGCAGGTTGCCGCTATCGCGCGGGGCGGCTATGTGCTGCGGGATTGCGGGGGCGCTCCGGACATCATCCTTGTCGCCACCGGTTCGGAAGTCTCTCTGGCCGCGGCGGCGGCCGAACGGCTTGAGGCCTTGGGACACCGGGCGCGGGTGGTTTCAATGCCCTGCACCGAACTTTTTGACGCCCAGGATTCCGCGTACAGAGAAAGCGTCCTGCCGGACGCCTGCCGCGCGCGCCTTGCCGTGGAAGCGGCGGCCCCGGACTTCTGGCGCAAATACGTGGGGCTGGACGGCGCGGTATGCGGCATGAGCACTTTCGGCGCCTCGGCGCCAGCGGCTCGCTTGTGGGAACATTTTGGCTTTTCCGTCGACCATTTGCTTGACATGGCTTTGGATATGTTGAAAAAGCAGAGCTTGAACATCTGATGCGCCGTCAAACGTCATCCGTCCGCAGGAGAGCCGTATGAGTGGAACAATCGCCATTATTTTCGGTATGGTCGTGCTTGCCGCAGCCGTATTCTTTCTGATCCGGCAGGTGGAAACCCGTCTGGTGCTTCTGGCCGCCGGTTTCACGATGGCCGTCGCGGCGCTCGCGCCCCTGAACGCCTTTGACGCTTTTTCAAAAAGCATGATTTCCGGCGTACTTATCCAGAATATATGCTCAACGCTGGGTTTCGCGATGATTCTGCAGATCACGGAATGTGACAAGCACCTCATTTACGGACTGACAAGAGGTCTTTCCAGAGTGCGCTTTATCATAATTCCGGGCGCCGCCCTGGCCACATTCTGCATCAACATCGCCCTGCCGAGCGCCGCCGGGTGCGCGGCGTCCGTCGGCGTGATATTCATCCCGCTGCTCATTTCGCAGGGAATATCCCCGGCCGTCGCGGCCAGCGCCGTCATGCTCGGCACTTTCGGCTCCATGCTGAGTCCCGGCCTCATGCACAATCCCATAATCGCGAAACTGGCGGGCATGGAGGTGATGGAGGCGATCAAGGGCCATGCCGCGGCCACGGTCGCGAGTATCATAGTCGGCGCCATATCCTTGGCCGTTGTGGCCTACCTGCGGAAAGAAGACAGAAATTTCACCAACGGCGACCAGGAAAACTGCGCCGGGCGGGATTTCAGGGTCAATCCGCTGCTTGCCGCTCTGCCGCTCATACCGATAGCCGTTCTGATAGTTTTCAGTCTTTCTTCGGTCAGGGCGTCCGTGAGCTGGGCGGCCTCCATAAAGGTGCCGCATGCCATGCTCCTCGGCGCGTTTCTGTGCCTGCTCTTCACCCGGACGAATCCCCAGACCGCCGTCAAGAAATTTTTTGAAGGAATGGGCAAAGGATACGGCGACGTTCTGGGCATCATAATCGCCACGGGTGTATTTGTTTCGGGCATGCAGGCTTTGGGAATGATTGAGGCTTTCATAAGTCTGCTCAAAAATTCGCAGGGAATCGCGAAACTGGCCGCGACCTACGGGCCATTCCTGCTTGGCGTGGTGAGCGGTTCCGGGGATTCCGCCGCCATAGCGTTTAACGAATCCGTTACGCCGCATGCGCAGAATTTCGGCATGACCATATCCAACATGGGGTCCATGGCGGCGCTGGCGGGCGCGCTCGGGCGCACGATGTCGCCGCTGGCGGGCGCCGCCATTATATGCGCGGGCATAGCGAAAGTCAGTCCTTTTGAACTTTCCCGGCGTCTGGCGCCCGGAATGATCATCGCCTCAATGGTGTCCCTGTTCATACTGATGTAACGGGAACGAGGGTAAAAGGTGAACATGCACGCACATATCAGACGCAGGACCGGAGAACTTGAGCAGGGCATAATCGAATGCAGGAGAGACCTGCACAAATACCCCGAAACAGGGTGGACGGAATTCCGCACCGCCTCAATGACCATAAAGAAACTCGCGTCGCTCGGTTATGTCATAAAAATGGGCGAGGAAACAAACAGACCGGGCGACATGCGGGGAGTGCCGCACAAGGATATCCTTGCGTCCTGCCGGCAGAGAGCGGTTTCGCAGGGCGGCGATCCCGGATTGATATCCGTGATGGCCGACGGCCTCACCGGGTTTACCGCGGACATGACATTCGGCGGCGACGGCCCGAAGGTGGGCTGCCGCGTGGATATGGACGCGAACGACATTACGGAGGCCGGGGACGCATCGCACAGACCGTTCAGGGAGGGATTTTCCTCCGTGAACAGGGGGGTGATGCATGCTTGCGGGCATGACGCGCATGTGGCCATAGGGATCGGGGTTGCCGGGGTAATCGCCTCCCTGAAAGACAGGCTGAAAGGTTCCCTGCGGCTGATATTCCAGCCCGCGGAGGAGGGCGTTCGCGGCGCGAAGGCAATGGTCGGCGCCGGAGTGACCAGGGGAATCAATTTTCTGCTGGGCTCGCACATCAGCTTTCAGGCATCCCGGTCGGGGATGCTGATTTGCGGGGCAAAAGGTTTTCTGGCCTCCACCAAGTGGGATGTCGCATTTACGGGCGAGAGCGCTCATGCCGGAGCAGCTCCGCAAAACGGCAGAAACGCGCTTCTGGCCGCCTGCGTCGCCTCTCTGAATCTGCACGCGATCTCGCGGCACGCGGACGGCGCGACAAGAATCAACGTGGGAAGGCTTTCCGCCGGGGAAGGGCGGAACACCATCCCGGCAAAAGCGCTTCTTGCCATGGAAACCAGAGGCCTGACAACCGAACTGGACGGATACATGCTCCAGGAGGCCGGCAGAATTGTGGAGGCGGCCGCGGGAATGTACGGCTGCTCGTACGATGTCGATGTTGTCGGCGGTTCGATCAGCGGAGAATCCGATGCGGAAATGGTGGATATGGTTGCCGAAGCCGCGAAGGGCATTCCGTTCTATGACGAAGTGATCCGGATGCGGGAATTCGGCGGCGGAGAAGATTTCTCGTACATGCTGAAAGATGTTCAGGAGCAGGGAGGCCAGGGCACATATATTCAGGTGGGAGCGGACAGGACCGCCGGACATCACAATGAAAAATTCGACCTGGACGAAGCCGGGCTGGCCCCCGCCGTCGAGCTGCTTTCAAGGAGCATAGTCAGCCTGCTCACAAGGCCGTAGTGCCGGAAACAAAGATATGCAAGAGAACAAACGGGACGACATTGAACTGCTGGACGGCTGGTTTCGCGCCCTGGACGGCATCGGCGCGAACGGGGACGGAAGTTTCACCAGGCCAGGCTATACCGATACGGAAGACGCGATGATCGGGGCCGTTGCCGATCTGGCCCGGGAGCGCGGCTTCCGCCACTACGCCGACGAGGCCGGAAACACCTTTGTCCATAACGGAACGGGCGAGGGGGAATACACGCTTGTCGCCTCCCATCTGGATTCGGTCATCCGGGGGGGGAAATTTGACGGGGTCGCCGGCGTGCTTGCCGGGCTGTTTGTGCTGACAAAAATCGGTGAAAGCGTCCCCGTGAAAGTCGGCATATTCCGCATGGAGGAATCCAGCACCTTCGGGGTGGCCACGGTCGGAAGCTCCCTCGTGACCGGCCGGCTGAACGGGGAAAAGCTGAAAAGCATCAGAAACAACTCCGGCGAAACCCTGTACGGACGGATAACCGGACGCGGGCACAGCGCCTCTCCCCAGAAAATCGGCGGGCTGAAAGAGTATCTGGAACTCCATATAGAACAGGGGCGCGTGCTTGAGGCGAAAAAACTGCCCCTGGGAATCGTGGACAGCATCGCGGCGCCTGTGCGCCTGTGGGTGACGTTTACCGGCAGGCAGGATCATTCCGGAGCGACCCCGATGGAGTTGAGAAACGACGCCTTGGCGGGCGCGGCCGTGTTCATAACGGACGTGGAGCGTTTTGCCCTTTCCGGGTCGCGGCATGCAAACGTGGCAACGGTGGGGGTTGTAAAAAACAGCCCCAACGCGTTCAACGTGATTCCGGGTGAAGTCGCTTTGGGTGTGGATATCCGCGGAACGGACAGGGAGAGCCGGAACCGCGTTGTGCGAAACATACGCCGGCGGGCCGCGGACATTGCCGGGGAGCGCTCTCTCGCCTGTTCTGTAAACGAAATATCAAAATCGGACCCGGTAAAGCTGGACGCCGGTCTGGGGAAAAAACTTTCCGACAGCGCCGCGCGACTCGGCATTCCGCATATGACAATGCCGAGCGGGGCGGGGCACGACGCCATGAATTTCGCCGGAATCTGCCCCACGGGGATGCTCTTTGTCCCCTGCAGGGACGGGATAAGCCATAACAGGCATGAATCCGCGGAAATCGGGAACATCGTCGGCGGCTGTCATGTCCTGCTGGAATATCTGACACACCGTAAGGAATGAACCATGCCCATTAAAGAACTTAAAGATATTGAGGTGAAAGACAAAACCGTCGTTGTCCGCCAGGATCTCAATGTGCCCATGAAGAACGGGGCCATCAGCAACGACAAACGCATACGCGCCGCCGCGCCAACCATCAGGGACGCCCTCGCCCGGGGCGCGGGCGTGATTGTGCTTTCGCATCTCGGCCGTCCCGCGGAAGGACAGTACGAGGAGCAGTTCTCCCTCAAACCCGTGGCCGCCCGCCTGTCGGAACTGATCGGGCGGCCCGTGCCCCTTGTGAGGGAGATCGCCCAGGCCGCGGCCGCGCCGGGGCAGTGCGTTATGCTGGAAAATGTGCGTTTTTTCAAGGGCGAAAAGAAGAATGATCCTGAACTGGCCGGCAAGTTTGCCGCAATGGGCGATATCTATGTGATGGACGCCTTCGGCGCGTCCCACAGGGCGCACGCCTCCACGGAGGGCGCGGTGCGCCGCGCGCGCGTGGCCTGCGCCGGACCGCTGATGGCGGCTGAACTGGCGGCTTTCGCCAGAGTGCTGGATAATCCGGAGCGTCCGATTGCCGCCGTGATCGGCGGGGCCAAGGTTTCCACCAAGCTGGCGCTTCTGGAAAATCTGCTTTCCGGGGTGGACTGTCTGATCGTGGGCGGCGGTATTGCCAACACATTCCTGGCGGCGGCGGGCTTCAAAGTGGGAACATCCCTCTGCGAGCCGGATCTGCTTGCCGAAGCCAAAAAAATTATGGACAAGGCGCACGCTCTGGGCAGAGATTTGCCTTTGCCTGTCGATGTGGTGACGGCGACGCGACTGGCCCCCGGTCAGAAGGCCGTCACCCGTGATGTCGCGGCGGTGCCGGCCAGTGAGATGATACTGGACATAGGACCCAAAACCGTCAGACTTTATGAAGGTCTGCTTGCCGGGGCCGCCACCGTGGTGTGGAACGGGCCTGTGGGCGCCTTTGAAACCACGCCGTTCGGCGCGGGCACCAGAGCGCTCGCGCGGGCGCTGGCCGGGTCCGGGGCCTTTGTTGTTGTCGGCGGAGGGGACACCGTGGCCGCCGTGGAAGATTACGGGCTTGCGGATTCTATGGGCTATATTTCCACCGGAGGGGGCGCGGCGCTGGAACTTCTGGAAGGCAAACTGCTGCCGTCTGTCGCGGCGTTGCAGGAACACGCCTGACGGAAAATCATACCGGGAGGTAGAGTGCGGCGTTTTTATCAGGAAAGCTGGCAGGGGATACCCTTTACCGTCTTTGCGCACATTTCCTTTTTTCATCTGGCGGAGCCCCGCTTCTATGCCGTTTTTTACGAGGAGCTCTTCCGCCGGTACAAAGATTGGGACGATTTGCCCTCCGTCTGGCGCACCAACAAAAACAGGGACGCCAAATGGCTCGCTGACCGGCTGCGCGCCCGGAAGGGAAAAAGCGGGCCTTTGCGCGCGCTTTCCATCGGCAGCGGCGTGGGGTACATGGAGAAAGTGTTGCTGGACGAAATGCCGGAACTGGAGCTGCATGTCAATGAGCCAAGCACCGTGGGCATGAAATGGCTGCGCCGGCACATCCCCGCGGAGCGCATTTACATCGGGCTGCCGTCGGCCTGTCTGCCCCCTGATGTGCATTACGACATGATATATCTTTCCGCCGTCGATTACGGCGTCAACACCCAGGAAATGGAGCATCTGCTCGGCCAGTTGCGCGCGCAGCTCGCGCCGGGCGGGGAAACGGTCTGTCTCTCCGCTTCATTGCTGGAAGAGGAATCCTGCATCGGCAGCCTTGTGAATACCCTTAAAATAATCATACGCGGCGTCCTGCACTGCATGGGCATACGCCGTCAGCAGTTCTGGGGCTGGCGCCGCACCAGGAAAGAATACCACCGCCTCTTCCTGCAGGCCGGCTTTGACAACATCGCGGACGGCCGTCTTGACGACGATTTTGACACCTATTGGATCAGAGGAGATTAGGACATTTAACCCTTGGGAAACGCTGATTAATTCAATTCATACCGAAATGCCACTCATTCCCTTTTTTGTCTGGCGCATTTCCGGATCGCGTTCTCTTTTTGCGTTCTTGGTTGAACTCGGGGCTCTAGGGTAGTTCAGGAGTGAAGCGCTTCAGCCTTTACTCCTTATACTTGGCCTTTTGTCTTTACCCTGACTCGCGGGGCGGGTCCATACATGCCCCGGAAATTTTTTGGACTGTCCGGGAAAAAAGAGGAGAAGCGGGACGGGCGCTCCACGGAAATCAACGCGTCAGTTTGCGGAATTTGACCCTGCGCGGCATATCCGCCGCCTTGCCCAGGCGTTTTTTCCGGGCTTCCTCGTATTCGGAATAATTGCCCTCAAAGTAAACCACGTCAGAATTCCCCTCAAAGGCCAGAATGTGGCTTGCCACGCGATCCAGAAACCACCGGTCATGACTGATGACAAGGGCGCATCCGGCGAAATTGTCCAAAGCGTCTTCAAGGGCGCGTACGGTGTTGACGTCAATGTCGTTGGTGGGCTCGTCGAGCAGCAGAATGTTGGCGCCTGATTTGAGCATGAGGCTCAGGTGCAGACGGTTTCGCTCTCCTCCTGAAAGGTTTTCCGTCTTTTTCTGCTGGTCGGCGCCGTAAAAATTGAAGCGCGCGCAATAGGCCCGCGCGTTCATTTCCCTGTTGCCGAGCCTGATGCTTTCCTGTCCGCCGCTGACGAGTTCATATACCGTCTTGCCCGGCGTCAGGGATGCGCGGCTCTGGTCAACGTAGGCAAAGCGCACGGTTTCTCCCACCGTCAGTGTGCCGGAGTCAGGCTTTTCGTCGCCGGTCAGCAGTTTAAAAAAAGTCGTCTTGCCCGCCCCGTTGGGACCGACAAGGCCGACAATGGCTCCCGGCGGGATGACGGCACTGACGTTTTCCATAAGAAGCTTTCCTCCGAGGCTCTTGCTTACGCCGGATAATTCAAGAACACTTTTGCCCAGACGAGGCCCGGGCGGAATATAAATTTCCAGATCAGGGGCACGTTTTTCGCTCTCGTGGGAAAGCATGGCCTCGTAGGCGTTGAGTCTCGCCTTGCCTTTGGCGTGGCGGCCTTTGGGCGACATGCGTATCCACTCCAGCTCGCGGGCCAGCGTTTTCTGACGTCGGGCTTCCATTTTTTCCTCACCGGCGAGGCGTTTCTGCTTCTGCTCCAGCCAGGAGGAATAGTTGCCCTTCCAGGGAATTCCCCTGCCCCTGTCCAGTTCCAGTATCCAGCCGGCGACATTGTCCAGAAAATACCTGTCGTGGGTTACGGCAATGACGGTGCCGGGGAAGGTGGAGAGATAGCGTTCAAGCCAGGCCACGGACTCAGCGTCGAGATGGTTGGTCGGTTCGTCCAGCAACAGTATATCCGGATTCTGCAACAAAAGCCGGCACAGGGCCACACGGCGGCGCTCGCCGCCGGAGACGCGATCAACAGGCATGTCCGCCGGCGGACAGCGCAAGGCGTCCATGGCCATTTCCAGACGCGCGTCCAAATCCCAGATGTTTCTGGCGTCCATCAGTTCCTGCACCTCGGCCTGTCTGGCTATCAGCGCGTCCATTTCTCCTCCGGGGTCCAGGGGTTCGGCAAAGCGGGCGTTGATGGCTTCAAACTCCCTGGCAATGGCCGTGAGCTCCTTGACGCCTTCTTCCACAACTTCGCGTACGGTACGTTTTTCAGACGCGAGGGGTTCCTGTTCCAGATAGCCGATGCTGTATCCCGGAGCCAAAACGGTTTTTCCGTCAAAGGCCGGATCCACGCCGGCGAGAATTTTCAGAAGCGACGATTTTCCGGCGCCGTTCATGCCCAGAACGCCGATTTTTGCCCCATAGAAATAGGAAAGGGAAATATCCTTGAGCACTTCCTTCCGGTCGTGGCGCTTGGAAACGCGAATCATGGAATAGATAACTTTGTCCGGTTCGTTGCCCATCATGTCCTCGCAGAAAAGTTTATTGCTTTTACATAGCCGGAACACGACATTTTTTCAAGGTGATAAATCCGGCGAAACTTTGTATGGTCAGCCCGTGTTACGGAAATTCATCACAAAAGGATGCGTTCCATGCCTGGACCCACCCGGCGAGTCGGGAATCCCGATGTTCTGCTCACATGGATTCCCGCTCTCGTTGTAATAGTGATCGGCGTCATATTCTGCTTTCGTATGCTGAAACGCGGGATCAGCACGCTGGAAAAGACCAGAATGCGCCATTATGAAGACATTCGCGCCAGGGAACAGCGAGTTCAGGAGGATGTAAAAAGTATTTCCCGGAGCGAGCGTCTCCGCCTGGCGCATGCCGCCATAGCCGATTTATTGCGTCTGGAAGGAAATCGCGCGGGATTTTCGCTCAACTCGCGGGGTTCAACGCTGTTGCTGAATACGCCGGACGGCGTCTGGCGCGTGAGTCTTGACATGCGGGAAAGGATGTCGCTCCACACGCGCAGAGTGTTGCACGGCAGGGAGTGCTGGCGGTTGAGCGGTTTCGGCTGCGAGGAAAAATTCGCCGATTTGTCCGGGTTGATGCGCAGCCTGACGGCATATCTGCGCGGTGAAAAGCCCACCGGAACCGCGCCGGCGACATTTTTGCGCCGTACGCCGGACCGCGCACCGGGCGATGCGTTCAAAACACGAGTCACTTCAGGAAGGCTTCCCTGAACCACGGAGGGACCGCAACGGGCCTGCCCCCCTTGTCAACAAAGGCGTGTTGCGTCATTCCCTCGGCCAGAAGTTGCCTCTTGTCCTGATCCCGTATCTCGTATACAAAGCGCAAGGACGCGCGCTTCAGTTCGCTGACGCCCGCGCGGACATGCAGCAGGTCGTCGTAGCGGGCCGGCGCGCGGTAACGACACCGCGCCTCGCGGACCGGCAGAAAAATGCCCCGTTGTTCCACAACGCTGTACCTTATGCCGTGCTGACGGGTGTATTCGTTGCGGGCCCGCTCAAAAAGGTGCAGGTATTCGGCATAATACAACACGCCCATCGTGTCGGTTTCGCCATACGACACGCGATGGGGGAGCCAGACATCAGGAACGGGAAAATCATGCATGAACGGATACCTGCCTTACATGCGCCGTGCCGGGCGCGGTTTCCAAAAAACAATGACCCGGCGGACGCTTTGACCGACCGGCAAAGGAAAAACCTCCACAATATGAAACGGAACGGACCGGCGCAAATTTTCTCCCTGCCCGTCCTGCTTTTGCTCTGCCTCTGTTTTTTCGCCTGCGCCAAAAAAGCGCCGGGCAGGGCCGTCCCGCCCATTGGCCCGCCAGTCGCTTTTGAAAGCCCCGCCTTTTTTGTCGGCAACCTTGCCCCGGGCAACCAAAACCTGAAAAGCTGGATTGATATTGCCCCCACCCTGCGCAAATCACTGCTCCATGTCAAGGGCAAAGCCGGCGATGTCGTCGCCGTACGACGCCCGGGGCTGACATTGACTTACGGTGACCTTGCCCGCACTTTGACCCGTCTGCAGGAACTTCTGCCCCGGCTGGATGCCGAGCCGCAACTTTTTTTGCTGCATTTCCGCTGGATTGAACTGAACGGAGGGATCAATTATTCCGGATATTATGAACCGATTCTGCGGGCAAGCCGGACGCGCGCGGCCGGCTATCCGCAGCCCCTTTACCATTGCCCGCCCGAATTGAAAAGGCGGCGTCACAGCGGCAAATTTTATACACGCCGAGCAATAGAAGAAAAACAAGTACTTGCCGACAGGGGTCTTGAACTTGCCTGGGTTGCGGATCCCGTTGATTCGTTTTTTCTGGAAATCCAGGGGTCCGGCAGTCTGCTTTTTGAGGATGGCACGCGGGTCCACGTCAATTATGACTGCCAAAACGGCCACAAATACAAAAGTTCCGGGAAAATAATGAGGGAAAAGGGCTTGCTGGAGCGCGGAGATATTTATGAACAGCGCGAATGGTTCAAGAAAAATCCGGACAGAGTGCGTGAGATTTTGAATGACAACCCGAGCTATGTTTTTTTCCACCCTGGCGATCGCGGTCCCATTGGCGCCATGGGACACGAGGTTGACCCATGGCTGTCCATTGCCACGTCAAGAAGCCACATTCCCCTCGGAGCTGTCGTCGCCTACGGCGTCAATGCGCCTGATCCGCTGCACGGCCGCGTGCCGTTGCGCGGCATAGGTTTCGCCCAGGATGTCGGGGGCGCCATCAAGGGCAACAGGATAGACATTTTTTGCGGCTCCGATGAAAGGGCCAATTATGTCGCCAGCCATCTGGATGCAAAAGGCCCCGCCTGGGTGTTGACGGCGAAATAACTTTTATGACTCGAAAAAGGCCCTGTACGCCTCCACTGTAAACCAGAGATCGGCGCAACTTGCCAGTTCGCATGGACTGTGCATGGAAAGCACCGGCGGGCCGAAATCAATAACCCGCATGCCATACGCGGCCAGAAACAAGGCCACTGTGCCGCCCCCTCCCTGGTCCACCTTGCCGAGTTCCGCCGACTGCCATGGAATGCCTTTTGCGTTCAACAGGCCGCGCAGGGTTGCGAAATATTCCGCATCGGCTTCGCTGGCGCCGTATTTACCGCGCGATCCCGTGAATTTTGCAAAACACGGACCGTAACCAAGGCGCGCGGCATTTTGCTTTTCATGCAACTCCTGAAAATCAGGGTCAATGGCGGCCTGTACATCGGCCGCCAGGGCGCGACTGTTGAGAAAAACTTCCGGGGTGCGGTTGACGGGCGCGGAGCGGGAGAGAAACCTTTCAACGCAATATTCAAAAAAGCGCGATGCCGCGCCGGTGGCGCCTTCGGAACCGATTTCCTCCTTGTCCCAAAAAATGACGGCCCTGCTCCGCGTTCCTTTCTTCGCCTGCAGCAGGGCTTCCAGCGCCGCGAATACGCATATCCTGTCATCCTGCCCGTAGCCGCCCACAAGCGCCCTGTCAAAACCGACAAAACGGGCCGGACCGGCGGGAACGGCCTGCAACTCAGCCGTGATCATGTCTTCTTCGCAGATGCCGTATTTCGCGTGCAGCAGTTCCAGCAAATGCTCCCTGACTGATTCTCCGCTTTTTTCATCCGGTTCGCCCTTGCCGTGCCCTTTGGCGATTTTGAGGCTGTGGGCCAGAACAATATTCAACTTCTCGGCCTCAAAAACCTCATTGAGTTTCTGGTCCCCCTGTTTTTGCGCGAGATGAGGCAGGAGATCGGCAATGCAGAACATCGGCTCCTCCGGCTTTTCGCCGACGGACACCGGAATTTTTTCCCCATTTTCCCGCACCACCAGACCATGCAGGGCCAAAGGCCTCGCCAGCCATTGATATTTGCGTATTCCGCCGTAATAATGCGTCTTTGCCTGAACGACGCAGGTTTGTTCCACCAGTGGGCGCTGTTTGAAATCAAGCCGCGGCGTATCCACATGGGCCGCTATCAGCGCAAGCCCGCTCTGCAACGGCGCCCGGCCGCGTTGCGCCGCGAACACGGCTTTGCCGCGCAGGTCGCAGAATACGCGGTCACCGGAAAATTTTTCGCCGTATTTTGCCTGACGCAAACGTCGACAGACATATTCCACGGTTTCGCGCTCGGTTTTGCAGGCGCTCAGAAAATCAATATAGCGCCCGGCCAGGGCCTCGACTTTCTCCCGCAAAGCCGGAGTGTTCAATTTTTTCCATGCGCTTTGAGGCAGATAGGAAAAAAAAATTTTCTTGTCGCTGTTCATTTTTACCTCACCAGGTTATCCATTGCTGTGCAACAACATGTTTTTTCACACGAATGCGCCTGTCCGGCCGGGCCTCCCGCAAATCCCGCCTGTAACGCGCCGGGATAAAGCGCAAAAAATTCCGCCAGCAGGTACAGGGATCCCGTAAACAGCACCGGGCTGACGGAACTGATTCCGGAAGCGCCGTTCAGGGCGGACAGGGCCGCGGAAATATTTTCAACGGGCCTGGCCGTCCGCGGCACCGTGCCGTTCCAGGCGCGGGTCATCTCCGCGACAGACGCCGCCCGGAGATTCCGCAAGGCGGGAATATACACCGGCGCGTCGCCGACAAAACGCTTCA
The DNA here is from genome assembly GCA_031291035.1 of Desulfovibrio sp. GTDB lineage: Bacteria > Desulfobacterota > Desulfovibrionia > Desulfovibrionales > Desulfovibrionaceae > Desulfovibrio. The sequence goes on from JAISLI010000047.1 coordinate 36,653, forward strand.
GCAGCATGGCGGACGTACGCCAATCCTTGTCCGCGAGGCAGGAAAAAACAACGCGGGCAGGCCGGATGCCGGAATCCTGAAGCGCCTCGACCAACGTCTTCATGCCGTGAGGATTGTGAGCTCCGTCCAAAAGCAAATCGGGATATTCGCGACCGCCCGGAAGGCGTTGCATGCGCCCGGGCAAAAAGGCGCGCCGAAGTCCCCGCTTTTGCGCTTCCGCATTGTCCGCTTCACGCCCGAGTTTTGGAGCGAGAAAGCGCCAGGCGGCAAAAGCCAGCCCCGCGTTGCGGAGCTGATGGGGGCCGGCGAGATTCGGCCGTAAAGGAGAATCCTTCGGTATGGCCCGGGCCTGATGCAACCTGGCGCCGTGCCTTCGCGCGGCACCGGCCAGACATTCCGCAGCCCGCGGGTATTGCGCGGCTGTGACGACCACCACGCCGTCACGTATGGCGGCGGCTTTGTCCGCGGCTATCCGCGACAGCGATTCCCCCAGCATGTTCCTGTGATCCACGGCAATGGGCGTAAAACAGAGAAGATCGGCTTTCACGGCGGTTGTGGCGTCGTGGCGGCCGCCAAGGCCGGCCTCAAATATTGCCACATCGACACCGTTTTGCCGGAAGAGCGACGCCGCCAGCGCGGTCAGCCATTCAAAATAAGTCAGATGCCATGAACATTCGCCAAGCCTGTTGGCGGCCTGAAGCCATTGTTCTTCCGGCAGCGGACGGCCATCAATGCAAATACGCTCCAGCGGCGAAACAAAATGCGGCGACGTGTACAGGCCGGTACGGCAACCATGGGCCGCACACAGCGAAGCCAGCAGAGAAGCAGTGGAACCTTTGCCGTTGGTGCCGAGAACCTGGACCGTGATAAACGGCGGCCGTTCAAGGCCCTGAGCGAGCAGAAACCGCCGCATGCGTCCCAGGCCCAGATCCATGTGAAAAAGTCCGAGACGCTCAAGATGATTCAGCACATCACGAAACGTGTTGAACGTGAAATCCGCGCCGTCCGTCATCTCGTCCGAATCGTCCCTGAAATTATGCTGAAAAGCATTGAGCGCCCTGTGCATTGTCCTGATCCGCCTAAAAGGGAGCGACACCGTTCGCCATGCAATCCCGGTGTTGTCCTCCGGTTTCAATCCACGCTCCCGTGAAGGGAACGACACCTGTGTTAGCATATAGCTGGACGATTGGCGAGACCTTCGGGAATTAAATCAGCCCTTATAGTCAATTAACATTAAAATCAAATATAATATTTAAAATATTTCAAGAGGTAATACAACAAAAATTCTCAAATTATATTTGGAATTGTTTTAGAATATTGTTCGATTATAAAGTTGAATTGCTATGCCCAAAAATCAAAAACTGAATGACATTCAGGGCGGTTCAAAAGCAAAACGCTCTAATTGCTGTGGGGCTGGACACGCTTTTGGACAGCGACGCCGCTTTTTGCTACAAAAAGAATATGGCGGAGCTGTTTTTGTTGTCCGGTGCGGCGCGTATCCCGCAAGAGACGCCCTCCTCTCTTGTCGCGCATTTCGACGCCTGGGATGTGCCGGGGGGGGTGATCTCCCTGCCGGCGCGTCTTCAGGATGAACTGAAGGCCGTACGCGCGGAGCATGCGGCATGGGCCTATGATTTCGGACGCAGACGCGTGTCCGGGCGTGAAGTGCAGGACTGGCTGCGCTGCGGCGAGAATCTTTCGATGTGGTGGTGCTCCCTGCTCTATGAGCGCCACCCCAAAATGACGCCGGGCCTGTATGAGATATACCTGCTGCGGGTGCTGGAGCGCCTGCTTGATGCGCGCGGCCTGCGGCGGGTCTGCCTGTGCGGCGGGGATGAGCGGCTCGCGCGCGGCGTGGCCGCCCTGTGCGCCGCCTCGGGGCGGTCCTTCCGGAGACATGGCCCCCCTGAAGCCAGTATGCGCAATAAAGGCGGAAAAACCGGCCCGGAAGGATTCGCCGGCCGGCTGTATCGCGCCTGCCCCGCGCCCCTGCGGGCGCTCGCGCGTTTTGTCCACTGGCTCGCCACGGTCAAGCGCAAGTTGCCCTTTTCCCCCTTTCCGCCGCCTTCGGACAGCCGGCACTGCGCCATTGTGACCTATTTTCCGAACATTGACATGCGGGCGGCACGGAACGGACGCTTCCGTTCCCGCTATTTCGGGAACCTGCACGACCTTCTGGCCGGAAACGGGTTGGCCGGACGTCTGCATTGGCTTTTCATCCGTTTTCCGGCACCGGAAGCCAGCCTGGACGAATGCATCAGACTGCGGGACGAATTTCGCCGGACAGCCAGGGATGGAGCGTCGTTCCACTATCTTGAGGAATTTATCTCGATCCGCGACATGGCGGCGGCCCTGTGGCGTTTCGCGCGTCTTGGCGCCGCTTCTCTGCGCCTAGAACGACAGGCGCGGGAGGCATTCCGTTTTGCCGGATCACGCTTCAACTTCTGGGACAGGCTCTCCCCCTGCTGGGCGGAATCCTTTCGCGGCTGGCGCTGTCTGGAACGCTGTCTCCAGCAGCGGGCTTTTCAGCGCTGGGCGCGCCTTGCCGCCCCCCGGCGCTGGACGCTTTTTCCCCTGGAGAACTGCCCCTGGGAGCGCATGCTCACTCACGCCGTTCACACGGCGGGGCAGGGGCGGGTTTTCGGGGTCCAGCATTCCGTCATACGCCCGGCGGACTTCCGCTATTTTGACGACCCGCGCGCCTTCAGCGCCCCGGATTGCGCCGTCTTCCAACCGGATGCCGTGCGCGGCAACGGACGGAGCGCCCTTGAGCAATGGCTGGAGGCCGGGGTGCCGGCGGAACGGCTCGGCAAGGTGGAGGCTCTGCGCTATCTCTATCTGGCGGAAGTGAAAAAACCCGTCTTCGCCGGACGCCCGAAGAGGCTTCTTGTATGCACAAGTTTCTTTGCCGACGAAACAGGCGCTCATCTGGCCCTGCTGGCAGAAACTGTCAAGGCCGGGCTGCTGCCGGGCTTTGAGGTCACGCTGAAGCCCCACCCCTGCCTGCCAGCGCGGCGGTACCTGCGGGATATGCTGGGAGCGCGCGCGGCGGAAATCCGGGAAGCCGGCGGAGCCGTGGCGGATCACCTGTTGCCGGGCACGCTGGTGTGGGCTTCCAACTCCACCACGGCCGCCCTGGACGCGGCCATTGTCGGCCTGCCGGTTATGGTTATGCCCCCCGCGGGGGATTTCGACCTTTGTCCTCTGCAGGGCGTGCCCGGACTGCTGCGCACCGGAAGTCTGGAAGACGTCGCTTCGGCTCTTGCCCAAGCCAGGCCGCTTGCCCTTTCGCCGGATTATCTGGAGCTGAACCCCGCCCTGCCCCTGTGGCGCGAGCTTTTATTCGGAGAGAGCCGGTGATTGGCACAATCTTTGCTTTGTGGTCTTTTTATGCTTGTATACATACACGTTCCTTTTTGCCGTACCCGCTGCCGCTATTGCGCTTTTCACTCCACGGCCCTCGGCCGCGGAGTTAATCCAGCGAGTTCACGGCTTGTGCGCGATTATGTGGACACGCTGCTACTGGAACTTGCCCACTGGGCGGATATCCACGGCGGGGCGGAAATACAGACCGTTTTCTGGGGCGGCGGCACGCCGAGCCTTTTGCCGCCGCGTATTGTGGGCATCGTGCTGGAGCGGCTGGCGCGCTACTTCAACCTCGTCGGCGAGGCCGAGATTACCCTGGAGGCCAATCCGGAATCCCTGCGCGCGCGAGCCTGGGCGGCGGAGTACCGGGCCGCCGGCGTCAACCGTTTGTCAATAGGCATTCAGACGCTGGACGATACCGTACTGAGGATGATCGGGCGAAGCCACAAGGGCGGGGACAGCCTGCACGCGGCTTTTGCGGCCCGTGAGGCCGGATTCGCCAATATCAGTCTGGACATGATGTGGGGGCTGCCCGGGCAGGGCGTGCGCCAATGGCTGCAAACCCTCAAGGACGCCGTGCGTATGGAGCCGGATCACATTTCCTCCTACGGCCTGACCCTGGAGCCGGGAACAGCCCTGGAGCGGGCCAGCGGGGAAGGGCGCGTTGTCCTGCCGCCGGAGCGCGATCAGAGCATCATGTTTATGGAAGGCGCGGCTTTTCTGGAAGCAAACGGTTACCTGCACTACGAAATTTCCAATTTTGCGCGCATGGGCTTTCAGTGCCGTCACAATCTCGGCTATTGGGAAGGGCAGGACTATCTGGGACTGGGGCCTTCGGCCACTTCCACCATAGCCGGGCGGCGCTGGACCAATCCCGCCGATCACAAAGCCTGGAAAGACAAAGCGCGCCTCGGCAGTCTGGACGAAAACGCGGAGGCGCTCACAGTTCACGCGCGCGCCCTGGAAATGCTCATGCTGCGCCTGCGTACGGCGCGGGGACTGCGTCTGAAGGACTGGCGGAATATCACGGGACGCAATCTTCTTGCCGACAGCAGAAAACTTGTCCAGGCCATGCACGAAAACGACCTCGTCCGCATACGTCACGGATATTTGAGCCTGACGCGCAGCGGCATGCTGGTTTCCAACACCATTCTGCTCAATCTTTTCGAGCGGGCCGACGCGGCGCTCACGCCGGACGGACCGGGCGCCTCGAAAATTCTTGCGGAGTCCCTTTGCGGGCCCTGACGCAATCCGCATTCTCCCGGCCTGTTCCGGGCGAAAGCGGCAGCCTGCTCATACGCCTGAAGCGGGAACACACGGCCATGTTCCGTTTTTTGCTGGAAGCATACGAAAATCTGGCCTATTTTACAGTGCTGGAACGCAAAACCGCCCTGCTCAAACTTGTCTTTTCGCCGCACCAGCGCGAAAACGCGCTCCGCGCTTTGGACGAGATTGCCTCAAGCGTGCCGCTGTCCGTCCGGGAATGGCCGATTTATTCCATTTCCGGGAACTGAAGTATTCGGAACCATATTTTTTCCCAATGGAAAAGGCTTTTTGAGACTTTTTCTAAAGTCAGGCCCCCCCGGCAAAGCCGGGGGTTTGCCGATTTTAGAGCATTTTGCTTTTGAAACGCTCCCTTCGGCGCTTTACGGCGAAATGCGGTTTCGCCTGCGCCTTATGGGTGGGCGGCGGTGCATCCGCCCCGCCGCCAGAGCAATTTCGCTTTGAGATTGTCGCTTGTGGCTGAGTGAATACGCCTTGCGACAATCTCGCGGCAAGGATTTGCCGGAAAATCCTTGCGGAACAAATTATACATTTTCAATGTTAATTCGCTCTAGAATTGCTGGAGCGCGCTTGACAGAATGCGCATAAGCGAGTAAGTGGATAAATATATTACAAAAAGCGCAACAATGTTTGCTATACTCCGCCAACAAGGCAGGGAACCACCCTGTGCGGAAAGGGGGCTTGATGCGTTTCAGCTTTGACAAGGCCGCCTGTCAGAACACCCGCAGAGCATTGCGTAAAGAATGGCTGTTGACAAACGGCCTTGGCGATTATGCTTCCAGCAGCATTCTTTGCTGCAACACACGAAAATATCACGGCCTTTTGGTCGTCAGTACCAAACACGGACGGCATGTGCTCCTCTCCACCCTTGAGGAGTCTGTTTCCGGGGAAGGCAAGGAATTTTTTCTCTCCACACGCAGTCATCCCGGAGTCCTCCATCCCGCCGGCCATCAATACCTTGAACAATTCCGCTTCAACGTGTGGCCAGAGTCCACCTACCGCATCGGCAATGTCAGGATCACCCGGGAAATGATTCTACAGAAAGGAACAAGCCGCCTTGTGCTGCGCTATTCCGTCAAGGCGGATTCGCCGCTTCCGCCGCTCACCCTGATTTTGAAACCCCTGCTGGCCTACCGGAACTTCCATGCCCTCACGCGGGCAAATTCCGCCCTGCGCGCAAGCACAAAGGAATTGGAGGACGGTTTTTCCATTGCCCCTTATGAGGGGTTGCCGACTCTCTTCATGCAGGCAGGGGGCAAACATGTTTTTTATCCGTTGCCGGACTGGTTCCATAATGTTGACTATTTTCAGGAAACCGAGCGCGGTTTCCCCGGCGAGGAAGATCTTTTTCAGCCCGGGAGGCTGGAAATTCCCCTCACGGATGCCGGGAGCGTCTGCGTGGCTGTCGGCACCGAGCTTTGCGAAGAAAGCCCGGAAGATATCTGGCTGGTCGAAAGCGAGCGCGGGCGGGCGGATTGCAATGCAGGCGGCGGCCTTGTCGGCAGTCTCGGACGGATGGGCAGGCAGTTCTGCGTGACGACGCCGTCGGGGCGCTCCGCCGTGCTTGCCGGTTATCACTGGTTTGACGCCTGGAGCCGTGACGCCCTGATCGCCCTGCCGGGTCTGGCCTTCCTGAACGGCAACAGCGAATTCGGCCTCGGTATTCTCAAACAGACCGCAGGTTCCCTGCGCAATGGTCTGGCGCCCAATCATTTTGTCGAAAGCGGCGACAATGCCTACAATTCCGTTGACGCCGCCCTGTGGTATGCCTTTGCCGTGCAATGCTTCCTGAAAGAAAATCCCGATGGTCTTGGCCTTGTGCGCGAGCAGTTCTGGCCGGCCCTCAAGGCCATCGTGCGGGGCTACCGTCAAGGGCCGGGCATGGACATTTTTGTGGACGAATTTGGCCTTTTGCACGCCGGTAATGCCCATACCCAGCTCACCTGGATGGACGCGACCGCGAACGGACGCCCGGTTACGCCTCGTCACGGCTGCCCGGTGGAGGTCAACGCCCTTTGGTACAACACGCTGGCCTTTGCGGATCGTCTGGCGGCCTCTTTCCGCGAGCCGGGATGGGAAGAAACCGGCGTCCTGCGCGGGATGCGCGCGGCGTTCTTCGAGCGTTTCTGGGTGACCCGGGAGAGCGGCTACCTAGGCGATGTCTGGCGCGACGGCATGCTGGATCAGGCCATCCGGCCCAATCAAATTTTCGCCGTTTCCCTGCCCTATCCCATTCTGGCGGAGATTTACCGTCCCTGCGTGGTGGAGTGCGTGCGCAACCGACTTCTGACTCCCTTTGGCCTGCGCACGCTCTCTCCGGATGATCCGGCCTACAAGGGCGTGTATGAAGGCCCGCCGGACGCCCGTGACGCGGCTTACCATCAGGGAACGGTCTGGCCGTGGTTGCTCGGGCACTATGGGGACGCCCTGATGCTGACAGCCTGGGACGTGAATGGCGCGGTCGTCGCCCTGCTGGACACTCTGACCCCTCTTTTCAGCGAGCATTTGACGGACGCCGGCCTGGGCGCAATTTCCGAAATTTTTGACGCTTCTCCGCCATACCGGCCCAACGGTTGCATAAACCAGGCCTGGAGCGTGGCGGAATGCGCGCGTTTGCTGTTCACGCTCAAAAAAGCCGCCCCTCAGGTCTACGCCGACTGGGAAAATCGCATTGTTCGCCTCCTGGCCAATCCTCCCTCGGGCGATACGGCCGGCGTATGCCGCGCCGCATTGGCACCCGCGTAAGGCCGACCGCAAGCAACGCAAGCAAGGGCAAAAATTATGCGCATACTCATGTTGGGCTGGGAGTTTCCGCCACACATCAGCGGCGGCCTAGGCACCGCCTGCTACGGCATGACGCAGGCCCTGGCCAAAATGGGCGCGGAGATCACCTTTGTGCTGCCGCGCGTCAAAGGAGGGGGCGGACACGATTTTCTGCGTCTTGCTTCCGCTTCCGGCACGCCCATTACCGGAGAGGCGGCATCCCGCATATTTCTGGCCGGACAAGACGTCTGGCGGGAAAGCGTTCGTTTTCTTGAACTGGACAGCCCCATTTTTCCCTACGGCACTCCGGAGGCATACGCGGAGGCCGTGCGCTGGCTGCGGCGCGCGCCCAACCGGGAATACGGCGAAGGAGGCCAGCCCGCCGGGCATTCATTTACCTATGATATCCAGGGCGGCTACGGTCCTGACCTGATGAGCGAAGTGCGCCGCTACAGCCGTCTGACGGCCGCCCTTGCTCTCAAGGAGTCGTTTGACGTCATCCATGCGCATGACTGGATGACCTATTTGGCCGGGATGCTGATCAAGGCCCTGACTGGCAGGCCTTTGGTGGCGCATATCCACGCCACGGAATTTGACCGCTGCGGGGAGAACATCAATGTTCAGGTGGCGGGCATGGAGCGCGCCGGCCTCATGGCGGCCGACCGTGTAGTTGCCGTGAGCCATCTGACCGGCAGGCTCGTTGTTGAACGCTACGGCGTGCCGCGGGACAAGGTTGTTGTGGTGCACAACGCCGTTGCCCGCCATGAGGTGGAGCGGAACTATGTTGTGCCGCCCCGCATACGTCACGAAAAACGGGTGCTCTTTCTGGGGCGCATCACCTTTCAGAAAGGGCCTGAATATTTTATGGAAGCCGCCCGTCTTGTCCTGAAGCGTCTTCCGAACGTCCGTTTTTTCATGGCCGGCAGCGGCGACATGCTGCCCAAGCTGATACGGCGCGCCGGGCAGTTGCGTATAGGCAGCCGCTTCCACTTTGCCGGCTTTCTGCGCGGGGAGGAAGTGGATCACATGTTCGCCCTGAGCGATTTGTACGTCATGCCCTCCGTGTCCGAGCCCTTCGGCATCACTCCGCTGGAAGCCATACTTTATGATGTTCCCGTGCTGCTTTCGCGGCAGTCCGGCGTGTCCGAGGTGCTCAAAAACGCGCTCAAAGCCGACTTTTGGGATATCCGCGACATGGCTGACAAAATCTGCGCCGTGCTGCGCTACCCTTGCCTGGCGGCGGAATTGGTGAAAAATTGTCGGCAGGAGCTGAAGTCCATCCGCTGGGAGAACGTCGCCGGGCAACTCATGGCGATTTACCGTGACGCGTGTTCCCGAACCTGATGCGAAATCTCCGCAATTTCCATCGGACATGGAACAGGCGGCGGAAACCGCGCCGGAATATGCCGATGTTTCCGGAGCGGTGCGGGGGGGGGGGGATTCCCCCGCGATTGACGGAATCAGGACAGCGGAAGCGCTGTTTCGGCTTGAATCCGGTATAGCCAATCAACTTGAAAATCGAATACAATATTCGAATATTGCAAGCTGTAACATAACAAAAACTCTCAAATTATCTTTGACGTTGTTTCAGAATATTGTTCTATTATAAAGTTGAATTACTATATAAGGAGGTGGCTATGCCGGCCCTTTGTTTGTGTTTTGACGTGCATGAGGCATATCGTCTGCGGCGTTACACCGTTTTTGATATCGGGCAGAGTTCCGTCTATGAGGACGACGACCGCAACTGTGATTCCCTGATGGCGGTGGCCCGCATGTGCTATCTGCCCATGAACGAACTTTTGCTGGGGCTTGTCCGCCGTTACAAAAAGGCGTTCAAATGCGCTTTTGCCATTTCCGGCACGGCTTTGGACCAGTTTGAGCAGTACGCCCCGGAGGTCATCGACGGTTTCAAGGCCTTGGCCGCCACCGGCAGCGTGGAATTTGTAGCCGGCACCTCGGCCCATTCCCTAGCCTTTCTCTACTCCAGAGAGGAATTCGACAGGCAGGTCAGCGCGCACAGCGCCCGGTTGAAAGCCGTTTTCGGCAAAAAACCGCTCTCCTTCCGCAATGCGGAGTATGTGTACAACAACGAACTGGCCCTGGCCCTGCAAAAATCAGGCTTCAAGGCCGTGCTGGCCGAGGGGGCCGACCATGTGCTCGGGTGGCGCAGTCCCAATTATCTTTATCAGGCGCCCGACGCTTCCCGGCCATGCCTTCTTTTGCGCAATGCGCCTCTTTCGGAAGATGTCAGCATCAATTTCAGTTGCCGGGAGTGGCCGGAGTGGCCCCTCACGGCGGAAAAATTCACATCCTGGTGCCGCAGAGCCTCCGACGACGCCGACATCATCAACCTTTTTTGGGATTACCACGCCTTTGGCGCCCGCCACGCAAAGGAAACGGGCATTGTCGATTTTATGGCCGCGCTCCCGGCGGCCCTGCTTGAAGACAGACGTTTCAGATTCATAACCCCGTCCGAGGCGGCCCAAAAAATTGATCCCAGAGGCCTGATGGATGTGCCGGGCTTCACCTCCTGGAAGGACAGGGAGCGCGATCTCACCATGTGGCTCGGCAACGACATGCAAAAAGACGCCATCCATGCTCTTTACGCCTTCGGCCCGCGTGTCCGCGATACGGGAGATCCGGTTCTGCTGCATGATTATGAACGCTTGCAGGCAGCCGACCATTTCTATAACATGTCCACCAAATGGTTCACCGGCTATCTTTCGGACAGGCCCAATCCCTTCGGCAACCCGTATGACGCGTACATCACGTTCATGAATGTGCTGGCCGATTTTGAGATGCGTCTTGTCGCGGCGGAAAAGACCGCGAAACATCCCGCGCCGCGGAAAAAGGGCGCGGGAAAACCGCGCGTCCGGAGTAAAAAGAGCGGCGACTGAGACCCGGGCTGTATAACAGCTTACCGGGATTGTTACGCTTTACCGCGAATGGCCCGTCTGTGCGCGGGCATGCCGCCGTAGCGGCGCGGGACGTTATCAATCAACGGAGATCGTATGAATTTCAACAATTCCTCAGTCACTCTTTTTGAAGTCAGCTGGGAAGTCTGCAACAAGGTGGGCGGCATTTATTCCGTCATCAGCAGCAAGGCTCTCCAGTCCGTGGAGACCTTCGACGAAGATTATTTTTTACTGGGGCCGAAGTTGCAGAACAACCCCGGTTTTGTCGAAACGGAGGAACAGGTCTGGGACTCCCTGCGTATGGCCCTGGCCGTCAAGGATATCAAATGCCGTCTGGGGCGCTGGAATATTCCGGGCCGTCCCAAGGTCATTCTGGTGGATTTTTCCAAACGCTACTCCAGTAACCAGTTGCTGTATGAATTCTGGAAAAATTACGGGGTGGATTCGCTTTCCGGCGGCTGGGACTATATTGAGCCGGTCATGTTCGCCTCGGCCTGCGGCGAGGTTATCGCAGCCGTTCATGAAACCCTTGTGGAACCCTTGGGCGACAGGGCCGTGGCCCTGTTTCACGAATGGATGTGCGGCGCCGGCCTGCTGACCCTCAAAAAACTGGCTCCCGGCGTGGGCACGATCTTTACCACACACGCAACCATGCTGGGCCGGGCGCTGGCCAGCACGGGACGGGATATTTACAGCACCCTGCGCAGTCTCAATCCGGCACAGGAGGCGGCGTCGCACAATATTACCGCCAAATGCTCCATGGAAAGCATTTCCGCCAAAGAGGCCGATGCCTTCACCACGGTGAGCCCCGTCACCGGCGAGGAATCTTCCGTCTTTCTGGGCCGCCCCCCGGACGTGATTACAGTAAACGGCCTGGATTTGCGCGTCATCCCCGATTACTCCGAAGACAGGACGGAACCCTCCGTCAGGCGGGCAGGCGTCATGGCGGCTGCGGAGCGGTTTCTGCGCTGCAGGCTACCGGACAACACACGAATTCTTGTCATTTCCGGTCGCTATGAAATGCACAACAAGGGCGTGGACGTCTTTCTGGAAGCCATGGGGCGCGTGGCGCGCAGTCTGGCCGGCACGGAGACGACGGCGCTTGTTCTCTGCCTAATCATGGGCGGGCACACGGGCCTCAACGAGGCGGCCGTTTCCGGCGACCCCGGGGCCAGCGACAACGGCAATCCCTTTATCTGCACTCATCACGCCTGGAATGCTCCGGAAGATCCGGTCATTAACGCCTGCCGCCGTCTTGGGCTCGACAACAGCCCCGAACGGCGCGTCAAGGTGATTTTTGTGCCGGCCATGCTGGACGGCGAAGACGGCTTTTTCAACGTGCCCTACGAAAATGTGCTTTCCGCCTGCGACGCGGGCTTTTTCCCCTCCTGGTACGAACCCTGGGGTTACACGCCGCAGGAGTGCGCGGCCTGGGCGGTGCCGACGATCACAACGGATCTTTCCGGTTTCGGCATGTGGGTCAAAAGCCTTGAGGAGCAGGACGCCGAGCAGTATCCCGGCGTTTTTGTCATGGCCAGACGCGGCGTGGGGCAGGAACAGTGCGTCAACGAACTGCATCAGGCCATAATGCAGTGTGTCACGCACACGCCGGAAAATATCGGTCTGCGCCGCAAAAATGCGCGTGCTCTGGCGAAAAAAACTTCCTGGCGGCATTTCTACGAAAACTATGTCAAGGCCTTCAGACTGGCGCTGGACAAAGCCGGAGAGCGCACCTCGCATGAGATGAGCAACCGCGAACTTGTCCGCATACTGGCCGCTTCCTCGTCCGTCACGCCGTTTTTACGCCAGGTCATGGCAGTGGCCGAATTGCCGAAGGAATTTGCGCGCATGCGCGATCTTGCGTCAAATCTGTGGTGGTGCTGGAACGACAAGGCCAAGGAACTTTTTTTCGCCCTGCATCCCAAGCTTTGGGACAAATGCCGCAATCCGCTGCGCCTGATAGAAGAAGCGGAGCCGGAACAGCTTGCCCGTCTTGTGAACAACGCGGAATACCGCGCGCTCTACAATGAAGTTCTGGAGGAATTTGACGCCTATATGGCCGAGCCGCAACGCGCCCTGAGCGATGACCTGACCCCGGCCTGCCCCATTGCCTATTTTTCCACGGAATATGGTCTGCACGAATCCGTTCCCATCTATTCCGGAGGATTGGGCGTGCTTTCCGGCGACCATCTCAAATCGGCATCGGATATGGCCATCCCGTTGATGGGCATAGGACTTTTGTACAAAAACGGTTATTTCCAGCAGGAAATCACTCCGGAAGGACGCCAAGTTCCTCATTATCCCGTCAACAATTTCGCGCATCTTCCCGTGCGCATGGTGTATGACGAGGCCGGAGAACCCGTTTTTATCCAAATGGAACTGCCGGGCCGCATCTGTTATGCAAGGGTGTGGAAAATGCACGTGGGGCGGGTTTCCCTGTACCTCATGGATACGGATACGCGCCGTAACACCGAGGAGGACCGTCACATCACCGACCGCCTGTACGAAGCCAACCGGGAGATCCGCCTTCTGCAGGAAATGCTGCTGGGCATGGGCGGCGTGCGCCTGCTGCGCAAGCTTGGCATTGAAGCGCGTGTGTATCACATGAATGAAGGCCATTCCGCTTTTCTTGCCCTGGAGCGTCTGAACGAGTGTCTGGGCGCCGGCATGAACTATGAGGAGGCCGTAGTGCGGGTGCGGGCCAACACCATCTTCACGACCCATACGCCGGTGCCGGCGGGCAATGAAGCCTTTGCCCTAGATCTCATGGAGCGCTATTTCAGCGGCATGGCCGCGAATCTGGGTCTTGAATGGCAGCAGTTCGTGCGCCTGGGCCAAATGGAAGGAGGCAACACACAACATTTTGAGATGACCGTGCTGGCGTTGCGTCTTTCTTTCCGCGCCAATGGGGTAAGCCGACTGCATGGCGAAGTTTCGCGCCGCATGTGGAGCAATCTCTGGAAAGGCCTGCCCGAGACGGAAACCCCTATTGACCACGTCACCAACGGCGTGCATACGCCTTCGTATGTCGGGACGCAGATGAAGGAACTGTTGACCGCCCATCTCGGCCCGGACTGGATTTCAGCTCCACCGGAATCCCCTCTCTGGCGGAAAGTGGACGACATTCCCGATGACGCGTATTGGGCGGCACGCATGAGCCAGAAAGAAATACTGCTGGACTATCTGCGCACTCAGCTTTCCGGGTATGCGGAAAAATTCAAAATTTCGCGGGAGAATCGCCCCGGAATGGAGAAGCGCCTCACGCCGGAAACCCTAGTTATCGGTTTTGCGCGAAGGTTTGCGCCCTATAAGCGGGCGAGCCTGCTCTTCGCCGACCCTGACCGTCTTGCCGGAATTCTGAACAATCCCGGCAGGCCTGTTTGTTTTGTCTTTTCCGGCAAGGCTCACCCCGCCGACGAACCCGGCATTGATCTCATCCAGCAGGTAGTACGGATGACCCTGGACGAGCGTTTTTTGGGAAAAGTGTTTTTTGTCGAAGGCTATAACCTCGGCATTTCGCGTCTGCTTGCCCAGGGCTGCGACGTGTGGCTCAATACCCCGCGCAGGCCGCACGAGGCTTCGGGAACCAGCGGCATGAAGCTGCCCGTCAACGGGGGCATCAATCTGAGCGTTTCCGACGGATGGTGGTGCGAAGGGTACAACCGCCAAAACGGCTGGACCGTCGGTCCTGTTCTGGTAACGGAACTGCCGCTTGAAGGCCCCAATGATTATGATGACGCCGAATCGCTGTACACCATGCTGGAAGAAAATGTCCTGCCGCTCTATTTCAGCAGGGATGCCCAAGGGATGCCCGACCGATGGATCGACATGTCCAAACGCTCCATGAAGAGTTTGACGGCGATGTTCAGTTCCGACCGCATGCTGCGCGATTACATGAACTGGGCCTATCTGCCGGCCGCCAAGCACCGGAATATGCTGGCGGCGGACAACTGGGCAATGTGCAGAGAACTGGCCCGTTGGCAAACGGATCTGGCAGTGCGTTTCGGTACCCTGAAAGTTGAGGAAATCGTCATCAGCGGACTGGAGAACAACACCATGTGCTGCGGCGAGCCCGTCAGCGTCCGGGTGCGCGTCCACCCGGGCGACATGCGGCCGGATGAAATCCTTGCGCAACTCGTGGTGGGACAGACATACTCCGGAGGCAACTTCAAGAGCAGGCCCGAATGTCTGCGTCTGGTCGCCAAGCAGACAGCGGGCGGCATAGAATTTTCCGCCGCGTACATTCCGTCCCATACGGGGCTGTACCGTTACGGCATACGTTTCATGCCCACGCACAAGGCCTTGGGGTCAGTCCTGGAGACGGGTTTGATACTTTGGGCCTGACGCGCCTCCCCCGTAAGGGGGATTACTGGGCCCGGAAGGCCTGCATGGTTACAAGCGTGTCTGTCAGCGCGGAGTTGAAGCGGACCATGGCAGCGTTCGTGTCCGCGCTGGCCTTAATGGCCATCTCCAGTTCCAACGCCGCGGCGGCCAAGGCTTTCGCGCCCAGATTCGCGGCCGCTCCCTTGGTGGTATGTACAAGATTGCGCGCCTTTTCCGTTTCACCGGCGGAGAGAGCCTGGGCTATCTTGGTGCCGCTGTCCTGCTCCGAATCAATAAATTTGCCGAGCAACCTGCTGTAAAGCTCGCGTTTGTTGAGTACACGCGTCATGGCTTCTTTCCAGTCAAGCACTTCTTCGTTCATGGCGGCCTTCTCTCTCAATGTCAAAGTGACAAACAGTGGGGCTGTTGTATAAAAAAAGCAAACAAAGGGCAATATGGCTGGAGGCTTTTTCAAAAATTCATTCAGCATCCATATAATTACTTGTTTATTTTGGAAAAGACTGACAGACTTCTCCTTCTCGCTCGACCGTGGGTGGAAACATGGAATTTTCTGAAACGACCATCGCGCTCTGCAAACTGCTGGCGGTGTGCGCAACGCTCATGGCGCTGTTGCGATTTCATCTGCCCCTGTGGCTGACCATTTGCGGCGGATGCCTCGAGGTGGCTGTTTTTTCCGGCATTGCGCCGGCCTCATGGCCGGGCCTCGTTGCCGGTGTTCTGACCAACACGGATTTTTTGCTGCTGTGTCTGATGATTTTTCTCATCATGTTTCTCTCAGGCATTCAGGATGCCACAGGCCAGAGCAGAAAGCTTGTGACAGGGATTGAGAGGCACCTCAGGCATCCGCGTGTCCGTCTCGTCCTCTTCCCCGCCCTTGTGGGTCTTTTGCCCATGCCCGGCGGAGCGCTCTTTTCCTGCCCGATGATACGGGCCGCCGCAAAAGACATGAAAATCTCCGAGTGCAGGAAGGCGCTTGTCAATTACTGGTTCCGCCATATCTGGGAAGCCGCTTGGCCGCTTTACCCGGGTTATGCGCTTATCTGCGGCCTTTTACAGATTCCTTTGTCCCTGTATTGGCGCTATACCTTTCCGCTGGTTTTCTGTGCGCTCGGTATAGGCTGGTTTTTCTTTCTGCGGGATATGGATGCCTCCGGAACAGCTAGACCTGAGGCCGATGCCTCCTCCTCGCGGCCTGAAGATGCCACTTGCGCCGAAAAATCCAACCCGACGGGCGAGCGCCTCGGCGATGTTCTGCTGAATGCTTCGCCGCTTGCGGTCACTCTGGGCGGAGCGGCGCTCTTCACCCTGCTTTTTGACGCATTTTTTCCGAAAATGCCCGGACAGGCGGTTTTTTCCTTTTCTCTTGCCCTGGGCATAGGCACGGCGTTCTGGCAGGGGCGGGGCACAAGGTCAATTCCGCTCCACAAACTTGCCTTCAACAGGGGTATGGCGCGAATGATGCTGCTTCTGTTGGCGCTTTTTGTCTTCAAGGATACCTTTCGTGTCGCCGGCATTATGGACGCTTTCAGCCACATTGAAACAAGCGCCCTTGTCATCGTGTCGGCATTTGTCATCCTGCCGATGCTCTCCGGCATTCTTACGGGCATCATGGTGGGCTTTGTGGGGATGTGTTTTCCCATTCTTATCGCTATACTGCATGCCGCACCCGCCCTGCAGGCCCACATGACGTCTCTCATCGTCCTGGCGACGGTGGCCGGCAATTGCGGACAACTGCTCTCCCCGGTGCATGTCTGCCTTGTGGTAACGGGTGAATACTTCAACACAAATCTTGCGGAGATGTGGCAACGCCTCATAGTTCCGGTGGCGCTGTCTCTGCTTGCCGGCAGTCTGTGGGTGCTGTGCCTCTATATTTTCGGCGCGCATTTTTGAGGTTGCGCGGAAATCTTGACAAGAACGCCCCGAATATGCACCATGAAAAAAAGATGTAAATGTATTTACGTCTGTGGATAAAAGGCATTCTTGATGAAAATCAAAAAATTGGTTGCGATAGATCTTCTTCCCAGCGAGCGAAGAGCCAAGGAAATGGGTTTTCCGTATTTCCCCGTGCAGGAATTTATTTCGTACTGCGCCAGAGGGGATGTCGATATTATTGAAATTATTTGTACGCTGCAGTTGCGCGTGCCGGAAGACGACACTGTGGAGGCGCTGGCGCAGGCCAGACAGCAGTTTGAAAAGAAACGCTATGCGCTTGAAATGTGCGGCGTGAGGGTTATTGAATGTCCTTCGAAACGAAGTCAGAGCGCCCCGAGCGGTTTCAAACAGAGCGACGACCAGCGTTTGATGATCAGAACGCTGGCCCTGTCCATGAAACTGCGTCCGGATTTCGTCATCCTGGTAGCGTCGGACGGTGATTACACCCCCATGGTGGAAGCTCTGCGCGATGAAGGCATACGAACAGAAGTGGTTTCCTCCATTCCCTTGCTCGCCAACGATTTACGGCGCCATGCCGTCAAGGTGGTTGATCTTGACGAGGTGTTGGAGGGGATACAGGCCCGGCATCGCGCGAACGACGCCGTGACGATTCCCGATTCGGAAGAAAGGCGCGTGTAGTCGAATGCGCCTGATGAATGGTTTCAGGTGTGACCAACTGTAGTTGCAGGGAGTGCATCATGTCCGGAAAATTGCGCGTTGGGTGGATAGGCACGGGCGTTATGGGCGGGCACATGGCGGGCCACCTTCTGGCGGCGGGTTTTTCCCTGACGGTTTATAACCGCTCAAAGGAAAAAGCCGAATCTCTGATCGGGAAGGGGGCACGATGGGCCGAAAGCCCGAAGGCCCTGGCCGCCGTGTCGGATGTCGTTTTTTCTATAGTCGGTTACCCCGCGGATGTTGAAGAAGTCATGCTGGGCGGGCAGGGCGCGCTCAACGGGCTCGCGGCCGGGGGCATTTTGTGTGACATGACGACTTCATCTCCCACGCTTGCCGAGCGCATCGCCAGTGCGGCGGCCGACAAGGGCTGTATTGCCCTGGACGCGCCCGTGACCGGCGGGGATGTGGGCGCGCGCGATGCCAAACTTTCCATTTTTGTGGGCGGGGACAAGACCGGCTATGACAAAATCAGACTTTGTCTTGAAAAAATGGGAAGCAGTATTCTTCACTGCGGTCCGGCGGGATTCGGCCAGCGCGGAAAGCTTGCCAACCAGATCGCCATCGCCGGCGTGATGTTCAGCGTGTGTGAATCGTTGTTTTTTGCCCAGGAAGCGGGGCTTGACGTTGCCAAGTGGGTGGAGCTTGTCGTGACCGGTTCCGGAGGCAGCCTCGCCATGGGCAATCTCGGCCGTCGCGCCATGAAGGGCGATTATGATCCCGGATTTTTCATCGACCATTTTATCAAGGATTTGGGCCTCTGCCTGGAAGAATGCCGTCGTATGCGCATTGTGTTGCCCGGCCTGACGGCCGCGGAACAGATGTACCGCGCCATGCAGGCGCAGGGGCAGGGCGGCAAGGGAACACAGGCCCTGGTGCTGGGGCTAGCGACACTGTCGGGCAAGCAGTGGCGTACGCATTGCTGAACAGCGGGAGGATAGGCTCCCGCGGGGGGACATGTTGCAGATTCCCGGCAATCCGCTGGAAGATACGGCACTTGCGGCGTACCGTGACTTCATTGAACAGCGCGCCCGACGGTTTGCCGGGGAGATCAAGCGCATTATCGCGGAACATGGTTCCCTGCGGACCTACGCCGCTTTGCACAGGAGCCTGGGGCTTCATAAAACGCGGCGGGCCGACGGGGTCTTCTCGTGGCGTCTGCGGGAGTATATGCCCAACGCCGAGGACCTCTGGCTGACCACGGATCGCCTCAATTTCCAGCGCCATGCCGCCTATCGCTTTCAGCGGCTGGAACACGGCGTTTTTCAGCTGGTCCTGCCGGAGGGGGCTCTTGCCCACGGCACCTATATGGAGCTGCGGGTCAAACCCCGAAGACAGGAGCCCGGGCAAATGGCCTTGCGCCGTGTGCCGGCCTTTGCCTCATGGGTTGAGCAGGATGCCGTGAGGCCCTCCCAGTGGTGCGCCCGGCTTTGGGATCCGGCAACTCCCTACCGCTTCCGGCACCGTCGTCCGGCGAAAGCTGTTTTTCCGCGTATTTATGAGGCCCATGTGGGCATGGCGCAATCCGCTCTCGCCCGTCAAAAACAAAGCGTAGGTTCCTACAGGGATTTTGCCGCCGACATACTCCCGCGCATCAAAAAATCCGGCTACACGGCCGTGCAGCTCATGGGCATACTGGAGCATCCCCTTTACCGCTCCTACGGCTACCAGGTCAGCTCGTACTTCGCGCCTTCCTCGCGTTTCGGCACACCCGATGAATTCCGCGAACTCGTGGATGCAGCGCACGGGCTCTCTCTTATGGTAATTCTGGACATCCCCCACGGGCATGCCTGCGCCAATACCGAGCAAGGCATCGCCGCCTACGACGGCAGCCGCTATTTTTTCAATCGGGAATATAATCAGTGGGGTACGCCGAGCTTTGACTATGCGCAGGAAATGACGCAGCGTTTTCTGCTCTCCAACTGCCGCTATTGGTTGGAGGAATTTCGCGTGGACGGCTTTCGATTCGACGCTGTCGGCAACATGATCTATCTCGACCACGGCGTGGACGACGATTTTTCGCACGTGGGCCGTTGTTTTTACGGCAAGGACGGGCTGCCGCGCGTGGATGGGAACGGCGAGCTGTATCTTTGCCTTGCCAACGCGCTCATTCACCAGATACGTCCGCAGGCCCTGAGCATTGCCGAAGAATTTTCCGGAATGCCCGGACTGACCTGCCCGCCGGAAAAAGGAGGCCTAGGCTTTGACTACCGCTTTGCCATGGGCATTCCCGACTATTGGGAAAAATGCGTGGTGTCCCCACGCGATATGGGCAGCCTGTGGCATGAAATGACAAATCACAGGCCCTATGACCGCACCGTCAGCTACGTGGAATGCCACGACCAGTGCATTAACGGCCATGACGCCATGATCTGGCGCCTGATCGGGGCAGACATGTATGACCATATGTCCGTGTTTACCGACACCTGGAAGACCTCCCGCGGTCTCGCTTTCTACCGTCTGATGCGTCTTGTCACCCTTTGTGCCGCTGATGCCGGCTATCTCAATTTCATGGGCAATGAATTCGGACATCCCGAATGGCTGGATGACGAAAGCCACGCCCACCGCCAATGGCATCTCGCCGAGCGGGACGACCTCAAGTACGCCGGCCTTGCCGCCTGGGACAGGGCGCAGATGACTCTGGTGGCCGAATATCTGCCGGATTTTCAAAAGCAGCCGCGTTTTCTGTTCATCCACGAGGATGACCGCATTCTGGCCTTTGAGCGCGGCAGGCTGCTTTTTGCCTTCAATTTTCATGAACTGCAGGCCAAAACAGACCTTATTTTCGCCGTAACCCCGGGCAAGTATGTGGAGCGGCTCTCCTCCGATGAAATTGCCTTTGCCGGCAAGGGCAACCTTTGCGTGGGCACCCCGCCGGTGGAGCATTTTACCCGTGTGCTGCGGCACAGATATGAGCAGGATGTGACCCTGTACCTGCCGCCCCTGACGGCTCTCGTACTATATCGGGAAGATTGAGAATATCGCGATATTTGACCCCGCGTCGCCTGCCCGGCCGATATTTCGAAAAAGAAGATTTTCGACGGGCCGGACCGGGCGGCCAGAGCATATCATGCGCTCACGACACATAACTATTTTTTGCTTGCCAAAAAAATTCAAATCCGATAGAAAATTTATTTGCCGCTGGCGTAGCTCAATTGGCAGAGCAGCTGATTTGTAATCAGCAGGTTGCGGGTTCAAGTCCCATCGCCAGCTCCAGTGTGCCCTGGGCAAGGCGGGACGATTCTTTTCCCGGCTTGCGGCGAACACCGGGAGGGGTTCCCGAGCGGCCAAAGGGAACAGACTGTAAATCTGTCGTCGTACGACTTCGGTGGTTCAAATCCACCCCCCTCCACCACCGTCTCTTCCCATCCTGACTCTGATGGAAAGGGGTGATTGATAGTCAACTGCCTTGGCTGTAGGAGACAGGGAATACTGTCGGTGAACTACGGTGCGGTAGTCGTCAGGCGGGCCTGACGCAAACCAGAAGCATCGCCGACGCGCGGGAATAGCTCAACGGCTAGAGCATCAGCCTTCCAAGCTGAGGGTTGCGGGTTCGAATCCCGTTTCCCGCTCCATTCCCACGATTCCTTAAACCTTCGTTTCGCCGTGGCCGTTGTGTTCCCTGGCAGGCAGGGACTGGATGCGGGGATGACGCGCCCCTTCCCGCAGGCGCGTCAGGCCATGATTGTCACGCGGGATGCAGGCCCGGCCTGATCGCGCGGAAGCCCGGAATGCGGTCACGAATCCGCTAAAACTTTTTCCAGGGAGACCTACAATGGGCAAGGAAAAATACGAACGCAAAAAACCCCACGTCAACATCGGCACCATTGGTCACATTGACCACGGCAAAACCACCCTGACGGCGGCTATCACCAAAGTGGCCGGCATGAAAGGCCAGGGCAAGTTCATTTCCTTTGACGAAATCGACAAGGCGCCTGAAGAAAGGGAACGCGGCATCACCATCGCCACGGCCCATGTTGAATACGAAACGGAAAAACGCCATTACGCGCATGTGGATTGCCCCGGCCATGCCGACTACATCAAGAACATGATCACCGGCGCCGCCCAAATGGACGGCGCGATCCTGGTGGTGGCCGCCACCGACGGCCCGATGGCTCAGACACGCGAGCACGTCCTGCTGGCCCGCCAGGTCGGCGTGCCGTCGCTGCTGGTCGCCCTGAACAAGGCCGACGCGGTTGACGACGAGGAAATCCTCGAGCTGGTGGAGCTTGAGATCCGCGAACTGCTCGGCTCGCAGGGCTTCGACGAGGACGCGCCGATCGTGCGCGTCTCCGCGTTGAAGGCTCTGGAGGGAGATGAGGAGTGGTCGAAAGGCGTGGCCGAGTTGATCGCCGCGGTCGACGACTACATCCCCGACCCCGTCCGCGACATGGACAAGCCGTTCTTGATGCCGATTGAGGACGTTTTCACCATCACCGGCCGCGGCACCGTGGTGACCGGCAAGGTCGACCGCGGCAAGCTGCCGATCAACTCCGAGGTCGAGATCCTGGGTCTGCGTCCAACCCAAAAGACCGTGGTCACCGGCATCGAGATGTTCCACAAGTCGATGGACGAGGCCTGGGCTGGCGAGAACTGCGGCCTGCTGCTGCGCGGCATCAAGCGCGAAGAGGTCGAGCGCGGCCAGGTGGTGGCCAAGCCCGGCACCATCACGCCGCACACCAACTTCGAGGCTCAGGTCTACGTGCTGAACAAGGACGAAGGCGGACGGCACAACCCGTTCTATTCGAACTACCGCCCGCAGTTCTACTTCCGCACCACCGACGTCACCGGCGTCATCACCCTCCCAGAGGACACTGAGATGGTCATGCCCGGCGACAACACCCAGATGACAGTCGAGCTGATCCAGCCGATCGCCATGGAGGAGGGCCTCGGCTTCGCCATCCGCGAAGGCGGCCGCACGGTCGGCTCCGGCCGGGTCATCAAGATCCTCAAGTAGTCCAACCCGCCGACGCGCGGCGCCGTCCGGGACTCCCCGGCCGGCCCCGCGCGTCGCGCATTTAACCCCACCCACCAGCCCAACCCCCGGGGCCAGGCCCCACCCGCCCACGTTTTCACCGCTCTCCACTCTCAAACCCCCAGGTCAGGGGGTTGTGGCTGGGCGGGGCCAGACCCCGCCCG
>JAISLI010000048.1 GCA_031291035.1 Desulfovibrio sp.
TCAGACGCGTGGGAGCGACTTTTTGGGCGCTGCCGGGCTGGGGCGGGATTTGCCGGCCGGCCCGTGCGGCATGCGCATCAGCCGCTTCAGGTTTTTCGGCCGCGGCCGGCCCGCGCGCCTTCGGCGCGGTGCGGCCGTTGACGGCCGCCGTCAGGATTTTTTCCAGCGCAATGGCCTCGGGAAGCATATCGCCGCCTGTGTAGCGCTTTTTTATGACGGAAATAATGCCAAGCGCGCCTTTCTCGTCCTTGAGCCATGCCGCGCGGAGGCGCGCGGCCCGGAGAAGGGCGTCGTCGGCAAGACGGCTTTGCGGATGTTTCAGGGCAAGTTCCTCATACATATCCGCGGCGCGGCGCGCCTCCTGAGGAGACAGGGAATGACGGGCCGAATCCTCCAGGCACTCCGCCGCGCGAAAAAAGGCGGCCGGCCTGTTGGGCCAGTCGGGCGAATCCTCGTAGATGCCCCTGAATTCCGTTACAAGCCTTTCCCAGCGTTCGCGCTGAATCGCGCGCCTGTCGTCGAGACGCAACGCGGCGGCGGACCGCTTGGCCCGTTCATAGCGTTTTTCCGCGCCGGGCTGGGCCGAATGGCCGGGGTCATAAAACACCGCGACGAGCAGCGCCAGCGCAACGGCAAAAATCAACGAGGGCAACACGCGCAACAGCAAGGCCGGGTGCGTTCCCGTCGCCGCCGCTTTTTCCCGTTTGTTTTTTGCCACGGCCCGCCCCCTGATGCCGGATTTTCGACGCGGCCGCGTTGCGCGCGGCCCTTTGGACAGCCTGTAGCATATTCCGTGCCAGAGACGCATCCGGCGTCAGGGGCGGCAAGGCGAGCCCAGTTTTACTCCTCCACTTTCAGGGCCGCGAGAAATGCCTCCTGCGGCAACTCCACATTGCCCATGCGCTTCATGCGTTTTTTACCTTCCTTCTGTTTTTCCAATAACTTGCGTTTGCGCGTGATGTCGCCGCCGTAGCATTTGGCGGTGACGTTCTTGCGGAAGGCGGAAACCGTTTCCCGCGCAATGACCTTTTGCCCAATGGCCGCCTGAATGGCCACTTCAAAAAGCTGACGCGGAATGGTGCGTTTGAGCTTGAGGGCCAGAGAGCGGCCATAGGCATAGGCCCTGTCCCTGTGCACGATTACGGCCAGCGCGTCCACCGCCTCGCCGTTCAGGAGAATGTCCAGACGGACCAGGCTGGAGACGCGGTAATCAAGCGGCTCATAATCCATGGAAGCGTAGCCGCGCGTCAGGGACTTGAGCCTGTCGAAAAAGTCGTAAACAATTTCGGCAAAAGGCAGCTCATAGGTCGCCACCACGCGCTTGGCCGAGAGGTAGCGCAGATTTTTCCGCGTGCCGCGTTTTTCCTCGCAGAGCTTCATCACGCCGCCCACATATTCGTTGGGCACGTGAATGTCCATCCGCGCGAAGGGCTCGTAAAGGGCATTGATTTTTACGGCGTCGGGCAGACGCGAGGGATTGTCGATATCGAGGATTTTGCTGTCCGTCGTTTCCACGCGGTAGACGACGGAGGGGGCCGTTGCTATGAGCGAGACTTCAAATTCCCGTTCAAGGCGCTCCTGAATGATTTCCATGTGCAAAAGCCCCAGAAATCCGCAGCGAAACCCAAAGCCCAGAGCCTGTGAAGTTTCCGGCTCAAACCTGAACGCCGCGTCGTTGAGCTGCAGTTTTTCCAGGGCGGCCTTGAGATTCTCGTAATCCTCCGATTCCGTGGGGTAAAGGCCGCAGAAGACCATGGGCTTGACTTCCTTGAAGCCGGGCACAGGCCCGGCCGCCGGGCGATCCGCAAGGGTGATGGTGTCACCCACGCGCGCGTCGTTCAACGCCTTGATGGAACCGCACATAAAACCCACTTCACCCGCTGCAAGTTCGGGCACATCGGCGGGTTCCGGCGAGAAGACGCCCAAACGCAGCGCTTCATATTCCTTGCCCGTGCTCATAAGGCGTATCCGGTCATTGACCCGCAACGTACCCTCCATCACGCGGAACAGGATGGCCACCCCCTGGTAGCTGTCATACCAGGAATCAAAGATGAGGGCCTTCAGCGGCCCGGCGGGATCTCCCGCCGGGGGGGGCAGGCGCGCGACAACCGCTTCAAGGACCGCGTCTACGCCCAGGCCGGTTTTGGCGGAAACCGTCAGGGCGTCCGCGCAGTCCAGGCCGATGCTCTCTTCGATTTCGGCCTTTGTGCGCTCCACATCCGCGCTCTGAAGGTCTATCTTGTTCAAAACCGGGACAATTTCGTGATTGTGATCCAGAGCCAGGTAGACATTGGCCAGCGTCTGCGCCTCAACGCCCTGCGTGGCGTCCACCACCAGCAAGGCGCCTTCGCAGGCCGCGAGAGAGCGGGAAACCTCGTAATTGAAGTCCACATGGCCCGGCGTGTCTATCAGGTTGAGCTGATACTCTTTTCCATTTCCGGCCCTGTAGACGATGCGGACCGTCTGGGCCTTGATGGTAATGCCGCGCTCCCGCTCCAGGTCCATTTTGTCCAGATACTGCTCACGGGCCTCACGCGCGCCGACAAGTCCGGTCCGCTCCAGGATGCGGTCGGCCAGGGTGGACTTGCCGTGGTCAATGTGGGCTATGATGCAGAAGTTGCGTATGTGTTCCTGTTTCGGCATGGCGGCATGAGCCGTGTTGCGGGCGACAGCCCGGATGCGGCGGGGAAACCCGGCTTGCGCCGCCCGGTCAGCGCAGGCCGGCTATGCGTAGCCGGTTCACCGCGCGGGTGAGGGCGGATTCCGCGCGGGCCGCATCCACCGCGTCATCATGCGCCGCCAGGCGTTTTTCCGCCCTGTCCCTGGCTGCCTGTGCCCGCGCCGTGTCAATGTCGGCCGCCCGCTCCGCCGATTCGGCCAGCACTGTCATCACATTGCTGTTCACATCGGCGAAGCCGCCGGAAATGAACAGATATTCATCCCTGTCGCTGATTCTGCAGCGCAGGGGGCCGGTTTTCAGGGCCGAAAGCAGGGAGACGTGCTGCGACAACACGCCGAATTCGCCTTCCACGCCGGGGCAGACAACCATTTCCGCTTCAGCGCTGATGACGGTTTTGTCCGGGGTAACCACTTCCAGTTGCAGAGTGCCCATTCCAACTCCTTTGCGGCGGAGTGAAGCCGCCTTGCCGCGCAGTTCATTTCTAGCCGGTTTCCTTCTGGACGCGCTGCCCGTGTTTGGCCACCGCCTGATCAATATCCCCAAGCATGTAGAAATCGCCTTCAGCCAGATGGTCGTACTCGCCGTCCAGAATTCCCCTGAAGCCCTTGATGGTGTCTTCCAGCTTCACATATTGACCGGGAGTGCCGGTGAAGGTTTCGGCAACATGGAAGGGCTGGGAGAGGAAGCGCTGAATGCGCCGCGCGCGGGCAACCGTGAGCTTGTCCTCGTCAGAAAGTTCATCCATTCCCAGTATTGCGATAATATCTTGTAATTCTTTATATTTTTGCAACACCATCTGTACCCGGCGGGCCACGTTGTAATGGTCTTCGCCCACAACGCGCGGATCAAGGATGCGCGAGGTGGAATCCAGCGGATCCACGGCAGGATAGATGCCCAGTTCCGCAATCTGGCGGGAAAGAACCAGAGTTCCGTCCAAATGCGAGAAGGTGGTGGCCGGAGCCGGGTCCGTCAGATCGTCAGCGGGCACATAGACGGCCTGCACCGAGGTAATGGAACCCTGCGTGGTGGACGTGATGCGCTCCTGCAGGGCGCCGAGGTCCGTGCCCAGCGTGGGCTGATAGCCGACAGCCGAGGGCATGCGGCCGAGGAGGGCCGACACTTCGGAGCCGGCCTGGGTAAAGCGGAATATATTGTCGATAAACAGAAGCACGTCCTGCCGCTCCTCGTCACGGAAGTACTCCGCGCAAGCCAGGGCGGTGAGCGCCACACGCGCCCGCGCCCCCGGCGGCTCGTTCATTTGGCCGTAAACAAGCGTCGCCCGCTCCAGAACCCCGGCTTCCTTCAGTTCGTAATAAAGGTCGTTGCCCTCGCGGGTGCGTTCGCCCACGCCGGCGAAGACTGAGGAGCCGCCATGCTGTTTGGCGATATTGTTGATCATTTCCATCAGGATAACGGTCTTGCCGACGCCGGCGCCGCCAAAGAGACCCATTTTGCCGCCCTTGGGGAAGGGCACAAGCAGATCAACGACCTTGATGCCTGTTTCCAGCAATTCCACCTTGGTGTTCTGATCGGTAAACGCGGGGGCCGGGCGGTGAATCGGATAGTATTTTTCCGCCTTCACCGGTCCCAGATCATCCACCGGACGGCCGATAACATTGATGATGCGCCCCACGGAGGCCTTGCCCACCGGCACCATGATGGGAGACCCGGTATCCGCGGCTTCCATGCCGCGCACCAGCCCCTCCGTGGCGTCCATGGCGATGGTTCTGACCACATTGTCGCCCAGATGCTGCGCCACTTCACAGACCAGATTCGGGGCGTCGGTGTTGTTCGGATTTTTGATTTCCAGGGCTGTGAGGATGTCCGGCAGATTGCCGTCGCTGAACTCCACGTCCACCACGGCGCCGATAACCTGAACGACTTTACCGATGTTTCTGCTCATGTCTGGCTCCTTAACCGTTCAGCGCTTCCGCGCCGCCGACGATATCTATGAGTTCGCTTGTGATGGAGGCCTGCCGCGTCTTGTTGTAGAGCAGCGTCAGGGAGTTGATAAGCTCGTTGCAGTTGCGCGTCGCATTGTCCATGGCCGCCATGCGGGCCGCATGCTCGCTGGCGGAAGTGTCAAGCAGGCCGCTGTATATCTGCACCCTGACGTAACGGGGCAGCAACTCCGCAAGCAGTTTCTCCTCCCGGGGCTCGTAAACATATTCGCAACGGGCCTCGCCGCTTCCTTGCGGCGTCTCCCCGACTTCCGGCGTTTTGAGCGGCAGAAGGCAAAGCGCGCGGGGAGGCTGATGCCCCATGGAAACAAACTCGCCGTAGACGAGCCACACCTCGTCAAACGCCAGCGCCTCATATCCCTGAATTGCCTCCGCGGCCACAGATGTCGCCAAGGCAAAATCTATGCTGCCCATCCTGTCGGCATACGAGGTCAGCATGGAATAGCCGGCCTTGCGCGCCGCGTCGCGGCCCTTGCGGCCTATGCAGGCAAAACTCACGCTCATGCCGGCCGATGTCTTTTCCCTGGCCAGCCCGAGAGCGCGGGTTATGATGTTGCCATTAAAGCTGCCGCACAGACCCCGGTCGGAAGTGACCATAACAATGGCGCAGCTTTTCTTTTCCTCGTGTTCGACAAGCAACGGGTGGGCGTTTCCCTCCGCCTTGCCCGCCAGCTCGGCCAGCACCTGCCGGTATTTTGCCGCATAGGGCCGGAAGCGCTCAATGCGCGCCTGGGCGCCGCGCAGCTTCGCCGAAGCCACCATGTTCATGGCCCTGGTTATCTGCTTGGTCTTGCCGACCCCGACGATTTTCGTTTTTACATCTTTAAGTGAAGGCATGCCTGTCTCCCGGGTCTTGCGCCCTACAGCAATTGACGCTCGAAACAGTTCGCTTGCGGCGGGCAAAGCCCGCCTGTTCCTGTTTCGCGGCAAGGATTTGTCGGCAAATCCTTGCAGAGCAGTTCACTCGTTTCATTCGTGAACCGCTCTAGGCCCGCCAGCCCTGTTTGAAGGCGGTGATCGCCTCAATAAGCGCCTTCTCCACATCCTCGTCTATCACTTTCCTGTCTTTGACGGCCTCAAGCGGCTCTTTGCGCGTTTCACGCATGAAAGAGAGCATTTCGGCCTCGAAGCGGCGTATCTGGTCCAGGGGCACGTCGTCCATGTGCCCGCGGGTGGCGGCGTAAATGGACGCCACCTGTTCGTGGGCAGGCATGGGCTGGTATTGCGGCTGTTTGAGCAGCTCCACAAGGCGCGCTCCCCGGTCAAGCCTGGCCCTGGTGCCCTTGTCCAGGTCGGAGCCGAACTGGGCAAAAGCGGCCAGTTCGCGGTACTGGGCGAGATCCAGACGCATGGTGCCCGCAACCTGTTTCATGGCCTTGATCTGGGCGGCCCCGCCCACGCGGGACACGGAAAGGCCCACGTTGATGGCCGGGCGCACGCCGGCGTTGAAGAGGTTCGGCTCCAGATAGACCTGGCCGTCGGTGATGGAAATCACATTGGTCGGAATATAGGCGGAAACATCGCCGGCCTGGGTTTCAATGATGGGCAGCGCCGTCAGCGAGCCGCCGCCGAGGCTGTCATTGAGTTTCGCCGCGCGCTCCAGCAGACGCGAGTGCAGGTAGAACACATCGCCGGGGAAAGCCTCGCGTCCGGGCGGCCGGCGAAGCAACAGGGACATCTGCCGGTAGGCCACGGCCTGCTTGGAGAGATCGTCGTAAATAATCAGGGCGTGCTTGCCGTTATCCCGGTAGTGCTCCGCCATGGTGCAGCCGGTATAGGCCGCGATATACTGCAGGGGAGCCGGCTCGGCAGCCGTGGCTGAAATGATGGTGGTGTATTCCAGCGCGCCGTGACGCCGCAGCGTATCGGCCACCAGCGCCACAGAGGCTTTCTTCTGGCCGATGGCCACGTAAAAACAGTGAATGTCCGTTTCCTTCTGGGCCAGAATGGCGTCAATGCAGACGGCGGTCTTGCCTGTCTGGCGGTCACCGATGATAAGCTCGCGCTGCCCGCGCCCAATGGGCGTCATGGCGTCAATCGCCTTCAGACCGGTGGGCATGGGCTCATGCACGCTTTTACGCGCGATAATGCCGGGAGCCTTGATCTCCACAGGGCGCACCAGGGTGGAATCCATCGGCCCAAGCCCGTCAATGGGCTCGCCCAGCGGATTCAGAACGCGGCCCATAACCTGGTCGCCCACGGGAACAGAAAATATCTTGCCGGTGCGCCTGACCGTATCTCCTTCCTTGATGCCCACATCCGAACCGAGCAAGGCGACGCCGACATTGTCCTCTTCCAGGTTCAGCACCATACCCATGACGTTTCCGGGAAATTCCAGCAATTCCATGGACATGGCATTCTGAACGCCGTATACGCGCGCGATGCCGTCACCGACATAGAGCACTGTGCCGGTTTCGCTCATTTCCACGCGCTGCTCGTAGTTCCGGATTTGATCCTCAATGATTTTGCTAATTTCTTCCGCTTTGATCTGCATGTGCTATCCACCCTTCTTGAAAGTGTCCCGCAGGATCCCCAACTGCGCGCGCAGACTTGCGTCCAGCACCCGGTCGCCCATACTGAGCACCACCCCGCCAAGAATGTCCTTGTCCACCGTGAATGTCAGCTCAATGGCCTTTCCGCTCTTTTTCTCCAGGGCAGCCTTGACGGCGGACTGTTTTTTACCGGAAAGCGGAACGGCCGTGGTGAGCCTGCCGCGCACCACACCCTTTGCCGCGTCCAGAAGCCTGCCGTAGCAGGACGCGATTTCCCTCAAAAAGGCCAGACGGCCCTTGTCGGCAAGCAGAAAGCAGAAATTGCGCATCACGGCGTCCGCTTTCACCCCGGCGAGAAGTTTGCCCATAACGGCCTTTTTTTCTTCAACGCTAACCACCGGACTTTTCAGGGTCATGGCAAGCTCCGGCGACCCGTCAATCATTTCCCCCAGCACGGCGAGGCAGTATCCGTGCCGCGTGAGAGCCTTGTCCCCTTTCCTCCGGCCCAACGCAAAAATGGCGTTGGCGTACCTGCGGGCAACCACAGCGCCTGTCACTGGAACACCACCTTGTTGAGAGAGTTGTCGACAAGTCTTTCGTGCGCCGCATCGTCAAGCCTGGCGCTCAAAATCCTCTCTGCGGCGGCCACAATCTCGTCGGCCGCGATACCGCGGACTTCCGCCAGAACCGCGCGGCTTTCCCTCTCCGCGGCGGATTTCGCCTGCGCGATAATCTGGGCCGCCTGACGCTCGGCATCGGCAATAATACCCTCTTTCAGGGCAAGGGCCTGCCGGCGGCTCTCCTCCAGGATGGCATCGCGCTCCCGGTTCAGGCCCGCGATGCGTTTTTCCACAATCGCCAGATGTTCCGAAGCGCTGCGCCGGCGCTCTTCCAGATTGTCCAGCGTCTCTCTGATGCCCTGCTTGCGGCCGCGAAAATACTTCACGGCAAGACCTCCGACAAAATACCAGAGAATGCCGACAAAAATGACAAAATTAAGCACACGCCAGCCAAAGTCGCCCCATCGGGTCTCGCCGTGGCCGCCGCCAGCCAGCGCATCTGCCGCGCCGAGGACGCCGAAGGCCGCAACCGCAGCCGCGACCGGCAACAGGATTCGCGCTGAGTCTCTTTTATAGTGATTTCCCATGAACAAGGCCCCCTTACGCGCAACAGGGTAAAACATCTCAGCCCATGAGCAGACGTTCCGCCAGGCTCGCGGAAACAGCCGCCGTGCGGCCCCGCAATTCCTTCAGCGCGGCTTCCGCTTCCGTCCGGACCGAACGGCGCGCCCCGTCCATGATGCCGCGTGCGCCTTCCTGGGCTTTCTCCACGATATTCCGCTGTTCCGCCACGCCGGCGGCATGGCCTTCCTTGCGGGCAAGGGCCGCGGCCTGCCGCGCCGCCATCAGTTCTTCCTCATAGGAAGCCAGACGGCGCGACGCTTCGGCTTCAAAACCGTCCGCCTCGCCGGACAGTTCCCCGATGATGCCTTTGCGTTTTTTTATGATTTCCCGGATGGGGCGGACAAGAAGAAGGTTAAGCACAAAAACGGCGACGAAAAAATTCACCAGTTGAATGAACAGGGTGATATTGAGATCAAGCATCCGTGTTCTCCCCCGGCCGGTTTTGGGCGGAATGCCGCCGATTGACGGTAAGGCGAAAAATTTCTACACCGGTTCAAAGAGTTTTGTCAAAGGGTATCTGAATTTTTTTTCACAACTGTGGAAAATTATTTCTCCGGATCGGGAAATTTTTTAAAATCACGGCGATTTCCCGGCAGATTTCTTCCGGGGGGCAGACGGCGTCAAGAATATGGTGCGCCGTTTTCCTGTACAGGGAATCCCGTTCGGCCAAAACCAGCGGCAGTTCATCTTTTGCGGGAACACAGGTCAATGGGGGGCGCAGGGCTTCCCGCGGGTCCGCCGCCAGACGGGCGGCGAGCGCCCGCGCCGGGGCCGAGAGGAAAAAAACCCTGCCGCGGGAGCGCATGTACGCCCGGTTTTCCGCCTTGAGCACTATCCCCCCGCCTGTGGCTATTATCCCCCCGCCAACGGCAAGACGCCCCGCCACCTCGCGCAATACGGCGCTTTCGAGTTCCCTGAAACGCTCCCAGCCGTGTTCCGCCACTATCCGCGCCACATTCATCCCCAGGCCGCGCTGCAGACAGACGTCCGTGTCTTCAAAGGGCAGCGCCAGCTGGCGCGCAAGATGTCCTCCCGTGGTTGTTTTGCCGCACGCGCGCGGCCCCACGAGAAAAATCAGTTCCGCCCCGACCGCCGGCATGTTCCCTGCCCTGTCTTGATAGCCGCGTTGGGGCCTTCGCCCCGCCGGGAATGCTTGCCCGTGAGAGTTTCAATTCCGCGCATGATTTCCTCACTTGTGCCTGCATTTTTTTCAGGGTATGGCAGACGGCAGACCGATGAAGAAAAATATGTCCCGCTCCGACAAAGCCGTTCTGGCCTTCTGCCGGCTTGGCGCGGCCGGCCTTGCCCCACGGGCGCCGGGCACCTGGGGCAGCGCCGCGGCCTGCCTGCTGGCCCCTTTTCTCTTTCTGCCGCTGACCTTGGGTTGGCGCGTCCTTGTGCTGGCGCTGATTTTTGTGGCGGGGGCCCTGGCCGCCACGCGGGCGGAGCATTTGCTTGGCCGCAAGGATCCCGGTGAAGTGGTGATTGATGAATTGCTGGGCGTGTGGATTACCCTGCTGCCTTTCGAGAAACCGGGAGTGATCCTGATGGCGGCGGCTTTTGCGCTCTTTCGGCTTTTTGACATCTTCAAGCCCTGGCCTGTTCGCGCTTCGGAAAACTGGCTGCCGGACGGCTTTGGAATAATGCTGGACGACGCTCTGGCCGCGCTGTGGGCGCTTCTGTGCCTTGCCGGCCTGCGACTTGCGGGCATCGTGTAAAAACGCGTCACTTCATGCGGTATGTAATGCGCCCGCGCGAAAGATCATAGGGAGACAGCTCCACCCTGACACGGTCGCCCGGCAGAATGCGTATATAAAACTTGCGCATTTTTCCGGAAATGTGGGCCAGCACATCATGCCCGTTTTCCAGATGAACGCGGAACATGGCGTTGGGCAGGGCTTCCTGCACCACGCCGTCAACTTCGATAGCGCCTTCTTTCGCCATAGGGCCTCCTGTCGCAGCCTGCTGAAAAGCCCGTACGGACTTTTCAAAGCGCCGCCGGCGCAAGGCTGCCCGCGCCGGTTCCCGCAAAATCGCGTGGGGCAGGATTGCAAAAATACGTCCGCCTGTCAATCAGGAGGTCCGCAAAACATCCGTTTTTCACTCCAAAACAATGCGTTGACGGGGAGGGAAGCGGCAGCTATGCTTGAAAAGTTTTACGCGTCGTTGCCGCTTTCCCAACATCCGCAGAGACATATATGCCAAAACGCACGGATTTGCACAATATTCTTGTCATCGGCGCCGGCCCCATCGTTATCGGGCAGGGCTGCGAATTTGACTATTCCGGTTCCCAGGCCGTCAAAGCCCTGAAAGAGGAAGGCTGCCGCGTTGTGCTTGTCAACTCCAATCCGGCCACCATCATGACGGATCCGGGAATGGCCGACGCCACCTATATAGAACCTGTCGAAAAGGACACGCTTGCCGCCGTCATCCGCAGGGAACGCCCCGACGCGCTGCTGCCCACGCTGGGCGGGCAGACGGCCCTTAACGTCGCGCTGGAGCTTTATCGTTGCGGCGTCCTTGCCGAATATGGCGTGGAGATGATAGGCGCGCGCGCGGAAGTCATTGAAAAGGCTGAAAGCCGCGAACTTTTCCGGGCGGCCATGGAACGCATCGGCCTCAGGGTGCCGGCCAGCGGCGTGGCCCGTTCCCTGAAAGACGTGCGCCGCTATGCCGACATCCTGCCCTTTCCCGTCATTGTGCGGCCGGCGTTCACGCTGGGCGGCGCGGGCGGCGGCGTCGCCCGCGATCCGGAAGCTCTGGAACAGATTGCCTCCCGCGGCCTTGATGTGAGCCCCGTCCGTGAAGTGCTGCTGGAGCAGAGCGTGCTCGGCTGGAAAGAATTTGAGATGGAGGTCATGCGCGACAAAAAGGATAATTGCGTCATTGTCTGCTCCATTGAAAATCTTGATCCCATGGGCGTACACACCGGTGATTCCGTCACGGTGGCTCCGGCGCAAACCCTTTCGGATATGGAATACCAGAGCATGCGCGACGCGTCCATTGCCATCATGCGTGAAATCGGCGTGGAAACCGGCGGCAGCAATGTGCAGTTCGGGGTCAATCCGGCGAACGGGGAAATGGTGGTCATCGAGATGAATCCCCGCGTCTCCCGCTCTTCAGCGCTGGCCTCCAAGGCCACGGGCTTTCCCATAGCCAGGCTGGCGGCCAAGCTGGCGGTGGGCTACACGCTGGATGAGCTGCGCAACGACATCACCCGCGAGACGGCGGCCTGTTTTGAACCGGCGCTTGATTACTGTGTTGTCAAAATTCCGCGTTTTACCTTTGAAAAATTTCCCGGCGCGGAAGATGTCCTTACCACTTCCATGAAAAGCGTGGGCGAGGCCATGAGTATCGGGCGCACGTTCAAGGAAGCCCTGCAAAAGGGCCTGCGTTCCATGGAGACAGGCGCGGCCGGATTCGGCGATGGGGACGGGCCGGTCCCGCCCACGCGCGAGGACGCGCTTGTGGCCCTTGCCAAACCCCATTCCCGCCGTCTTTTCGCCCTGCGTCAGGCTCTGCTGGCCGGCGTAAGCGAAGAAGAAATTTATGCCGCCACAGCCGTTGACCCCTGGTTTATACGCCAAATGCGGGATATTACGGCTATGGAAACCCGTATCCGCGATTTCGGGATTGCCGACGGCATGACCGCCACCGATCCCGGGTTGCGCGAAGCGCTGCGCGAAGCCAAGGAGCACGGTTTTTCCGACCGCCAGCTTGCCCGCATGTGGAAGCGCCCGGAGGCCGACATCCGTCGTCTGCGCAAAGAAGCGGGCATTGAGCCGGCCTACTGTCTTGTTGACACCTGCGCCGCGGAATTTGAGGCCTACACCCCCTATTACTACTCCACTTACGAGCAGGGGCAGGAATTTACGCCGGGCGCGGAACGCAAGGTGATTATTCTCGGCGGCGGTCCCAACCGCATAGGCCAGGGCATCGAATTCGATTATTGCTGCTGCCACGCATCCTTCGCCCTGCGCGACGCCGGCGTCACGGCCGTCATGGTCAATTCCAATCCGGAAACCGTTTCCACGGACTACGACACCTCGGACCGCCTCTATTTTGAGCCGCTGACCTTTGAAGACGTCATGAACATTGTGGAAAGGGAAAAGCCGGAAGGGGTCATCGTGCAGTTCGGCGGGCAGACTCCCCTTAATCTGGCGATTCCCCTCATGCGCGCGGGCGTGCCCATATTGGGGACATCTCCGGATGCCATTGACCGCGCCGAAGACCGCAAGCGATTTCAGTATCTTATCCAAAAACTGCGCCTGCTTCAGCCGCCCAACGGAACCGCCGGGGATCTGGATGAGGCCCTGAAGGTGGCGGAACGCATAGGCTGGCCCGTGGTGGTGCGCCCCAGTTATGTGCTGGGCGGCCGCGCCATGGCCGTGGTATACGACGCGCCGGAACTGGTGGAGTATTTTCGCGAACAGGTTCCGGAAAAGCCGGAACATCCCATCCTTGTGGACAAATTTCTGGAACACGCCATCGAGATCGACGTGGACGCGCTTTCCGACGGAAAAGATGTATATATAGCCGGAATTATGGAACATATTGAGGAGGCCGGCATACACTCCGGCGATTCCGCCTGCGTGCTGCCCTCCTTCTCCATTTCCTATGACCATATATCCCTGATTGCGGTCCAGGCCGAAGCCCTTGCCCGCGAACTCAACGTCAGGGGCTTGATGAACATACAGTTCGCCCTCAAAGGCAATGATCTCTTCATTCTGGAAGTCAACCCGCGCGCCTCGCGCACGGCGCCTTTTGTCTCCAAGGCCACGGGCGTGCCCCTGCCCCGGCTTGCCACCCAGGTGATGCTGGGCAAAACGCTCGACGAGCTTGACCCCTGGAGCATGCGGCGCGGCGGTTTTACCTGCGTGAAAGAGGCCGTGCTGCCTTTCCATCGCTTCCCCGGCGTGGATGTGCTCCTGGGGCCTGAAATGCACTCGACCGGCGAAGTGATGGGCATGGGCGCCAATTTCGGAGAGGCCTTTCTCAAAAGCCAGTTGGGAGCGGGGCAGGTGCTTCCCCAGAGCGGGAAAATCTTTCTCTCCGTCAATGACCGTGACAAACCCTTTGTGTCCGCCCTGGGAGAGCAATTCGCCGGGCTGGGCTTTGGTCTGCTGGCCACGCGGGGCACGGCGGAAGTGCTGCGCGCCGGGGGACTTGAGGTGGAAACGGTGCGCAAGGTTCACGAGGGCAAACCCAATATCGTGGACATGCTTGCCGGCCGCGGGGTGGCGCTGGTGGTCAACACGGCCTCCGGCAAGCGTACCGCGCATGACTCCCGCACCATCCGTCGCGCGGCCCTGCTCTACGGCACGCCGTACTGCACCACGGTGGCCGGGGCCAGGGCCACCGCCACCGCCATAGGTTCCCGCCGGGACGAAACCCGCGTGGAAAGCCTTCAGGAGTACTATATGCGGGAGCGCGGGAGGAAAGCATGAAAGCCCTGCTCACACTGGAAGACGGCTTCAGCCTGCGCGGCAGATCCTTTACCGGCGACTTTGAAACCGGCGGCGAGGTCATCTTCAACACCGGCATGACCGGCTACCAGGAAGTGCTGACAGACCCCTCCTACCACGGCCAGATGGTGTGCATGACCTGGCCGCTCATCGGCAATTACGGCATCAACAACGAGGATATGGAATCCGGTCGGGTGCATTTGCGCGCTCTTTTGGTCAAGGAATGCTGCAAGGTTCCCTCCAGTTGGCGTTCCGCCATGAGCCTGCCCGACTTTCTGCGAAAAAACGGCGCGCCGGGCATGGAAGGGCTGGACACCCGCGCTCTCACGCGCCATTTGCGCCTTCACGGGGCCATGCGCGGCGTGATCTCCACACGGGACATTGACCCCGCCTCTCTGCGGGAGAAGGCCCGCGCCCTGCCCACAATGGCAGGACAGAATCTGGTGCCTTTTGTGGCGGCGCAAAAACCCTATTCCTGGACGGCCGGAGGCCCCGGGGAGGCCGAATTCGCCCCGGGCGGCGCCTATGCCTGGCGGGGCGCGGGAATTCGCCTCCTGGTTTACGATTACGGCATTAAGTGGAATATCCTGCGCGAGCTTGTCAAAACCGGTTTTGAACCGCTGGTCGTACCGCCCCTTTTCAGCGCGGAGCGGGCGAAAGCCAGCGGCGCGCAGGCGATTTTTCTTTCCAACGGGCCGGGGGATCCGGCCACGCTCACGAGCGAGATCGCCCTGATACGCGAACTCATCAAGGACTTCCCGGTCGTGGGCATTTGTCTCGGGCATCAACTGATTGGCCACGCGCTCGGCGGCGGCACGGCCAAACTGCGTTTCGGCCACCACGGAGCCAATCATCCGGTCAAGGACATGCGCACGGGACGGGTGGAAATATCCTCCCAGAATCACGGCTTTCACGTGATATTGAACAATCTTGAGGAAGTGGAGGCAACCCATGTCAACCTGAACGACATGACCCTGGAAGGCCTCAGGCACAAAAGCCTGCCCGTCATGAGCGTGCAGTACCACCCCGAAGCGGCGGCCGGCCCGCACGATTCGCGCTATCTCTTCCGCCGCTTTTACGAGATGATTTCCGAAGCGGTCGGCACCTGACGCCTTGGCCGGCGGGCAATATTTATGTTATGAAGTTAAGGAGAACTGATTGACCCTGGTGATACTATTTGCGAATTGACAACCGCGCCATGCCACATGTAGGATGTTCCGCAAGCCGGACGGCGGCAGCGCTGCCAACCCCGTCAGGTCCGAAAGGAAGCAGCGGCAACAGTTGTTGCCGGGTGTCCGGCCCACCAATTTACCTGAATACTGATACAGTACCAACTCTATAACCAAATAATATTCTGAAACAATGCCAAAGATAATTTGATAATTTTTATCGTGCTACCGCTTGCAATATCGAATATTATGTTCGATTTTCAAGTTAATTGACTATACCATGCCGATATACGGAATCAAGCTAGGCCCGCTGGGACAGACATGTTATTATGCGGCCCCGGATTCCTTCCATGAGGGGGACGGGCTTCTTGTGGAAACAGAGCAGGGGCTGTCCTTCGCTCTGGTCGCTACCGGCCCGCTGGACACTATCCCTGGCCTTTGCGGTCACCATGACCGGGCGGAGCGGGACGTTTGCCGCCCTCAGGAGGCGCTGTCCCTGCCGCGTATCCTCCGCGCGGCCAGCCAGCAGGATTGGGAGAAGGAGCGGCAGAACAGGGAGTTTGCCCGCGAGGCCGTCGTCTTCTGCCGCCGCTGCATAGCGGAGCGCGGTCTGGATATGAAGCTTGTCGATGTGGAAGTTTTTTTTGATCGCAGCAAGCTGCTCTTTTATTTTACGGCCCCCTCGCGTATTGACTTCCGTGAACTTGTCAAAGAGCTGATGCAGGAATACCGCACCCGCATCGAACTCAGGCAAATCGGCGTGCGCCATGAGACACAGATGGTGGGGGCAGTGGGCAACTGCGGCATGGTCTGCTGTTGCCGGCGCTATTTGCGCAAATTTTCCTCTGTGACCATTCGAATGGCCAAAGAACAAAACCTTTTTCTCAACCCCGCCAAAATTTCCGGAATATGCGGCCGTCTCCTCTGTTGCCTTGCCTATGAGCAGGACAATTACGACCATTTTCACAAGACCTGCCCCCGTCTCGGCAAGAAGTACCAGACCGGCAAGGGAAACATGAAGGTGCTCCGGGCGAATATGTTTTGCAATTCCCTTGTGGCGCTGACGGAGAACAACGAGGAACTGGAACTCACTCTGGAAGAATGGCAGGCGCTTTCGCCGCAGCGGGCGGAAACGCAGAGGTCGGCCATCCGTGCGGATCATCCTCCCGCTCCCCCCCCTGTCCGGGCTGAGGAACCCCTGTTCGTGGTTTCCGCCGCGCCGGACATCCTTGATTCGCCGGATATTCCGGAGGAGCGGCATTGACTTCGCCCCGGTCCAATCCCGCTGTCCGCCAGCGGAAAAAGCCGCTCAATATCGTCGCGCAAACACGGATTGCCCGAAAACGGAGTCTCACATGAACAGTTTTTTCCTCACGACCCCAATTTACTATGTTAACGCCCGGCCGCATCTTGGGCATGCCTACTCGACCATTGTGGCGGATTCTGTAGTGCGTTTTCACAAAATGCTCGGCGATGACACGTTTTTTTTGACCGGCACGGACGAACATGGAGATAAAATTGTACAGGCCGCCGAAAAGGGGGGCCGCTCGCCCCAGAAATTTGTGGACGAGATCAGCGCCCGGTTTCAGTCCCTCTGGGCGCAGCTCGGCATTGCCAATGACCGCTTCATACGCACGACGGAACCGGGGCACAAGCGCGTCGTACAGACCTTTCTGCAACGCGTCCATGACGCCGGAGATATTTATTTCGGAGCGTTTGGCGGGCATTACTGCTACGGATGCGAGCGTTTCTACACGGAAAAGGAACTGGAAAACGGCCTCTGTCCCCAGCACAGAACGCGTCCGGAATTCATCAGTGAAAAAAATTATTTTTTCAGGATGTCCAAATATCTTCCCTGGCTCAAAAGTTATGTCGAAGAACATGAGGACTTCATCCGGCCCCGTCGTTACAGGGCTGAGGCCCTTGCCATGCTGGAAGCCGGAGCGCTGGAGGATTTGTGCATTTCCCGCCCGAAAACGCGCCTCCAGTGGGGCATTGAACTGCCGTTTGACAAAGATTATGTCTGTTATGTCTGGTTCGACGCCCTCATCAATTACATCAGCGCCCTCGGCTGGCCGGATGACCAGAATTTTGCGCGCTACTGGCCCGGCGAACATCTGGTGGCAAAAGACATTTTGAAACCCCATGCCGTCTTTTGGCCCGCCATGCTGAAATCCGCCGGCCTGCCTGTGTACGGACATCTGAACGTGCATGGTTACTGGCTTGTGCGTGAGGCCAAGATGTCAAAAACGTTGGGCAACATTATTGAACCGGTTGAAATGAGCCGGCGTTTCGGGTTGAGCGCCTTCCGGTATTT
Source organism: Desulfovibrio sp. (assembly GCA_031291035.1). Taxonomy (GTDB): domain Bacteria; phylum Desulfobacterota; class Desulfovibrionia; order Desulfovibrionales; family Desulfovibrionaceae; genus Desulfovibrio. The sequence continues at coordinate 17,269 of JAISLI010000048.1, forward strand.
TTTGTTGCGGGAAATGCGCTTCGGCGAGGACGCGCGTTTCAGCGAAGAAGCATTGGTAAAGAGGATTAACGCGGACCTGTCCAATGACCTCGGCAACCTCTTCAGCCGTGTCCTTTCCATGACCGCAAAATATTTCGGGAGCCGCGTTCCGGAACCTTCCGTCTTTTTGCAGGAAGATGAGGCCATTGCGGAATTGTGCCTGCACTCCCTGCAAAATTTTGTGCGCCTCTTCGGCGGCATGCGGTTTGACGCGGCGCTGGAATCTCTGTGGGAAACCGTGCGTGCCTTGAATAAATATGTGGACCGCCAGACGCCCTGGATGTTGTACAAACAAGGCGATACCGCGCGGCTGGCCACGGTGATGTATGTGCTTTTGACGGCCATGCGCAAGACGGCGCTCTGCCTGTGGCCGATAATGCCTGACGCCTCACGGCAAATGCTGGAACAACTGGGCAGCCCGGCGGTGGGAAACGCGCCGCCGGTTACCGCTCTGGGAGAGGAAGGCATCTCCTTCGACGGTCCGTCGCCGGGCACAATTGTGGCCGCGGCGTCCAATCTTTTTCCCCGCATTGAAATGAAAAAGGACACACCCCAAAAAACGTAGAGTGGCGGATACTGTGCTGTACTTTTTGCAAGGAGAATATCCATGCCCACAATCATGCCTCAAAGTGAGCTGGTGCGTAAGTCCTTGGCCTATATTACGGAACAACGCGCCCTCAATCCCGATAAACCCGTTGATCGCCTGCTTGATGAAGCGGGCATGCGCTTTAACCTGACGCCTCTCGACACGGCGGCTCTTGAGCGGCTTTTCCGGAGTCCCTTGATTGACGGCGTTCACGGCAAAAATTGATGGACAATCTGCTCACTGCCATAGTATTGAGCATTGTTGAAGGGTTGACGGAGTTTCTGCCTGTTTCCTCTTCCGGCCATCTGATTTTGGCGGGAAACCTGTTGAATTTTACCGGCGCGCGCGCGGCCACTTTTGAGGTCGTCATCCAACTTGGAGCCATTCTCGCCGTTGTGGTACTCTACCGGGAACGATTTATCGGTCTCCTCAAACCACAACCCCATGCGCGTTTTGCCGGTTCGCGCGGCATCCTGCTTCTGGCGCTGACAAGCCTGCCCGCCTGTCTGCTGGGGCTTTCGCTCCATTCCGTGATAAAACAATACCTCTTCCGTCCGGCTACGGTGTTGATTGCCCTGCTTGTCGGCGCCGTCTGCATGATTTTTGTGGAACGGCGTAAATGCCGGGCTGTCTGCATCAACCTTGACGCAATGACGCCGCGGCTTGCCCTGGGAATCGGCTGCTTTCAGTGCCTTGCCCTCTGGCCTGGTTTTTCCCGGTCAGCGGCCACGATTATGGGGGGCATGCTGCTGGGGACAGGACGCGCCCTGGCGACCGAGTATTCCTTTATTGCGGCGGTGCCCATCATGATTGCGGCAACCGGCTATGACCTGCTGAAAAATTTTGCTCTTTTCAGCGAGACAGACATTCCTTTTTTTCTGACGGGGCTTGCCGGAGCCTTTGTTTCGGCGTTGCTGGGCATCAAGATTTTTGTGGCCCTGGTAGGGCGTATGAGCCTTATGCCGTTTGCCGTGTACAGACTTCTTCTGGCGCCTCTTGTCTACTATTTCACGATATAGAGCAATTCACTCGTTTCATTCGTGAACTGCTCTCTGGTACGCGGATGTTTTATTTTTGCCTGCATACAGCCCGGATCTCAATCCGATTGAAAAAATAAGACCGTTGCACAATAAAGTGACGTTACATATTGAAAAAATTGGATAAATATATAAAAAAACTTAAAAACCTTGTTAAATTTTATCAATTATTTCAATATATTGATGAATTATGCAACGACCTTAAAATGTGGAGTAAGGTCAAACAACTAGAAGCCCTCTCAAAAACCCCTTAGCAGAATGATGATGCAAGCAAGTTGGACCATGTCGAGGAAGTTTTCCCCATGAAATTCATACCTTACCACAATTCTGCGGAAATTTTGCAGCCAGGCGAAAGGCCGTTCGACTCTCCAGGGGCGGCGATAACGCCGAAAGGGCCGTCCATCTTGCGTTTGGCTCCGTTTCTTCCGGTCAGGAGCAATTATTTCGATGCCCCGGTCTTCTTCCAACCTGGCATCAAGTTTGTCACTGTCGTAATCCTTGTCGCCGATCAGGCGAGGCGGCAGTTCACTGGTAAAACACTTTCCCAGCGTTGCTTC
>JAISLI010000049.1 GCA_031291035.1 Desulfovibrio sp.
ACCGCCCCAGGCCGGGTCAACAAGCAGCATGCCCCCGTTCAGGCTCAGCTCTTCCACGGACAGACTGCTGCCCACTGTGTCGTAGGGCATGCCCACGTGGATGTCCAGGTGTGCGTCCAGCTTCTTCACCGTCGCGCGGGTTCCGTCAGTCAGCCGGAAGACCTGGTTGTTGATGCCGCCGGTCACCTTCAGCGTGCCGTCAATAGTGAGCATGGAATGGGAGGTGGAAATACCGCCGACGGTGGTTGTTTCCCCCCCCAAAGTGATCTTCGCCCCAACGGCGTTCAGCCCAGCAGTCTTCGACGCCCCCACACCGATTTTTACGTCCCCCGCGACCGTCAATTCGCCGCCCGCCGTCACGTTGACAGCGTTGACGGGTCCATCAACGCCTATGCTCGCGGCCGTAAGCTTGCCGCCGGCGACATTGATCACGCTGCTCGAGGAAGTACTGAGATTTCCGCTGTCAATGGCGCCGGAGTTCACTTCGCCGACGTTGTTCAGGCCCGCTATCCCATTCTGATCACTACCGGCAAGGGTTACCTTGCCCACCGCGCCGTCGCCCAGGGTGACGACGCCCGACTCGAACGTAGATCCAACGACGTGCAAATCGCCGGGGGAGCCGTCCGCTTTTTTGATAAGCGGATCTCCGGCCGCGCCGGCCGCGCCGGTCAGGGACAGCCCCGTTTTCGTTACCGTCAGCCTAGTCTCATTGCCAGCAAGCTCCACCGCCTTGAACTCGCCGGAAAGGTTGCCATTCACGCCCGTCACCGTGGCCGCGCCCAGGGCGTCGTTGGTGACGTTGCCGAGGTCAGTCAGTGCGCCGTAGGCAACCTTACCGCCGTCAATGAGGATTTCAATGATCTCCGTGGCCCCGATATCCAGCAGACCCCTGCTAATTTGCCCCGGCATGGGCGCAGTGAGAACCATCAAATTGGCCCTGGCTGTGGCGAGATCCTCTTCGGAGATGCTATTATTTGTCCAGATGGAATGCAGCCCTGCCACCTCCAGCCTGCCGCCGGCTTTAACTGTAAACGCTTGCTCCAGCCTGGAGAATGTTTGATTCACGGGATTATAGGCTCCAAAGGACGAGGCGTCCGCCTTCACCGCGCCGAAATTTGTCACCTCCAAGGTCGCGCCGGAAGTCGTTTCCAGCCTGCCGTCGCCTATGTTCAGGACGCCGCCGCTTGCTATTGTCAGTGTGCCTGTGTTGCTAAATTTCAGGGTCTTGCCGCTACCCAGCGTCCATACGCCGGAGTTCACATTGACAGCGCTCCTGGAGACCTCGACATTCGTATTGACGACGCCGCCGCTGCCGGGCATGGAGGCGTCGCCGAGATCCAGGAGGGCGAGATTGGATGATCCCGTGGTGATTCCCAGCTTCAGATCCTTACCGCCCAGCTCGCCGTCGTACAGCAGCAGCCTGCCCCTTTGCACAGTGATCGCGTCATCCAGCTTCACGCCGCCTGAAACGGCAATCGCGCCGTTCACATTCAGTAGTGTGCCGCCTGTGTCGTCGGTGAGCGTCAGGCCCTTCTCCACTTCCAGGGCAATAATATTTTTGGCCATCAGAAGAAGGGCTATCGTGCCCTCAGCCTGCGTCTCGCTACCCGTCAACCACGCTGTATCCAGGGTGACGCCGTCAACGACGCGGATGCGTCCCGTCAAGTCCCTGTTTATTTCCCAGGAATTGTTTGACACGGACAGCTTTCCCTTGGCGTCCCCTCCCTCCTGCCGGCCAATCAGGCCGAGCAACTGATCCCCGCCGAGGACCAGTTCGCCGAGCGACCCCACACTCGTGGACCCCACGTCAATCTGGCCGCTGTTGCGTAGCGTGGCGAAGGTACTCCTGTTTCTGGACAGGTCCATAATGCCGCTGGTAATTTTAATAACGCCCGCGTTGTCGAAATCCCCTCCGGGGAGGATCTCCCCCCCACTGTCCAGTTTGGCGATCTCGTCAACTTTCACCTCCAGCTTCTCGCCGTTGGTGAGTCCGTTCAGGCTTATCTCCGTAGCGGCGGCCAGGACCGCGCCCGCGCCGCCGAGGCACAGCGCGGCGGCCAGGACCAGAGTTCCCGGAACACCCGGAAACATCCGTTTTCCGGGCGCGGCCCGGCGGAGGTTGAGCGGATTTTCCAAAGCGTTTTTTGTCGGCCTCATGTCACTGCCCTCCTGTGGAAAACGGAAACGCCGCGGGCAAAGAAGGCAGAGCCGGAAAGCCGGGAGAGGGGAACGCGGAAAAGCGCGCCGGGATTGAAAAAAGGCGCGTTTCGGGGCGGAGTTAGATGTGTGTGTAAAAATCAGGCCAAAATCGCCGATTTCAGCCCGCGCGTCCATCCTTTTTCCCTTTTTTCCGGGATGAATATCCTTCATGCCGTCCGCCCAAGGCAAAAATGTCCGTTCGGCAGTGCCGGAACGTCGCACAATCGTCACACAGACGAAATACCTACCTGTTCGCGGCGCGAAAGTAAAGAATTTTCGGGGCAATTGAAGTAAAAAATCATAACATATTAAAATAACAAATATTTATGAGATGTTGCCTGAAAATATTCCTCAAAACTTGCCATCGGCCGCGCCACGGCGTACACATGCCTCATGATGCGGCACACCGACATATCGCGGCACGAACGGTGGTTCGCGAACTACGCCGCCCTGAAACGGGCCGAAGCGCGTGACGACACGGCGCCGCTTGATCTGAAAATCCGGCATACGGGCCGCGTGCTTGCCAACGCCCGCGAGATTGTGGGCAGTGAGCGGTTTTCGTCCCTTGTCGCCCGTTCATGCCTTTTGGCCGCCCTCTATCACGATGTGGCCCGTTTTGAACAGTATTTGCGCTATCATACGTTCAAGGACAAGGAATCCCGCAATCACGGCCTCATGGGCGTCAAAGTTCTCAAGCGCGAAAGACCTCTTGACGGGGAGGAAAGAATCGTGCGCCACACCGTGCTTGCCGCCGTCGCCCTGCACAACCGCTTTGCCCTGCCGCGCCGTCTGCCGGAAAGCCTGCATCCGGCCGCCAGAGTCGTGCGCGATTCGGACAAGCTGGATATCCTGCGCGTCATTGACGAACATCTCGGCGGACCGAAACCCTATTGCCCCACAGTGGTGCTGAGCCTTCCCGACAGCCCGGACATTGTGGGCGAGGCGGTGCTTGACGCCGCCCTCGCCGGGCGCGTGGCCGCGTATGCGGATTTGCGCAGCGTTAACGACTTTCGCCTCCTTTTGGGAACCTGGTTTTTTGACATGAATTTCCCGGCAAGCCGCAACCGTTTTGTGCGGGACGGGCACGCCGCGCGCCTGCTCGAAGCCCTGCCCCCCACGGGGCCGTATGGCCCGGCGCGCGAGTATTTATTGGCCCATTGCCGCGCCCGGAGTGAAAGCCGGCAATTTCGGACAGTTCAGCCGGCGCTCCGCGAACCTGAACAATCAGGCAAACGCGGCAAGACGCGCAACCGTCATGCATAAACTCTGTATCGCCATGGTCGGCCTGCCGGCGCGGGGCAAATCCACCCTTGCCAGACGTCTGGGCGAGGGCCTTGCGGCGGAAGGCATAAAAGCGGAGATCTTCAACAACGGCGACGTGCGCCGGAACCTGTTTGACGCGGAATCCACGGACCCGGATTTTTATAACCCGGAAAACGCCTTCGGCCGTGAGGCGCGCGAACTGATATGCCGCCGCAACATGGCTCTGGTCAGGGAATGGCTGAACGGCGGCGGAGAGGTGGCCATACTGGACGCCGCCAATGTAAGCCCCTCGCGGCGCGCCATGATTGAACAAAACCTCCGGGATTGGCCGGTGCTGTTTGTGGAATGCCTGAACGAAGACCGCCTTCTGCTGGATGCCAGCATCCGGCGCAAGGCGGATCTTCCGGAATACGCGACCTTCACCAGGGAAGCGGCGCTGGAAAATTTCCTGACGCGCGTGGCCCACTATGAAAGGGCCTACAGGCCCCTCGACAGGGAAAAATTCTGGCTGCGGGTGGATTCCACAGCCAATCGCATTCTTGAGGAAAGGCCCTGTGAAAGCTCGCCGTATTATCCGGCCATCCGTGAAATCCTGGTCAATTTCTGGATAAAAAGCCTTTTCCTTGTCCGCCACGGGCAAACGGAGTTCAACATACAGGGGCGAATCGGCGGCGATCCCATGCTGACGGCCAAAGGCCGTGAGCAGGCCGGATATCTGGCCCGCCGCCTCGGCGGGGAGAACATAGCCTGGGTGTTTACGTCAACCCGCCTGCGCTCGCACGAAACCGCCGCCCCCCTGCTGGCGCGAAAGCCCGGCGCGCACACCATGGCCTTTCCGGAACTTGACGAATTGTGGGCCGGAGACTGCGAAGGCATGCGCTATTCGGAAATTCGGGAAAATATGCCCGAAGTGACCGCCGGACGCAACGCGGACAAGTACAATTATGCCTATCCGGGCGGCGAAAGCTACGCCATGCTGCGAAACCGCGTCCGGCAGGGACTGCGCCGCGCGCTCTTTCTGGCGGCCGGCGCGCCGCTTGTCATCGTCGGGCATCAGGCCATAAACCGTGTGCTGCTGACGCTTTTTCTGCGTTGCCGCAACGAAGACGTGCCCTATATTTACATACCGCAAAACCAGTATTATCACATCAGCATGACGGCCCACCGCAAGATATTCGAACGCGTCTCCTACGAAACGGGATTTCAGGCCGAAATTTGAAAAAGCGGCTTCAGAACTCGTAGCGGAAGGTGCCGAAGACCCCGTGGCCCGTGGCGTGTTCCGAGAGCATGAGGTTGTAGTTCAGGCCGAAGGAGACGTCCTGGTTGCCGAAGTCCAGGCTGATGCCGTCCGTATTAGGAGACATAATCCATGATCCGGCTTGTCAGTTCCGCCTTTCTGTCCAGGCCGGTGAAACGCAGCGATGATTTTGTCTCGATGTCCTCGGCGGCCGGAATCACGGCCAGGTCAAGGCCGGGTCAGCAAGCGGCATGCCCCCGCCCGGGGGCAACTCTTCTACGGACAGCCCGCCGCCCTTCGTGTCGTCGGCCTCGCCCACGTGGATGGGCATGCCTTGCGTGTCCAGTTTCTTCACCGTCGCGCGGGTTCCGTCAGTCAGCCAGGCGTTGCCGTCGGACGCCGCCAGCGTCAGCGAGTCGAGGTCAAGCGCGGGAGCCACGGCGTACAGGCCCCCGGTCTTCCCATAGAGCAGATGCCCGGAGCCGGTCTGTACGGTCCCTAAAGAAGGCAGGGCCGGAAAACTGGAGGAGGAAAACACGGAAAAGCGCGCCGGCCTTGAAAGGAGGCGCGTTTCGGGGCGGAGTTATGTGTGTGTAAAAATCAGGCCAAAATCGTCGATTTCAGCCCGCGCGTCCATCTTTTTTCCGGGATGGATATCCTTTTTCGCCCGCACCTTCATGCCGTCCGCCCAAGGCAAAAATGTCCATTCGGCAGTACCGGAACGTCGCACAATCGTCACACGGGCAAAAAATACCTGTTCGCGGCGCGAAAGTCAAGATTGCTTTTCAGAATTGCCGCCGCGGTCGGGGCGCGGTTCAGCCCGCGGGTCGAATTTTTCGAGAATTTCTCCGAGGCGCGTATTTTGTTCGCGGTCAAATGTCCGCTCGCCGTCAAAATTGACGTTGTCCATCATCAGGACATAATAGGCGCGCATCCAGTCCACGCACCATGTCTTTTCAAAGGGAGGCTGTATTTCCGGCAGGTCGGGATAGCCGTCAAAAGGCGCGGGCGGCTCGAAAAGAACATGCCGCCCGTTTCCCATGACAATGGTGCGTTCCCCGGTGTTTCGCGTTTTCGGGCTGAATCCGAGCCAGGCCGTGTAATTGTTCAGCAGGGCGCTTGCCCGGCTCACCTGTTGCCAGACAATGTGTTCCCTGGCGGTATTGGCGTATGCGGCGGCGTCCCGCAAGGCCGTTTCCATTTCCTCGTCGATGCGCAGCCGCGCGATGCCCGTCGTCAGTTCGCTGACGAATTTCGCAAGACTTTGCGAGGAGATTCCGTATTCCCGCAGTACGAGGGGATCGTCGGAAAAATTCCGCAATTTGTCGCACCAGGAACTGATAATCAGATCGGTGAAATACCGCGCTTCTCCGAGGCGTTTTCGGGGGGAGCGCGGGGGATCGCCGTTTTGTCCGGAAGCGGCGGGAACAGCCTCGCCGAAAAGCTCGGCGAGAACGTCGGCGGCATCGGCGCTGTTGCCGATGTTCACCTGTATTTCTTCAGCCCCTTCCCCGTCTTCCGCCACAAGAAAACGGCGGCGGGCCTCAAAGTAGAGGTCGTACAGATCCTGATCCCGCACGACGAGGTTGCTGAAAAACCGTCCCGCGCGCTGCTCTTGCAGCAGCCGCGCGAAGTGGGCAAATATCTCGCGGCTGAACAGTTCTTTCTGACGCCGTTCTTCATCCTTGTCGTCCGTTTTGTAAAAGGCTGCCAGACGCCGGAAAAGTTTTCGGCAGCGGTCCTCCAGGGCGGCGCGAATCTGCGTTTGTTTGACCGCCGGGTCACAGATGGGGCGCAGAGATTCGCGGATATGGGAAATGCCGCCGTCATTCAGGAGCATGGCGGCCTCCCAGGATTTTTGCGGATCCTTGAAATGACGCTTCACCAGGGCGCTGTTCAGGAAGGCGTTCCTCAGGGATTCCACCAGCTTTTGCGCGTCCCGGCGCACGCCGGTCTCCTGATTGTTGTCGTCATATTCCAGCGCCGTTTTGAATTTGAAATTTGGATTACGCAGCAAGAACAGATTGTTGAAGGCGCGTTCTCCGTCCCATACCGTGGGCCAGTCATGCTGCTTGCCGAAAAAATCCAGCAGCGAGGCATGCAGGCGGTTGTCCCAGCGCGACTCGACCGAAGGGGCGCCCGCCTTGTCCTCAAATTCCATGTCGAATTTTGTGAGCACAAAATACAGGGCCACGGGTTTGCCCCTGCGGGACTCGGGCAGTTCTCCGTGGGCGGCAAGAACCCAGTTGTTGATGACGCCCGGCAGATCCTGCACTTCCTGATTGCTCGGACCGACGCACAGCAGCATGCCGGTCAGTTCTCTTTCCGCGCAATAGCGTTGAAAAAGGTAGGCCACCTTGCCGCGCAGAAAAAGCTCCCTTGTCATGCCGGGCTTTTGCAGCTCGCGCCGCATGTCCGTCAATTTGTAGCGTGAGCGGTATCCCGGAAAGTCGAGAAGATCCGTCCGGTCAAAATAGTCGTCCGGCTTTTCGTCCATGACGACGGTCAGCTCCGTCGTGAGAGCGGCCACCACGGCGCGGGGCAGAAGGACGGCGGCGTCCGGACCTGTGAAAACCCGGAGTTGCGGGCCGCCGGTTTCGTCAAGCCCTTCCAGCATGGTCACGTCAATGATGCTGTCCGCGCGGGGAATGAGGGCCTCAATGGGGCAGAACGCCTTGTCCGCGAAGGAAAGTTTTTCCAGTGCCCCCGTGAGATTGCGGCACAGTTCCGTAAATTGGGGGACGCCGTTCCAGATGAGGCTGTACAGGCTTACGCGGTCATCGAGAGTGAGTGTTTGCCCCAGTTCCAGGGCGCGCTGCCAGTAGACGCGCTCCAGTTCCTGCACGCGGGGTTTGGCCTGAAAGTCCTTGAGAAGATATTCCCTCAGGTCTTCCAGGGCGTCCAGATCAATGTGCGGAGCGCCAGCGGCCTGCCTGTCCCGCAGGGAATCAAGCGCCGAGGTGATGGCCGCGGCGTCGGGAACTTCCTTATGTTCGCAGTCGGCGTAATAGGCGTTGGCGATGATTTTGACGATGTCTGTTTCGCCGAGCAGACGTATCTGGACCGGAAAATCTTCCGGCAGGGCGTCGGGCCGCGTCATGGTGAAGCGCGTCACAAGGCCGGTGGATTCTTTGCCGCCCTCCGGGTTGATTTCACGGATGAAGTCATATTTCGTCGCGCCGAAAAGGGCCGTAAGGCTGCCTGTTTCGCCGCGGGCGAGGGCGGAAATGAGATAGGATTTTCCCGCCTGGCTGGGGCCGAAGACGCCGGCGCACATTTTGCGCCCGGCGGCGCGCGAACACTGGAGGAAAGCCCTGCGCGCGCGCCGCAATTCCAGTTGCAGGCCGTTCAGTTCTCCCCTGACGAGATTCGCGTTCTCCGCTGTCCAGGCGGCGGCTTCGGTTGCCGCGCGGGCAAGGTCAAGACAATGTTCACCGAGGGATTGCGCTGTCATTGATCAAAAATTCCTCTATGGTTTGAGACCTCTCCCTTCAGGGAGGTTGCGGCTTGACGCCCGGATTCGCCGGGTATAGCGTTCCGGTAACCCCCTTCCTTCAGGGAGGGGCAATCCGACCGGCTCCTGTCCGCCGGGCCGGAGTCGGTCGGCGGATGGAGCCGGCTGTGGATTGAAACATAGCTCCATGATGTCCGTTGCTGTTCTTGCCGGGATCACAACACAATTCCCGTGTCCGGCCACGCCCCTTCGTCCAGCGGCAAGGTCTGGAGACGCATTCGCAGCTCTTTTGTGTTTACGGGCGCGCCGCGCCGGTCGGCGATATCTTCAATGGCGAATTCGCCTTCATCCCGCTCGCCGCCTTCGGCCGCCACGCCGGGTTCGTCTTCCGCCGGTTCCCTGACGGTCAGGGTGAGCTTTACGGAATAGGGCGTTCTGCCGGACGCGGCGCGCCTGGCGTCCTCGTCGGCGAAATCCAGCACATAGAATCGTGATGTCGTCCAGCGCTCCACGGCCAGCAGCCTGAAGCCGACCGTAATGGTATTGGAAAAGGAAATTTCCCTGGTGTAGGTTCTCTCCTCCCTGGCGGACACATCCACTTCAAACCAGACCTTCGGTTTCCTGATCTGGCCGTTGATGTCCATCTCCCCGATAAAGCGGGCCGTGGAGGACGGCGCTATGCCGGAGGGGTCAAAGGAAAAACCTTCCAGATGGCCTTCGGCCAGCGAACACAAAATGCCGCCCACCACAACCGTCGTTTTGGGATCGCTGATGGTCCCGGACACGTCCGCGAAGGGATACCAGGACCCCACTCTGTAGCGGCTCATGGGCAGTATGCGATCCGGGGGCAGGGGCAGTTTGGCCAGCACGGCCGAGAGGATGCCGCGCCAGCGGCTTGGCCTGCCCGTGAGCAGGAGCATGTCGCAGTCGTAACGCTGTATGACCTCGCAGAGATTCGCCAGGGGGCCCCCCATGATTTCGCGCAATATCGCGTCAATGTTTTTGGGGATGAGGCGAACGGGCGCGGACATGACGGAAAAATCCGCGATGCCGCCTGCCCGGTGGACAGCGTCGTCAAGATAGGCGAGGGCCGCGGCGGCGGGCGGCGGGCAGGGGCGGAAAGGCGGTTCATGTGTTTCTTCCCCGCTTTCGGGGCAGGCGAAGAAGCTCCCAAGGGTAAAGGTAGCCCCGGCGTCTCCGGTGACCCCGTCCATGACCTCGTAAACCTCGAGCAGGCGCAGCGCGGCGGGCATGAGAATCTGGCGGACGCACTGCGCCCGGCGGTTGCGGCTTTCCTGCGAGTTGTCAATGACATCGCGCCCGAAAAGAGCGGCGACCAGTTTTTCGGCATGGGCAACGCCGGCCTTTGCCGCCGCGGCGCTGACGGCGGGCAGCAGCACGGAGCGAATGACCTCGCGCACAATGTCGTCGCCGGCAATGGTGAAGCCGTCGCGCAGTTCCAGATGGGGCCGCATGCGCGAAGAGGAGCCGATATCGCTCGCCAGCTCAAAAGTTGTAATGGAAAGGTCCGTCGTTCCGCCGCCTATGTCTATTGTCGCGATGCGGATGCAGGGCCTTCCTCCGTACCCGGCGCGGGGGGCGCCCATGTTGCGGGCGCAGGCGTGCGCGTCTCCCCGGTATTTTCGGGTGATTTCATTATAGACGAACACGAGCTGGGTGCAGGTGGCTTCATCCCAGTTGCAGCGCACGCGCGGGCTTGAGCGATAGTCGCCGCCGGGGACGCTTTTTTTGCGGTCCTGAACGTAATGGTCCTGCCAGCCCAGAACTTCCCACAACACGCGCACGGCCCAGTTGACCCATCGCCGGTAAATGCGCTGCTCGGCAATGGGCATGGCGGCCGGCACGGTAAAAATGACCTGCCGCAGCCGGCGCGGCACGTTGGGCAGTTCGCGGCGCGCCCGCTGTCCCGGCGAATTGATGGTGACGAGCGCCTGCTGGAGAACTTCCACCAGCAGAAACATCATCAGGGAGGAACGGGTAAATCTGGAATCAAAGGCGATATCGGCATCCTGATGTCTGAGAATGGGGTTGTTTCTGAACAGCCTGTCGTCCATGCAGCAGAGCGGCGTGCCGCTCTGGTTGAGCATGCGGGGCAAAGGGCCGCGCGTGACGCGAGGTTCCTGCCCGCCCCGCATGTTGTAACGCCAGCCGGTGGCCCAGTCGCGCTCGTCCCAGAGATAGCGTTTCGGGCTGGACATGCCGGTGACGCCGTCGGCGCACAGGGCCTGCGTGGAAAGCCGGGCCGCCTCCGGGCCGATGCGCACCGGGGAGGGCCAGACAAAGGCGGGCGTCCCGCGCCCTGACCGGCGGCTCAGGTTGTCGTCGCCGAAGTTCGCTTCGGCGAACTCCAGCCGCGTTTCAAAGGGCTCCGAGTACACGCGCTCGGGGCAGTCCAGATCGCGAAGCTGCAACAGATAGCTGTCATTGAGGTTCGTGCCGCGCTGGGCGCGGGTTTCCACGAGGATTCCGGTGGTGCGCGAATTGCCGATGTCCAGCACGAGATCGACGTCTATGGGCGTTTGCGAGGGGCGCACCACCTGCACGGCGGTATTGTCGATCGCCTTGCCCAGAACGTCCAGCATGGTGAGGTAGCTTGCCAGATATTCCAGTTCCCGTTCCTCGTCATTGCGGTTCCCGCGGCGCGACTGAAATTCCTTCCAGATGTTTTTCAGCCAGTCGTCAACCCAGGCCTGATTCAAAAACCAGGCGTTGTCGCGGATTTTCAAAGCCAGGGCGTAGTTCGCGTGGGCATCGACATCCGCGGGGGAAACGGCAAAATATCCGTCCGCGTCAGTGGGCGGCTCTTCAACGGTTACGTCAAAGGCCAGCACGACGAGAAGCGTTTCGCGGTTTTCAGGATTCCGGACCATGCGCGCGCGCGCCCAGTTGGACGGCCCGCGTTCAAAATGACAACCGCCGTCCTCCCATTTTTGATCGCGCACACGCAGAAAGGGCACAGGCAGCCATTTGTCGAGCCAGGGTTCCAGACAGCGCTTCGCGTATATTTCAAAAATGCCCTGGTGTGCCGGTTCACCCGTGATTTCATCCAGCATGCGGCCGTCCTCGTCTTCCCTCAGGCCGCGCAGAACGCATTTGCCCGTCTGCCCGCCCGTGCCCGGCTTTTCCTGAAAATGGCGGATGTCTCTGGTCACGCTTTCCACAGAAAAGACAAAATCCAGAAACTGGGGCGTGGCCCCGGGAATCAGGCTGACCATCCGCGGATATTTGGGGATGGAATACATTGCGTCTCCACAGTCTTTTTCCCGCCGTTCCGGCGGCGCAAAAAAAAGTTATTCTCTCACAAAGTGGATTTTGTACGACTGCCGCGCGTTTTTTATGTCGCCGAACACCCAGGCGCAGGGCGTCTGCCGGCCTTCGCCCCGGCAGGTCATCTCGGAGGCCCCCCAGGTGTCTCCCGATGTGCAGAACATCCGGGACGAGTTCATGCGCAGGATTCCGCCGCTGTTGATGATGGCCTTTGTGCCTCCGACACATTCCCCGGCGTGGGCGGGGTCATAAATATAGCGTTTGCCGACGCCGTTTTTGTCAAAGCAGAAACGTTCCTTCACAATGCGCTTGGTTCCGTATTCCGGTCTGGTGCCGACCCAGCAGCCTTCCAGAAAATCCAGCTTGCCGCTTTGGGCGGCGTCTTCGGGGATTTTGAGGGCCTCGCCCTTTCGGGGAGAGGGGTTTTCTTTTTGGGGCAGATCCTTTTTCGGCATCCCGGCGGGTTCGGATGAACCCTTTGGCCGTTTTCCGGTTTGCGGCGTCTCCCTCCGGGGGGTCAGAGGCAAGAAGTCTCCCGGCGTCAGGGTCGTTTTTTCCGGTGATTTTTCCGGATCCGGAGGGGGAACGGCATCGGGCGTCTTTTCTTCAGGCTTTTGCGCGGAGGGAATCTCGTCGGGAGTTTCGACGTCCTTGCGTTGCGCATCCGGAAGCTCGACAATGCCGGGAGAAACGGGGACCGGCGGAATTTCCGGAGTTGCCGGAACAGCCGGCGCGAGGGCGGAAGGCGTTTTTTGCTCCGGCAGGGCCGGGGGAGCAATAACAGCGCCGTCGCTTCGCCCGCCGGGGACGGCGATGACCGCGCCCGGCGTCCCCGGCGCGCGTTCCGGTCTTTGAATATCCGGCGCGGGCGCATATTGCTTTTCATCCATCCGTTCGGCGGCAAAGGCCGCGGAAACGCCTGACAGGTACAGCAGCGCCGTCCAGAGAAGGATGCTTTTTTTCATGGCGTCAATTTGCATTCATGGCCTCGCGTTTCAATCCGCAGCCGGCACCGGAGGCCGCGTTACGGAATTCGTCTGAAATGGACATTGCCGCCCCAACTCGCGCCGTCCGCCGATCTGCCGAGGCAGGAGGTCCGTCCGTCGGCCGTCTGACGGCATTCTATGATCTCCGCCTTGTAGGACTTGTTTTCGCCGGGGCAGACCTGGTTTTCCGCCTCGATCCGCAAAACGCCCGGACTGGTGAAATGCGCTCCGGCCTTGCCGACGCAATCCCGTTTGCCCGCCTGGCGGACTGTCACCGTGCCGTTTCCGGATGCGTCAAAGGAATAGATCACCGTAATGGGCCGGCTGTCCAGACGGCTGACGAGCCCGGCGTCGTTCATCCATTGCCCCAGAAGAAAAGTATAATCATCCGTTTTTTCGGGAATGACAAGATCCCGGCGGAGATTTGTTTCCGGCGGGGAATCCCGGCGCTGCCCTGAAAGGCAGAGATCGGCCCGCGCCGACAGTTCCCCCCTGAGCCTGTCAATGTCGGCCTGCAGCCCGCTCTCTTCGGATTTCAGAGCCGGCAGTTCGGCCCGGGCGTCGCGCGCGGAGGCCCAAGGCAGGGGCGGCAGCCGGAAGTTCAGGCCGGGAAGGGCAAGGAGCGGCCGCCATGCGCCGAAGGGGACAAAAACAACGAGCAAAAGCAGGAGCAGGAGCAGCAAGGGAAGAAGCCACAGCCGGCCGGTCAGGTTCCCGCGGGCATGCGGGGGCGGCGGAACAGGGGGGGGGACGGACCGCGCCGGGTCGAAACGCTCCCTGAAGCGGGCCAGGTCTTCGGGCTGCGCGCCTTTTGTGGAGGAGGAAAAGCCCCAGCATGTCATCACCGGCTGCCCGCCCACGGCGTAGATGCAGGACGGGTCGGGGTAATGCAGGGCCAGCTCCAGCATCATGCCGCGCAGAACATTTGTCTGCGAAGCGCCGCTTCCTTTCAGGTCTTCAGCCAGACGTTTGATGGATTTGGCCATCTGATCCGCCAAGGCCGCCACTTCACGGGCCTCCTCCGCGGGAAGTTCCGTCACCGGCCCGGCAGGCCCGCGTAGCGGCGAATACCAGTCCACAACCTCGCCTTGCCGCAGGCCGCCGGGTTCCGCGAACAGCAGGGCGTACTCGTCGCCGAGGCGCGAACGCACCAGCTCCCTGATCTGGTGATAGTGCTCCACAACGCGCGTCCCCCGGCAGGAGAGGGACTGGATTCGGCTTTTTGGCGTTGAAGTCAGACGTCGGGCGCTCATGCGGATACCCCGGTTATTCTCTCATGGTTGTTGGCAGCAACAATTTGATTTCGCACGGATTTTTTTCCAGCAGGCTTTCCAGCAGGCTTTTTTCCTCCCGCAGCCGGGCTGTCCGTTCCGATTGCCGCCGCAGGGCCGCGCCGGCTTCCGCTTTCTGCCGCATATTCACAACATGCAGCCAATACAGGCAAAAGGCGAGAGCAAGAAGCAGCAAAAAGCCGGCCGCAACGGGGCCTTTGACCGCGCGTTTCATGGAGCCGTTCGCTTGTTTCATTCGTGAACCGTCCTAGCCGTTCGCCATGTCGATGTTGTCCAGAAGAAGCTGCTGTTGCCGGCTTGTGTCCGCGAATTTCCGTTGCAGCTCCGCCGTTTCGGCGGTCTTCAGTTTTTTGCCGACAACGCGGGAGCGCATCCGGTCCAGTGCGGCAGGGTACCGGGGGCCGCGCCGCTGTTGCCGCGCCGCGTCCTCCACGGTCCGCGTTTCGCCGGCGACGGCCGCCTCGTACTGCTCGTCGCGCGCCTGATTGCGTTCGGCTGTCGCCCCCAGCAGATGCCCGGCCTCGCCCATGCCGTTTTTGATCTCCTGATAGGCCCTGTCCAGTTCAATTCTGGAAATTCTGCCGCTTTTGTAGTCCGCGACCAGCAGGTTGAATTCCCTGTCGTAGCACTGCAGGCTGTGGCGGGCGGAAGCGTTGACCGCGTCAATGCCGGCGATATCGCCGTCAAGATCGCGGAGATAGGCGGCCATGCGGGCGTTCTGGTCTCTTATTTGCCGTTGTTTCGCCCGGGAGTAGCCTATGGCCCCCCCCGCCACGCCGCCCGCCACGCCGCCCGCCGCTACGCCCTCCACCTTGCCCGTGGCCAGAGCGCCTATAAGCGCGCCGAGAATCGCGCCGGCGGCGGCGCCGCCCGCCGTTGTCCCGGCGACGGCGCTTTCCCCCTCGCGGAGTTTCCGGATGGGGGCGTAGCATTGCGGATAGCGTTCGACTTGCGTCGTCTGTTTGCCGTATTTGCCGGCGCATCCGCTCAGGCCGGCCGGCGGCAAAATGCAGACCAAGAGGCACAGGATCATCTTTTTGAACATGAGGGGTTGCCTCCTCCCGGCAGGCCGGACGCCGTGTCAGGACAGCGCGCCGTTGTTTTTGATGTCGCGGAATTCGGGACATCCCTGCCCGATTCTCGTCGGGCGGCGCAATCTTTGCCCAGCTTATATTCTTTCGACCCGAAATGTCACGCGCAAAATTGATCGCCGGAGGCTGGCGAAGTGTAAAGGCCGGATATGTCCGGGTGGAGGATTCAAAAAGAAAATGCTTGCCCGGAGTTGAAGTTGCGTGTATGAATACCGGAAATTTCAGCCATGTGCGGGAACAGGACTTTTGCTTGCCGGAAATCGCGGTGCACTTGCATTGCCGGAGAAATGTCGATGAAAAAAACACTGACCAAAGCGGGCATTGTGGAAGACATCTACGAAGAGACGGATAAAAACCGCGCGGATGTCAAGAATGTGATGGAAAAACTTCTGGACATCATGAAGCGTGCCATCAAGAAAGACCGGGCGCTGCTCATCAGCGGTTTCGGCAAATTTGAATGTTATGACAAAGACGCCCGTATCGGCCGCAATCCGCAGACCGATGAGGCCATCACCCTGCCTCCCCGCCGGGTTGTGGTCTTCCGGCTTTCCCGCAAATTCAGGGCGGAACTCAATCCCTAGGGGCGTTCCTTTCCCGGCCGTGACATTGCGACGCCGGCGGGTCCGGTTATTGCTCCGCGCCGTCTTCCGGCCTTGCGGAACCATACCCTGACCGCCCGCATTCTTCCGGATTTCGCGGGGCTGGACCATGCCCCGCAAGGTTTGCCGGTTATGTCAGCCACAGGAGTCTGCCGTGTTGTTCAATTCCTATTCTTTTATATTTTGCTTCCTTCCTCTGCTTCTGTTCGCATGGCGGTTGGCCGGCGCCGGCGGGAGCGGACGCCTCGCGCTTGTTCTGCTCGCCTTTTCAACCGTTTTTTACGCCCTGTGGGGCGTGGCGTTCCTGCTGCTTCTGGCCGCGCTTGTCGCCGTGAATTATGCTTTCGGGCGGGCTCTTGCCGCGCCCGACGAGGCGTTTGCCGCCAAAGGCGGGCGGATGGGCCGCAAGGGCTTGTTCGCGCTTGCCCTCGTCATCAATTTTCTGCCTCTGGTGTGGTTCAAGTATTCAGGATTTTTGGCGGAAAATCTGGCTCTGCTTTTCAATGCCGACTGGCATTTTGCCTCCCCCGGCCTGCCCCTGGGCATTTCCTTTTACACCTTCATACAGGTCGCCTGGCTTCTTGGCGTTTACCGGCGGAGCATAAACCCTGAGGGCTTTTTTCGGCACGCGCTCTTTTCCTCCTGCTTCCCCTACGTCATTTCCGGTCCCATTGTGCGCTATGAGCAACTGGGCGGCCAGTTCGACACGCTGGCCGGGCCAACCTCCGAAGGGCTTGCGCGCGGCATAAGCCTTTTCAGCATCGGGCTCGCCAAAAAGGTGCTGCTGGCCGACAGCATCGCCGTGTACGCCAATGCCGTCTTCAACGCGGCGGAAGGCGCTTTGCCGGTGAGCGGAGCGGAAGCCTGGCTCGGTTCCCTGTGCTATACCTTCCAGTTGTATTTTGACTTTTCCGGCTATACGGACATGGCCATCGGCATCGGCCTGATGCTTGGCCTGCGTTTGCCGGAAAATTTCGATTCGCCCTACAAATCCACCGGGATCGTGGATTTTTGGCGGCGCTGGCATATCACCCTCGGCGCATGGCTCAGGGATTGCCTTTACATTCCCCTGGGCGGCAACAGGGCGGGACGCCTTGTGCAGTACCGCAACCTGTTTCTCACCATGTTCATTGGCGGCGTCTGGCACGGAGCCGGATGGACCTTTGTCGTCTGGGGCGCGCTCCACGGCCTGATGCTGTGCGTCAATCATTTTTTCCGCGCAAAAATCAGGGGCGGACGGCTGGAACGAATCCTGGGCGCCGCGTACTGCCGCGTCTTTTTCATCTTCGTGACCTTCCTCTGCATCAACGCCTGCTGGGTTGTCTTCCGCGCCGCAACGCTCGGCGGGGCCATGTCCATATACGCGGCCATGCTTGCGGGACCTTTCGTTTTTTCCGACGGCGACGCGACCGGTCTTGCGGCCCTTTTGCCCAATGGCTATTTTCAGGGATGGCAGCCCGTTGCCCTGCTGGGCATCAGCGCCGCGCTCGTCTGGGCTTTTCCCAACTCGCGGGAAATTCTGCGCGGACGGGCGGACGGCGGCTTCCCGTGGTGCAAATGGAGCGCTTCCGGCCTCTGGGCGGGAGGGCTTGCCGTGCTGACCTTCGCCTCCCTGATTTTGGTGTCGCGCAAATCCACCTTTCTGTACTTTCAGTTTTAGAGGCGGGCAGTATGGCAAAATTCCTGAGCAATACCGCGTTTATCCGGCGTTATCTGAAAATTCTGCTGCTTCTGGGCGTTGTCGGCCTTGTGTTTGTAGCGCCGTACACTTGCCTCTGGCTTTACAAATCCGGCGATGTGGCCGTGGAACGGGCCGTCGGGGCTCAGGCTTCCGGAACATTCGCCCTTTTCGGCTCCGGAGTGTCCCAGGATTTCGTGGACTACAAGCTCCGGCTTTATGAGGCTGTCAAACCGGAGATCGCCGTGGTGGGTTCTTCGCGCGTTATGCAGTTTCGCGGCGCTGGTTTCCGCCGGCCCTTTGTGAACGTGGGCGGAACCGCCGGCAATCTTCCGGTGTTGCGCTCCACACTGGAGGCCATGCTTCGTGTCCACAAGCCGAAGGCCGTCATTCTGGGGCTGGACTTCTGGTGGTTCATGCCCCGGTGGAACAGGGATCCCTTTGAAGAGGTGCCGCCCACCGGCGGTTCTTACAATTACGGTTTTGAAAGTCTGAAAAAACCGTGGGCCTGGCTTCTGGATGGCAAAATTTCTCCGGCGGAACTTTTCGCGCCGTTGCGGGGCGGTTTTCGCGACACACGATTCGGCGTTATGGCCCAACAGACCGACGACGGCTTCGGCCCGGACGGATCCTGGTATTATACCGGAGAGATCACCGGGCGTCGTCATCCTTTTGACTTCCGGTTTCACGACACCCTCAAACAGGTCAGCCACGGAATCAAGGCCTTTTACTGGGCCGACGCCGGGGAGCAGGCGCCCGCCGCCGAACACCTGGACGCCCTGGCGGAAATATATTGCCGGCTCAGGGCGCGCGACATTGAAGTATTTGTCTTCATAGCTCCTGTCGCCGAACGCGTGCTCACGGCCATGCGCGAGCGGGAAAAATTTTACCCGCATCTTTTCGGGTTGCGCAAAGCCCTGCTGGAGCGCGGCATAGACGCTCTGGATCTTACTGATCCCCGCTTCCTCGGTTCCGGAGACTGCGAATTTGTGGATGGTTTTCATGGCGGGGAAGTCACCTATATGCGCATTTTGAGGGCCATGGCGGATCGCTGGCCGGCCTTGCTGGCCTATGTGGGCATGGAGCGTATTGACGCCGTCATCCGGGACTGGAAGGGGCATGCCCTTGTGCCTGACGAGCGGCTGACCGCGCTGCCGGAAACGGACTTTATGGGTTGGAACTGCCCGAAACGATAACCGCGACCGATGATGCTTGCCGCGATATTCCGCCGCCTGTTTTTTTCCGCTCTGTTTTTTCTCTGGTTCGCCGGCGCGGGACTTGCCGTCGCGTCAGGCGAGGCGCAGGAAAAATCGCCTTCGCGGGAGCCCGGGGTGGAAGCGTTGTGCGCCTATGAAAGCGGCGATTTTTTCAGGGCCAGGGATATATGGCAGAAACTTGCGGAATCCGGAGACGGACAGGCAATGAACAATCTGGGCGTGCTTTACGACCAGGGCAAGGGCCTGGAGGAGGACACCGGACGCGCCGCGCACTGGTTTGAAAGGGCGGCCCGCGCGGGTCATCCCGCGGGCATGAGCAATTACGGGCGGATGCTGGAATCCGGACGCGGTATTGCCGAAAATCCGCGGGAGGCGGCCCGGTGGTTTGAAATGGCGGCCCGCGAAGGCCAGCCGGAAGCCCAGTACAATCTCGGCCTTTTGTACGAGCAGGGACGCGGTGTCGGACAGGACGACAGGACGGCGGCGGCCTGGTACAGCCGCGCGGCCGCCCAGCAGCAGGTGGACGCCCTGGCGCGGCTCGGCCATTGCTACCGCATGGGCAAGGGAGTGCCCAGGGATTCCGCCAGGGCCACCCTGCTTTTGTATGCGGCGGCCATGAACGGCCACGCCCGGGCCGTCAAGGAGCTTGAGGAATTGTCCGCCGAGGTCTCAAAACGACCTCCGGCCATGTTTTTCGGGCAAAAGCTGGACAGCGCCGACCGCGGCTCCATGCGGGCGGCGCTGCATGGAGCCGGCGTGTCCGTGGTGCGGGAAGACGACAGTTTTATTTGCGATATTTATGACGCGCGCGGACTGATTCAGGGAGCGGGGGAAATGGCGGCCTGTTACGCTCCCGGCGAACCCGCGCCGGTGGGATTTGTAAAAATTGACTACGACGCCCCAACGGCCGTAACGGCGAACAACATAGCGCGGATGCTGGAAGAGCGCTTCGGCAAGCCTTCCGCGGAGGAAGGCGGGGATGACCGCCTCTGGAACCTCGGATCTGTGCTGGTGGCTCTCCGGTATATGCCCACGCGCAAGCTTTTAAGTCTTATGTATATGGTTCCCGGCACATACCATCTGACGCGACAGTCACAAGCCAGCAAGCCATGAACCTCGCGGACGGCATGCTCCCGTTTGTCAGACGCGCGGGCTTTTCCCCGCGGGTTATTGTGCTCTGCCTTGCGGATCTGCTGGCCCTGCTTGGCCCCATAAGCCTGATTTTTGTGTTGCGCGCGGCTTTTGGGGATGTTGACCCGACCCTTTACCTCTGGATTTTTTCCCTGCTGCTCCTGGGGCCTCTGCTGGGGGCGGGATTCGGACTGTACCAGACGGTTTTCCTGCCGCGCCCGCAGGAAATAAAGGCTCTTTTTTTGCTGGGCACTCTGTTGTACGGCATTATTCTGGTGGCGTTCTTTCTCTTGCAGTCGGGGAAAATATATTCCCGATTTATTATCGCGGGAGGCTGGTTCGGCACGATTTTTGCCTTGCCGATTTTACGCGCCGCGGCCCGCCGGTTCTTCGCGAAAAAATCCTGGTGGGGCAGGCCGTTGCTGATTATGGACAAAAGCGATACCGGCCGTGAGTTGTGGCGTTACCTCAAACGTCATCCCGAAAACGGCCTTACTCCGGTGAATATTTTTTCCCTGCCGGACGACATCGCGGCGGCGCGGGAAACTCTGGCCTCGGCCGCCGCGCGGTATCCCCGTGCCGTGGTGCTGCTGCCGCATGTCGCGACACGGACGCCCGCCGCCGAAATTGTAATGGAGGCGGGGCGCTGGTTCAGCGACATTGTGGTGGTCCCGGCTTTCTGCGGCGGACAGGATATGCACTGGCTCACAATATGTGTTCTCGGGCCGACGCCGGCCCTCTGGATACGCCAGAATCTGAGCGACAGGCGCCGCCTTTTCATCAAGCGCTGCATCGACATCGCGATTTGCCTGCTGGGATTGCCCGTGCTTTTGCCGCTGGGGCTGGTGCTGGCCTGCGCCATCAGGCTGGACAGCCCGGGCCCCGTATTTTACCGGCACAAGCGCATCGGGCGGGACGGCCGGGAAATCAGAATTTACAAATTCCGTACCATGGGCATCAATGCCGACATCTCCCTCAAGACCTGTCTTGAGGGAGATGCCGCCCGGCGCAGGGAGTGGGAAGTTTTTCACAAAATGAAAAATGACCCGCGGGTGACGCGGGTAGGCGCTTTTTTGCGCAAAACAAGCCTGGATGAGCTGCCGCAGCTTGTCAACGTGCTTGCGGGCTCCATGAGTCTTGTGGGGCCACGGCCCATTGTGGCGGCCGAGATAAAAAAATACGGCCCGGTGTACGGGGAATACTGCCGCGTGCGGCCAGGCATAACCGGCCTGTGGCAGGTATCCGGCCGTAACGACACCAGCTATGGCGAACGTGTGGCCTATGACCACTACTATATCTGCAACTGGTCGGTATGGATGGACGTGTGGATACTTGTCAGAACAGTGCCGGTGGCCCTTTCCGGCTATGGGGCCTACTGAGGAGACATTCACCCGGATTCTGTTCCGCCGGACTGGAATCAGTCAGCGGATGGAGCCGGCTGTGGATTGAAACACAGGAACGGGGGGCATCATGAAACTGATTGTTCGCGTTGTTTTTGTCTGGATGACTGTTTGCGCATTCGCGTTGTTGCCCGGCGCCGCGCGGGCGGGGCAACAAAATGCCCATCAGGGTATGCAGCAGGTCGTGCAGCAGGCTGTAAATCCGGTTCAGGACAAACCGGAAAAAGGGCCGGACCGGGTCACTCTGGTCAGTGTGCAGCTGGAAGGCACGGACGGCATCGGCGCGAGGCTTGGCATGCAGTTGAAGGACCGGTTCAACCGCAGCAGTCTCTTTTCCCTTGCCGTCGAGGAGAAAGACGCGCCGAAATTGCAGGTCATGCTTGCGACAAGCCCGGAATTCCCCGGCCGTCCGGGTGTGGGGTCCATTTATTCGGTATGCTGGGTTTTCAGCCAGGGCAGGGGGTATCTCGGCTATCTGCTGGCGCGGGATCTGGGCACCGTCAATCATGAAGACATTGACGCGCTGGCGGACAAGCTTGCGGAGCGCACGGACGGCATAGCGGCCAAGTACGGCAATTTGTGGAAATAACGGGGATTGGCCGCCGCGCGGCCGGTATGTTCCGGAGTGCGTCAGCTTTTTTGCGCGCGCAGAACAAAAAGTCTGACCGCCAGGGCCTCCAGCACGCGGGCGGGCGTCACGCTTTGGCGCAAGGCATCCTGGGCCTCAAAAATCCATTTGACGGCCTGGGTCAGACGGCGCGTGTCCAGAGCGGCAAAAACCTGTCCCAGGGGCGTTTCCGGACCGGAGCCGTCTGAAGCCGTCCGCGGGAAAGCCTCGCCGCAGGCTTTCTGACAAGCCAGGAGCAAATTTTCGGCCGCCAGGGCATCCACGGCGCCGCGGGCCGCGGCATCCTCCAGAAACCCTTTGCCTTCCCGCAAGAAGTCGGCCAACTTCTTTTCCCATGCGGCGCCGTCGCCGCTCACGGCGCGGGCGCCCGACCACGGGAGCGTCAGGCAGAAAGAGCGGGAGACCAGTGTGGGCAGCAATTGTTCCCTCTGGGGAGCCAGCAGGACAAAAACCGTGCCCGGCAGAGGGTCTTCAAGAAGTTTGAGCATGGCGTTGGCCGCTTCGTCCCGGTTTTGGTCAATTCCCATGATAATGACAACGCGGCGTCCTTCGCCGCGGGGCATATCGTGCAGCCTGCGTTTGAGCAGGCGTGTGTTTTCCACTGTAAACGCGCGGACGATGCCGGGATTTTCCTGATCTTCCTTGTTGCGGATGCGCCCGTCGTAAAGATACATGTCAGGATGTTCGCCGGCCATGAACCGCCGGCAGACGGGGCAGGCCAGACAGGGAGCGCCGGTTGCGTCCGGCCGGGGGCAGTTGCAGCAGGCGGCCCAGTAGCGGGCCGCGTCAATACGTTCATCCTCGCGGCCGCCTTCCAGAATCAAGACCTGGGGCGGCGTCCGGACGAGTTTGCGCAATACGGCGGTCAGGCGGTCAAAAGCCGGTTCCGCGATGGAGGGCAGCGGGGCGCTCATCGCATGATGGTCTGCCGCCGGTCGGGACCGACGGAAATCATGGAAATTCTGACTCCCGCGAGTTCCTCCGCGCGGCGCACATAGGCCCGCGCCGTGTCGGGCAATTGCTCAAAGCCGGTACATCCGGAGATATCGTCTTCAAAGCCGGGCATTTCTTCGTAAATCGGCGTCACGCCGGCAAGAGCGCCTTCTTCCTGCGGGATGCGCTCACAGCGCTCGCCGTTAAACTCATAGGCCACGCAAATGCGCAGAACAGGGAGATTTTGCAGCACATCCAGCTTTGTCATGGCGATATCCGTAAAGCCGTTGAGCCTGACGCTGGCGCGCAATACAACGGTGTCCAGCCAGCCGCAACGGCGGGCGCGGCCTGTGGTGGCCCCGTATTCATGCCCTTTTTCACGCAGATACGCTCCGGCGTCATCCAGAAGTTCGGTGGGGAAAGGCCCCGACCCCACGCGCGTGGTGTACGCTTTCGCCACGCCCGCTATGCGCGTGAAAAAGGAGGGGGGCATGCCGCTGCCGGCGGCGGCGTTGCCGGACACCGTGCTGGAGGAAGTCACAAAGGGATAGGTGCCGTGATCTATGTCCAGATGTACCCCCTGGGCGCCTTCAAAAAGAGTGTCTTCGCCCCTGGCGGCGGCCTCGTCAATACGGGCTTCAACATCCGTGAGGTAGGGCGTCAGGCGCGGCGCCAGGGCAAGCAGTTCATCAGCCGCGGTTTCCGGATTCAGGGCTTCAAATTTGTAGAGCGCGCGCAGCAGAGTATTTTTTTCCAGCAATGCGTGGCGGATTTTTTCCCGCAGCAGGGCAGGATTGGTCAGATCGCCGGCGCGTATGCCGACGCGCGCGATTTTGTCTTCATAACAGGGGCCTATGCCGCGGCCGGTGGTGCCGATTTTCCGCCCCGCCCGTTTGGCCTCGCGCGCTTTGTCAAGCTGTTTGTGGTAGGGCAGGATCAAGTGCGTCTTTTTGCTTATGCCCAGACGCTCCGGGGAAACATCAATGCCGCGCGCGGCCAGTTTGTCCGCTTCCTCCAGAAAAACAAGGGGATCAAGCACCACTCCGTTGCCGATGAGGCAGGTCGTGCCCCTGTGCAAAATGCCGGACGGAATAAGGTGCAAAATCGTTTCCTCGCCCTGAACGCGAATGGTGTGTCCCGCGTTGTTGCCCCCCTGAAAACGTATGACGAAGGGACATTGTGCGCTCAGCATATCCACAATCTTGCCCTTGCCTTCGTCGCCCCACTGGGCTCCAATGATAACGATGTTTGCCATGTCCTTAATGCCTTTGGGAAAATGTTGTCTTGTCGCCTGTTGGCCCTGCGCCGGGGGATCGCCAGCGTCTGCGGAAAAAGACGGCTACACGGGTTTGAAAGGTAACACGCGGCACGGCAGGGCATCCCCCTTTGCGGCGTCATGTTCTTTTTCCAGTTCAAAACCGGAAGCCAGCACGTCCGAAAGCTCCGTCAGGGCATCAGGTTTTATCTGCAATGCCCAGTAATAGTTGAAAAGTTGATTTTTCCAGCGTTTGGCCTGAATCATGGAAAAGATAAGCGCCGCTTCCTCCCAGTGCTTTGTGGGCTCAAAACGTTCGACTATGGTGGCATATTTGCTCCACAAAGACATGAGAGAAGCTTCGTCCAGCGCATCAAGCTGGCGCGCGAGACGCGAGAGCAGTTTTTCCATAAAACCTCCGGGGCCGCGGGGCATCGCGCGCGGGATACGACAGGCGGCCAGATTGGCAATTTTTATCTTGCTCCCGCTCCCTTCGTCAACAAAAAACCTGTCGGCCAGGGTCAGAATATGGAAGGGGCATCCTCCGGACTATTCCGTGCTGATGGCCCCGTTCGGGATTGTAGTCGGCGACATGGTTGCGCAATGTGGCGCTGAGGGTGACAAAAACTTTCATGGCAGCCTCCTTGACTGGCCAGAGCGATTCATGAATGAAACGAGTGAATTGCCCTGAAGTCCTGCGGGCAGATTGCGCCCATCTTGCCAGAGATGGCTGAAGATTGCCAGAGCGGCTTCTCAGGAAAACAGGGCAATCGAATGGATGACGCAACCCGTTAAAAGCCGGGGGAATATTTTCAGGCAAAAATCTCATAAATATTTGTTATTTTAATATGTTATGATTTTTTACTTCAATTGCCTCAAAAATTCCGGAGAAAAATCTTTACTTTCGCGCCG
>JAISLI010000050.1 GCA_031291035.1 Desulfovibrio sp.
TGGGTATAGAAACCATGAACATTATAAGATGGCTATCTATTTTTTCTGCGGCGGGCTGGACCTCTACCCGAGGGCTGCCGGGTGATGAGATGACCCACAAGAAAGTCTGAAGGACCAAAAAAAACGGCAACCCGCGCGGCGCGGAGCCGGTCCCCGTTCCGGCTCCCGCGCGCCGCGCGGGTGAGCGTCGGGAAGGCATCGCAGAGCGGCGCGTTATTTTTCCGCCTGGTCTTTGCGCAGAAAATCAATCAGCGTCTGCTCGCGCGCTGAACGGCGTTGTTGTATTCTTTCCGCGGGCCAGTCGTAGTATCCTTTGCCGGTTTTCAGGCCGAGTTTGCCGGCGGCGCGCAGCTCGTCCACTAGGGCAGGCGCTTTTTTGTAAGCGCAGAGCTTGTCGCCCAATTCATCCAGCAAGGCGCCGAGGATGTCCCATCCGCCCATGTCGGCGCTTTCAATGGGGCCGGTTTGCGCGTAGCGGCGGCCGAGGCTGTAGACGACGGCTTTGTCCACGGTTTCCGCCGAAGCCCAGCCCTGCTCCACGATGTACACGGCTTCGCGCAGCACTGCCGCCTGGATGCGGTTGATGATGAAGCCCGACACGGCCGTGCTGAGTTCAATGGGCATATTCCCGATGGATTTCACCCATTCCACAGCGGTTTTGCGCACGAAATCCGAAGTCGCCGAACACGGGCAGACTTCGACTGTGGGCATGAGATAGGGCGGAGTGAAGAAGTGGATGGAAAGAAAGCGTTCGGGACGTTTGAAAGCGGTGCGGATCTGCTCAAGGTCCAGACCGGAGGTGTCCGTGGCGATGACGGCGTGTTCCGGGCTCGCGGCTTCCACCACGGCGAAGACATCGCGTTTGACCTGCAGAACCTCGGCAACGGATTCCATGACCAGGTCGGCGCCGGCGGCGGCTTCTTCCAGGGAGGTGACGCCGGTGATATTTTTTCTGATTTTGTCTCCTTCACCGGCCGCTGTGAGTTTGTTGTTTTCGTACAAGGCTATGGCCCGGTCGATGCTGTCGAGTCCGCGCTTGATGCTTTCCGGCGAACGGCCGAACAGCTTGACGGCATAGCCGGCCTTGGCGGCGAGAAAGGCGACTCCGTGTCCCATGGTTCCGGTGCCCAGACAGGCGACCGTATTGATGTTTGCTGCCCGCATGGCGACGACTCCTCTGTGTGACGGTTAGGTGCGGTTGTTTGTTTGTTTGTGTGTTTATTTATTTCAATCCGCGGCCGACTCCATCCGCCGACCGACTCCGTCCCTGCGGATAGGAGCCGGGTGGATTGCCCCCTCCTTGAAGGAAGGGCTTACCGGGAAGGTAGACCCGGCTTCGCCGGGCGTCAAGCGGGAAGCTCCCTGAAGGGAGAGGTTTCAGACCATAAAGGAAATTTTGATGAGCGACACCGCATCACTGCTTGACTACATCAGCGAATCCGGCAAACGGCCCGACGAAAAACCCGGGGCCGGCGAGCCGGAAAAAAGTTCCGCGGGAAACGGCCGGGAAGAAAATCCGGAAAAAGCGGAAGAAAGCGCGGGTAAAAAATACGACGAAGCCAGCATAACCGTTCTTGAGGGTCTTGCCGCTGTCCGCAAGCGTCCCGCCATGTACATCGGCAGCACGGACGCGCGCGGTCTGCACCATCTTGTCTATGAGGTCGTCGACAACTCCATAGACGAAGCCATGGCCGGGTTCTGCACCATGATCACCGTGCGTCTGCACGTCGACGGATCCTGTTCCGTATCGGACAACGGACGGGGCATCCCGGTGGGCATACACCCCAAGGAAGGCATTCCGGCAGTTGAAGTGGTTATGACCAAACTGCACGCGGGCGGCAAGTTCGACAACCAGTCCTACAAGGTGTCCGGCGGTCTGCACGGCGTCGGCGTATCCTGCGTCAACGCCCTGTCGGAAGCTCTGGAAGTGACCATACGCCGGGAAGGACATACCTACGCGCAGAAATATTCGCGCGGCGTTCCCGTCGAAGCCTTGCGCCGTATAGGAGAAACGGCGACGCACGGCACTACCGTGCGTTTCACGCCTGATGACACGATTTTTGAAACCCTGGAGTTTTCATACGAAATTCTGCGCAAGCGCCTTGAAGAACTGGCGTACCTGAACAGCGGTCTTGAAATAGTATTTATAGACGAACGCACGGACGAAAAGGAAATATTTCGCTTCGACGGCGGTATAACGCAGTTCGTGCGCGACCTGAACCAGGGCGAAGCCCCCGTGCACGGCGTCATTTACGGCAGCGGGGAATCCCAGGGCGCGACGGCGGAGTTCGCCTTGCAATACAACGCGGGGTATAAGGAAAATGTTCTGACCTTTGCCAACAACATCCGCACCAAGGAAGGCGGCACCCATCTGGTAGGTTTCCGGACAGCCCTGACCAGAGCCGTGAATAATTATCTTAAAAATTCAGAGTTGAACAAAAAACTGAAGATAACCCTGTCGGGCGACGACGTGCGCGAAGGATTGACGGCCGTCGTATCCGTCAAGTTGCCGGAACCCCAGTTTGAAGGACAGACCAAAACCAAACTCGGCAACAGCGAAGCGGCGGGCATAGTAGGCGGCATCGTCTACGACAGGCTCAACGCTTTTTTTGAAGAAAATCCCAAAGACATCAAACTCATCATAGATAAGGCCGTGGACGCCGCCAGGGCTCGCGACGCGGCGCGCAAGGCCAAGGAACTGGTCCGGCGCAAGGGCGCCCTTTCCGACAATTCCCTGCCCGGCAAACTGGCCGACTGCCAAAGCAAGGATCCCTCGGAATCCGAACTGTTCATAGTCGAAGGCGATTCAGCCGGAGGCTCGGCCAAGCAGGGCCGGGATCCGCGCAGGCAGGCAATTCTCCCCCTGCGCGGCAAGATACTTAACGTGGAACGCACGCGCTTCGACAAAATGCTCAACAATGAAGAAATAAAATCCCTTATAATGGCCATGGGCGCGGGTATCGGCCTTGTGGGAGGCGAAAGCGACATAGACCTTTCCCGCCTGCGCTACCATACCATAGCCATTATGACCGACGCCGACGTGGACGGCGCGCATATCCGCACCCTGCTCCTGACCTTTTTCTTCCGCCAATACCGCGAACTGATTGAGGCCGGGCACCTCTTCATCGCCCGGCCCCCGCTCTACCGCGTCCACAACGCCAAATTCGAAAAATTTATCAAGGACGACGCCGAACTGACCGACTTTCTTCTTGAACGCATCAGCAAGAGCGCCAGGGTGCATTCAGCGGGCGGGCGCAGCTACGCGGGTCGCGAAACAGCGCGCCTGGCCGCCGATATCGCCTTTATCCGCGCCAGACTGCGCGACGCGGAAAACGCCGGCATATCCGAAGCCCTGTTCATGTCCTTCCTCAACTATGATTCCCGGCTCGAACCCGCGCACTTCATCAGTGAAACCCCGGAACTGGCCCGCTTTCGCGAAACCATGAATACCCGCGGATTCATCCTGACCGTAGAACGCGAAGAAACCGACCTCGAACAGTTGCACAGAGTCGTGTTCGAAGACGGCAACGGCCATCGCACCAGACTTGGACCGGAATTTTTCGGTTCCCGCATGTACCGTCAAGCCTGGAAAGCCTGCGAAGACATCCGCAGGCAATGCGGCGGCACGTCCTTTACCCTTGAAGTCAACGAGAACCGCATACCGGCCGAAGGCTTCTTCGACCTCGAAGACAAACTCTTCGAAGAAGCGCGCAAAGGTATCAATATCCAGCGGTACAAGGGCCTCGGCGAAATGAACCCCGAACAGCTCTGGGTCACGACCATGAACCCCGAAAACCGCATACTCCTGCGCGTGACCGTGGACGACGGCGAAGAAGCAAGCGACGCCTTCGAAGAACTCATGGGTGACAGAGTGGAAGCCCGGCGCGAATTTATCGAACGCAACGCGCTTGCTGTACAGGATTTGGATATTTAAGGAAACGCTGATGTATTCTTTATCAGGCATCACGTTGAAAAAAGGCCTGGGGAAACCGAACATATGACGAATCTGCCGGACGAGACGGGCAAGGATGCCGCCGGAGCGGGCGACGCGCGGCCGGGCATCGACATAGAGAAAGAACTGCGCAAGTCCTATCTGGAATATTCGCTGTCCGTCATTATAGGACGGGCTATTCCCGATGCGCGTGACGGGTTGAAGCCCGTACACAGGCGCATTCTTTTCGCGCAGCATGAACTCGGCAACGCGTACAACCGCCCGCACAAGAAAAGCGCCCGCGTGGTAGGCGACGTCATAGGCAAGTATCATCCGCACGGTGATTCCGCCGTTTACGACGCCCTTGTGCGCATGGCCCAGGAGTTTTCCATGCGCGCGCCCCTGGTGGACGGGCAGGGGAACTTCGGCTCCATCGACGGCGACGCGCCTGCGGCCATGCGCTATACGGAAGTGCGCATGTCCCGCCTTGCCCATGAGTTTCTGAATGACCTGGACAAAGGCACGGTGGATTTTTCTCCGAACTACGACAATACCTTGGAAGAGCCGTCCGTTCTGCCCGCAAAAGCGCCAAATCTGCTGCTCAATGGATCTTCCGGCATTGCCGTGGGCATGGCCACCAACATTCCCCCCCACAACTTGGGCGAATTATGTGACGCGCTGCAATATATGCTGAACAACCCCCAGTGCGGCGTAGGCGACCTTATGAACTTTGTGAAGGGGCCGGATTTTCCCACATTCGGGGCGGTATATGCGGGCAAAGGGCTTTATGACGCCTATCATACCGGGCGGGGCACGGTGAAGGTGCGCGGGCGGCTCATAACGGAAGAACGCAAAAAAGGCGCGGAATCCATCGTAATCAAGGAAATCCCTTACGGCTTGAACAAATCCGCCCTGGTGGAAAAGATCGCCGCGCTTGTAAACGAGCGGAAGATTGACGGCATTACGGATTTGCGCGACGAATCCGACCGTAAGGGCATTCGCGTTGTCATTGACCTCAAGCGCGGGACGATTTCCGAGATCGTGATCAATGCCCTGTATAAATATACGCCGCTGGAATCAAGTTTCGGCATCAACATGCTGGCGGTTGTGGACAACCGCCCTCAACTTCTGAATCTCAAATCGGCATTAAGCTGTTTCGTGGATCACCGGCGGGAAGTGGTCATCCGGCGCACCCGTTTTGATCTGGAGAAGGCGCAGGCGCGCGCCCACATCATTGAAGGCCTGCAGACAGCCATAGACAACATTGACGCCGTGGTAGCCCTGATACGCTCTTCGGCCAATCCGGACGAGGCCAGGTCCGGCCTCATGTCGAAATTCGGCCTTTCCGAAGCGCAGGCAAGGGCGATACTGGAGATGCGTCTGCAGCGTCTCACCGGGCTGCAGAGGGAAGAATTGCAGAACGAATACGCGGAGCTTGTGGGCAGGATAGAATTTTTTCTTTCCATTTTGAATGATGCGGAAGTCCTGCGCGCGGAGATAAAGCGGGAAATTGCGGAATTGCGGGAGTCCTTTGCCACTCCGCGCCGTACCG
Organism: Desulfovibrio sp.; assembly: GCA_031291035.1. GTDB lineage: Bacteria > Desulfobacterota > Desulfovibrionia > Desulfovibrionales > Desulfovibrionaceae > Desulfovibrio. The sequence goes on from JAISLI010000050.1 coordinate 5,484, forward strand.
AAGTGCTGGCGGAAACCCTGAGCGGCATTGATGTGGAAGATCTGATAGCGGATGACGAGGTGGTGATCACCCTCTCCCGGCGCGGCTACATGAAGCGGACCAATCTGGAGAACTATCAGCAGCAGAAGCGCGGCGGAAAGGGAATCGCGGCCTTGCACATTTCCGAGGACGATTACGTTCAGGAGTTTTTGACAACAACAAATCATCAATATCTTTGTCTCTTTACAAACAAGGGGCGCATGCTGCAGCTCAAGGTTCATCAGGTGCCTGAAGGCAGCCGCACGGCCAGGGGGGCACACATCAACAATCTCATTCCGCTGGAAGAGGGAGAATGGGTCACAACCGTGCTGGCTCTGCGGGAATTTGCCGAAGATAAATATTTTCTTTTCGTCACCAGACGCGGTATGGTCAAAATTTCCGCCGCCTCCCTGTATGCCCGCTGCCGCAAAACCGGTATTATGGCCGTCGGACTGCGCAATGATGACGAGCTTGTGGCGGTGCGTCCCATACGCATGGATAACCATATTGTTCTTGTTACGGCCGGCGGTCTGGCAATACGCTTTGCCAGCAATGCCCTGCGCCCGCTTGGACGTGTCGCCGCCGGCGTCAAGGGTGTTGCCCTGCGCCGCAATGACTGTGTTGTGGCTGTCGTTGTGCTGAAGGAGGAGGATCAGAGCACGGAAATCATGAGCATTTCCGAAAACGGCTTTGGCAAGCGCACCAGCGTGGATTTGTATCGTCTGCAATCACGTGGCGGCAAGGGTATCCTCAATTTCAAGGTGACGGCAAAAACCGGCGATGTTGTAGGGGCCATGCCCGTTCGTGACGATGACGGTCTTGTGCTGCTGACGTCGGCCAGCAAGGTGGTGCGTATTGGCGTGGAAGATGTGCGCAGTACCGGCCGGGCCACCCAAGGCGTAATGCTGGTGCGTCTGGACGGCGGAGCCCGGGTTGTGGGTTTTGATCGTGTGGACGAAGGAGGAGGACGGTCCAACCGCGACATCTTGGGAGAAGACGACAGCGCCTCCGGCGGTTCCGATCCCGGTTAGGGCAGTTCGCTTACGATCCATTCAGCGTTTCAGCCGCGCGGTCAGCAACAGCTTGTAGGCCGTGGGTATGATGAACATGGAGAGAATCGCGGCGCTGACCATGCCGCCAAACATGGGGGCCGCGATGCGGGTCATGATTTCGGAGCCCGTGCCGGCGCGCCAGAAAATGGGCAGGAGGCCGGCCACAGTGGTGATGACCGTCATGGCTTTGGGGCGTACGCGCAGCACCGCGCCCTCATGAATGGCCGCGTCAATGAGTTCGCTTGTCGCGGTGTCGGGGGAGGCCAGTTCCGGCCGTTCGGTTACGGAATTTTTCAGATACATGAGCATGATGACGCCGAATTCCGCCGCCAGGCCCGCCAGAGCGATAAAACCGACTCCTGTGGCCACGGACATGGCATAGCCCTGCGCATACATGAACCATACCCCGCCGACAAGGGAAAAGGGGAGGCAAAACATGATGAGCAGGGTTTCCTGTACGCTTTTGAATTCCAGGTACAGCAGAATGAAGATGATGACGAGCGTCGCGGGAATCATCAGCTGCAGGCGGGCTGTCGCCCGCTCCAGCATTTCGAATTGCCCGGCAAAGGCTATGCTGACGCCTGTGGGCATATCCGGCAACACTTGTATGGCCTTGCCCAGATCACGCACTACTGAAAGCGGATCACGGCCCCTGGAATCAATGTAAACCCAGCTTGCCAGGCGGGCGTTTTCGCTTTTCAGCATGGAAGGGCCGCTGGTCATGGTCACGTCGGCCACATCTTCCAGAGTAATCTGCTGGCCTGACGGCGTGAGCAGGGGCATGCCCCTGAGCGAGGCCAAGCTGTCCCGGTATATTTGCGGGTAACGGATATTGATGGGATAACGGGCAACACCATCCACTGTTTCGCCGACATTTTCACCGCCGATGGCGGAGGAGACGAAAAGCTGCACGTCGGCGATGTTCATGCCGTAGCGGGCGGCGGATTCCCGGCGGATATGCACATCCGCATAGCGTCCGCCAGTGAGGGTTTCCGCAAGCGCCGAGAAAACGCCGGGTACACTCCTGGCCGCGTTTTGAACCATGACGGCCGCCTTGTCTATGCTTTCAGTGTCGGGGCCGGAAACCTTGACGCCGATAGGGCTTTTAACCCCTGTTGAAACCATGTCAATGCGGTTGCGGATTGGAGGAACCCAAAGGTTGGCGACCCCCGGCAATTTTACCGCGGCATCCAGTTCTTCTATGACGCGTTCGGGCGTCATGCCGGGCCGCCATTCGTCCACCGGCTTCAGGCGGATGGCGGTTTCGATCATTTCCAGAGGGGCGGTATCCGTAGCTGTTTCCGCGCGGCCGGCCTTGCCGAACACGCTTTCGACCTCCGGCACGCTTTTGATCATTCTGTCGGTGAGTTGCAGGATGCGCCCGATCTCCGCCACGGAAACGCCGGGCAGCGTGGAAGGCATATAGAGCAGGTCGCCTTCATCCATGCGGGGCAGAAATTCGCCGCCCAGACGCGTCAGGGGCCAGAGTGTGGAGATCAGTATAAGGAAGGCGGCGCACAGCGTCGATTTGGGATTGCGCAGTATGGCCTGAATGGCCGGCGTATACAGGCGTATGAGAAAGCGGTTGATGATGTTGCTGTTTTCAGAGGGAATTTTTCCCCGCACCCATAGCCCCGTCAGTACGGGAATGACGATGACGGATAACAGTGCCGCGCCTCCCATGGCGTAGAGTTTTGTCAAGGCCAGCGGGCGGAAAAGGCGGCCTTCCTGCCCTTCCAGAGAAAAGACCGGAATGAAGGAAAGGGTTATGATCAGGAGGCTGGCAAACAGCGCCGGGCCGACTTCCACGGTCGCCCCGGTTACCAGCTCCCAGCGCCGCTCCGGGGAAATCCGCGAACCGGGATTCTCATCCTGCCAGCGTTCCAGCTTGCGGTGCGCGTTTTCCACAGTGACCACAGAGGCGTCCACCATGGCGCCAACGGCAATGGCGATGCCGCCAAGGGACATGATATTGGCGGTGATTCCCTGATAGTACATGATGATGAAGGAGAGAAAAAGGGCCAGGGGCAGCGAGAGAATGGCCACGAGGGCCGAGCGGAGATGCATGAGAAAAACCGCGCAGACAACGGCCACCACAATGAATTCTTCCGCAAGGTTATGCGTCAGGTTGTCCACCGCCCGCTCAATAAGGGCGCTGCGGTCATAAGCGGTAACAATTTCCACGCCCGGCGGCAGTCCTGACTTCAGGCTTTCCAGTTTTTTCTTTACGGCCGCAATGACGGCGCGGGCGTTTTCACCGAAGCGCATCAGCACAATCCCGCCGGCCACTTCTCCCTCGCCGTCCAGTTCCGCTATGCCGCGCCGCATTTGCGGGCCGAGGCGCACCTCCGCGACATCCTTGAGATATATTGGCGTACCGCCGGGGCCAGCTTGCAAGACAATGTTCCGGAAGTCTTCCAGGGTGCGCAGATAGCCATCCGCCCGCACCATGTATTCCGCTTCGGCCTGTTCCAGAACCGAACCGCCGGCTTCCTGATTTGAGGCAGTTACCGCCTCCACAAGCATTTTCAGGGGTATTTTGTATTGTGCCAGTTTTATCGGGTCCGGCATAATCTGATATTGTTTGACCACGCCGCCGACCGGGGCGACTTCCGCCACACCCGGCACGGAGGAAAGTTCAAATTTGAGCAGCCAGTCCTGAATGGAGCGCAGGGCCGCGAGGTCGTATTTGTTGCCGCGATCCACCAGGGAATATTCAAATATCCACCCTATGCCGGTGGCGTCCGGCCCGAGGGCCGGCGCCACGCCGGGCGGAAGTCTGTCCTGGGCCTGGCTCAGGTATTCCAGTACCCGGCTGCGCGCCCAGTAGATATCCGTGCCGTCGTCAAAAATGATATAGACATAGGAATCCCCGAACATTGAATAGCCGCGCACGGATTTTGCGCCCGGTACGGACAGCATGGCCGAGGTCAGCGGATAGGTGATCTGATCCTCCACCAGACGCGGCGCTTTGCCCGGATAGGAGGTCCGTATGATGACCTGTACGTCGGAAAGATCCGGCAGGGCGTCCATGGGCGTTTGCGTGATGACCCAGACGCCCCAGACCGAAAGAATGGCCGAGACGAGCAGCACAAAGAAACGGTTGCCCATGCAGGCCCGAATAAGAACGGCGATCATTCGGCGTGCTCCTTTGCGCTGTGGTCATGATTGTCTGTCTCTTTTGCGCGGCGCATGCGGTCAAGCGCGCCGCGCAAATTGGCTTCCGAGTCGATGAGAAAGATGCCTGAAACCACCACGTCATCGCCTTCGTCAAGGCCGGAAAGCACGGCGGTTTTTTCCCGTGCGCTCCGCAGCACCTGTACCTGCCGGGGCACAAAAGAGCCGTCGGCGGCGCGGATGATGACGCGTTGCTCATCCCCCAGATCAATAAGGCTTTGGGTGGGGATGAGCAGCTCTTCCTCCCCGTCGTTCCGCAGGCGGATGGATGCGGTAAGCCCCGGCCTGAGCAGTCCCTCCGGGTTATCCAGGGAAAGTCGCAGGGGCACGGTTCGCGTGGCCTGATCGGCCTTGGGCAGCAAAGTTGCGGATTGCGCGTGGAAGGCTCTGTCCGGATAGGCCGGGATGGAGACGCGCGTCCGTTTGTTGCCGACCAGGAATATGTCCCGTTCCGGCACATCAGCCGTGACCCATATCGGATTGATGCCCTGAATGGTTGCCAGCGTCATGCCCTTGTCCACATTCATGCCCGGATAGGCGTCAATGGCGGTTATGACGCCACTCAGGGGCGCATGCACCGTCAGGCGGGTCTGTACGCGGCCTGTGGCGTCCACGGCTTTCAGCAGGTCTTCCGGCATGCCGGAAAGACGCAGCCGTTCGCGCACGCCCCGTATAAGATCCGGCGCCGCCTTCTGGCCGCGCAGCAGCAGATATTCGCTTTGGTCCGCCGCCCAGGCGGGCACGGTGATGTCCACAAGCGGTTGTCCCGCCGTCACCGCGTCGCCCACGGCCAGAGCATATGTTTTTTCCACGAAACCGTCGGCCCTGGGTTGCGCTTTGGCGAGCTGATAGGCGTTGAATTCCACGTTGGCCGGAATTTCACGGGAGAAAACCAGCCTGCCCCGTTGAGCTTTTTCCGTGCGAACGGCCAGATTTTGCACTTGTCCCGGATCAATGCGTATGCCCGTTCCCGCGTCATCCTCCGCATAGCGCGGAACAAGCTCCATATCCATGAAGGGGGATTTGCCGGGCTTGTCAAACCTGGTTCCGGGATACATGGGGTCATACCAGTAGAGAACTTTACGTTCCCCGGAGCTTTGCGCCGCCCCCTGTCCGTCTTCGGCCCTCTCATGGGCCGTGTGCCCGGCCTTTGGTCTGTCGGGAGCAAGAACGGTGAAGCCGTAGCCCAAAGCCCCTCCGGCCAGCAGGAGAAACAGGGAAAGAAAAAAAGTTTTGAATCGCATGGTCGCCTCCCCGCACGGGGTCCGGCCGCGCTGAAGAGCGCGGCCGGACGCGGCAGTCACTTAAGGGCTTCAATATCCACAATCACGGGGTCGCGTCCTGGGCCTTCGGGGCGAAAATCAAGGCGCACCGGACTGCCGTTTTCCAGTCCGTCAAGCAGTGAGGGATCTTCCACGCGAAACGGCATGGTCATGCGCGGCCATTTGAGAGCCGGAACAGGTTCGTGGTCGATGGTGACCTTGCCGGCGGCTTTGTCCGTGTGTACGATTTTTCCTTTCGCGGTGTAGACCTTCCCGGCCGGGGCCTGTGCCGGCGCATGAGTTGTTCCGCTGTGCGCGGCATGTCCGTGTCCGCCGTCAGACGCGGCAAAAACGCCGACGGTCGGGGAAACAAAAAACAGAATCAGGGTCAGAATCGGGAATGTATAACGTATTTTCATGGCGTTCCTCTTTCTATTGATGGAGTGTCGCGGTATCGCTCTTGCGTTCCGCGGGATTTGTGTCTTTCAGGCCGCCGCCCAAGGCGGCATAAAGGTTGATGTCGTTTACAAGCTGTTCCCGCCTGGCGGTGAGCAGGTTCCGTTCGGCCTCAAAAACGCTGCGCTGGGCGTCCAGTACCGTCAGGTAGGTTACAGCGCCGTTGGCGTAGTTGCTTGTCGCCAGTTGCAGCACGAGCCGTTGCGACTGCAAATATCGCTGCTGGGCGGCCAGCTTTTCCGCCAGTGCGGCTCTTGCCAGCAGGCCGTCGGCCACTTCGCGAAAGGCCGTCTGTATGCGCTGCTCATACTGGACGATGCCTTTTTCCTTGCGGATTTCCGCCAGATCCAGATTGGTCTTGTCGCGTCCGCCGCGGAATATGGGGAGTCTGATTGTCGGCAGAAAGGACCAGAATGAGGTTGTGCCGTCAAGCAGCAGCCCCAGATCGTCGCTTTGGGAACCAAGACTGCCGGTCAGGGAGAGGCTTGGAAAAAATGCCGCCCTTGCCGCGCCGATTTCGGCATTGGCGGCCCTGAGGTTGAACTCCGCCTCCATGATGTCCGGGCGTTTCAGCAGGACAGTGGAGGGAATCCCCTCAGGCAGCTCTGACAGTCGCTGTTTCATCAACTCTACCGGAGGGGGGAGCTGTTGCCCGGCAAAAGTGCCGAGCAACAGAGCGAGCGCGTTTTCAGCGCGTATGCGCTCGTCCTTTCTGGTTGCGGCATCGGCCCTGGCGGATTCCATCTGACCCCGGGCCTGTTCCAGATCCAGCAGCGAGGACTGGCCGGACTGTATCCGGCTTTGCACAAAGGCATAGGAAGCCTGCCGGCTTTCCAGCGTGCGTTCGGCAAGCAGGCCCAGTTCCGTTGCAAGATGTTCGGCCAGATAGCTTTGCGCCACCTGGGAGACCAGGGCAATCTGGACTGCTCTTTTCGCTTCCTCTGTTGCCAGGTAACGCCGCAAAGCCGCGTCACTCAAGCTTTTCAGCCGTCCGAAGAGGTCCGGTTCAAAGGAGACGACGCCTGTGGCCGAGTATCTGTTGTCGCCATATCTGTTGCCCGCCCTGTCGTCAAAGACGCCTTCGTAAGCATCCGCCGCCTCGCCACTGATCTGCGGCAGGCGGTCGGCCCGCTGCACACGGTATTGAGCCCTGGCCTCTTCAATGGACAGCATCGCCTGGCGCAGGTCGCGGTTTTGCCGCAATGCGGCGGCGATCAGTTCCCGCAGGCGCGGATCGTGAAAAAATCCCCAAGGGCTGACGTCAAACATGCCGTCAGCGTTCATAGTGCCCGTGGGAGCGGCAGCGATGTTTTCCGGAACGGGACTTTCCGGCCGCGTGTACGCGGGCGCAAGGGAGCATGCGGCCAGCAGGAGCGGCAGCAGTATGAAGGCCGCCGTTCGCGAAAATAGGTGCGAAATCATGGATCACCACCTGTGAACGTCGTTTCATTCGGTGCCCGGGTCGAACTGCTGTTATGCGGTTTGACGCCGCGGGCGTGCCGGATTGCGGACATAACGGGAGGCGGGGACACGCGGGGGGAGCGCGGCGGTATCGCGGAGAAAATTTCAGGGCGAACTGCAGGCGGTGCCGCGCGTGTCGGGGACGCTATCCCGTGCGGGCGTCGTCGGGACGGGGAGGCCGGAACAGGCTTCCGTCGTAAAGGTGGGTGACAGGATCATTGAGGCGCGATGCAAAATGTGCCGTTTGCACCGGAACCGGGGTCAGTCGGTGCGGGTGAGGCAATAGTACGGACGCGCCGGACGAGCAACGGACGTTTGAAGGGCAAATATCGCATTCCGTGCCGGTATGGTCGGGCCGGGCGCTGCTTTCCGCAACGGCAGGGAACAGGGCATCGTGACCGCATGACCCGCAGCATCCTTTCTCTGCCGGGGAGAGGAGCAGCCCTGCCGTGGAAGGCTGGATCAGGGGCATGCCCAGAAGCAGCCCCAGCATCAGCAGGGACGCAAAACGGCTGTGGCGTGTCAGCGCTTCCATGCGGCAAAGTTATCCGCTTTCCGGAAAGCTGTCAAGAATGACCGCGACCCTCCGGAAAATTTTTATGTCGAGGCCACGGATTTTCGCGCACGCATGGCTTGAAAGTCGCGCCGAATACTGCTATCAGAACCCTGCGGTATTATGTGGCGGTTTCAGACTCTGCCGGGGGCTGCTGCCGCTTTGGCGGCATTCTTCGTGCCTTCCAGGCAGTTCACATGAAACGAGTGAATGCTCCGCAAGGATTTGCAGGCAAATCCTTGCCGCGAAACAGGAACAGGCGGGCTTTACCCGCCGTAAGCGAACTGTTTCAAGCGTTAATTGCTGTGGAACTGGTGTGACGTTATGTTAAAAATTCGCCATTCGTTGCATGGCATTCCGGTACTGATTTGCCTGGTCGCGAGTGTGTTTTTGGGCTGTGAACGGGCTTCTGTCGGGAGGGACGATGATGATGTCGCCTTGGCCCGTGCGGCTGTTGCGCAGCGCGACTGGCCGCTTGCCGAGAGGCTCTTGCGCAGATCTCTGCGCACGGAGCAGGAGCCGGACAGGCGATGGGAAGTCTGGAACATGCTTTTGGCATCGGTCAATGCTGAAGACGAGGAGCCGCGGCTCAGTCTGGAGTACCTTGAAGTCATGCTGGAGGAGTTTTCCGAAAATGAGTCGCGGACCAAGACCATTTTGGAGCGCATGGGCCGTTGCGCGGAAATGCTGCGCCGTTTTTCCCGCGCGGCGGACATCTGGAGCTCCTACATCTGGCTTGCCGACCTTGGGCCTGAGGAAATGGTGAACGGCTACCGCCACCTTGCCCAGGCGCATTTCAGCAGACGGCAGTTCGAAGCCGGTGAGGATGTGCTGCAGCAGTGTCTTTCCCTGTCCCTGTCCGATCACGATAAAATTTTATGTATGTACGATATTGCGGATCAGAACATGGCGCGCCAATGTTGGCAGGAAGTTGCCGGGATATCACGGCAACTTCTGGACAGCAACCCGGACGGGAAAATGAGGGGCCTTGCCTCCTATCTGCTGGCTGACGCACTGGAACAGCTGGGACGCGGCAAAGAGGCTCTGGAGCTGTTTGAGCAGGCCCGTGCGGACTATCCCAATCCCGCAGTTATTGATAATCGCATTGCGTTCTTACGTAAAAAAATCAGACGCTAGCTGTTTCCCGCCGCGCTTGCCGACGTCGCCTTGACGGTCAAGACCGCGCCTGTTACTATGTCTAAGCGGATATACTTCGTCACAAACGGTAATCTCAAGCGTAAGTCGCTCTTGAGCAGTTCACGAATGAAACAAGTGAACCGCTCCGCAAGGATTTGCTTGCAAATCCTTGTCGCGAAACAGGAGCAGGCGGGCTTTGTCCGACGTAGGCGAACTGTTTCAAGCGTTAGAGCAATTTCATTTTGAAATTGCTCTGGCGGCGGGGCGGATGCACCGCCGCCCGCCCATGAGGCGCAGGCGAAACCGCGTTTCGCCGTAAAGCGCCGAAGGGAGCGTTTCAAAAGCAAAATGCTGGCCGGGCGGCCGGCCCGCGCAAGCGCAAAACATGTGCGCGGGCGTCCGTGCGAACCATCCGGGATGACCGCGCTGCCGGTTCGCCGCAAAACGGGATAGGCCGCACGGGAGCGGAAGGAATCATGTCTCTTTCATTTTCGTTGAGCGAAGAAGACAAGCAATATCTTTCACGTCTGGCCCGACAGTCAATACAAAGCGCCTTCGACAAAACGCCCGCCGCCGCGCCCGCGCCGTTCGACGCGGCGGTGAACGGCTCTCTGCGCAGAAATCTGGGATCTTTTGTCACGCTCTCCATCAATCACCGTCTCAGGGGGTGCATCGGCACCATCATGGGCAGCGAGCCGCTCTATGCCAATGTCTGGCGCATGGCGCGCGCGGCCGCCTTTGAAGACCGGCGCTTTCCTCCCCTCGCGCCGGAAGAATGGGCCAAGGCCGATGTGGCCATTTCCGTACTGGATGAACTTACGCCCTGCTCCGCGCCGGATGCCGTGGAAGTGGGACGGCACGGTCTCGTTCTGCAATACGGCGGCCGCGGCGGAGTTTTTCTGCCACAGGTACCGGTGGAGCAGGGCTGGGACCGTCTGACCTATCTGGATCAGCTTTGCCTCAAGGCCGGTCTTCCGCCCGGCACTTGGCGCAAACAGGAGGCGCGGCTGTTCTGGTACGAAGCGTTGGTGTTTCCGGCCTGACCGCCGGATTTCGCATCCGCCGTTTCAACCGTTCAAGTCTGCTAGGGCCTGTTGGCACTAATGACCTTGCCTGCCGAGCCAGCCAACAATCGCCGCCGTCAGGCCAGATTTCACAATGTCCGCGAAAATAAAGGGGAAAAAGCCTTTGGCCGCGGCATCCATCAGCGTAACCGGCTGTCCGGCGGATTCAAGCCAGCCCCATAGCCAGAGCGTGCCCGGCGTGAGTACAAAAACGGCGTCGCAGACAAAGATGGCTCCCCACATTGGGAACCAGCGGCAACGGGCGGGGTTGGCGGCAAACAAGTTCAGCGCCGCCCCTTCAAGGACAAAACCCAGAAGATACCCGGCAGTCGGCCCGGCAAAGACGGCCAGGCCACCCAGACCGCTGACAGTCCAAGGCGCGCCGAGGGCAATGCAGGCGGCATACGTGGCCACGGAAGCCCCGCCCCATCCCCGGCCCATGGTCACGGCGGCAGCCGCCACGCCGAATGTCTGCAGGGACAAGGGAACCGGCGTAAAGGGCAGCGGAATGGCGACCCGCGAACACAACCCGATGCCCGCCGCCGCCGCGAACATAAGACACAGGCGGCCGATGGGGCTCATGCCGTCACGCCAGTCGTAAAAAGACCGGCGGCCGCGCCCCGCCAGATCAATCCATCCCTGCCAGACATGCGTCACAGAATACATTCGTGTTCTCCTTATAGCGTCTGATATTGTGTTTCGACACAGCGAGTTGGCGGGCCAGGACAAGCAAGCGGCGTCTCCTCAATCCTTTGTCATGGCGCGCAACGTGATATTCATAGGCTTTTTCGTCACGCCGTGGGCAAAAAATGTTTTTGCAAGACAGGAACCAAAATTCTCCTTGGGATGGGGCCACCGTGTCGTCGGCACAAGGATGACGACATTGGTTTCCCCGTGTGCCTCGGCCTCCCGCACGTCACTAACCCACCGGTTGATAACCGCCATGTGGTATGGCGTTCCGACGCCTTGCATAAAAGGACGTTCCGGATTGGAACTTTCAATAAAAAGCAGGGCCAACACCGCGGGCGCCAGCGAGCGCAGCACGCGGACATCGGTGAGCAGATAGGCGGCACTGTATAAAAAACACAAAAGCAAAGAAAAAAACACGCCGATGGCGGCTTCAATTCTGCCTGTCAACATTGCTGTGGTGTGCGCGGATATGAATGAAGCAGCACGCTCATCATGAGAATGGCGACCAGTGTTATGCAAAAAATTTCCAACATGCGGGAATCATCGGTTTGCCATCCGCTTGTCATGAATTTCCAGATAAAACGCGCAAGGCACCCGGAACAGACAAGAGCGGCGACAATAACGAACGCAATATTCAGTTGCGCCCACAGTTGGCCGAAAGCGGCGAGAGCCATGTCGAAGTGCCATTCATTCAGGCGGACGCGGCCGTATCGGCCGCCCAGCATGTCCAGCGCCGCGGCCAGAATCCAGAAAACGACAATGGTGAGCAGCATACCGTCAAATGTCGTGAGCGATTGCACAAAGGAACGCATTTTTGCGGACAGTTTTTTTTTCGGCTGACGCCACAGACGCAGCAAAAGGGTGGAAACGGCATGGCCGCAGGCGATGGCGCTGGCGCATGTCATAGAAAATTGCGCAAGGAAGACGCCGAGCGCGAAAAAGCCCTTTGTCAACGTGTTCCCGGCGAGTATGTCTTTTCCCGTAAATTGTCCGTGAATGACATAGAGCGCCAGGGCGCAGTTGAGTACGGCGGGGAATACATAAAACGCGGATGCCGTGATGCAGTAAGTGTGAAATAAAAAAAGATTATCGTGCGGACGGGATTTGAGCAGACAAAAACTGCATACGGCGAAGGCCAGCGTCAGGAAGAGCGCCATGCTCCGTTCATTGAGCATGTCCGCAAGGCAGATGTATATCACAACACAGAGGGAGGTGGTAAAAAAGGCCATGAACAATGCGTGGCTTTGTACCGCTGCCTCAACATAATTTCCCGTAAAGGAGTAAAGGATGGAGGCGAGCCAGCCCATCAGAGGTTGCAGGACTTCAGGAAATATCCTCGCCGGATTCCAGCGGGTGAGGGAGGGAAACAGGTCGCGGAACTGGGAAAAGTAGGTCCAGTCGTCGCCGCTCCGTGGGGGGAGAGGCATAACCTCTGTATACAGCCAGACAATATGGCAGAAAAACAGCAGGCCAAGGCAGAGCGGAATTACCGGATTCCCCTTTGGGCCGCTTGAGAGATTTTTTGAGAAATGTACTGTGGCAAGTTTCGATGGCACCATGATATGGCAATTCAACTTTATAATAGAACAATATTCTGAAACAATGCCAAAGATAATTTGAGAGTTTTTGTTGTGTTACCGCTTGCAATAACTGAGATTAAATTCAGATTCAAAAAAGGTGACGGCGTAAAAATACTCCTTATCCCGCGCTCAGTCAAGTTCGCGGCCTACCAGACGCATAAAGCGGGCCGGGCTTCAGTACACGGGCATCGCCGTATCCACTTCCCGCGCCCAGGCGTTCATGCCGCCCCTGAGGTTGAGCATTCGTCCGGGGTAGCCCTCTTCGCGCAGCATCTCAATCGCGAGGGCGCTTTTTTCGCCCACCTTGCACACAAAAATCGCGTCGTGCGCGGGGGATATCTCGTCCATGCGCCGGGCGAGCTGTTTGAGGGGGATGGATTTCGCGCCGGGAAGGACGCTGATTTTCAATTCTTCCGGAAGACGCACGTCTATGATCTGTGGCTTCGCTCCGCCCGCGAGGAGCGCCTTCAGTTCCTTCGGGCCTATTTCTTCAACCGGTTCTTCCAGCGGCGCGCGGCGGGAGCCGCAGAACCGCTCATAATCCGTCAGTTCCCGGATTCGCGGATGTTCGCCGCACAGCGGGCAGGCCGCGCTTCGGGGGATGTCAAATGTATGGAAGCGCATGGTCCAGGCGTCGAAGGCGAGCAGTTTGTTGATGAGCGGCGAGGAGCCGCTCAAAATCAGCTGAATTGCCTCCGTTGCCTGTATGCCGCCCACAATGCACGGCAGAACGCCGAGGATGCCTCCCTCCCCGCAGGTGGGCACATCTTCCGGCGCGGGCGGTTCCGGCATCAGGCAGCGCAGGCATCCGCCGCGCCGGGCATCGAAGACTGTGGCCTGCCCCTCGAATTGATAGACCGCGCCGTAAACGTCAGGTTTGCCCAGCAGGGCGCAGGCGTCGTTGATCAGATAGCGCGCGGCGAAATTGTCCGTGCCGTCCACAATGATGTCGAAGTCCCTGAATATGTCCAGGGCATTGGCGCTGGAGAGGGTCTCATTGAGGGCGGTGACGCGGACATGGGGATTGATGCGGTGAATGCCCTCTCTCGCGGAGTCGGCTTTCGGCCGCCCGATGTCCTCCGTGCCGTGGATGATCTGCCTCTGGAGATTGCTCTCGTCCACGTCGTCGTTGTCGATAATGCCGATATGGCCCACACCGGCCGCGGCCAGATACATGGCGGCGGGTGAACCCAGCCCGCCGGCTCCCACAAGCAGCACGCCGCCGCCCTTCAGTTTTTTCTGGCCCGTCAGGCCGACTTCCGGGAGCAGGAGATGGCGGCTGTAGCGCAGTATTTCCTTCCGGTCCAGTTCCGGAGGAACAGCCTTCGGCGGCGCGACGGCGGTTTTTTTCATGGCCGGTCCCCGATCCAGATAAGGCTTGCCTGGCGACCGCATGTTTTTTCTCTTCTGTAGGAGAAGAAAAGGTCGCTGTTGTCCGCCGTGCAGAGATCAATACCGTAAATGTGGCGTTCCGCGAGCCCCGCTTCGAGAAGTTGCGATCTTGTAAGCCCCCAGAGATCCACGGTTCCGGACGCGGAGTCAAACCAGCGCCTGAAAGATTTCCCCCACTCCGCGTCAAAATTGACGAACTCCGCCCGGGGAGGGGAAAGGCTTGGCCCCCGCACCGCCAGCACGTCCCCGGGGTCAAGCCCGTAGCGGCGGCAGAAGCGCTCCGTGCCGGAAACGGGAAAGGCGCGGCGGTTGCCCCGCCATCCCACATGCAGGGCCGCTATATACTCGCCGCTTCTGTGGGCGAGCAGCAGGGGCTGGCAGTCCGCCGTCCGTATCAGCAGGGCAAGGCCGCGCCGCCTTGTGGCGAGCCCGTCGCCCCTGTCCGTTTGGCCGGCATGCGGCGAGGTTCTCCAGTGGACAGGCGCGGGTTCAAAAATAATCTCGTCGCCGTGAACCTGCTCAAGTTCCGCCATCGGGCCGACGTCCAGAATACGGCGCAGGGATTCGCGGTTGGCCGCGACGCGGGCGGGATCATCCCCCGCGCTGAAGGCAATGTTGCCGCCCCGGCGCGTCTGGAAGGCGCAATGGACATTGGCGATTCCGGGGAACGTAAAGGGAATATAGCGTATGCTCCTGTTTTTCATCAAAAATTCCTTAAATCATTATATGGGGGGAAGCGCGAAACGCATGGGGGCCGCGGGCGGGTTTTCAGGGACGGGTTTTCCAGAAACGTTTTTCCGTGCAGACATAGTGTACCGGCTGATCCCAGGCCTCGGCCGGCAGGCTTTCGACAAACTGAAATTCGAAGCATATCCCCACACACCGGAAATCCGTCAGGCGGCGCAAAAACCTGTCGTAGTAGCCGCCGCCGAAGCCAAGTCGCGTGCCCTGTTTGTCAAAGGCGAGTCCCGGCACGACCAGAATGTCCGGCCTGAATGTTTTGCCGGTCTCCTCCGCGCCGAAACCCGGCAGGTTTTCCGGCGGCTCGCGCAGGCCGAAGGCGGCGGGAACGAGTTGCGCCAGACTCCCGCAAGGGACAAAATCCATGACGCCGGATTCGCGGCGGCGAACGCGGGGCAGGTAGACCGCGCGGCCGCTTGCCCAGGCGTTTTCCATCAGCATGTCCACGGAAAGTTCGTCCTGACGGGCCGCATACAGGGCCACGGAACGCGCGTTTTTCCAGTACGCGGTGTCCGCCAGCCGGGCCTGGGCCCTCCGACCGCGCTTCCGGGCGATGTCCGGCGGCTGGTTTTCGCGCAGCATGCGCATGCGGCGGCGCAGGATGATTTTTTCCGCGGCGGCCGGGGATGATTCCGGCACGGCGGATTCAGGATTCCGCGGCATGGCCTCCCCTTTTCACGCGGCAGAAATTGTGGCACAGTCGCCCGCGGCGGATCCGTTGCGCAACGGATCCGGAACGTCCTCTTTTATACAAAGGATATCCTGTTATGCCAAGCGCCAATATGCCTGAACAACTGTGGGTTGTCGTGGGGGACATTCATGACGACGCCTCCCTTTTCGCCCGGATTCCTGAACTGGAAAAAGCCGCGGGAATTCTCGTCACAGGGGATTTGACCATTGTGGGCGGCGTGAAAAAGGCGGAGGCCGTCATGGAGGAGCTGCGGCGGAGCGGCAAGCCGGTTTTGGCGCAGATCGGCAATATGGACAGGCCGGAGGTTGACCGCTGGCTCACGGAACAGGGAATAAACCTCCATGCCCGCACCCGCGAACTGGCGCCGGGAATCGCCGTTTTCGGCGCCGGCGCCTCGACGCGGACCCCTTTCGGCACGCCCAGCGAATTCCCCGAATCCGCCTATGAGGACTGGCTGAAAGAGTGTTGGCGCGAGGCCAAAAAATATCCGCACACCGTTCTGGTGTCGCACAATCCCCCCAGAGGAACAGCTTGCGACGTCATCCCCGGCAATGCGCACGTAGGTTCCGCGGTTGTGCGGGTCTTTCTGGAAGAAGCCCGGCCCGACGTCTGCCTGTGCGGGCATATCCACGAAGCGCGGGCGGCGGACAGGGTAGGGCGCACGGCAGTGGTCAACCCCGGTCCGCTCGCCGAAGGGGGGTACGCGCTGCTGCGCTTCGATACCTCCGGTTTGACGGCTGAGTTGCGGACTCTCGCGCTCTGAAAAATTTTTGTCCGGAGTACTGGACGAATCTCCGGAAGGTCTTAGTTATACAGCACGCGGGCGAAATACTCCGCGCGCGGCTGAAAAATTGATTTTTCCCCGGAGGATTCAGATATGTCCAAAATCATCGGTATTGACCTCGGCACGACAAACTCATGCGTGTATGTGATGGAGGGCAAAGACCCGAAGTGCATCACCAACCCCGAAGGGGGCCGCACAACGCCCTCGGTGGTGGCTTTTACCGACAAGGAGCGTCTGGTCGGCGAAATCGCCAAGCGCCAGGCGGTGACAAACCCCCGGCGCACCATATTCGCAATCAAGCGGCTCATGGGCCGCAAGTATGACGGCGCGGAAGTGAATCGCTGGAAAGAGCATTCCCCGTATGCCATAGCCAGGTCCGCCAATGACGACGCCGGAGTGGAGGTTGACGGGCGCACGTACAGCGCGCCTGAAATCTCCGCCATGATTCTGGCGAAGCTGAAGGCCGACGCCGAGGCCTATCTCGGCGAGCCGGTTTCCGAAGCCGTCATCACCGTGCCCGCGTATTTCAACGACGCGCAACGCCAGGCCACCAAGGACGCGGGGCGCATCGCCGGCCTTGAGGTCAAGCGTATCATCAATGAGCCCACGGCCGCCTCGCTGGCCTACGGCATGGATAAAAAGGCCAACGAAAAAATCGCCGTTTTTGACTTGGGCGGCGGCACGTTTGACATCTCCATTCTGGAGGTGGGCGATAATGTCGTGGAGGTGCGCGCCACCAACGGCGATACCTTTCTCGGCGGCGAGGATTTTGACCAGCGCGTCATCAACTGGCTGGTGGAAGAATTCAAAGGAAACAACGGCATTGATCTCTCCAAGGACAGTATGGCCCTCCAGCGTCTGAAGGAATCCGCGGAAAAAGCCAAGAAAGACCTTTCGACCTCCATGGAGACGGAGGTCAACCTGCCCTTTATCACGGCGGATCAGAACGGCCCCAAACATCTGCTCATCAAACTTTCGCGGGCCAAACTGGAATCCCTGGTGAGCGATCTTGTTGACCGCACCATTGAACCGTGCAACAAGGCTCTGATGGACGCCGGCCTCAAGCCCGGCGAGATTGACGAGGTCATTCTTGTGGGCGGCATGACGCGCATGCCGCTGGTTCAGCAGGTGGTGGGCAAGTTTTTCGGCAAGGAGCCGAACCGTTCCGTCAATCCCGACGAAGTGGTGGCGCGCGGCGCGGCCATTCAGGGCGGCATACTCGCGGGCGACGTGAAGGATGTGCTCCTGCTCGACGTGACGCCGCTTTCCCTGGGCATTGAAACCATGGGCGGCGTGTTTACAAAACTTATTGAGCGCAATACCACCATCCCCACGCGCAAGAGCAATGTGTTCACCACGGCGTCGGACAATCAGCCCTCCGTGTCCATCCATGTCCTTCAGGGCGAACGGCCCATGGCCAACGACAATATGACCCTGGCCCGTTTTGATTTGACGGGCATACCGCCGGCCCCGCGCGGCGTGCCGCAGATTGAGGTTTCCTTCGATATTGACGCCAACGGCATTGTGAATGTCTCCGCCAAGGACATGGGCACCGGCAAGGAGCAGTCCATCAAAATCACCGCGTCATCGGGTCTTTCGGAGCAGGACATCCAGCGACTGGTGCGCGAGGCGGAAACGCACGCCGGCGAAGACAAGAAAAAGCAGGAGCTCATTGAGGCCAGAAATCATGCCGACAGCCTGATTTACGGCACCGAGAAATCCCTGGCCGACCTGGGAGACAAGGCCGATGCCGCCCTCAGGGGAGATATAGAAAGCAGGGTGGCCGCTCTGCGTAAAACTGTGGAGGGCGATGACGCCGCCGCCATCAAGAGCGCCACGGATGATCTCGCCAAGGCTTCACACAAGCTTGCCGAGCAGCTCTACCAGCAGCAGGCCCAGCAGAATGCCGGGGGCGCGGAGCGTCCGGCCGATGCCGGCCCACAGGCCCAGGCTCAGGCCGCCGATGACGTGGTGGACGCCGATTATACCGAAGTGAAGAAATAGGTTTCCTTCAGGGAGGGGGCAATCCACCCGGCTCCTGTCTGCCGGGGCGGAGTCGGTTGGCGGATGGAGCCGGCCGTGGATTGAAACATGTACCGGCGAATAAATCATCCGGGAGATGTCTGTGCGCGTGGCCTTGATCCATTATTGGCTGGTGGGCATGCGCGGCGGCGAGAAGGTTCTGGAGAGTCTCTGCCGTCTCTTCCCCCAAGCGGACATCTATACCCATGCGCTTGATCGCGACGCAATCTCTGAACGCATTTTGCGCCACAATATCAGGACCACATTCATAGGCAAGCTGCCAAGGGCCGTAAAGTGGTATCAAAAATATTTGCCTCTCATGCCTCTGGCTCTGGAGCAACTGGATTTGCGCGGCTATGACCTGGTCATAAGCAGCGAGTCCGGCCCGGCCAAAGGAGTGCTGACCGGGCAAAACTGTCTGCATGTATGCTATTGCCACAGCCCCATGCGTTATCTCTGGGATTTTTATCAGGACTACCTGGAAAACTCCGGCGCGCTTACCCGCATGACTTTCAAGTATTTCGCCCACCGTCTGCGTGTGTGGGATTACGCCTCGGCCGCGCGGGTGGATTACTTCATTGCCAATTCCCGCAATGTGGCGGAACGCATTCGCAAGCACTACCGCCGCGAGGCCGGGGTCATCCATCCGTGGGTGGAGTATGCCCGTTTCAAGCCGGATAAGTTCATTCCCGCGGCACCCGGAGCCCCCTATGTATTTCTGGGACAGCTTGTGGCTTACAAACGGGCGGATATAGCCGTAAGGGCCTTCAATGCATCCGGCCGTCCCTTGCTCATCATCGGTGAAGGAGAGGAGCGCCGCCGCCTGGAAGCCGCGGCTCAAGGCAACATCACCTTTCTGGGCCGCCGGGAAGACGCGATGCTGCCGCGTCTGCTGCAGGAGGCGCGCGGCCTTATTTTCCCCGGCGAGGAGGACTTCGGCATTGTGCCTTTGGAGGCTCAGTCCGCGGGCCGCCCGGTGGTCGCCTACGGACGCGGCGGCGCGCTGGAGACGGTGAGGGAGGGCGTAACCGGCCTGTTTTTTGCTCAACCTACCCCGGAGAGCCTGAACATGGCTGTTGACCGGCTGGAAGCCAATTACACGGATTTTGCCCCGGAGGTTATCTCCGGGCACGCCGCCGCCTTTGACGTGAGCGTGTTTGAGCGGAAACTGGCGGCGCATGTTGAGGCTCTCATGGCGGGGAGCAAGAATTTTCCTTAATCTGAATCAAAAGAGTTACGCTCGTATTGAAGAATGGCGCAATCGTCCGCTGGAGAAGGAATATCCGTATGTTTTCATGGATGGCATTTGACGGAAATTCTCAACTTGCGTGAAAGCTCACACAGGTTCACCCTCTTCGGAGTGGGGAAGAAAAAGGGCCTTCAGGATGATTTCCAGAAGACCCTTGTGTTTCTTGGCGCGCCCGGCCTGAATTGAACAGGCGGCCTATCGCTTAGGAGGCGATCGCTCTATCCGACTGAGCTACGGGCGCGTCCATCATGCCCGGCGCAACTCGTTGTTAGGAAATCTTGGCCTTTCTGTCAAGCGCGAGTTTCGGCGGGCACCGGAAGCGCCGTCAACGCTGGACAAAAAATAAAAATTGTACAATTATGTTGTACCGCTGCGGCATTCAGGGCCTTTTCGGAATGAAAACGCTCCGGAGCGCCAGACACGCGTGGAGAGGTAGCGAAGCGGCCATAACGCGCCCGACTCGAAATCGGGTTGCCCCGGAGACGGGGCACGTGGGTTCGAATCCCACCCTCTCCGCCAGATTTCAATCCAGCCGGGTTCGGCGCGGTCTGAAAAGTCTTTCCTGGCAAGGGAAAACGTGAAACAGGTTGTCCGAACTCGGCCTACTTTTATGCAGGTGTCGCTGTGGATGCCTCCGCCCTGAGGGTAGGGTCAGATTTTCTTGACTTGCCCGTCCGTATGTGTAATTTCTGCGACGAGGATCCCGACATGACTCAACATCATAGCGAGGGCGGGGCGTCCGGCGCAACACCGTTGCCGGAGGTCAGCTTTTCCACATTCATACTTTCCCTGGCCTCCTCGGCTCTGGCGCAGCTTGGGGAAGTCCCTCTGCCGGAAAGCGGCCGTGTGGAGAGAAATCTTCCGCTGGCAAAACACAACATTGATGTTTTGGAAATGCTGCGCCGTAAAACGGAATCCAGCCTGGATGATCAGGAACGCCGTCTGCTTGAGGGGATTCTGTACGAATTGCGTTTGAAATATGTGATCCTGTCCGAAAAGCCATGAAAACATACCGGGTGGGGCTGGTGGGCATAACCGGCTATGCCGGCATGGAAGTGGCGCGGCTTTTGGCGGGACATCCGGTTTTGCGCCTTGTCATGGCCTGTTCGCGCGCCGAGGCGGGCAAACGTCTGGGGGAGTTTTACCCGTTTCTGGAAAAATTGCCCGGCGCTGATGTTGTGATCAGCGTTTTTGAGCCGGAAAAAGCGGCGGCATGCTGCGATATCGTCTTTCTGGCCGTGCCGGCCGGCACGGCCATGGACATGGCTGTGCCGCTGATTGCCAATGGGGCAAAGGTTGTTGATTTTTCCGCCGATTTTCGTTTGCGCGGCCGGCAAGCCTATGAAGAATGGTACAGCCGTCCGCACAAGGCCCCTGATTTGCTCGGGGAAGCAGTATACGGCATTCCGGAGCTCTATGCGGAGCAAATCGCCGGCGCGCGCCTTGTGGCCAATCCCGGCTGCTACCCCACCTGCTCCATTCTGGGTCTGTATGCGGCGCTGAAAAACGATCTCATAGAAACCGGGGGCATCGTCATTGACGCCAAATCCGGCGCGAGCGGCGCAGGGCGAAAGCCTGCCGCGGAGACGCTGTTCTGTGAAGTGTCGGATACGTTTCGCGCCTACGGTCTGCCTCGCCACCGGCATACGCCGGAAATCGAGCAGGAGGTTTCTCTTCTGGCCGGGCGGGATGTGCGGCTTTCCTTCAATCCCCATCTTGTGCCCATGAATCGGGGCATATTCGCCACCATATACGCGGTCCTCAAATATCCGCGCATGAGCGCCATTGAGGCCCATGCGGCTTTCAGCAAAACATGGGGAGGCAGCCGCTGGGTGCGTGTGCTGCCCCAGGGATCCCTGCCGGAAACTCGTTACGTCCGGGGCGGCATGTTTTGTGACATCGGTATTGTCGCGGACCAGCGCACCGGACGCCTGATTGTGCTCTCGGCCATTGACAATCTCTGCCGCGGCGCGGCGGGCCAGGCTGTCGCCAACGCCAACCTGATGTGTGGTCTGCCGGTGGAGACGGGGCTGGCTCTGGCCCCCGCGGTGTAGGTCATTCCGGACCCCGCCGCGGGTCAGCGGTTTTTTCTGAATTCCGTTTGAAATTGCTCTGGCGGCGGGGCGGATGCACCGCCGCCAGCCCATGAAGCGCAGGCGAAACCGCGCTTCGCCGATACGCAATGATGTCTTTGACCGCCACAACGGGAAACGCGTGGCGCCCGGCAAAGTTGACTATTTCCGGCAGCCGCGCCATGCTGCCGTCATTGTTTGTCAGTTCGCACAGTACGCCGCTTGGCGGCAGTCCGGCGAGTTTCATCATATCCACTGTGGCCTCTGTGTGGCCGGGGCGTTCCATAACGCCGCCTTCTTTCGCGACAAGAGGGAAGACATGCCCCGGATGCCTCAAGTCTTCCGGTTCGGCATCATCCGCGGTGGCCGCTTTGACTGTCGTCACCCGATCGGATGCTGAAACACCGGTAGATACTCCCCCGGCGGCTTCTATGGAAATTGTAAACGCCGTGCCGTAGGGGCTGGTGTTATTCTCCACCATCGGACGAAGGCGCAGTGATGAGGCTTTTTGGGCGGTAAGACACAAACAGACGATGCCGCTGCATTCTCTGATGAGTAATGCCATCTGCTCGTCGGTCAGGCTGGCGGTTGAAAAAATAAGGTCACCCTCATTTTCCCGGTTTTCATCATCCACAACGAGAATGCCATTGCCTTTTTGCAGGGAATTCAGCGCATTGCGAACGCGGACAGCGGGGGAACCAAAAGAAGACAAAAGATTCCGGCTCATGCGTACCTCCTGATGGGTTATGCCAGAATCAGGGCGCACGACAGAACCATGCAACAGGCTGCACGGAAAGAACATTTCCTTGGCATGCCGTATTCTCTTCCATCCGGACTGTCACCGTCGGTTCCGGAATCGCACCGGATCTGCTGACCCTTTTGCCGTCAAAAGGCGCTCGCGGACTTCTCGATACCGAGTCATCGCCGGTGGGGATTTACACCCCGCCCTGAGAATACAGTCTAATATCCGCTTGTCTCTTTGCCGTGTCAAGAAATGGATGAGGAGCATCCCACAAATATTTTTTTTGTCCTCGTCAGCCTGTGGACGATCACGCGCCGGGATGACGAAACCGCGCTTACAAAGGGATAAAGTGGTATTTTTCAGGATTGACTGCCTGTATCGGGCATATCCTGTACTCGTGACATACCGCGAATACGTCCTTGCCAGCACGGCGGAAAACAATATATTCTGCGACGTTCACAGACGACAGGCATGAATGGCGGTCCACTGAAATTGAAAGTCGGCCCGCGGCAACCTCCGGAGAAAAGAATGACCGCCCTGACCCCTCGAGAAATTGTGGCCGAGCTTGACAAATTTGTTGTCGGCCAGGAGCAGGCCAAGAGTATGGTGGCTGTGGCTGTCCGCAACCGCTGGCGCCGTCAGCGGCTGCCCCCGGAATTGCGCGATGAAATCGCTCCCAAAAATATCATCATGATGGGGCCGACCGGCGTCGGAAAGACAGAAATCGCCCGCCGTCTCGCCCGCCTTGCCGGCGCGCCCTTTCTCAAGGTTGAGGCCACAAAGTTTACGGAAGTGGGTTACGTTGGGCGTGACGTGGAATCCATGGTCCGGGATCTTACGGAAATCGGCATAAACCTGGTGCGGGAGGAAGAGAACGCCAGGGTCAAGGGAATCGCGGAATCGGCGGCCGAAGGACGCCTTCTGGATCTGCTCCTGCCGGCTTCCTTCGGCCAGGAAGAGCGCGCGGGCACGCGTGAAAAACTGCTGCGACAGTTCCGGCAGGGCTTTTTGGATGACAGGGAAGTGGAGCTGGAAACAACGGAACAGGCCGGCCCTGTTATTGATGTTTTCGCCATACCCGGCATGGAGCAGATAAGCGGGCAAATCAAAGATATGTTCGGCAAGGCGTTGCCTCCCCGTCAGCGCCGTCGCAAGATGAAAATCAGAGAAGCCTTCAATGTGCTGGTTCAGGAGGAATCCGAAAAACTGACGGACCATGAGGCCATCGCGGAGACAGCCAGGGAGCGCGTGGAGCAGAGCGGAATTATTTTTATTGATGAACTGGATAAAATAGCATCCCCCTCACAAAACCGCACTTCGGACATTTCCCGTGAGGGCGTCCAGCGCGATCTGCTGCCCATAGTGGAAGGCAGTTCCGTAAACACCAAGTACGGCATGGTCCGCACGGATCACATTCTCTTTATCGCCGCGGGGGCTTTTCATTTCAGCAAACCGTCGGACATGATTCCGGAACTTCAGGGGAGATTCCCCCTGCGCGCGGAATTGCAGCCCCTCGGCAAAAAAGAATTTCTGCGCATACTCACGGAGCCGGACAACTCCCTCACCAAACAGTACGAGGCCTTGCTGGCGACGGAAAAAGTGACCTTGAGCTTTACGGAGGACGGCCTTGAGGAAATCGCGGCATTCGCCGAAGATACCAACTCGCGCACGGAAAACATAGGCGCGCGCCGCCTCTACACGATCATGGAAAAAATTCTTGCGGGCATTTCCTTTGACGCGCCAGACACGCCCGGCATCCTTGTGGACATCGACAGAGCCTATGTGCGGGAACATCTTGAAGACGTGCTGAACGACCAGGGCTTGCGCCAATATATTCTATAGTTCCGCAAAGTTCTCGCCTTCCCTTTCAAGACGGCCGATGAACGCCATGAGGTTGTCCTGCATGCCCTCCTTGTGTTCGTCGGGATAGAGGAGGGCGGACATGTAAAAAACGGAATTCAGGCGCAAAGCGGTACGCGCCCCGGATGCGAAGCGGTCAAGCGCCAGAGCCAGCCTGAATCTCAACTCGCCCGGAAGGGGCGTCAACAGCGGCTTTGCGTCCTCGTCCAGTCTGGACAGAAGCTCGGCCTTTTCGCGCATGCCGGCAGCGTAACCCTGCGTATCGCCGGCTTCGACACGGCGCATTGCCCCGGCCTCCAGAGCCATAACACGCGAATGGCGTTCCCTCAGGAAGTTCGCGAGCGCGTCCAGTTGATTCCCGGTGTCCATGCTGTCTCCATTTTTTTGTCGGGCGGTGCACAAAAACGCCGTCAATCCCAGTGACGCTTGTCCTCAATCGGCCGGGTCTGTGGCGCAAGAGTGCCGGGCGGCAGTATGTTCAGTTTTGGACGCAATTTTATCTTCTCACGGAATTGGTGCAGAAGTTCCTCTTCCCGATTGAATTCACTGCTCTCGATGAAAAGCGTCATCTCATCAATACCGCCCGGATTGGTGACCTCAATGACCCAGCGTTTGATTTCCTCAAAGCGGCTCATGACCTGTTCAACCTGATGCGGGTATACAAACATGCCCATAATGCGGGCCGTTGTGTCAACGCGTCCCACGATGCTGCCCAGCCGCGGACTCATGCGCCCGCAGCCGCATGGACCGCGATCAACGTAGGAGAGATCGCCGGTGGCGAGGCGTATCAGGGGATAGGTTTTATTGAAAGCCGTCACGACTATTTCTCCAACTTCACCGTCTTTAAGGGGGATGCCGGTGTCCGGATGGCAGATTTCCACATAGCAGCGGTTTGCCATGTGCAATCCCGTTTTGTGAAAACACTCGTAGCCTATGCAGCCCACATCGGCGGTTCCGTAACATTGGCGCATGATCAGATCATATTTTTTTTCCATCTGCGAACGCATTTTTTCCGAAAGACGCTCGCCTGTGACCAGCGCGACCTCAAGGAAGAGATCCTTGCGCAGGTTAAGCCCCTTTTCTTCGGCTCTTTGGGCTAGGTGCATGAGGAAACTCGGCGTTCCGATATAGCCTGAAATGCGCAGTTTCTGCATGATGTCCAGTTGCGTTATCGCATCGGAAGGGCCGGCCGGAATTACGGCGCAACCGAGATTGCGCAACGGTTCCTCGAACATCAGCCCCGCGGGCGTAAGCTGATAGTTGAATGTGTTCTGTACGGCGTCGCCCGGACGAAAACCGACGGAATAAAGGGCTTCCGTGTAGCCCCAGTAGTCCTCCCCGCGATCTTCGGGATCGAAAATCGGTCCCGGCGAGAGAAAAATGCGCCTGAGATCGCCTATGTCCTTGGTCAAAAGCCCGCCGAGGCGCGGCCCCATGGATTGCAGAAAAATGAGTTCCTTTTTTTTAAGAATGGGTATGTGCTTGATGTCGGAAAGGCTTTTGAATTTCTCCACATGAAACTGGGCGCGGTCGAAACGCTTTTTGACGTCTTCCGAGTAACGGTACGCATAGGAAAGCAGTTCTTTAATCTGTATAAGACAATATTGGCGGCGTTCGCTTTCGTCATACACTTCGCGGCGGCTGTAAATGCCTTCGGTACGGTCTTTGCGGGTCATTGTCTGCCTCGTTAGCAAAAAAATTGGTTCGGTGTTGAAAGCCTGTGCGGTGCAACCTGATTTTGTCATTCCACGGTGACGCTTTTGGCAAGATTGCGCGGCTGGTCAACGTCTTTCCCCAGATAGTCGGCCATTTCGTAGCTGAAAAGCTGGAGGGCGGGCAAAACAACAAAACCGGCCAGAGGAGAGGGCAGGCGGGGGATCGTCCAGATATCGTCAGCCGACAAATCCGTCCCCTCGTTGGTCAAGGCGATAACCTTGCCCTGACGGGCCTGCACTTCCACAATATTCGATTTCGTCTTGGGAAAGAGCGGGTCGTCAGGAGCAATGGCAAAAGTTGGAAAGGCGGGATCAACAAGCGCTATGGGCCCGTGTTTCATCTCTCCGGCGGCGTACCCCTCCGCGTGGATATAGGAAAGCTCCTTCAATTTCAGTGCGCCCTCAAGGGCAAGGGGAAAGCAATGCCCTCTCCCCAGATAAAAAAAATTGTCGGCCTTCGCATACTTTCTTGAAAGTTCCCTCGCTTTTTCATGCATGGCTGACAAGGCGTCTCCAAGGACGGCGGGCAGGGATACAAGGGCGCTTATCCGTTGGCCGCGCGGGATTTGCCGGGATTCGTCCGTGTTGCCCCGCCGCGCCTGCCAGTAAAGGGCCAGAAGGGCAAGCATGAGCATTTGGCTGCACATGGCTTTTGTTGACGCCACGCTGATTTCCGGCCCGGCCTGCGTGTACAGAACCGCCGTGGCCTCACGGGCTATGGAGGAGCCGATGATGTTGCACAGGCCGATGACAGTTGCCCCCCGTTCCCTGGCGATGCGCAACGCGGCAAGCGTGTCCGCGGTTTCGCCGCTTTGGCTGATAACCAGCGCCATTTCGTCCCTTTCAAACAAAAAATTGTCGCGATGGCGGAATTCCGAAGCAATTTCCACCTGTACGGGAATGCGCGCCCAATCTTCCAGCAGATGGCGTCCCCAAAGCGCTGAATGCCAGGAAGTGCCGCACGCGACGATATGGAGACGGACAGGCACCGGCAGGCTGTCCAGTTCGGGAAAAAGCACGCTATCGCCCTGTTCGCTGATACGACCGGCAAGAACGTCCGTCATGACCCTGGGCTGCTCAAAAATTTCTTTGAGCATGTAGTGCCTGTAGCCGTTCTTCTGGGCGGCCTGCATGTCCCACAGCACTGTTTGCGGCTCGTGGGCGACGGGTTCCAGGTTTTCCAGACGAAATATGTCATAATCCCTGGCGGTCGCCCGCACGATATCGCCGTCATCCAAAAAAATAACCTTGCGGGTATAGGGAAGAAACGCTGGAATGTCGGACGCCGCGAAATTTTCGCCGGTTCCGAGGCCAAAAATAAGGGGGGCGGACATACGGGCCGCATAAAAAGTGTCCGGCGCGTTCCGCTCCATCAGACAAACAGCGTACGCGCCGCGCGCGCGGCGCAAGGCGGCCGCGAATGCGCGCAGCAGTTCCGGCTCGTCCTTGCGGCATTCGGCAATCAGGTTGACAAGAACCTCCGTGTCTGTTTCCGAATAAAAGACATAACCTTTTGCGGCGAGTTCCGCTTTCAATTCCTGAAAATTTTCAATGATGCCGTTGTGCACAATGGCCAGGGAATCGTCGTTCGAGCAATGGGGGTGCGCATTGCGCTCCGCCGGGACGCCGTGAGTGGCCCAACGGGTGTGCCCCATGGCGCATGTCGCCGTGGTTGTCTGCTCGGAGGCGAGTTTCTCCTCAAGGGCACCCAGTTTTCCTTTGGCGCGTATAACGCGGAAAGAGTTGTTGCGCACAAAGGCCACCCCCGCGGAGTCATACCCGCGGTATTCCAGACGGTGCAGTCCTTCGACCACTACGGGCACCGCGGGTCTGCGCCCAACGTATCCAATTATGCCGCACATGAGAATTCTCCCGCGTTTCGCCGTAAAGCGCCGAAGGGAGCGTTTCAAAAGCAAAATGCTCTAAAGTTCCTTTCGCTCAATAACGCTCCGGTTAAGAATCTCAATCTTCGCCCCGGCGAAAAGGTTGAGCATAAAAGCTTGAAAAATCCCGTCCGTCCGCTCCCTTGTCGTGATGTTTTCCATCAGTCCCCGCATGCTCTGCCATTCTTCGGGGTCGGGATCATGTATGGCGATTGTTCGGCATAACATCGCGCCCACGCCTTCTGTTTTGCTGTCAACAGTCAGGACAGTTGCAATCCATTGTTGCGGAGCGGAGGAAAAAACAGCTTCCTCAAGGGTCGAATCGGGCTCAAAATCCTCCGGTGTTCCCATGCGCTGCAAGGATGCGGTCCGGACGCGGAACTCCTTTTTCTGCGTTTCCGTCAAAGGGGCATTGCCCAATTTGTCGAGTTGCAAGGCGGCCTGCTCCCTGGCCGCCTCAAGCCCTTTTTCCGCTGTCAAGCGCGCGGTAATAGTCTTTTTGACATCATCGAACGGCGCTGTGGTTCTTGGCGTCGTTTCCAGCACACGCGCAATGAGATACCTGTCCCGGGCCTCAAGAACGGCATCAACGGGCGAACCCGCGCTGCCCGCAAGAAGAAGGGCGGCCTTGTCCGGCGCAAGGCCAAACATGTTTTCAAGCTCCGGCTGTGTTGACAGAGCGGTTTTTTGCGCGGACAGACCAAAACGGGCCGCGCTCTCACCGAGATTTTTGTCAAGGATATTGTCCTCCATCAGCCTGTCAAGAATTTCCTGCAATCTGTCCGCGCTGTCTTGCTGCACTTCAGAATTTTTTCCCCCGGATGATTTGAGTACGGATTCCGGCTCCACAAGCACATATTCAACGGCAACCCTGGGCGGAAGTATGAAATCTTCCCTGTGCGCGTCATAATACGCCCGCATTTCCGCATCGGCGGGAGCGGCGGCCGCAAATTTTTTCGCCGGCAGGAAAATATATTCAATCTGCCGCGTTTGCCGCCAAAAATGGTAGCGGTTTTTTGTCTCATCGGGCGCTGTCCAGGCGGGAGAGGTTATCATGGCATAGAGTTTGTCGCGCAGCAAATCTGTGCGCAACAACTGTTCATACTGGGCAGGGTTCATGCGCTGCGCGGCCAGGACGCTCTTGTACGCTTCAGGGTCAAAACGACCCTGCGCGTCCTGAAAGACTTTGAGCCGGGCAACCGCCTGACGCAACTCCAGGGGAGACACCGTTATTCCATGCTCCGCGGCCGCCTGTCCGAGAAGTATGCCGGATGCGAGTTCCTGAAGCACTTGCAGACCCAGCCCGGAGTTTTTCAATTCTTCGCGGGTCATGTCGGGAGAATTGCGTAGGGTGGCCTCTTCGGCATTCTGGTAGGCCTGCTCAAACTGCTGCATTTGTATGGCTTCCCCGTTAACGGCGGCCACAGTGTTGCCATAGTTCTGATCGGTGAAGCTGCCGACGCCCCAAAATACAAAAACCAGAATAATGATGCCGAATGCCAGCTTAATTCCGAAAGATTGCGCGTTGGATCGTATATAATCAAGCATGATGACTCCGGTGCGCTGAATTTGATTTCAAAACAATTTTTAACTATAGAAAATTTTCTTCGGGTTGACAACCGACGCGCGATGGCGGACGATAGAAACAATGTTGATCAATACCGCAAAAAAAGAGTGGATTGCATGAATACAATCACATTTAAGGGAATTTCGCTTCACCTTGACGGCGAGCAACCGGCGCAGGGCGCAACGGCTCCGGATTTCGACCTGCTTGCCAATGACCTGAGCCCGCGTACTCTCAAAAACTACCGCGGCAACATTCTTGTGCTCCTCAGTGTGCCTTCCCTGGATACGCCCGTCTGCGACACTGAGGTACGCCGCTTTAACACAGAAGCCGCAAATCTTTCCGGCAAGGTGCGCATTGTCGCGGCAAGTTGCGATCTTCCGTTCGCGCAGGCCCGCTGGTGCGGAGCCGCCGGCATTTCATCTGTGGAAACCCTTTCTGACCATAGAGAGACAAGCTTCGGAAGAAATTACGGCGTACTCGTAAAGGAACTTCGTCTGTTGGCGCGGGCTGTTTTTGTCGTCGCCCGAAACGGGACGCTGGCATACAGCCGGGTTGTCCCGGAGATAACCCATGAGCCTGACTACGCCGAGGTCCTTGCCGCCATACAAAAGCTTGTGTAACACCCGAAAGTCGGCTTGACGGGGGCTGGCGACGCGCGTTGCGGCCTGTTACTTTCCCATGGCGTTCATAAAATCTTTATTGGATTTTGTGCCGCGCATTTTATCAAGCAAAAATTCCATACTGTCAATGGAAGACATGGGCGCGAGAATTTTACGCAGGATCCAGACGCGGTTGAGAATGTCCTCGGGAAGAAGCAAGTCTTCCTTGCGAGTGCCGGTGCGGTTTATGTCAATGGCCGGAAATACCCGTTTTTCCGCGAGGTGTCGATCCAGATATATTTCCATATTGCCGGTGCCCTTGAATTCCTCAAATATAACCTCGTCCATGCGTGAGCCTGTGTCAATCAGGGCGGTGGCGATAATGGTCAGGCTGCCGCCTTCCTCAATATTGCGGGCCGCGCCGAAAAAACGTTTCGGGCGCTGGAGGGCGTTTGCGTCCAGACCGCCGGAAAGAATGCGCCCCGACGAAGGCGTTACCGCATTGTAGGCGCGTCCAAGCCTGGTTATGGAATCCAGCAAAATCACCACATCCCGCTTGCGTTCCACCAGACGCTTGGCCTTCTCAAGAACCATCTCACATACTTGAACATGACGCTGGGGCGGTTCGTCAAAGGTCGAGCTGATCACCTCCGCCTTTTTCACGGTACGCTCCATATCCGTAACTTCTTCGGGGCGTTCATCTATGAGCAAAACTATCAGATACACATCCGGATTGTTGGCGTTGACGGCATTGGCGAGCGATTGCAGCAAGATGGTTTTGCCCGTGCGCGGAGGAGCCACAATCAGACCGCGCTGGCCGCATCCGACAGGGGCCAGGATGTCGATAACGCGATTGGAGAGGTTTTTATCCCCATATTCCATGATAAGCTGGGTGTCGGGGTAAATGGGGGTCAGATTGTCGAACAGCACAAGGTTTTTGGCATGTTCCGGCTGCTCAAAACTGATCTCCGTCACTTTGAGCAGGGCGAAATAGCGTTCCCCTTCTTTGGGGGGCCGGATTTGCCCTGAAACGATGTCTCCCTTGCGCAGGGAAAAACGACGTATCTGTGAAGGAGAAACGTAGATATCGTCAGGCCCCGGCATATAGCTGCACAAGGGCGAGCGGAGAAAACCAAACCCGTCCGGAAGGATTTCCAGAACTCCGTCGCCGTAAATGGCGCCGTTTTGAGAAGCGCAAGTGGAAAGCAGGGCAAAAATAAGCTCCTGTTTGCGCATGGAACTGGCATTCTCAATATCGAACTGCTCCGCGAGTTCCATCAGTTCCTGCATGGAGCGGGTTTTAAGATCCGTCAGGCTCAAGACGCTGTCTGTCAGCAAAACTGATGTAGTTTTCTTTTTTCGCATAATAATCCACTATGTTAATAATAAACGAGAACCGTCAACATATCGTCGCGCGGCGGGACAAGGGTAAATGGCTAGGGAACAAAACGGCGTGTGTTGAAGCGACTACCGCATCTTTTCAATGTTGGCAAGAAAAAAAATGAAGTTCGGGAAAAAAACCTCGCGCCCTGGAACAATTAACGCTTGAAACAGTTCGCTTACGGCGGGCAAAGCCCGCCTGCTCCTGTTTCGCGGCAAGGATTTTCCGACAAATCCTTGCGGAGCGGTTCACTCGTTTCATTTGTGAACCGCTCTAGCCGACAGCCTCTGTCGGGGCCAGTTGCTCCGGAAGGGAAGAAATTTTCTGTCGGCAGCATTGCGTGTAAATGTCAAAAAGCTCTTCGCGCAGGGCGTCTTTTGACACCTCCAGCACTTCGGCGAGCTCTCCGGCGACAAGATTCATGGACAGTTCCTGCAGACGGCGTTCTCCAAAGGAGAGTTCCTTGTTTTTGCCGATAAGTAAAAGTTCACGTAATACTTCAATAACAACATGCAGACTGTGGCTTTTCAATCTTTCGGAATATTCACGGAAACGGCGATTCCAGTTTTGACCTGTGCAGATGGTTCTGCCGGTATCATTTCGCAGACTTTGCAGGATGCGTTCCGCCTCGGTATGCGAGACAAGGGGACGCAACCCCACCTTGTCGGCGTTGTTGACCGGCACCATGAGTATGACGTTGTTGGAGCGGATGCGGACAACGTAAAACGGGCATGTGCCGCCGTCAATTTTTTGCCTGTCTATGCGTTCAATTATGCCAACCCCTTGGGCCGGATACACCACGAGATCATTCAGAGCAAACATGGCTCACCACACGCGCCGTATTCGCCACTCCCGGCGAAACAGGGAGAAACCGCCACAGGCGTGGAAAAACCGCTTTTAAGATTATGAGACATGGCCCATCACATCAGGATTGTATAAAGGCATGCGTTTAGGGTTACGCCAGGTTTTGAAAAAGGTCCAGATAAAAATTGAATCCGCTGAAGCTGGCGCCTTGTCACGTCAGTGCGCGGCGTACGCGGAAGAAACCATATCCGCCAGCCTGCGGTGCGGCGTCGGCATGGGCAGATCGGCAATTTCCTCCGGGGCGGCCCAGCGCCAGGAAGAGGCGGACGCGAGATGCGCGGGCGGAGGGAATGGGGCCGGCGGACAGGGAGATTCAGTCAGCTTCAGCCCGAAACAGTGCATGGCGATTTTATAAGTCGTGTACCCGTGTCTGATTATTCCATACTTGCAAACCGGAGTTACGGCGAAGCCGGTTTCCTCCATAAATTCACGAATCACCGCATCAGCCGGGCGTTCGTTGTTTTCGACCCTGCCGCCGGGGAATTCCCACAGATTGCCCCATACCCCGCCGGACAGCCGTTTTTGAAGAAAAATTCTGCCATTGCGCCGCAGAATGCCTGTGGCCGTGACAGCCGGGGTAATGGCCGCTTTTTTCCCGGGCACGGGGCGTTTATCGGCAACGCCCATGTTTCTGCCGACGCAGAATGCCGCCAGCGGACAACGTCCACAATGAGGTTTTTTGGCGCAGACGAGCGCTCCCAGTTCCATCATGGCCTGGTTGTGTTCCCTCGCCCTGCCCTCGGGCACGAGCGCCAGAGCCAGTTCGCGAATTTTCGGGGCGGCGGGTTTCTGTCTGACGGGAGTGTCAATGTTAAAAACGCGGGAAAGCACGCGTTCCACATTGGCGTCAATACAGGGAAGTTTTTCGCCGAAGGCAATGCTGGCCACGGCGCCGGCCGTGTAGGGGCCAATTCCCGGCAAGGCGCGTATCCGCGCGGGGTCCGAGGGAAAAATTCCTTTGTGTTCCGTCATGACAAGCCGGGCGGCGGACAAAATGTGCCGCGCCCGCGCGTAGTATCCAAGCCCCTCCCATAACCGCAGAACCTCGTCCTCGGAGGCGGCGGCAAGGCTTTGTATGTCCGGAAAATGTTTCATCCAGCGTTTGAAATAGGTTACTCCACGCTCCATCCGCGTTTGCTGGAGCATGATTTCAGAAATCCAGACTTCATAAGGGCTGTAGCTTGCGCGCCAGGGGAGGGGGCGTTTGTGCGCGGCAAACCAGTCAAGCAAGGCCCGTTGTAATTGCGGCAAATGGGCTTCAGGCGGTAAAAACCGGTTCCCCGGCCCGATGTCCGGAAAAAAAAGTTGTCCTGTCGCGCGCTTCATCATGTTTGACATCCGCCCTATACCTCCATTCCCATCTGTCAGGCAAGCGGCGCGAGCGGAAAAAGGACTGGGCCGCTTCTGGCCGCCCCCACTCAAGGTAATCGAATGGACGACGTAACCCGTTAAAAAGCCGGAGGAATATTTTCAGGCAAAAATTGATAAATATTCGTTATTTCAATGTGCTATGAATTTTTCTTCGAGTGCCCCAAAAATTATGGAGAAAAATTTTTACTTTCGCGCCGCGAACAGGTAGGTGTTTCGCCTGTGTGACGATTGTACGACGTTCCGGCACTGCCGAACGGACATTTTTTCTCTGGGCGGACGGCATGAAGATGCGGGCGAAAAAGGATATCCATCCCGGAAAAAAGAAAAAAAGGATGGACGCGCGGGCTGAAATCGGCTGTTGTGGCCTGATTTTTGCGTATACACACACATCAACACCGCCGGATAACGCGCCTTTCGCCAGGAACGGCGCGGTTTTTCCATTTCAGAGCGGCTCTGTTTCCTTCGGGAGACAGGGCCGTTTCGTCGTTTTCGCCGCAAGCCTGAGTGGAGGTCAAGGTGACCGGCGCAACGTGGGAGGTGACATCGACAATAACGGGTTTGTCCACTACTGACACTGATCAAAATCCCGTATGGCGACGCGACAAAAATGCGAAGAACGGGCTGACGTGGGTGGATTCAGAAACGGCTACCGTGTCCAGCGGCACTTGGAGCAGTACTACGATTACGGGCACGGAACCAACCGGAGGCACGGCGTATCTGGCGGATATTGTGGGTTCCCGAACGATCACGGTGAAGGTCACGGTCCCCGGCGGTGACACCGCATACTGGAGCAGCGATGCCTTCAGTCCTTACGTCGTGCGATCCCTGCGGATGGGCACTGGGGCGACTGGCGTTCAAAACATCGATAATAATCCGAGACCGTTTGCCTGCCGCCGGTAGTTTCGCCTTTACTTCCGCCTGCCGACAGACGCGGTTCACGAATGAAACGGGTGAACCGCCCGGCAAGGATTTGCGGGCCGTGAGCGAACACGCTTGGAAGGCATAATGACCGGGGCGTGAGGCCTGTTGCCAAGGGCGACATTGATTGTTATCCATGGATGGAGGCGGTATGGATAAAAAACAGTAAGATATGGAGGAAACTATGAGCGGGTGGATTTTTCCTGTTATCAGGCCTGGAAGAACCGATTTACCCTGATACGGCAGAGACGCAATCGAACCTTTGCGACAGATGTGTTACACTTGCGCGTGAAGGTCAAATTCAAACGCAAACGCTTCGGGAGAGCTCATGCCGGAAGTTCGGCACAACAGCATTGACGATCTTTCGTCCCTGACCACGGAGTCCTGGCGGACATTCCGCATTATGGCCGAAATGGTGGAGGGCTTTGACACGCTGAACAAGCTTGAGGTCTGCTGTGTTTCCATCTTCGGCTCGGCCCGCGTCATGCCGGACAATCAGTCCTACAGGGATGCGGAAAAAATGGCCGGGGATCTTGTGCGGGCCGGGTTCGGCATCATCAGCGGCGGCGGGCCGGGCATAATGGAAGCGGCCAACAAGGGCGCGCACGAGGCAGGGGGTGTGTCCGTCGGCCTGCATATCCATCTTCCCCACGAGCAGGGCTGCAATCAGTATGTGACAACACAGTGCGATTTCAAATATTTTTTTGTCCGCAAACTCATGTTCGTCAAATACGCCATGGCCTATGTGGTTATGCCCGGCGGTATGGGCACCATCGACGAACTTTCGGAAGCCTTTGTGCTGGCGCAGACGGGCCGCATACGGCCGTTCCCCATAATTCTTTATGATTCAGGCTACTGGGACGGGCTGCTGAAATGGATGCGCACCTCTATGACGGGAGACGGTTTTATCCGGAAGGAAGAGATTGACCGCCTCATCACCGTTTGCGACACGCCGGAGGATGTGGTCAGCCATTTGTCGAGGGTTATTGTTGTATAGGCCGCGACCGCGCGTTTTCAGGCCGTCCGGCCCTGTGCCCGCTCCGCCGGCCGGCCGCGCCTGGGAGGAACTGATGGACAGGGCTCTGGACCTTGCCCGCCGGGGAGCCGCGGCCGGGGAGGTGCCGGTCGGCGCGCTGGTTGTGGGGCGGGGGGGAGAGATTCTCGCCGAGGCGCACAACGCGCCCGTCGGTCTGCGCGATCCTACGGCCCATGCGGAAATCCTGGCCCTGCGCGCGGCGTGCGGGGCACTGGGCAATTATCGCCTTGGGGGATGTACGCTTGTCGTCACCTTGGAGCCGTGCCCCATGTGCGCGGCGGCCCTTGCGCATGCGCGGCTTGACGGGCTTGTTTTCGGCGCCGCCGACGAGGCGGCCGGGGCTGTCGTCTCCCGGGCGGAATACCTGGACATGCCGGCAAACCACAAAATCTGGCACATGGGCGGCGTGCGGGCGCGGGACTGCGCCGTCCTGCTGCGCGACTTCTTCGCCCGGAAGAGAGAGGGGGCCGGGGCGGTTCACGAATGATACGGCGGACGCCCTGTTGCAAACCAAGGCGCGGCAACGAGCGGTCTTGCCCGACATGGACGTGAAACCGTTCCAATTCGCCAAAATCGGGAACATGGCCTCGCCGTATCCAGCCTACCGTGAGATCATGGCAAAACGCTTCCGGAAAAAGATGGACGCATCACGGCTTACTGTGTATGCAAAAATCAGGCCAAAATAGCCGATTTCAGCCCGCGCGGCCCTTTCCCGCGGGTAAAGGAAAACCCGCCTCTTCCCCACAGTCACGCGCTGGTCTCGTTCAACAAATCCCGCATGCCGTAAAGCGCGCCGGGTTTTTTCCCGGCAATCCAGCGGGCCGCCCGCAGAGCCCCTTGGGCAAAGTTTTCCCGTGAATGCGCCTGATGGCACAGTTCAATGCGTTCGCCCTGTCCCAGAAAGTAAATGGTGTGTACGCCGACAACATCTCCGCCGCGAACGGCCTGGATGCCTATCTGCTCCCTGGGGCGGCCTGCCGTGGTCCCGTCCCGCGAGGAACAACGCGTTTCGGAAAAATCCCAGCCGCGCGTCCGGGCAAGGCAGTCGCCCAGCGACATGGCTGTGCCGCTGGGAGAATCTTTTTTCCGGCTGTGATGGAGTTCCACAATTTCGACATCGTAGTTTTCGCCGAGGGCGCGGGTCAGCTCCGGCAGAATCCTCAGAATTACATTCACGCCGACGCTCATGTTGGAGGACCAGAAAATCGGCGTTCTTTCCGCAAGAACGCGCAATTGTCGCATCTGGTCATCCGAAAATCCCGTTGTGCCGATCACGAGGGGATGCCCCGTTTCCGCCGCGGTGC
The DNA here is from genome assembly GCA_031291035.1 of Desulfovibrio sp. GTDB lineage: Bacteria > Desulfobacterota > Desulfovibrionia > Desulfovibrionales > Desulfovibrionaceae > Desulfovibrio. The sequence goes on from JAISLI010000050.1 coordinate 42,125, forward strand.
GCGCGAACCGCAAACTGGCTGACGGCGCGGTGAAGTCGATAATGACCGCTTGCGCCGTCCCGCGCAGGATCGCCTCAAGGCTGTCGCCCGCCGGACAGCCGAAAGCGGCAAGCCCATGCGCCGCTTCCTCGCGGTCCACAAGACCGGCAAGATCCAACGACGGATCAGCGGCCGCAAGACCGGCAATTGTTTTGCCCATTCGTCCGTTCGCCCCTACGACCACAATCGCTGTTTTCATGATGTTTTCCCGTGTGTTAAACGGCCGCGCCGGGACGCCTTGCCCCAGTTGCCGCGAAACAGGAGCGGGCGGGCTTTGCCCGCCGTAAGCGAACTGTTTCAGGCGTCAATCGCTATGGAGCAACCGCATAAATTCAGACTCGGTCAGTATCGGTATGCCTAGGGAGCGGGCCTTTTCAAGTTTGCCGCCCGGCGATTCTCCCGCCACAAGGTAGTCAAGATTTCTGCTTATGCCCCCGGCCGGCATCGCCCCCGCGGCCTCAGCCAGTTGGCGGGCGCGATGTCTCGGCAGTGAGAGGGTTCCCGTGAACAGCACGCTTTTTCCCCGCAACGGATTCGGGGCGCGCGCATTCTCCTCGGCCTGTCTTCGAGGCCAGAGGCCCAGCGCGCGAAACCGCGTCAACAGAGCGCGGTTCCCCGCGTTATCGAAAAAGCTTGTTATGGAAGACGCCACTTCCGGGCCGATATCCGGCAGGGACTGGAGCGTCTCCGCGTCGGAGCCGGCCAATTCGTCCAGATCGCGATAGCGTTCGGCCAGCAGACGGGCTGTCTGCTCGCCCACGTGGCGGATGCCGAGCGCGCAGATCAGTTGCTTGAGCGAGGCGCTTTGTCTGGCTTTTTCAAGCGAGGCAAGAAATTTTCGGGCCAATGTCTCTCCCATGCGCTCGAATTTCAACAAATCATCCAAGGTCAGATCAAAAAGATCCGCCGGAGAGCTGACCCGGCCCGAGTCGGCAAGCTTCTCCATCCAGCTTGACCCCAGACCCTGAATGTCCAGCCCCGCCCTGGAAACGAAGTGTTCCAGGCTGCGCAGACGAACGTCGGGACAGGAGAGATTGCCGCAACGCCACGCGATTCCGCCGCTTTCCCTGTATCCCTTTTCACCGCATGCCGGACAGACATTCGGAAAAACGTAGGAAACGGAATTTTCCGGGCGCATGGACAAAACCGGCCCCACAACTTCGGGAATGACGTCCCCGGCCCGCTGAATGATGACGGTATCCCCTTCGCGTACATCGCGCCTGACGATTTCGTCCTCATTGTGCAAGGTCGCGCGGGAGACCACCACTCCCCCCACAAGCGTCGGCGCCAGCACGGCCACCGGCGTGAACACGCCCGTGCGGCCGACCTGTATTTCAATGCGCTCAAGCCGCGTTCGCGCCTGATTCGCCGGAAATTTGAAGGCCACGGCGAAACGCGGAGCGCTAGCCGTATAGTCAAGGTCTTTCTGGTCTTCAAGGCTGTCCAGCTTGATGACCACGCCGTCGATTTCCATGGGAAACAACTGCCGGCGCATCCTCACCGAGGCCGCATATTCCTCGACTTCCTTCAGGCCGGAACAAAGCTTTCCATCAGGAGGCGTCAGAAATCCCCACGATTTCAGACGTTCCATGACATCGTGGTGGCGGGTGGAAGGGACGGCCTCTCCCCAATCGACATTGCCGACATTGTACGCCAGAAAACGCAGGGGACGGGACCGCGCGACCGCGATATCCAGCTGGCGCACGGCGCCCGCCGCGGCATTGCGGGGATTGGCGAAAATTTTCCGGCCGAGTTCTTCCTGGCGTTTGTTCAATTGCGCGAAATCATGTTTATACAGTATCGCTTCACCCCGAACCGCCAGCGAGGCCGGAAACGGCCCTTCGCCGCGCAGGCGCGGGGGTACGGTTCTGATCGTCCGCACCGCCCGGGTGACCACCTCTCCGCGCGTGCCGTCACCCCTGGTGAGAGCTTCGGCCAGCACGCCGTTTTCAAAAACAATCTCCAGCGCCAGCCCGTCCAGTTTGGGGTCGCACCAGAACGAGAGCGGGCGGCCGGGCAGGGCGCGCGCCATACGTTCGGCAAAGGCGCGCCATTCGGTTTTCGAAAACACTTTTTCCAGACCGTACATGCGGCTGCCGTGATCTTTTTTGGCGAGTCCTTCCAGCAGTCCGCCGCCCACGCGCAGCGTGGGTGAAGAGGGGCTGCGCAGATCCGGGTATTCGCGCTCCAATGCCTCAAGTTCCCTGAACAGGGCGTCGTATTCATCATCGCTGATTTCCGGCGCGTCCAGAGTATGGTACAGATAGTTGTGCCGGTGCAGCTCCGCGGCCAGCCATTCCATGCGCCGCCGATCCTTTTCGGCGTGCCCGGCCTGGAGTGACGGCCGGCGGGGCTGTTTCATGTACCGGGAAAATCGGTTTCGGGATGACATGGCTATTCCGGCAAAGTGAGAAATTGTTGGCGCAGCATGCGTATTTTGTCGCGCAGTTCCGCCGCGTATTCAAATTCCAGGTCGCGCGCGGCCAGACGCATTTCCTTTTCCAGTTTTTGTATGGCGGCCGCGGCCTCTTCCGCCGTTTTGGGCGCGACGTCCGCCGGTGTCGCCGTCTTGCGTCCGCGCTTGCCGCCACGCGGGGGATCCTTTTCCGAGTACAGCGAATACAAGGGAGATTCAAGGCTTTTGCGGATGGTTCTGGGAATAATGTTGAACCGTTCATTGAAGGCCGACTGTTTCGTCCGGCGTCGGGTCGTCTCGTCAATGGCGGCTTTCATTGAAGGCGTCATCGCGTTCGCATAGAGGATAACCTGGCCGTTCACGTTGCGCGCGGCCCTGCCGAATGTCTGGATCAGGGAACCGGTGGAACGTAGAAAACCCTCCTTGTCCGCATCCAGGATGCAGACAAGGGAAACTTCTGGGATGTCAAGACCTTCGCGTAAAAGATTGATGCCCACAAGCACGTCGAAGTCCCCCAGGCGAAGGGCGCGGATGATCTGAATGCGCTCCAGCGTGTCAATGTCGGAATGCAGGTATCTGGCCCTGATGCCCATATTGCAGCAATATTCCGTTAAATCCTCGGCCATGCGTTTTGTCAGCGTGGTTACCAGCACGCGCTCCCCGCGCGAAGTCCTGGCTCGGCATTCGCCCAGCAGGTTTTCCATTTGGCCTTTCACCGGGCGCACATCCACACGGGGGTCCAGCAGCCCCGTGGGGCGGATGATCTGCTCGGCGCCGCCGCCGCCGGCCACGTCGCGCTCATAGCGGCCGGGAGTGGCCGACACGTACACAGCCTGATTTGTCAGGGCGGAAAATTCCTCAAACCGCAGGGGGCGGTTGTCCAGCGCCGAGGGCAGGCGAAAACCGTAATCCACAAGCGTCTGCTTGCGGGACCGGTCTCCCTTGAACATGCCGCCTATCTGCGGCACTGTAATGTGCGATTCATCCACAAAAAGCAGAAAGTCACGGGGGAAATAATTGAGAAGGCAGGATGGAGGCTCACCCGGCCTGCGCCCGTCCAGATGGCGGGTGTAGTTTTCGATGCCGTTGCAATAGCCGAGCTCCTCAATCATCTCCAGGTCAAGCCGGGTACGCTGCTCCAGCCGCTGGGCCTCCACAAGCCTGCCCTGTTCCCTGAACCAGGCCAGACGCGCTGCCAGTTCCTGACGGATATCGGCAGCGGCGCGCCTGAGATTGTCATGCGCCGAGACATAGTGGCTTGCCGGAAAGATGACGCTTTTGGCCGTCTCCGACAAAACCTCGCCGGTAATCGGGTCTATCTCGCGCATGGCCTCCAGCTCGTCGCCGAAAAATTCCAGGCGTAGCGCTCTTTCGTGGTGATACGCGGGTATGATTTCCAATACGTCTCCGCGCACACGGAAGGCGCCGCGGTGCAGATCATAGTCATTGCGTTCGTAATGCACTTCAACGAGACGGGCCATGAGGGAATCCATCGTCAAGCGCTGCCCCGTCTCGACGGGAATAACCATTTTGGCGTAGTATTCCGGCGACCCCAGGCCATAGATACAGGATACGGAAGCCACGATGATCACGTCGCGCCGCGTCAGGAGGGCGTGCGTTGCCGCATGGCGCAGTTTTTCAATATTGTCGTTGATGGCGGAATCTTTTTCAATATAGGTGTCTGAAGCCGGAACGTAGGCTTCCGGCTGGTAGTAGTCGTAATAGCTCACGAAATATTCCACCGCATTGCGCGGAAACAGCTCGCGGAATTCGTTGTAAAGCTGCGCGGCCAGCGTTTTGTTGGGCGCGAGCACTAGGGAGGGGCGGTCGCAGCGGGCAATGACGTTGGCCATGGTGAAGGTTTTTCCGGAGCCGGTAACGCCCAGCAGCACCTGGGAGCGTACGCCCGCCCGCAGGTTGTCCGTCAGCGTCGCAATGGCCGCCGGCTGATCGCCGGTGGGGGTGTAATCCGTCTGAAGCTGAAAGAGAGCGGAGGAATCGTTTTTCATGTGCCGGTGAAAATCATAGGTATTCTCGCCGTTCTCCGCAACAGCATTTTTGCCGGTTCCCCATCCCGCCGTAAAGCGCCGAAGGGAGCGTTTAAAAGGCAAAATGCTCTAATTGCTGTAGCCCTTCACGGCGCAGGTGCAGCGTTCCAGACCGGCTAGGTCACGAAATGTTTTTGCCTTGCGGAAAGAGCCGGCGCCGTCAAACAATGCGCGCGCGCGCGCGCCCTGTTCCGCGCCGTGTTCCACAAGCGCCAAGCCGTTTTTTTTGAGTGCGCGCGCGGCCAGACGGATGGCGGCTTCAAGATGGGCGGCGCCCTCAAGGGGAGAAAAGAGCGCTTCGTGCGGTTCGAAGCGCAGCACTTCAGCCATGACCCGCGCTGTTTCGGACTCCCCGATATAGGGAGGGTTGCTTACCACAAGATCGCAGGAGCATGATTGTAGCGGCGCACGGCGCATATCTGCCTGAACATACGTGAGTTTTGAGGACGCTTCAAGTCTTCGGGCGTTGATTTTTGCGACTTCAAGCGCCTTTCCGGAAATGTCCAGGAGCATGCCGCGCCAGAGCCTGCGTTCCAAAACCAGGGTTATGCCGATGCATCCGGAGCCTGAGCCGACATCCACAAAAAACAGGCGGCGGGACTCCGGCAGAAGCGCAAGGGCCGTCTCAACCAGTAATTCCGTTTCGGGGCGCGGGATCAGGGTATCCGGGGTAACGTGAAAATTACGGCTGAAAAATTCTTTTTGACCGAGAATATAGGCCAGAGGCTCTCCGTTGATCCTGCGGAGAACCAGCTGGTTCAGCAGTGAAATCTGTTCCTCCGCCAACGCCCTGTCAACACCGGCGATACAATCCAGAGGGCTGATTTCAAGAAGGTGGCAAACCAGAAGCCTGGCGCACAGGAGCGGGCTGTCCACCCCGGCGGCGCCGAGTCGCCGTCCGGCTTCCGTTACATAACGGCGCAGACGCATCGCGGGCGAAAGCCGGGGTTGCGGCGGCGGACCTGAGCCTGCTCCATAAGCGTCAGACGGGCGGGCTATTTCCCCGATGCGTCGGCATCCTGCGCATCGACAATGCGTACGCCGAACTCCGCCACGCCGGAGGGCGGATCGTAAAAAAGCGCCATGAAGGGGACTTCTTCGTCCCGCGGCACATTGATGTTATTGGAGAGAATTTCTATTTTGTTGTTGAGGAACGACTCCATTTCCTTTTCGCTCAAAACCTGTAACTGAAAAAGCGAAAGCTGTGTGCCGGCCATCTGCTTTTTGACGGAAAGGGTATTCCTGTCCTTGTCGTAAATGGCGGCCTCCACGGCGATCAGGGCCTTGGGCCGGGAGGAACCGTTGACAACCTTTCCCTCGATTACCATAACCTTGCCGATTTTTTCATTGTCAACATAATATTGCCGCACATTGCGCATGGTCAACTCGGCGACTTTCTGCGCGATATCCTCCATTGGGGGCGTCGCCGGGTTTTGCCGGCCGTACCAGAAATATCCCAGAAGGCCGCCCGCAAGGCAAAGCGCAAGCAAAAGGGCGGCAAGCGCTGTCTTGCGGCCGTATTTTTTTTTGTCCCGGACCTTTTTTGCCGGATCCGACGGCTGTTCTAACGCCTTTGCGTCCGGCACCGAACAGGGAAAAACGGTTTTGCAGACGGAACAGCGCAGCTTCGCGCCGTCCCGCGCGAGATCTTCAGGCAGATTGAATCTGCTGGCGCACTTGGGGCATTGAATTTCCATTGAATGTTTTACTCCGCTATAATCTCGCAAACGGCCGGCAGGGAGCGCCAGCGTTCGGCATAGTCAAGTCCGTAACCTACCACGAAGCCTCTGTCCACATGAAAGGCGGCAAAGTCGATGCGCACCGCGACTTCCCGGCGTTCATGCTTGTCGATGAGCGCCGCCAGACGCAAGCTGCGCACATGACGCATGGCCAGTCTCTCCAGCAGGAAATTCATGCTCCGGCCGCTGTCCACTATATCTTCCACTATCAGCACGTGTTTGTCGTTCAGAGGAATGTCCGCGTCCTTGTTGATGACTACCCGCCCCCGGCTTGTGGAACTGTTTCCGTAGCTGAAAAGACGTACGAAATCCACTTCGATGTTTTTGTTGCGCAGACAGCGCACCAGATCGCTGCAAAATATAAAGGCGCCTTTAAGAACGCATAGTACCACAAGCGCCTCCTCACCATAAAGAGCATCAATCTCTTTTGCAAGTTCTTGCAGGCGCAGCGATATCTGATGTGGAGCGAAAAGTTCTCTCAATCCCGCCGCCCGCGGTGCGTCAGTCACATTTTTTCTCCTTGCTTTGGCGGGATGCCGAAGTTGCGCCGGCGATGGACGCCATTGGCCTGTTTTTATTCCCGGAAATATCCAGCAATACGGCGATTTCGTCGCAGTCAGGGTACTTGGGGCAGTTCACGCAATCCGCCCAGATTTTTTGCGGCAGAACATTTTTTTCCACCACGCTGAAACCAAGGTTGATAAAAAAGGCGTCCTGATACGTCAGGGCAAAAATTTTTTTCAAATGCAGTAATTCGCATTCGCCGACGCAGGCCTCCACAAGGCGACGGCCCAAACCCTGACGCTGCAACTCGTCGCGCACAACCAGGGAACAGATTTCACCAAGGTCTTCCCATATTGGCGCCAGCGCGCAACAGGCGACGATGTCTCCTTCCGGCGATTCGGCCACAAAAAAGTTGCGAATGTGACTGTAAAGGTAGATGAGGGCGCGCGGCAGCAAAAGGCCCTGTTGGGCGGAATACAGCAAAAGCGCGTGCATCGCCCTCACATCGTTCTGATGCGCCTTGCGTATGGTGCATTGCTTCATCGTATTCAGTATTCAAGAAGTTTGTCGATAACCATTCGCAATGTTGCGTTGTCAAGAATTCCCGGTTCTGAAATCATCAACAGGCCGTTTTTTGAATAAAAGGCGTTGTGCGGGATGCTGCTGACGCGGTAAGCTCCGGTTATGTCCCGGCCGGCCATGTATACCGGGTAGTTTACTCCCATATTTTTAATGAAGGATTCCACCTTGTCGGGATCTTCATCCACGGAAAGCCCGACAAATATGACGCCTTTGCCGGCATATTCGCGGACAGCGCGGGAGAGTTCGGGAATCTCCGCCCGGCAGGGGGGGCACCAGGTGGCAAAGAAATTGATGGCGATCACCTTGCCCCTGTGTTTGTCCAGCATGTCCGAAAGGCTGTTCAGGTCAAGCCCGGTGGGAGGCAGGGCAAAGGCGGCGCAGGGCATGAGCAGGCTGAATATGAAAAACAGAAAACAATGTTTCACGGCGGCTTCTCCAATATAATCATGCCCGCAAAAGATTCTTCGCGGCGCGCACGGCGCTCACCGCGTCGGCGGCGTAGGCGTCGGCGCCGATGGCTTCGGCAAAAGCCCGGGTGACGGCGGCTCCCCCCACCATGACGCTGATGGGCAAGGCGCGTTCCCTGACCAGACGTATTGTGTCTTCCATACGCACCATGGTGGTTGTCATCAAGGCCGACAGCCCGATAATATGCGCATTGTGCCGTACCGCGCAAGATACAATGGTCTCGGCAGGCACGTCCTTGCCCGCGTCAATCACCTCAAACCCGTGGTTTCCAAGTAAAAGCGCCACAATGTTCTTGCCGATGTCATGGATATCTCCCTCCACTGTGGCCATAACCACGACAGGGCGGGATTTGGGGAGCCGCCGGCTTTCCAGAAGCGGTTTCAGATGCGCAAAGGCCGTCTGCATGGTTTCGGCGGAACGGATAAGCTGCGGCAAAAAATATTCGCGGCGCTCGTAGCGCGCGCCGACTTCCGTGATGGCCGGAAGCAGCGCGTCCTGCATCAGCCGGAAGGGTTCCGCCCCGCCGGCGATCTCGGTGTTGAGAAAATCCAGCACGTTTTCCTTGTCGCCGTTCAGCACCGCCTCATGGAGGTTCGCGCTCGCGTGCTGTTTGCCCGTACTCCCCGTCCGGCCGCCTTCATGTTTCCAGGCGGAGTAAGAACTGATAAAGGCGGCCGCGTCCTTGTCGTCCCCTTCAAGTACGGCAATGGCCTCCACCGCTTCCCGCACGCGCGGGGCGGAAGGATTGGCTATGCAGGAATTGAGTCCGGCTCCCGAGGCCAGCGACAGGAATGTGGCGTTGAGCAGATCCCGTGCCGGCAAACCGAAAGAAATGTTGGAGAGGCCGATTATCGTCGGCAGTCCTTCCCTGCGGCACCACCTTGCCATTTCCAGGCATTCCCTGCCCCCTTCAGATGCGGAGGATACGGTCAGGGCCAATATGTCAATCAGGATCAGGCGTCTGGGTATGCCAAGACTTTCAGCCCGCGCCATCAGTTCCCCGACGATGCGAATCCGCTCGACGGCCTTGCGCGGCAACTCCGCCCCTTTGAGCGGCAAAAGAATAAACGGGGCGCCGAAATTTTTGCACAGCGGCCCCAGTGTTTCCATGCGCCCCTGCTCTCCGCTGACAGAGTTGACAAGAAAGGAACCCGGACACCAGGGCAGCGCGGCGGCTATGGCGTCGGAATTCGAGGAATCCAGCGAAAGCGGGTGGGGCAAGCGCGCGGAAAGAAGGCGCGTCAGTTCCGGTAGAAGGCGCACTTCATCCGCCGGAGAAATGCCGACATTGACATCCAGAACGCGCGCGCCCGCGCCCGCCTGTTCATCCGCCAGATGCAGGGCCGTTGTGAAACAGTCTTCCCGAAGTTCTTGGGCCAGAATTTTTTTGCCCGTCGGATTGATGCGCTCTCCAATAATGACGAAGGGCTCGTCCGCGCCGATGCGCACCAGTTGCGAGCGGCTTGTCAGACTGACAGCGGCCCGCGGCGCCGTGGGGGCGCTGTCGCAACGCATGTCGCGCACAGCCGACGACAGGGCGGCCAGATGTTCCGGGCCGGCGCCGCAGCATCCGCCGAGCACGCGCGCGCCCTTCGCGGCGAAGAGCGCCGTTTTCCGCGCGAATTCCTCCGGCCCTAGGGGAAAAATTGTCTCGGCGCCGCGCAGTTCCGGCATGCCCGCATTGGGTTCGGCCAGAACGGGGCAGGAACAGACAGACAGCATTTCTTCAATGACGGTGAGCAGTTGCTCAGGCCCGACGCTGCAATTGGTGCCGACGACATCCACGCCCATATTCTGCATTGTCTCGGCAAAAACGGCGGGCGTGGTTCCGGTCAGACTCAGGTTTTGCTCAAAGGTCATGGAAACCATAACCGGCAGGCCGCATTCCCGCCGTGCCGCCATGACGGCGGCTTTGGCTTCCGCCAGGTCAAATTGGGTTTCAATGAAAATCAAATCCGCTCCGCCGGCGACAAGCCCCCTGATCTGCCGGGCAAAGGCCTCAAGGCACTCCTGCGGTTCAATTTCGCCCAAAGGTTTTATAAACTGTCCCGTGGGACCCACATTTCCGGCGACAAAGCAGGGCCTTCCGATTTCGCGTCCCGACCGGCGCGCCATCTCGACCAGCTTTTTGTTGATTGAGAACACGTCCGCGTTTTTCGGCAGCTTGCGGGGATTGCCCCCAAAAGTGCAGGAGGTTATAATATCCGCTCCGGCATTCAGATAGGCCTTGTGAATCGTTCGCAGCAAATCCGGATTTTCAATGCAGAACAGTTCAGGATGCACGCCGGCCGGCATCCCCGCCTTTTGCAGCATGGTGCCCATTGCGCCGTCAAGCAGAAGGATTCGTCCCGATGAAAGCGCCTGTCTGAATGTCATGGGTTTTTCCTGCGGCGTAATGGAAACAGTTTCCTGTTATTGCTGAAAAGCATTGAAAAAAATAGGTTAAAACGATATGATGTCATGTGCTGTTTTTTTCGGATCAAAACCTGATTAGGCTAATTATATCCGATTATTATATTTATACAACAGTTGGTGATTCAGGGTTTGCCTCCGGCGCGCGAAGCCGCCGGCTTCGCGAGAAACGGGGCGGCCCTGCCGCCGCCGCGAATCGACAAACGCCGCGATACGCTGAATTGAAATCATGATGTTCGGATACGACTGCCCTGGTGCGCAAGTATGATGAGAAGCAAAAAAAATAGCAAGGCGGAGGCCAGGCCGACGGTTGAGGTTCTGCCGGCATCGCGGGATGCGCCTGAAGTCGGGGAGGATGTGCTCGATTCGTTGGATATGCCCCCCGAAGACAGCCTTGAAGCGGACGATTTTTCCGACCCGTCCCTGCCTGTTCCCGCCTGTTCCCGCCTGCCCAAACTCGCGGGCGGCGGAGACAGCCTGTATTTGTATTTGCGCGAAGTGAGCCGTTTTCCCCTGCTCACGCCGGAAGAGGAGCATGAAATGGCTTTGCGCGTCCGGGATCATAATGACCCGGATGCCGCTTTCCGGCTTGTTTCTTCCCATCTGAGGCTTGTTGTGCGCATTGCCATGGATTTTCAGCGCCGCTGGATGCAGAATGTGCTTGACCTCGTCCAGGAAGGCAATGTGGGACTGGTGCGCGCCGTCAACAAGTTTAATCCGGACAAGGGCATCAAATTCTCCTATTACGCATCTTTCTGGATCAAGGCCTATATTCTCAAATTCATAATGGACAACTGGCGGATGGTGAAAATCGGGACCACGCAGGCGCAGCGCAAGCTCTTTTATAATCTGAACCGGGAGCGGCAGAAGCTGATCGCCCAAGGCTATGTTCCGGACAATGCGGCTCTTTCCAAAAAGTTCGGCGTCAGTGAGGACCAGATTGTGGAAATGGATCAGCGCCTTTCTTCCGCTGACGTTTCCCTCAACGCGCAGGTCGGGGACGAGTCCGGCGCCACCCGCATGGATTTTTTGCCGGCACTGGAGCCCGGCATAGAGCACAGGCTGGCATCGGACGAAATATCGGGCATCGTGCGCGAGCGCCTCAAGGTCATTAGCCCCGAACTCAACGAAAAGGAGCTTTACATTTTACACAACCGCCTGCTGACGGACGAACCGGTGACCTTGCGCGAGATAGGCGAGAGGTATAATATCACAAGGGAACGGGTGCGACAGCTTGAGGCGCGGCTTCTGGAAAAAATTCACGAACATCTTGCCGGAAATATCACCGATTTTTCCGACGCATGGATACAGACGTAAGGTGACGGAAACAGGAATGAAATCCAGGACGCTTGTCCTGTTCTGCGCGCTTCTGCTGGCGGCGTTCCCGGTATCTTTTCTGGGGTGCAGCGGCTGCGTCGGCAAGAAGGCGGACAAGGCCGCCCCCGCCGTCAGCGCCGACCGGCCGCCGGAAACGCGGCCCGCGCCTTCCGAACTTTCCGCCGGAGCTCTCGACACCTACGCCTACCTGGTTTTTGCCTCATGTATGTACGATGAGGATGAAAAAGGTCTCTTTGAGGCAAGGGAACTGATGAAGCGGGCCAAACTTCCGGCAAAAGCGTGGATGGAGGGCGGCGTGTGGCTTTTGGGGCTGAGATCGCCCCATGCCGCGCCTTTTCTGGAAGACGCGCACAGCTTGTGGCCGGATGACGCGTCGCTCAACCTGCTTTATGCCGAGGCGCTGATAAACGACGGCGGGATAGAGCGGGCAATCGCGCTTATTCGCGCGTATCTGCGGAAAAATCCGGACTCCTTTGACGCGCGTCTTGAACTTGCCCTGCTTCTGGTCAAGAACAGGGAATTTATGGAAGCGGAGGAACTGCTCGGAGCCATTCCGGCAAAAAAACGGACGCCCCTTGTCAACTATTATTTTGCGAGAGCATTGATCGGCATGCAGCGTCAAACCGAGGCATTGCCTCTGCTGCAGGCCGTTGTCAGGGAGCAGCCGGATTTTGTGGAGGCGCTTGCGGAACTGGCCTTTGTTCACGAGCAGCGTTCAAATTTGCCGGAGGCGCGCAAGGTTTACGAACGCATTCTCAAACTTGACTTTGCCGCGCCGGACGTGCTGTTGCGTCTCATCAACATTTCCCTTCGGCTCCGGCAGCCGGAAAAGGCGCTCAAGTATATGCAACGGGGGCCGGACACAAAGCAGTTCCGCCTGGCGGTGGCGGGCATGTTCATGGATTTTCAGCATGCTCTTCAGGCGGAAAACATCCTGAAAAAAATCGCGGTGGAGGGCGACAAAAGCGGTGAATCCCACATTTTGCTTGCGGATGTCGCGTATCAACAGCGGCGCGATCTGGCCGGCGCGCTTGCCTGGCTTGACAAGGTGCCGGCGGAAAGCAAACACGCGGGACAGGCGCAATTATTGCGCGCGCGCATTCTGGCCGAGGCCGGCCGGGGCGCGCAGGCTCTTGAGGAGACCCGCAGGGGACAGCAAAAATTTACGGACCTCTCCGATTTCTGGGAGATGGAAATCCGTATTCTGGCCCATGAAAAAAAGATGGCGGAAGCGCTTGAAGCCGCCCGCAAGGCCGTTGGGCTCTGGCCCAAAAATTCGGATTTGCTGTTTTTGCTCGGCTCGCTGCTTGATGAAACAGGCGATAAAAAAGAGGCTTTCAGGGTGATGGAAACAATTTTGGAGAGCCACCCGGACAACTTTCAGGCGCTCAATTATGTGGGTTACACCTTGTCCGAGGAAAATCATGATCTGGACAGGGCGCTGGAACTGATTGTCAAGGCCGACCAGCTTTCGCCGAACAAATCGTACATAGTGGATTCCCTCGCCTGGGCGCTTTTCAAGGTTGGCCGAGCGCAGGAAGCCCTAGTTGAAATCCGCCGGGCGGTGGACCTGGGAGGGCAGCCGAACCCTTCCATCTGGGAGCACTACGGCGATATTGCCCGGCATCTGAATCTCAGGGATGAAGCCCGCAAGGCTTACCAAAATGCTCTGGATCTCAAACCGGCCAATGCCGAGTCCTTGCGCCGCCGTCTGTCACAGCTATGAAAACCCGCGTTCTTTTCGCCCTGCTCATCCTTCTTTCGGCTTGCGCAAAGCCGGCCGCGGTCGACGTGACGGAGGAAAAGCGAAACGGGATGGACAATTTGCGGAACTATCTGGCTTCGGCGGATGTGCCCTCCACGCCGTTTCATGTGCGGATGAGCCTGCGTTTCGGCTCCGCCGAGGATACGCGGCGGGTGACGGCCCTGTTCTGGGGCAACGGCGAAGATCGCCTGCGGCTTGACGTCATGGCGGGCATTGGAGTCACAGCGGCAAAAATCGCAGAGGACGACCGGCATTTCCTCGTATACAGCCCCAATGAAAACAAAGCCTGGTTTTTTCAGGGAACGGCGAAACCCCTTTTGCGGATAGGGGTTCCCATACCGTTTCATCTCAGTCATCTGGCGAATCTGCTGAATGGACGTTATGCCCGCGTTTTCGGGAAGGAGTGCGGCCAGGGAGAATTGTCGCAGGATGGTCTTTTGCGTTGCGAGCTTGCCGGCAAACCCGGCGGCAGTCTGACCATCGACGCCGACGGGTTGCCGCGTCTCTGGCATGAAAACCGGAAGGACGGTGGGTGGGAAATGCGGATTGTTTATAGCGAGGACGCGCGCGGTTTGCCGCATCGCCTGATGCTCACGGCGGAAGACGGCAAACGCGCCGTTGTTCTTGTCAAGGAACGCGAAAAACCGTCAACGCCTTTTACAGACGGGCAGTTGCGCCTTGCCTTGCCGGAGGATACGCCGCTTTTGCCGTTGGCAAAGTACAAATCCGTCCTCCGCGGGCAATAAGCGAATTGACATTGAAATTGTATAATTGTTCCGTGGAGATTTGTCCGCAAACTGGTTTTGCGGCGTTGCGAATGACACAGCGGCGCATGTTGCGGCTGTCGGATTTATCGGGGAGGAGTCGTGCGGCGCATTCATATCGCTTCCGATCACGCGGGTTTTGTCCTGAAACGGATATTGGCGCGGAATCTGGCGGAGCGGGGTTGCGAGGTCGCGGATGACGGACCTTTCACGGAGGAAAGCTGCGACTATCCCGTTATGGCGCACAAACTCTGCCATGCCGTCGCGCGTGAGGGCTGCCTTGGCATTCTGGTTTGCGGTTCCGGCATCGGCATGTCCATGGCGGCCAACCGGCACCCCGAAATCAGGGCGGCTCTCTGCACGACGGAACTGCACGCGGGCTTGGCGCGCCGGCACAACAATGCCAATGTTCTCTGTCTCGGCGCCAGAATTACCGGTGTGGAACTCGCCATGTCCATTGTGGCGGCATTTCTGGAAAACGACTTTGAGGGCGGCCGCCATGCGCGCCGCATCGGCCTGCTCGCGCCGCTTGCCGAAAACCTTGAAACCTGAGGCACAGCATGCTGTTGTATAATACCCTCGGACGCAAAAAAGAAGAATTCATACCTGTCAGGCCCGGCAGGGCAACCATGTATGTTTGCGGCATAACAGCCTATGATTTCTGCCATATCGGACATGCGCGGTCAGCCGTTTTTTTTGATGTTCTGGCGCGCCGTCTGCGCCATTCAGGCCACAATCTCACATTCGTGCGCAATTTTACCGATGTGGACGACAAGATTATCGCGCGGGCCAACAGCGAGGGGCGTGATTGGCTGGAGGTGGCGAACACCCACATCGCCGCCTTTCATGAGGACATGGACCGTCTGAAGGTTTTGCGCGCGGATTTTGAGCCGCGCGCGACAGAGTATATTCCGCAGATACAGGAAATTTGCGTGACCTTGATTGCCGCGGGCAAGGCCTATGCGACTCCCTCCGGCGACGTGTATTTTCGCGTGCGGGCCTGGCCCAGGTACGGCCGGCTCTCGGGACGCGGTCTGGATGAACTGCTTGCCGGAGCGCGGGTCGTCTCCGGAGAGGAGAAGGAAGACCCGCTGGACTTCGCCCTCTGGAAGGCGGCGAAGAACGGCGAACCGTTCTGGGAGAGCCCCTGGGGCAAGGGCAGGCCGGGCTGGCATATAGAGTGTTCCGCCATGAGCGCTCCCTGGTTGCCCCTTGATATACACGGCGGCGGGCAGGATTTGATTTTTCCGCATCACGAGAACGAGATCGCCCAGTCTGAGGCCGCCGGCAATGCCGCTCTGGCGAACTACTGGATACACAACGGTTTTGTGCAGACGAACGCGGAGAAAATGTCAAAATCTTTGGGCAATGCTACTACAATTCGCGCGATGTTAAAAAATTATCTGCCGGAAACATTACGTTTTTTTATTTTGAGCAAGCATTACCGCAGTCCCGTCGATTTTACGCAGCAAAGCATGGATGAAGCGGAAAAGGCCCTTCGTCGCGTCTATTCCGCTCTGCTGGAGGCAAGCGGCGCCCTCGCGCGCGGAAAATGGAAAAATTCCGCGTTGCCCGAAAACATGCGCCGGGAATGGGAATCACTGCCGGAAGCCTTCGAGGTCGCCCTTGACGATGACGTCAATACGGCCCAGGCGCTGGGACAGATTTTTTCACAGACGAGGCTTGTAAACCGTCTGCTGGAGGACAAAAATCTGCGCGGCAGCGAAGGCGGGCGTAAAATGCTGGCGGAATTCCTTGAGCGCGCCTTTGACTGGGAACGCCAGCTCGGTCTTTTCGGCGCCACGCCGGCCGCGTTTCTGGAGGAGCTGCGGGATATCCGCGTCCGGCGAAAAAATCTCGACAGGGGACGCATCGCAGACCTGCTCAAACGGCGGGAAATTGCCCGCGCCGGGGAAAATTTTGCCGAATCCGATGAACTGCGCGACAGGCTTGCCGAATCCGGCGTCACCGTGCGCGACACGCGGGAAGGCCAGATTTGGGATTTGGAGTGACCCCTTGACGACAGCCCTGTCTCTTTTGCTCCGCCGCGCCCTGACTTGGTTTCTGGCCGCAACCTTTGTCGTTCAGGCGCTGCCCGCGCCCGCCCACGCGTTTCTTTTCGGCGGGGTCACGATCAGGGACGAAAAGGAGATGGGCCGGAAATTTGACGCCATGATCCGATCAAATCTGTCTGTCATTGACGATCCCGAGGTCAGGCAATACGTCATGTCTCTCACTGAACGTCTTGTCCGGACCATGCCGAAACAGCCCTACACCTTCAACGCGTCGGTGATCCTGAACAACGCGCTTAACGCTTTTGCCGTGCCCGGGGGCTACATTTATGTTTTTTCCGGCCTGATTATGAATTTCGACAGCGAGGACGAGCTGGTCGGCGTCATGGCCCACGAACTTGCGCACGTCACGCAGCGGCATGTCGCTTCGCGGCTTGAGCGGGCGCAGTTTGTCTCCCTGGGTTCGTTACTGCTTGCCGTCGCCGGCATAGCCGCCGGAGGTCCCGGAGGCGGAGCGGTGGCCGTGAGCGCCCTGGGCGCCGGTCAGGCTACCATGCTCAATTACAGCCGTCTTGACGAGACAGAGGCCGATCAGATAGGTCTGCAATACTTGGTCGCCGCCGGATACCCGCCGGAAGGCATGGTGAACGGCTTCAAGGTGCTTCGGCGGAAAAGCATGATGAGCGGCGCTTCCGTACCCTCCTATCTCTCCACGCATCCCGCCATAGGCGAACGCATAAATACCCTTCAGTCCAGGATAGCCGCCATGCCCGACAAAGCGCGGGAAAGTCCTTCGGAGAACCGGCGCTTCAAGCGCGTGAACACGCTGCTTTGGGCTCGCTACGGCGACGAGCAGGCGGCCCTGCAGCGTTTTTCCAAAAACGACGCTCTTTCCTGCATGGGCAGAGGGATTGTGCTGAACCGGCTGAACAGAATTCCGCAGGCTTCCGCGGCCTTTGACAAAGCTTTGGCGGCCGCTCCGGACGATGCCCTGGTGTTGCGCGAGGCCGGCGTGTTTCACTTTCGCAGGGGCGAGATGCGGCGTGCCGGGGATCTGCTTGAAGCGGCGCTGCGCCTGGACCCGAAGGATTACATGGCCGCTTTTTACTACGCCCGCATGCTGGACGAGACCGGACGCGGCGGAGCCGCCGGATATTATGAAGACGTTCTGCGCCATGTGCCGGAGGATGCCGAAGTGCATGAGGCCTATGCGCGTTCGCTGGGAAAATCCGGCAGGCAGTTTGAGGCCTATGTTCATCTGACGTACAGCGTGCTGTACGCCGACAGGCAGAAACTGGCGGAGCGCTATTTTGCGAAGGCGCGAAGCCTTGCTGAACACGCGCCGGACAAGCGCCCTTTTCAGCGTTTGGAAGCGGCGTACAAAGAACGCAGGGAAATGTGGAAAAAACGATGACGGAGACGCACGGCACCACCATTCTGCTGGTCAGGCGCAACGGCCGTGTCGCCATGGCCGGGGACGGGCAGGTGACATTCGGCCAGAACATGGTCATGAAACAGACTGCCCAGAAGGTGCGCCGCCTCAGCGACGGCACCGTCCTCGCGGGTTTTGCGGGCGCCACGGCTGACGCCTTCACGCTTTTTGAACTTTTTGAGGAGAAGCTCAAGCATTTCAGCGGCAATTTGCTGCGTTCCGCTGTGGAACTGGCGCGGGAATGGCGCAGGGACAAATACCTGCGCAGGCTGGAAGCCATGCTGCTCCTTGCCGATGCCGCGCATTTGCTTGTTCTTTCGGGAAACGGCGACGTCATTGAACCGGATGACGGGGTCACCGCCATCGGAAGCGGCGGGCCATACGCTCTGGCGGCCGCCCGGGCGCTGCTTGAGCACAGCGAACTCGACGCCGGGGAGATCGCCCGCGCGGCCATGGGCATTGCCGCGGACATTTGCGTGTACACAAACCGTCATCTGACCATAGAGACGCTGGCCGCGGAAACGGAAAAGGCAGGCTGAATGCCCCCTTCCCCTGTCCGGCTTTCAACCGGCTGCAAGGTCAATTTCGGCCTTCGCATTGTCGGCGTGAGGCCGGACGGCTACCACGAGCTGGACTCCATTTTGTATCCCCTGCCGTATCCGCGTGATGGGCTGACCATTCGCCGCGCGTCCCGGGACGGAATCAGGGTTGTTTGTTCCGACCCGGACATTGACGCCGAAAATAATACCCTGACAAAAGCCTACGCGGCCTTTGCGGAAGTTGCGGGCCCGGTTCCCGGTCTTGAAGTTTTCCTGCAAAAACGCATTCCCGTCGGAGCCGGTCTCGGCGGCGGCAGCGGCAATGCGGCCGCACTGCTGCGCTGGCTGAACAGGGAAAGCGCGCGCCCGCTGAATATGGAGGCCCTGGCCGGGCTCGCCCTGACCGTGGGGGCCGACACGCCGTTTTTTCTGCGGGCTTCCCCCTGTCGTGTTCAGGGTATCGGAGAGAGAATCACGCCCGTCGCATTGGACTTGTCCGGCTGTCCGTTGGTTCTGGTCTGCCCGGACATTCAGGTCAGCACAGGCCGGGCCTACGCCGCCTACGACGCGTCGCTCCTGCCCCCAAAACCTCTTGCGGGGCGGAAGCGCTTGACAAAATCCGTATCGGGGGATAAATGTTCTCCCCTGTTTGAGGCGGCACGGAGAACATATTTCCGCGACACTCCGGGGAATGGTCTTGTGAACGATCTGGAGGCGGTCGTCTTTCAAGGACAGCCGGCACTGGCCTCCATCAAGGCCGGACTGTTGCGGCTTGGCGCCGACGCGGCATGTATGAGCGGGAGCGGTTCAAGCCTGTTTGGCCTGTTTCCCCGGCACGGGGCGGAGTCGGCCGCAAAGGCCGCGTTCGCGTTGCGGACAGGGCGGAGGCGCGTATTTCTGCTGAGTTTGTGACGTGCTGGGATGTAGCCAAGTGGTAAGGCAACGGGTTTTGGCTCCGTCATACGAAGGTTCGACCCCTTCCATCCCAGCCAATTGGAGCACGTCACGTTGGAGCGAATTGGGGCAGTTCACCCGGCTCCTGTCCGCCGGGCTGGAAGCAGTCAGCGGATGGAGCCGGCTGTGGATTGAAACGAGTGAATTGTTTCAAACGTTAATTGCTGTAGTACACGCCCGCCTGAGCGGCTTGATGCGTTTGCCTTTATGTCCCGCGGCGGTGCGGCAAAGACGGGCTCCGGCTTTTACCGGAGGACAGGCACAACATGTTCGGCGCTATGAAAATTGTTACCGGAGGCTCAAATCCGGAACTGGCCAGGGGCATTTGCGACCATCTTGGTTGCCGACTCACGCCCACGCTTGCCACGACTTTCAGCGACGGCGAGCTGCGTATTGAAATCGGTGAAAACGTCCGCGGCGATGATGTGTTCGTTGTCCAGCCTGCCTGTCCTCCGGCGGTCAACCGCAATCTCATTCAGCTCTGCCTGATGCTGGACGCGCTCAAACGCGCCAGCGCCGGCCGCATAACCGCCGTCATTCCCTATTACGCCTATGCCCGGCAGGACCGCAAGGTCAGTCCGCGCTCGCCGATAAGCGCGAAACTGGTGGCGGATTTTATCAGTGTCGCCGGGGCCGACCGCGTTGTCACCATAGATCTGCATGCCGGTCAGATCCAAGGTTTTTTCAACTGCCCGGTGGACAATATTTTTGCCGCGCCGGTCATGCTGGACACTTTGAGGGAATTCGGAACAGAAAACATTGTCATGGTTTCGCCGGACGCGGGAGGGGTTGAACGCGCGCGGGCCTATGCCAAACGGCTCAACGCTCCCCTCGCCATCGTGGATAAACGCCGCGACCGGCCCAATCAGGCAATGGCCATGTACGTCATCGGCGATGTGGAGGAACGGGTCGCCATTATGGTGGACGACATGATCGACACGGCGGGCACGCTTTGCGCCGGCGCGGAAGTTCTGCTCAAATGCGGCGCGCGGAAAATTGTGGCCTGCGCGACCCATCCTGTTCTGTCGGGGCCCGCCATTGACCGCATCAACGCCACGGAGGCCCTTACCCAGGTCATTGTCGCCGATACCATACCCGTGGGCGACAAAATTGAGCGTTGTCCGAAACTCAGGATTATTTCCGTAGCGGCGCTTCTTGCCAAAACCATTCACAACATCCATACGGGTTCATCCGTGAGCGTGTTGTTTGTGTAATGAAGGAGAGGAACCATGAGCATTGAAAAGACGTTATGCGTGCAAAAGCGCGAACAGTCAGGCAAAGGCCCCAGCGGCCGCCTGCGCGCGCGGAACCTCGTCCCCGGCGTGTTCTACACCGGGGGAGGGGGGAATATTTCCGTCCAGATTCCGGCGCTTCCGCTGGACAAAATGTATGAGGAAATGGGGCATACCACTGTGTTTAACCTCGAAATAGACGACAGCGGACAAAAATCCGTCCATCCGGTTCTGATTTGGAGCGTGCAGCGTCACCCCTACAAAAAAGCTTTCAGGCATATTGATTTTTATGGCGTGGACTTGGACAGGGAAGTGAAAGTCGAGGTGCCCCTGGAATTTGTGGGCACGGCGCGCGGGGTGAAATTGGGGGGCACGCTGGAAACCTATCGCGAAACGCTGCGCCTTGCCGGCAAGCCCTTGGATATTCCCCGGAAAATCACGATTGACGTGACAGACATGGGCATCAATGACACCGTGACGGTTCAGGATTTGCGGTTGCCGGCCGGTGTGCTCCCCGCCGGTGGCCGAAATTTCGTCATTGTCAGCGTTCTGGCAAAATCCAAAGACGAAACTGAAGGCGAAGCGGCGGAGTCCTCTTCCACCGGCTAGCCTCTTTTTGGTATTGAACATAGAGCAATTTCGCTTTGAGATTGTCGCTAGAGTATGGAATATCAAGGGGCGCTGATCGGTCTGGGCAATCCGGGGCCCCGGTACGCCGGCACGCGCCACAACATGGGTTTTCTGCTGGTTTCCGCTCTGCTTGCGCGCGCCGGGGAGGAAGGGCGGCTTGACGAACTCAACGGTTCCCGTTTCGGCTGCGAGCTCTACAGGGTTCATCTGGCGCAATTGGGCGGAGTCTGGCTCGCGGCAAGGCCCCTGACATTCATGAATGAGAGCGGCCGTTGCGCGCGGCCGTTGCTTGCATGGCACAAACTGCCGCCGTCGCGTCTTGTTGTGGCGCATGATGAGCTTGACATTCCGGCGGGTGAGCTGCGTTTCAAGCGGTCCGGCGGAAACGCCGGGCACAACGGCCTGAAATCCGTTGCCGAATGCCTCGGTACGCAGGATTTTTTCCGGCTCCGGATGGGGATAGGGCGTCCGTCGTGCAAGGGCGATGCGTTGAACTGGGTGCTTGGCCGTCCGGACGAAGCGGATTCCGGGCTGCTGAACGCCGCGCTGCCCAGGGCGCTTGACGTGCTGTTCGCTTTCGCCGGAACGGGTCTTGAGGCGGCTGCCCGGCTGGCCCGTCACCAGGGCGGTTCAAGTTGAAAAAGGCGGTTGGTTTCCGCGTCAATACCGCGCTTTCAGCGGCTCTCCCTCTTCCCACAGGCATTGCCATTCGGCGGCATAGTGTCCGGTCAATTCCGGCGCTTCGCGGATGAGCAGGACATTCTCGGCGTTTTTGTTCACCGCCGCCGGGTAATTGAAACTGCCTGTCCGCACATGCCGCCCGTTCCCTTCCTGCCCGCTACTCCGGGGAGAGGGCCAGCCGAAACAGGGTGATTTCCCGCATAATACGCTCCTTTGAGGAAATTAATCGCCTTTGTAAAATTGCAGGCGCTGTTTGCCCGGGTAATCCCCCCGCACGCCGTATGCACACAAACGGAACAGACTCTTTCAGGCCATACCATGTCTTTTTGGCGTCCCTGCAAGAATCCCCAAGATACGCTTCCGCAAAACATCGCCGATTTTGGAGAAAGGCGCGTTATACGGCGGAGTTAATGTGTGTGGCAAAAATCGGGCCAAAATCGTCGGTTTCAGCCCGCGCCGCTTTCCCGGATACGCCTCAGGGGCATGGCGTGCGCTCGCGGCACAGGATAAAAAGATACTTGCCAGACCTGAAAAAATCTTTACCATTCACAGGTTATGATGACCGAGCGGGAGTCTCCGCCATTTTTTCACGCTGACAACGGAATTCCGCCTGGGGAACGGAGCTGATGGGTCCTCTCTCCACCCGGCACCGCATGGGCGCGGCGGCTCTGTTGCTGGCCGGCAGCGCCGTCCTTTCCCGCATCATGGGTCTTGCGCGGGACAAGGTCATCTCCTGGCAATTCGGCGCGGGCGCCGAAGCGGACATGTATTTCGCGGCGTTTGTGGTGCCGGATTGCCTCAATTATCTGCTGGCCGGCGGTTTTATGTCCATCACCATCATCCCCCTGCTGGCGCGGCGCTTTCAGGAGGACGCGGCGGACGCCTGGCGTTTTTTTTCCTGTGTTTTTTGCTGGATGCTCGTGGCCGCGAGCCTGCTCACCCTGCTGTGCATGTTCTTCGCCGAACCGCTGGCCCGCCTGGTTGCCCCCGGTTTTACGCCGGCCCGGTGCGCGCGGCTGGCTTTCTTCATGCGTCTTGTTCTGCCGGCCCAAGTGTTTTTTCTTTGCGGGGCCTGCTTCACGGCCCTGCTGTACATGCGGCGGCAGTTCGGCGTGCCCGCCCTGACCCCCCTTGTTTACAACGGCTGCATCATCGCGGCGGGTTTGATTCTGCCCGCGGCAGCGGGGGCGGCCGGCATTTCCGTGCAGGGCATGACGGGCTATTGCATCGGCGTGACCGCCGGCGCGGCGCTGGGCGCTTTTTTTCTTCCTTGGCGCATAGCGGCGCGGGGGGGGCTGCATATTCAGCCCGTCTGGCGGCACGGACTCATGGGGCGTTTCCTGTTCATGGCCCTGCCGCTCATGTTGGGGCAGACCATCGTCATGCTGGATGAGCAGATCCTGCGCGTGTTCGGCAGCCTTGCCGGAGAAGGCGCGGTAAGCCTGCTCAACTACGCGCGCCGCATTGCCCAGGTTCCGGTGGGGCTAGTGGGGCAGGCGGCGGCGGCGGCGGCATATCCTTTTCTGGCAAGCCTGATCGCCCAGGGGGATGAAACCCGTTTCAGCGATGCCTTGTGTTCGGCCCTGCTGACGGGACTGGGTCTGATCATCCCCTGCGCTCTCTGCATGGCGGCCTGCGCCTGGCCCCTGCTCGGCGCGATATTTCAGGGCGGACGATTCGGCGCGGCGGAAACGCTGGCCGCGGTGCCGCTGACGCGGATCATGCTTGCCGCCACGCCTTTCTGGCTTGTGTATATGGTGCTGGTTCGCGGATATTATGCCCGGGGGGATACGCTCACGCCCGCCCTCACCGGCACGGTGATGACCGCGCTGTGCCTGCCCGTCTATTATTTTTGGGCCGCGCCGGCTGGCGCGACAGGCATTGCCGCGCTTTCCGGCCTGAGCGTGAGCCTGTATGTAATCTGGCTTGCGGGTATATGGAGGCGTCGATATGGGCGGGGAGCGTTTGGAGGGCTTTTTCGGTCCGGCCTGCGCGCTCTGGCCTGTTCATCGCCGGGCGCGGCCCTGGCTTGGTATGTCTGCCGGCTCTGTATGGAGAAACTCTCCCTGCATCCCGTAATGGCCTCCTGTCTGGCTTTGGCGGCCGGGGGCATTTCCTTCGCCCTGGTTTTTGTGCCGCTCTCCCGTTTTCTGGCTCCGACGATACTGGAACCCGTTTTCCGCCGTCTGCGCGCCACTGCCGAAACAAACGAACAGAGATCGTGATGCGCGGCATCTTCCCGCACTACGGGTTTCCGGCGTCAAAAACACGCACAATATCACCGGCCTCCATATCCGGCCACAGGGGCAGCAGGGAAAGCCGCCGGAAGTCCTCCGGGCTGTCCACGTCCAGCTTGATTTCCGGACGGCGAAGCCACAGCTCTTTCGGGTCAAAGGTGGAGATGCGGAAGTTATCCGCATTGTCCCATATATAGTT
The DNA here is from genome assembly GCA_031291035.1 of Desulfovibrio sp. Classification (GTDB taxonomy): domain Bacteria; phylum Desulfobacterota; class Desulfovibrionia; order Desulfovibrionales; family Desulfovibrionaceae; genus Desulfovibrio. The sequence goes on from JAISLI010000050.1 coordinate 66,116, forward strand.
GAGGCAGTGCTCGCGTTGCGAGGGCAGGGTGGCCTTGCCCTCCAGCTCTTCCAGCAGTTCGCGGGAGAGGACTTCCGCCCCGAGGCCGTCCGGCCAGAGGTTGCCGCGCGGTATGTGGTTGTAGGCGTAATCACAGGCGGCATGCGCGTAGTGGGCGAGCAGGCGGTCAACGGCCTCTCCCCAGACGAGGGGATTGTCCGCGCACACGCGCACCACGGTTGCCGCGTCAGCAGCCCTGGCCGCCAGCGCCATGCGCGTCAGCACGTCGTCTTCCGGGCCTGTCGCGCAGGGCACGCCGTGACGCCGCAGGTGTTCACGCAGAACGGCGTCGCGGTCCGTGTCCGGCATGGCAACCATGATGCCGTCCAGTTTCGCGGCGCGCGCAAGCCGCCGCGTCACCCAGTCAATAAGGGGAAAATCCCGCAGGCAGAGCAGGGATTTCATGGGCAGGCGGCTGGAGCCGAGGCGCGCTTGCACCAGGGCCACGGTTCTGCCGGAGGATTTTTTCGTCATGTCCGTACCCGGGGTTGCCGGCGGCGACAGCGCGCGGCCGCTTTCAATTTTGCAGTTTCTCCAGCATCAGGGCCACCACCCGCGCCTTGTTGCCGGTAAAGTCCATCTTCGCCAGCCGCCCGAAAAAACGCGCGCGGCGCGGATACTTGAGCATGGCCAGAAAAACATTGCGTATTCTGGCGTCGCTTATCCTGTTCATGATTCCCAGAAAAGCAAAGCCGTTGCGCGGTCTGGCAAAGGTATGCCTTGCTTCCCGCCCGTGATGGGCCGCCACGACGGCGGGCACGCGCATGTGCGCCAGTTCGTAGACCGTGCGGCCGGCTGAGCAGACAGCCAGATCGGCGCCTTCCATCATGCGGCTCATGACGTTTGTGGCCCAGGTAAATTCCAGCAGGGGGTTGGCGAGTTTTTTCAGATGCTCCTCCATGTCCTGCCTGTGGGCATAGCCCGGCCCCGCCACAAGGCGGATGGCGATGTCGCGGGCGCGGCACACAGGTTCAATAATATCCAGCACACGGCGCGAAAAATTCTGCGAATCCGTGCCGCCGAAAGTGACGAGCACGGTGTTCGCGCGGGGTCTCAGATCGTTGCGCGCCGCCCCCACAAATTCGTCGCGCAGGCAGAAATATTCCGGCCCGCAACGCAGCCGCCCAGTGTTTTCGCCGCTTTCGTACAGGGCGTTGATCACCACATCCGCCATTTCCGCGCCCGGTCCCTCGTCCTCAAAGTTGACGCAACGCGCCCCGGCGGCCACAAGGGGGGTCATATAGAGCACATCCGTGTTCAGGATGTCGTTGACAACCATGTCCGGTCTGAGGGAGAGCACGGTATCCGCCAGCGGCTCAGATCCCTGGCGCACTATTTTGTAGTCTTTCCGGGCTATGCTTTCCACCGCCAGTTCGCTCTGTCGCGTACAGACAAAGGATATTTTGTGGCTGGAGATTTCATGGGCCAGCATGAGGGCGCGAAAAACGTGTCCCAGTCCTATGGCGGGATACCCCGCCACAACAAAGACGATGTGCCGCCGCAGGAGCAGGCGTTCGCATATCCACCAGTCCTGGTAGTTCTGTATTTCAATGGCCCGTTCGTTGAGAAAATAGGGGATGATTTTGCGGCAGGAGGCGTTTTTTTCCGTAAACAGGGCAAGGCGGAGGATGATGAGAGCGCGGCTTTCCACCAGAAACTGGTCTTCCTTGTCGCCCAGCAGCCCCTCCAGCGTGTCGCCCCGCACGTTCCAGATGCGCTGGCGCACACTTTTGACCGTTATCAGGCTGTCGGCGTTTGCCGCGCGGTATTTTTTCCAGGCGTCTTCCATGTCGGGCCAGGTCAAAAGCGGGCAGGAGGCTCGCAGGATGCAGCAATGTCCGTAACGGGGGGCGAGTTCCGCAAGGGCATCGCGCAGTTCCACCACGATGTCCAGGCTCCTGAGGCGCAAATCGCTGTTGCGGCGGCATTCCACCCCCGCGCGCCCGCAGATGATTTCTATTTCCTGACTGTCCGTGACGACAAAAACGTCCTCACCGGGCGCGAAAGCGCGCGCGGTATGGATGGCCCGCTCAATCAGGGTGATGCCGGCCAGGCGTTTGACAAGCTGATCCGGTATGACCGCGTTTTTTTTGACCGCCGGTATGACGACGCAACGCTCTTTCACGGCAGGGCCTTCAACGCAGGGAGGCCAGCGTTTCCCGTGTCGCCGCGAGCATGTATTCCAGATCGGCGTCGCTCAGCCAGTGCTGAAAGGGAAAGGACACCATGCTGTCGAAAAAGGCGTCGCCGTTGGGGCAGGCGGCCTCGCCAAAGCCGAGGCGCCGGTAAAAATCGTAGCGGTCGAGGGGAATATACTGCACAACGCATTTTACGCCTTTCTCGCACATGCCCCGCATGAAGTCGTCCCGCATTTGCGGCCCCGCGGTCACGCGCGCGGCCAGCAAGTGGTAGTTGTGGCGGCGGTCGGCCACACGGTGAAATTCTAGTTCCGGGCAGTCGTCCAGCGCGTCTATGAAATAAAGCGCCCGGGTCCGTTTTTCGTCGTTGATTTTGTCGATGCGCTCCAGCATCTTCGCGCCCAACGCGCACTCCACCTCGCCCAGGCAGTAATTGCCCGGCATAAGCGGCTCATCGTCCAGCATGGGCATATCCACGTTGCCCATGGCCGGTTTCCAGTAATCTGGTCTTGCAAAGGCGTAGGCGCAGTGCCCGTTGTGGCGCAGGGCGGGGATAACGGCCGCGATGGCCGGATCCTTGACGTAAAGCATGCCCCCTTCGCCCAGAGTGGTGAGGTTTTTGTGCGAGTGGAAAGAAAAAATGCCCATGTCGCCGAAACTGCCCGCCTTTTGTCCGTCCACCTCGGCGCCGATGGCCTGCGCCGCGTCCTCTATGAGAATGAGACCGCGTTTTCGGCACAGGGCGGCTATTTCCGGCATATCGGCCGCATAGCCGTACAGGTGCACCACAACCACGGTCCTGGTGCGGGGGGTGATGGCTTTTTCCACAGTTTCGGCCGTCACCACGCGAGTGCGCAAATCCACATCGGCCCATGCCGGACGCGCGCCTTTTTTGAGATAGGGATAGGCTGAGGCCGTAAACGTGTGGGCCGGGATGACCATTTCGTCTCCCGGCCTGAAACGGCAGAGCTGGGCGGACATTTCCAGCGCCGCGCAGCCGTTCGAGACGGTAAAGCAGCTTCCTTCCGGCACATTCTGGTAGTTGGCGAATTTGCGTTCAAACTCGTCGCGGTAATGGCCTTGGGTGAGCGGATCGGCGTTGCGCATGGCCTCCACGGCCACGGCGATTTCCTCCTCCGTGTAACGTATGGAGCGGCCGCTGAAGTTGACTTTGATATTCATGGCGTTCCCCTGTAGCGCTCTCCCGATAATCAAACCATCAACAATTCGCGTTTTGGCTCCGGGAGGGCGCTACGGATTTCTTCGGCAAGATCTTTTTTATTCCCGACAGAAAATAAGTCTGTTTGACCGGCGCAAGACTTCAGGCGCTTTACCGCTGCCGAATAGTATTCTTTTTCTGCTTCTATTCCGATGAATTTCCTGTTGTTCATTATTGAGGCGACACCTGTTGAGCCCACACCCATAAACGGATCAAATATTGTATCTCCATCATTAGATGCAATTTTTAACAGGTGTGTCAGCAACTTAACGGGTTTTTGTGTTGGATGGTTTGGTTTTTTTAATCTTTCCGGATTCATGCAAATTGAGGATTCAAAAAAATTGTGCATTTCATTTTGTTTTCCAAAATTCCATGTATGGCCCTTGTTCCACATACAAACAATAAGTTCGCAGCTGTTAAGAAATCCGGCTTTTCGGAATTTGGGAACAGGGTTTGTCTTGTGCCAGACAAAAAACTGAAATGTATCAAATAAATGGTCAAATGTTTCGTGCCATTTGCCGATCAGATTGTAACTGCAAAATGCCATAATATTGCCGGTCGGTTTGATGACGCGAACAAATTCCTTTTGCAGATCCAGAGGGTTAAAATTTTTTTTATCCCATTCGGCCAGATCATTATTTATTTCTTTTCTCCATGCAAATTTCATGTTGCCGGTGGAATATGCGCCTAAATTATAAGGAGGATCAGTCAAAATCAAATCAATGCTCGAAGTTGGGATTTCCTTAATTTTTTCAAATGTGTCTGCATTATGTAAAAAATTTTTTTCCATTGAAGACGCCTTTGCGGAGTAGCTCACATCCTTCTGAAGCGCCCGATGAGGTTTTCCTTGGTGAGGATTTTTTTGTAGTCCGGCCCGAGACGGTTGGTCAGCGGTTTTTCATGCGCGATGCTCGCCTCGTACAGTGCCTCGTACTGCGCCTCCGTGAGATTTTGACAGATGCCCCGGGGCAGGTCGATGCCCTGGCGGTTGATCATGGTCATGAAATCCCTGTATTCATCCGGATAGATGTCCTCCTGCACCGAGAGGGAGTAACAGTTGGCGATGCCGTGCGGCATGTGCAGCACCATGCTCAGCCCCGCGGAAACGGGATGCACCGTGCCCACGAAACCGGCCGCCATGCCGCCGATAAAGGAAGCTATCATCATGGTTTCGCGGTTTTTTTCGCTCATCATGTCTTTGGAGAGAAAGACAGTTTTGCACAAATCCATGGCCTTGGCGGCCAGGGCGTCAACCACGACATTACGATAAGAACCGGAAAGGCTTTCAAAGCAGTGCATCCAGGTGTCAATGCCCGTATAGAAATACTGGTTGCGGGGGACGCTCGCCGTGAGATCGGGATCCAGCAGCACTTGGTCAAACATGGTGTGATCGCTGTTCATGCCCAGTTTGATGTTTTTTTCCTCGTTGCACACAATGCCGGTGCGCGAGGTTTCCGATCCGGTGCCGGCGAGGGTGGGAATCGCTATTTTGTAGGGCGCGGGATTTCCGACAAGCTCCCATCCCTGATAGTCTTCGGCCTTGCCGGGATTGGTAAGGAGATTGCCCACGCATTTGCAGGTATCCATAGTGGAGCCGCCGCCCAGAGCCAGCAGGGCGCAGGGAGCGCGCCCGTTCAGAAAATCCTTGACGTCGGCGGCGCAGGCGTCCACGCTTCGGGTTGTCGGCTCATTTGTGGTATCGACATAGACAACCATGTCGCGGCGTTCCAGGGGCAGGCGGGAGACCATGTCCGTGCGGCTGAACCAGTGGTCGATGAAGAAAACCGCCGGGCTTCGCGGCTGCGCGCCGCGTAGCGGGCGCAGAATGTCGCCGAGCCGGGCCAGAGCGCCTTTGCCCACCATGTAGTGCCCCACATTTTTCGCATTGCGGTACATATAGCCCCTCAATATTTGTATGAGACGTGCTCTTTCCAGGCAGTGACGGCGTTCCTGAGCAGCAGGGCGATGGTCATGGGGCCGACGCCGCCCGGCACCGGCGTTATGGCCGAGGCCCTGCGCTTCACACTTTCAAAATCCGCGTCGCCCTTCAGCCCCTGCGGGGTGCGGCTGATGCCCACGTCAATCACCACCGCGCCTTCCTTCACCATCCCGGCCGTGATAAAGCCGGGCCGGCCCATGGCCAGAAAAAGAAAATCCGCCGTCCGGCATTCCGCCGTCAGGTCCGCCGTGTGGGAATGACATACCGTGACTGTGGCGTTGGCGTAAGGGCCCGGCCGGGAAAGCAGCATGGCCAGCGGTTTGCCCACAATATTTGACCGCCCGACGACCACGGCCTTTTTACCGGCGGGCGAGAGCCTGTAGCATTTCAAAAGCTCCATGACGCCGGCGGGCGTGCAGGGAAGAAAACCCGGCAGTCCGATGGAGAGCCTGCCCACATTTTCCGGGTGAAAGCCGTCCACATCCTTGGCGGGGTCAATGACCAGCAGGCAGGCTTGGGCGTCCAGATGCGGCGGCAGGGGAAGCTGGAGCAATATGCCGTCCACATCGGCGCGGACGTTGCATTCCCCGATCAGGGCGAGCAGATCCCCCTGACATGTTTCGGCGGGCAGGCGGTAAACGAAGGAGTTTACGCCCGCCGCCGAGCAGGCTTTTTCTTTGTTGCGGACATAGACCTGCGAGGCCGGGTCGTCCCCCACAAGGATAACCGCCAGCCCCGGCGGCCGGCGGCCGGCGGCCACGCCTTCGGCCACTTCGGCCGCCAGCGATTCTCGCAGGGCCAGGGCTGTTTTTTTGCCGTCAATAATGACCATTTCCGATGCCGGGGCGGAGCGCGCGACGCCACCCCGTCCCCATCTATTTTTTCACTGTGTAGTATTCCGACAGCAACGGGCCGAAAAATTCCGCCACGTCCCCGAGTTCCTCCTCAATACGCAACAGCTGGTTGTATTTCGCCATGCGTTCCGAACGGCAGAGGGAGCCCGTCTTGATCTGCCCGGCATTCACGCCCACCGCGAGATCGGCGATGAAACTGTCTTCCGTTTCGCCGGAGCGGTGCGAAATCACCGTGGTATAGGCCGCTTCCTTGGCCATTTCAATGGTGTCCAGCGTTTCGGTGACGGTGCCTATCTGGTTGAGTTTGATGAGAATGGAGTTGGCCACGCCCTGGGCAATGCCTTCGGACAGTATGGCGGGGTTGGTCACAAAGATGTCGTCGCCCACAAGCTGCACGTTTTCGCCAAGCGTACCCGTGAGCATGCCCCAACCGTCCCAGTCGCCCTCGGCCATGCCGTCCTCAATGGAAATAAGCGGGTACTTGCGCGTGAATTCCGCAAGCCATTCCGCCATTTCAGCATTGGAAAAACTCAGTTTTTCGCCGGCGAGCGTGTATTTGCCGTCCTTGAAAAATTCCGAGGCGGCCGTGTCAACGGCAAGCACCACTTCCGATCCCGGGTTGTACCCCGCCTCCTCAATGGCCTTCATGATGTATTTGAATGCCTCGTCGTGGGTTTTGAGATTGGGGGCAAAGCCGCCCTCGTCGCCCACGCTGGTCGCATGTCCGTCCCTGGAGAGCAGGTTTTTGAGCGTGTGGAAAATCTCCGCCCCCATGCGCAGCGCGTCACGGAAAGATTCCGCGCCGACCGGCACGATCATGAACTCCTGGATGTCCAGGTTATTGGGGGCGTGCGCGCCGCCGTTGATGATGTTCATCATGGGCGCGGGCAGCACTTTCGCGTTGACGCCGCCCAGGTATTTGTAGAGCGGCAGGCCGAGAAAAGTCGCCGCTGCCCTGGCGCAGGCCATGGAAACGCCGAGCATGGCGTTGGCTCCCAGACGGGACTTGTTGTCCGTGCCGTCCAGATCGATAAGGGTGTTGTCGATTCGCACCTGACGCAACGCGTCAAGGCCCGTCACGGCGTCGGCTATTTCGGTGTTGACATGCTCCACGGCTTTTGTCACGCCTTTGCCGCCGTAACGCTTTTTATCCCCGTCGCGCATTTCCAGGGCCTCGCGCGTGCCGGTGGATGCCCCTGAAGGCACGGCGGCGCGGGCGCTGATGCCCGATTCCAGCGTAACCTCCACTTCCACGGTGGGGTTGCCGCGGGAATCCAGAATTTCGCGGCCAAATACAGTAGCGACAGTGCTCATGAAAACAGCTCCTTTGTGCACGGGATTGTTGGATGGATTTGCTTTTGCCGCAAGATACAGGATTTTGCCGGAATTGTCACTTCCGGCCTAGGTCGCGCTGTCCGGCTCCATAGTACAGGCGGCGCAGGCCTTCCAGCACGAGATCGGGCAGCACCCGCTCGAAGACGCCGCTCAGGCGGGCGATGGCCGGGGCAAAGCCCCCGGTGCCGAGTACGGGGCAGGGTTTTGGCAGGCCGGAGGCGAGTTTGGCCGCAAGACCCTCCACCATGCAGACAAAGCCGAACACCAGCCCGTGGCGCAGGCTTGTGGCCGTGTCTCTGCCGGGGGCGGGTTCCGTCGCCCTGACGTCCAGGTCAACTCGCGGCAGTTTGGCCGTTTCGCGCGAAAGAGCGTTCATGGCCGTGAGCGGCCCGGGAAAAATCAGCCCTCCCAGATACTCGTCGGCCCGCAGGCAGTCAAAGGTGACGGCCGTGCCGAAATCCACCACAATCAGGGCGGGCGCTTCCGGGTATAATTCGCGCGCGGCATGGGCGCCGACAAGTCTGTCGGCCCCTACTTCTTCCGGCCGGTTGTAGAGGTTTTTCAGGGGAACGGACAGATCTTTCAGGGCGAAGAGCAGGGGCTTTGCCACATAGCGCTCCAGGGCCTCCCTGAGCAGGGGGTCAAAACTCGGCACGACGGAGGAAGCCGCGCAGGCGGCAAGGCTCCTCGCGTCCACGCCGGCGTGACGCAGAAGGGCAAGCAGGGTAAGGCCGAGGCTGTCCGCCGTCTGGGCGGTGTCAGCGGGAAGGCTGTAAGAGGAGGACACCCCGCTTTTGTCGGCCAGGCCAAGCTTGACCGAGGTGTTGCCTATATCGAAAAGAAGAAGTTCAGGCCGCATGCGCGCTTTGCTCAGAGCAGATCTTCCGGCCCGACGGGAACAATGCCGTTTTTGTCCAGAATCGCCGTGGCGGCGGCGTTGTCCTCCACGCGGAATACCACATAGGCGCTGCCGCTTTTGCGTGTGACAAAAGCGTAGAGGTATTCCACATTTATGCCGGCCCCGGCGATGACGCGCAGGATTTTGCTGAGGCTGCCGGGCGTATCGGCCAGACTTACGGCCAGCACCTGGGTGAGAGATACCGCAAAGCCGGCTTCGCGCAGGACGGCGAGCGCCCTGTCCGCCTCGCTGACAATAAGGCGCAGCACGCCGAATTCCGCCGTGTCGCCTATGGAGAGGGCGCGCAAGTCAATGCCGGCCCCGCCCAGTGTTTCGGTAATTTCCAGCAGATGGCCGGGCTTGTTTTCCACAAAGACGGAGAGCTGATCTATGGTCACGGCGCACCCCCTCAGATTTTGCGCTTGTCGATAACGCGCACGGCCTTGCCTTCGCTTCTGGCGATGGTGCGCGGCGCCACCAGCGACACCTTGGGCGAGATGCCCAGCATGGATCGCATGGCCCCCACCAGATTCTTCTCCCGCTGGGCCACTTGTCTGACCGTATCCGAAAACATTTCCGGCGTCAGTTCCACCTGCACTTCAAAGGTATCGGTATGGCTGACCCTGTCCACAACGATGAGATAGTTGGGCGAGTAGCCTTCCTGAAGAAGCACGGTTTCTATCTGCGAAGGGAAGACATTGACGCCGCGAATGATGAGCATGTCGTCCGTGCGTCCCATGAGCTTGCCCATTTTGATGAGCGTTCTGCCGCAGGCGCAGGGTTTGCGGCTCAACGTGCAGATATCCCGCGTGCGGTAGCGCAAGACGGGAAAGGCCTCCTTGGAGATGGTTGTAAACACAAGCTCGCCCCTGGTCTCCTCCGGCAGGGTTTCCCCCGTATCGGGATCAATGATTTCCGGGATGAAATAGTCCTCATTGATATGCATGCCGGTTTGCGCGGCGCATTCAAAAGAAACGCCCGGTCCGGCGATCTCCGTCAGGCCGTAAATGTCGTAGGCCCTGATGCCCAGCTTGGCCTCAATATCCCGCCGCATTTCCTCGCTCCACGCTTCCGCGCCGAAAATGCCCGCCTTCAGGCGGATTTTGTCCCGCAGGCCCTTGGCAATGACGGATTCCGCCAGGTAGGCCGCGTAAGATGGCGTACAGCACAGGATTGTGGACCCCAGATCGCACATGAACTGTATCTGTCGCTCCGTATTGCCTGAAGACATGGGCAGCGTCATGGATCCCAGCATGTGGGAGCCGCCGTTCAGGCCCGGCCCGCCGGTGAAAAGACCGTAGCCGTAGCAGACATGAACCACGTCGTCTTTTGTGCCGCTCGCCGCCACAATGGCGCGGGCGCAACATTCATCCCATTTGTCGATGTCGTTCTGTGTGTAAAAGGCCACCACACGTTTGCCCGTCGTGCCGCTTGTGGACTGTATGCGCACCACCTCGCTTCTCGGCACGGCGAGCAGCTTGTAGGGATAGGCCTCCCGCAGGTCGTCCTTGGTCAGGAAGGGCAGTTTCGGCAGATCGTCCACTGTGCGCACATCCGCCGGCGTGACGCCTTTTTTGTCCATCATTTCACGATAATAGGGCACAGATTCATAAACGCGTCTGACGGTTTGCGTCAGCCGTTCAGACTGCAGGGCGCGCATTTTTTCATACGACGCGCATTCAATGTCCGGTGTGAAGTAGTTCATTGGCGGCTCCCGGGATGGTTGCGGGCGTGCCCTCTCGCCGCGCCCGGTCCCATAACTAGCCCGGCGGCCCGGAATATGTCAATCGCATTGGCGATTTTTTTCTTGTGCCTGCCCGGACTTTCTGATAGTTTCCATTCCCCGTTCGGGGAATTTTGTATCCGGAGGCTGGAATATGGCACAAACGGAAACCGCGCACGAGGACATCAACTTCGAAAGCGCCCTGGAAAACTATCTCAACCCCGACTTCGGCGATCTGGAGGAAGGCTCCATCGTCAAGGGGGAGATTGTCCGCATTGACGACGACGCCGTGCTTGTCGACGTGAACTTCAAGTCCGAAGGGCAGATCCCGACGGTGGAGTTCCGTGACGCCGCGGGCGACATCACCATCAGTGTGGGCGACAAGGTGGATGTATACGTTCAGAAGAAAAACGAGCAGGACGGTACAATCATCCTTTCCTTTGAAAAGGCCAAGCGCATGCAGGTCTTTGACCAGCTTGAGGATGTGCTGGAAAACAACAGCGTCATCAAGGGGCTTATCATGCGCCGCATCAAAGGCGGCTATACAGTGGACATCAGCGGCGTGGAAGCCTTTTTGCCCGGTTCTCATGTGGATTTGCGCCCCGTGCCGGACATGGACGCACTCGTCAACCAGGAATTTGAATTCCGCGTGCTCAAGATTAACCGCCGCCGGAGCAACGTCATTGTTTCCCGCCGTGTTCTGCTTGAAGAGGAGAGGGATTCAAAGCGGCAGGATTTGCTCCGCACCCTGGAGGAAGGGCAGACCGTCGTAGGCAGGGCCAAAAATATTACGGAATACGGCGTCTTTGTAGATTTGGGCGGCCTGGACGGACTTTTGCACATCACCGACATAAGCTGGAAGCGCATACGCCATCCGAAGGAGGTCATCTCCGTAGGACAGGAACTTTCCCTGAAGATTCTTTCCTTCGACAGGGACAACAACAAGGTTTCCTTGGGGCTGAAACAGCTTGTGCCGGATCCTTGGCAGGACATTTCCGGCCGCTTTGCCGAGGGAATCCGTTGCTCGGGCAAGGTCTCCAATCTTGTGGATTACGGCGTTTTTGTGGAGCTGGAGCCGGGCGTCGAGGGTCTGGTGCATATTTCCGAAATGTCCTGGACACGCAAACTTCGCCATCCTTCCCAAATGGTTCACCCCGGCGATGAGGTTGATGTGGTTGTTCTGGGCGTGGATGCCGACAAGAAACGCATCAGTCTGGGCATGAAGCAGGTGCGTCCCAACCCTTGGGAAATGGTGGCGGAAAAATATCCCGAAGGCACCGTTCTTGAGGGAATTATCAAAAACATCACCGAATTCGGCATGTTTGTGGGCATTGAAGACGGCATTGACGGCCTTATCCACGTCTCGGACATTTCCTGGACCAAAAAAATCCGTCATCCCAATGAGGTGTATAAGGTAGGCGACACGGTGCAGGCGAAGGTGCTTACCGTTGACCAGGAGAACGAAAAATTCACTCTGGGCGTCAAACAGCTTGTGCCGGATCCGTGGAGCCATGTTCCTGCCACGTATCCCGCGGGTTGTTCCGTCAAGGGCACGGTCACCAATGTGACGGATTTCGGCCTTTTTGTGGAGGTTGAGGAAGGCATTGAAGGCCTGGTGCATGTTTCGGAGCTTTGCGGAAAAAAGGGCAAGCCTTCGCTGGAAGTCTACAAGGAGGGCCAGGAAATTCAGGCGAAGGTCATCTATGTCAGCGCCGAGGAACGGCGGCTGGGGCTCTCCATCAAGCAGATCAAGGATGAGGAGGAACGCCGCAAACCGGCCTATATTCCCGTCCAGGAAGCCGGGCAGAATCTCGGCGACCTGCTCAAGCAGAAGCTGGAAGAAAACGAAAGCGTCTGACCACGGTTCGCGGATATTTTGAAAGGCGGCCGTCGGCCGCCTTTTTATCTGGAGCGGTTCACGAATGAAACGAGTGAACCGCTCCGCAAGGATTTGCTGGCAAATCCTTGCCGCGAAACAGGAGCAGGCGGGCTTTGCCCGCCGTGAGCGAACTGTTTCAAGCGTTAGTTGCTCTAACGGGGGACAGGGCATGAAACCCTTCCGCTTCATACCGCGGCTTGACGACGAACAGCTGCGCGCCGCGCAGCTTGAAGGTCTGCGCTATACCCTGACGCAGGCGGCCAAAAGTCCCCAGTATCGCGCCAGACTGGACGCCTGCGGCGCGCGGGCGGAAGAGGTTTCAAGTCTTGACGATCTGCGCCGTCTGCCCACTGTGGACGCGGAAGACCTGCGCGAGGGCTATCCCTTCCCCCTGCTCTGCGTGCCCGAGAAAGAGGTGATACGCATACACGCATCCAGCGGCACCACGGGCAGGCGCAAAATTCTGGCCTATACGCGGCGCGACGTGGAAATGTTTTCCACCCAGATGGCCCGCTGCTTTGAACTGGCCGGGCTTACGGAAGAAGACCGCATGCAGGTGGCTGTGGGCTACGGCCTGTGGACGGCCGGCGCGGGTTTTCAGGGGGGCAGCGAAATGTTGGGCATGCTGACCATACCCGTGGGCCCCGGCAATCTGGAAATGCACCTTCAGCTTTTGCGGGACGCGGGGGCCACCTGTTTCGGCGCCACCGCCTCAATGGCCCTGTTGCTGGCCGAAGAAGTGGAGCGCTCCGGCCTGCGCGGTGAACTGCGCCTCAAAAAAGTGATATGCGGGGCAGAGGCGCGCAGCGAAAAAATGCGTCTGGCTATTGAAGACAAACTGGGCCTTGAGGCCAGCTTTGACATAGGCGGCATGACGGAAATGTACGGCCCCGGCACGGCCATAGACTGCGCGGCCCATACCGGCCTGCACTACTGGGCCGACCTTTTCATCATTGAAGTGCTTGATCCCGAGACTCTTGAGCCTGTGGCCGAGGGTAAAGTGGGGGAGATGGTTGTCACAAGTCTGCGCAAGGAGGCCGTGCCCCTGTTGCGCTACCGTACCCACGATCTGACGCGCCTTTTGCCCGGGCGCTGCTCCTGCGGCCTCAACATGCCCCGCCATGACAAAATCCTCGGCCGCTCGGACGACATGATCATCTACCGCGGCGTGAATATCTATCCTGGTCAGATTATGGAAGTCATAGGAGATTTCCCGGAGCTGGGCGGGGAGTACCGGATGGAACTCACGCGGGACGGGCACTCGCTGGAGCATCTGTTGCTCACGGTTGAACGGGCGCGGGAGGGCGGTGGCACGGAGGACGAGGCGCTCGTCAGGGCGCTGGAACGGCGGCTGCACAAAACCCTGCTGGCCCGTGTGGACGTGCGTCTGACGGAGTATGCGTCGTTGCCGCGCACTTTCGGCAAATCCAAACGCGTTGTGGACAAAAGGTAACCGTGTCCTGGCCGGGCAGCGTACGCGGCTCACCGCCTGGTCATGAGGCGCAAAGCCCCGCGTAGGGACACCAGGAGCAGTGCCTGTCCGGCCGCGCGGCAAAAACTGTCGCCCGGGCGAGGTGCGTGAGCGCCAGGGTGAGAGCAAGGCGGCACCGCCCGGACGCGGCGGCAAGGTTTGCGTCGTCCAGGCCGTCGAACAGGGGTTCTTCCCTGCCGTCCCCGCTCAGGGGCACTATGCAGGCCCCGCCCGCGACAAGACCCGTCGCCTCAAGCATGGTCAGATAACAGGGCAGTTGCAGGCTGGGCAAACGCGAGCGCATCTCGTCCAGCAGGGCGTCCAGGCCGTCGCCGGCCTCCGCGCCCGCGTTTTCCCCCGCGCATACCGCCGACACGCGTTCGAAAAATCCGCTGTCGGTCCACAGGCTGCCGTCCGGCCGTCCGGGATTCCCGGTTTTGTAATCCAGCACCCAGAGCGTGCGGTCCCGTCCATCCGTTTCAGCCCGTCTGTCAAGGCGGTCTGTCACGCCAGCGAACCGGTATTCGCGTCCATTCAGGGACAGGGAAACATCAAGCCTTTTCTCCAGAGCCACAACGCGAGTCATGTCGGGCTGGTTGCGCAAATACTGCCCCAGACGGAAGGGCACGGCGGCTTCCAGCAACATCCAGGAGTCGGCGGGCAGGCGGCGTTCAAGCTCCATCTCTTTTGCGGCGTTATGGAAACAGGCTACCGCCTCGTCCAGGGAAATATCCCCCCTGTACAGCGGTTTGTCGAGCCGGGGCAGGTAAAGCGTGTGCAATGCCCTGTGCAGGCAGTCGCCCACGGCCGGCGGGTCATCACCCTCATTGGGGCTTTTTTGTGGTTTGAGCCTGTACAGATGCTCCCAGGCGAAACGCAATGGACATTTGAGGTATGCGTCCAGCCGTGTGGCGGAAAGCGGGGCGCGCAAAAACGATTCAAGTGCCTCGGCGAGACGCGGAACGAGGGGCAGTTTTTTCGGTTCCCTGCGGGGCATGTCGATACCGGGCAGGGTGGCCGCGGCCGTCTGGAGCGGCGGTTCCCCGGCGGGTATCAGGCGGCCTAGGCGTTGCTCCTCCTCCCAGAGCAGTTGTTCCACAAAGCGGCTGCGGTATTTTTTGCCGTCGAAAAGTTCTGATCCGCCGGTCCCTTCCTGCCAGTAAAAATGAATTTCCTTTGCCCCGGCGCACAGGCGGTAAAGGGTATGGGCAACGGCGCGGCCGCGCTCGCTCGCGTCCGGCAGGTCCAGCGCGGCCCGCAGGCTGTCAGGCAGCAGCGGGTCAGCGGCGGGATGGCCGGGCAGTTTGTCTTCAGTGGCGTCCAGAATAAAAACATGGTCAAAATGCAGCAGACGGGTTTCCAGCATGCCGATGACCTGGAGGCCGGTGATGGGTTCGGCCTCAAAGGGGACGCGCTCCGCATGCAGAATATGGAGGGCGATGTTGCGCAGAGTGGCCTGCTGAAAGGGTGTCGTCCGCAAATGCGTGTCGTTGAGCTGCGGCGCGACGCTTGCGGCGAGACGGTACAGCGCCTCGGCCTCCAGCGGAAAATGCCGCCACATCTCTCCGCCGCGCCTGAGTAAAAGGCCGCACAGTCCGTGCAGCCATGCGGCGATGTGGGCTGTGGTTTCGGCCTTTTCCAGGGGGCGCAGCAGAGCGTCCATGGTTTCCCCGAGCAGGAGGTAAACGTGCGCGGGCAGGTTTGCGCGGCATTGTTCCAGCAGGGCGTGTACATCCACAAAACGGTCGCCTTCCAGAATCAGGCTTTCCAGATGGCGCAGTCCTTCGCGCAAAAAAATCCGTTCCCCGTTTTCGTTTTGCAGGGAGAGCATGTTCAGGCAGGGATGGCGCAGTATCTGCCGTATGTCGCGCCAGTAGCAACGCCCTCCGTCACTTCGCGCGCGCAGTTGGAAGAGGTTTTCCACCAGACGGCACAAGGAGGATTGTCTGAGCGGGTAGCCCATGGACACGTTGACATCCTTGACGGGCAAATGGTGCAGCACTGGCATGAGCAGGGCGTTGTCCGGCAGCACGACGGCAGTGGAAGCGGCATAGCGGGGATCGCGCAGTTTTTCGCGCAGCGCTTCAAGCTGGGAATGGCAGTCATACCCGGCAAAAAAGGAGAAACGCGGACTGTCCTCCTCTTGCGATGCGGCGGGCGCTGCGGCCTGTGCGCCGGCTTTCCAGCGGGCAAGCCATTCCCTGTGCCCGGCGCAGGACCAGTGAATTTTCGCGCCGTCAACCAGACCCATGTCGCTGTGCAGACAGATATACGCTCCTTCCCGCCACAGACGGCGGAGCAGGGCGTCTTCCGTGCCGGTCAGCATGTAAAAGCCAGCCGCCAGCACCGGTCTGTCCGGCGCCGGCGCAAGACGGCGGGGGACAGGGCCTTTGCCCCGCGAGGCCAGCGCGGCCGAGGCGCAGATGAGGCCGGGGGTCGTCCAGCCGCGCCCGGAGAGCTCGGCCCGCCAGATCCCGGCAATGCGCCCCAGAGCGCCCAGAAGGGCCGCCGCAACGGGACCGGCCTCCACCTCCGCGTGCATGATGTCTCTGGCCGCCACATCCTGGCGTAGCAGTTCTTCCAGCAGGCCGGCGAGGCGCATGCCCCAAGGAAGAAAAAGCGCCATGTCCATGTCCGCCAGGCGGGCGGCGATAATTTTGTCGTCCCGGCCCAGCTTTTTAAGGCATTCGTGCAGAAGTCCTGTCTGATCCAGCGGACCGGCCAGGCGGGGGCGCGTTTTTTCTCCCTCGGCGCTCCAGATTTCCATGGCCTCGGCAATGGTGATCACTTCGGGGAAAGATGCTGCCTTTTCGAGATCATAGAGATGCCGTAAATAGCGTTTCGGGCGGTTGTTGGGCACGATAAGCAGGGCCCGGGCCGGGCGGTTTCCGGTCAGGCGCGCGACCAGATTTTTGAGGGCGGTCAAAAAAGGCTGCCGCCGCGGAAAAACGAGAAAGGGTTCCCGGCTCATCCCGCATCCGGTCCCGCGGAAAATCGTGAAAGCGTCGCTTCAGGGGGTAGCCTGTCAAGCGGCGTGCGAAAAATTTTCAGGCGCGGCAGCCAGTCCAGGGGGCGCCAGTCATCGGGAAAGGCCCGCGGGGCCGGATGTGGAGAGGGCGGGGCACAAGCTTCGGGTTGCCGGCTTTCCGGATATTCCGGCGGCTCGCCGCAAGTGTAGGGCAGTTCAAGGCCGGTCGCCTCCCACAGAATGTCCATGCCCTTGCAGAGTGAGGGCATGTTTTTCCGCGGGCCGACGCCGGTGCGGAAGATATGGAGTTCTTCCCTGGCGCGGGTAAGGGCGACATAGAGCAAATGCAGGTTTTCCCGCGCCTGCCGCGCGCAGCGCGCGTAATAGATCTGCCCCAGGTTTTTGTGCGCCGGGGCGGCCAAGTGTAGTCCCGCCGTCTCCAGCAGCACCGGAGCAGAGTCGTTGCGGACGGTAAAGCCCGTCCAGGGCAGAATGACAACCGGCGCTTCCAGCCCCTTGGACTTGTGTATGGTCATCACGCGCACGGCGTCCATGTTTTCCGGCATGGGGACTTTTTCCTCCCCGCCCGTCTCCTGCCAGAAGGCGAGAAAAGAAGCCGTGTCGCCGAGTCCTTTTTCTTCCGCGCTGTAGAGCACTTCCATAAAACGGCGCAAAAATGTCCGCGCCCCGGGAAAGCGCGCCTCCACATCCAGCCGGGCAAACCACTCCTGCACAATGTCGTACGGGGTCATCAGGCCGGATTGGGCAGAGAAAGGCGCGAAAAGAGTTTCCCATACCGGATGGACCCCAGTCCGGAAATGTTTGTGAAGGGGGAATCCGGCGGACAGAAGATTGTGCGCCTCATTCCAGGAGAGATTGCCCGCTTTCGGGTGCTCCCGCACTATTGATCCGGTAAGCACTGTCCAGAACGCTATATCGTCGTTCGGGTTGTCCAGGAAGGACAGCAGGGCCACAGTCTGAACGATGAGCGGGTGGGCAGCGAGCAGCAGGCTGTTTTCCGTAACGACGGGCAGCCCATCCAGGGTCAGTCGTTCCGCCACGGCCGCGGCCTGATTGTTGCTGCGGGTGAGTACCAGCACATCGGCCAGTTTTCTGCGCCGGGAGATGTCCTGCCGCAAAAGGCCGCAAAGGCGCGTGAGCACAAGCTCCGTCAACTCGCGGGTGCTGTCTGCCTCAAGCGCCTCCGCCCGCACAAATCCGCCGCGCCTGCCTTCGGGCGTTCGCTGACCGCAGCCGTCAAATGCCTGTTGCACTTTGCGCGCCGAGCCGCGCAGAATGTCGGGCGGCGTGTCCTGCGGAAGCAGGGCTTTCATGACTTCCAGAGCTGTTTCCGGCTGCTGGAGGGGTGAAAAGAAGGAGTTGTTGTGGGCCGTGATTACAGGGCCGCTGCGCCAGTTGAAGGGCAGGACGTCCCGCGTCATGCCGGGGGCAAGGCGGTTCAGGGCATCGTCTTCAAACACGGCGTCGAAGAGTTCCGGCTCTCCGCCGCGCCAGCCGTAGATGGATTGTTTCACATCGCCCACGCAGGTCAACGTGCCGCCGCGCGAAAGGGCGTCCTCCACCAGCGGTTTCAGCGTCTGCCACTGCTCCCGGCTGGTGTCCTGAAATTCATCCAGCAAAAAATGGCGCAGGCGGCTGCCGAGGCGGCAGAGGGCATCCGGCACGCCGTTTTCCCGGTGCAGCGCCGTTTGGGCAAAGGCGGGCACGAGCAGGGCGGGCAAATTGCCCTCGTTCTCAAGGTTGCGCATAAAGGCCCGCGCAAGGGTTCGCGCCAGTTCGACAAAGGGGAAAAGTTTCAGGGCCTCCTCAAGCGCGGGGCCGTGCAGCATCCAGTTGTCCCGGGCTTTGACCAGATTTGCGAAAGCCGCTCCGGCCATCGCCGGCAGGACGGTATTTTTGAGAAAAAGTTCCTCCGCGTCATCTTTCCGGGGGCATCTGGAAGCGCCGTCCGCTTCGCCGTTCGCCGCTTTCCGCATGGCGGCAAGCGCCGCCGTGCGCCACGGCAGGCGGTGTTCCGCGGCCACGGCAAGCATGCCCCGGGCCGCTGTCGCGACATCTTCGAGAAGGGAGTCGCGGAGCTTCACGATTTCATCCCTGGGGCTCAGATCGTCATAGTCCCCGCGCAGGGCGGCGTCAAAGAGGGCGCGCAGACGCCGGAGCAGCCTCTCTCCGGCCAGAAAGCCGCCGCTTGTGCTCTGCGCGGCAAGCGCTCCGCAGGCCGCGCCCAGAAGCGCGCGCATGGGCGCATCCTTCTGTGCGGCCCGTTCAATCAATGTGTCCAGATAGGGGAGGAGAGCGTCCTCCGAGGAAAAAACCGGGGCGAAATCCGGCGGCAAGGCCAGATCCAGAGCGGCGGCGCGCACGATGAGGTGCACCAGACTGTCAATGGTGCGTATGTTGAGCGCGCTCAAATCCCGCACGATTTTGTTCACCCAGACATGCGCCGTTTCCGCCGGCATGTCGCGGGCAATATCCCCGGACCGTCCGAGAGCGGCGAGTTTCAGCCGCCGTATGACCCTGCCGCGCATTTCCAGAGCCGCTGCGTTGGTAAAGGTGACGGCCAGAATGTCGCCCAGACCGGGGCTTGATTCGTCAAGGGAGAGGCAGGCCGCCCGGGAACCGCCGCCGGGGTCGCTTTTTGCCAGGAGGCGCAGAAAGCGCGCGGTCAGTTCAAAGGTTTTGCCGGAACCGGCGGAAGCCTTGATTTGAGTGAGGCGCGTCACGGTTCTTTTGAGTAGCACCGATGCCGGCCTCATGTCAAACCGCATGCGTCCCGCGCTCCGCGGATGTTCCGGCAACGTCCGCTTTTCGGAAAGCTGGCGACGCGCCTTGAAAGCCGCGGCGCGCAGCAAAAAGCCTTTTCATATTTTTGTAACATGTAATAGTATGGCTGTGCGCTGTTCCGCAACAGCAGCGGGGTATCAGGTCAGGGGAATGTCAGGTGGAAGACCGGAGTTATGCGGCGTTTCCGGTAACGGCGCCGTTTGGGGGCGATGTCATGCCTGGGGAAAAAACGAGACGATCTGTCTCAAAAAGATTGCTGAACCGCCTGTCTGCGCTATCGTTTCTTTTGTTGTTACATCAGCCGTCTGCGCGTTTATAATCAGTAGGATGCAAAGAACAAACGAAAACGGCTGTAATGTTCGATTTGGACTACTTTAAAAAGATAAATGATGGTTATGGGCACGCTGCCGGCGATGAAGTTCTGAGACGTGTCGTCGATAGAGTAAAAGCTGGCATCCGTCCCTATGATTTGTTTGCGCGTTACGGGGGGGGGAAGAATTTATATTGTTTATCTCGGATATTGATGAGACAGGCATAGCAGCCCTTGTGGAGCGTTGCAGGCGGAGCATTGAATCAAAGCCTGTCGACTATGAAGATTGCGCCATACCAGTTACCGCCAGCTTCGGCATTGCCGGGGTAGATCCGGATAAAGGACTGAATACGGCGATCATGTTTGCGGACCACGCGCTGTATCAAGCTAAAAAGGAAGGACGCAACGGGGTTGTGCTGCATAAGCCGGATGCCGGAAATAAAACGAGTGAACCGCCCTGCAAGGATTTGCCGGGGAATCATTGGTAAGGCGAAATCACACTTTCGCCGCAGCCGGCAGATAAAATTGCAGGACGCAATTTTATCTGGAATCATAATAAGTTAACATTCCAGCGCTCTTGCGCGGGAGGGGGAAATATGCGTCATCTGAGCCACAGCGCCTGGCTGTGCTTTCTTGTGCTCTGTCTTGCCCCGCAGTGCGGTCTGGCCGGTGAAAGTATCCGTGACATAAGCGCCAGGGAAGTCTTTACCCTTCTGCCCGACACGATTTTTGAGAACACGGTGGAGGGTCTGGGTGAAAGAGAAAAACAGCGTCTGCTTGCCGACGGTCAGGCAAAATTTTGGCAGCTGGCGGAAGAGACAAAAGATTTCCTGCTTTTTTCCGCGCTTCCCTTTCACGACAGCGCTGTGGCTCTGCGCCTTTTCTGTGACGCGGACGGAGAGTTCTGTCTTGCGGCGACAGGCACTATCGGAGGTTCTCTGTGCACCCTGGAACTTTGGCGGATGGACAATGCGGGCAGAATTGTGCCCGTTGACGGCCCGCCTGAACCGGACATCAGGGATTTTTTGCGGCCCGGTCAGGTTTTGCCCGGCGGTATCCAGCCCTCCACCGTCGTTTGTCTGGATTTTGACGGTCTGAAGGCGCAACCGCTGTTCTGGAGCAGCGCCGGCCTTGTGCATCTGCCTGTTGCCCGCGAAGTGCGCTATCAGTGGAACGGCAAGGCTTTTGAAAAACGGATTTCGGTAAGGGCGGCGCCATGAGCGTTCGGAGGCCACCGTTCGTGGCCGAAGCCCTATGACCGCGCCGGTTCACCTGCCGGTCGGCTTCGACAGTTCTTCGCCCACACGCCGCAACGCCGCTTTGAGCGCGTCATCCGCCACGGCGTAGGAGAGGCGGAAGCAGTTGTCGTCGCCGAAGGCCGCGCCGGGCACCACGGATACGAGCGCCTTGTCCAGCAGATGGGCGCACATGTCGGTGGAGTTTTTTATGGCGTCCGTGTACAAGCGGCCCACATCGACAAAAAGGTAAAAGGCCCCGTCCGGCTGCGGGCACACGGCCAGAGGCCATGAGCTGATGATTTTCATGGCGGCGTCGCGCCGACGCCGAAAGGCGGCGCGCATGTCCGCCACGCAGTCCAAGGGCCCGGCAAGAGCGGCCAGCGCGGCTTTCTGGGCAATGGAGCAGATGCCGGAAGTGCTTTGCCCTTGCAGGGCCGAGAGTTTTTTGATGAGATCCGGATGCCCCACAAGCCAGCCCACGCGCCAGCCGGTCATGGCGAAGGTTTTGGAAACGCCGTTGAGCACGGCCACCAGATCGGGGTATCTGGCAAACCAGTTGATGGCGCTGGCCGCTGTGGCCGGCTCAAAGACAAGCTGGTCGTAAATCTCGTCGCTCAGCACAAAAATTTTGTGGGCTATGGCCCAGTTCACCAATGCGTCCAGTTCCGTCTGGGTGTACACCACACCTGTGGGATTTGAGGGAGAATTGAGGATGAGCAGCTTGGTTCTGGGAGTGCGCCACGCTTCCAGCATGTCCGGCGTTATTTTGAAGCCCCTGTCCGCTCCGGCGAGGATGGTGACGGGCCTGCCTCCGGCAAGCTCCACAATGGGCGGGTAGCTCAGCCAGTAAGGCGCGGGGATGATGGCCTCGTCCCCCGGGTTGAGAAGTCCCTGCGCGAGATTGAACAGGGCGTGCTTGGCCCCCGCCGAAACAATGACCGATTCGGGCGGCACGGGCACACCGTATTGCCGCTCAAAATATCCGCCCACCGCCTTGCGCAGTTCCGGGATGCCCGGCGCCGCCGTATAGCGTGTAAAATTGGCGTCTATGGCCTTTTTGGCCGCCTCGCGTATGTGCGCGGGAGTGGGAAAATCCGGTTCGCCGATGGCGAGGCTGGTGACGTTAATGCCCTGGCCCCTGAGTTCCTGGGCGCGGGCGTTCAGGCTGATGGTCAGGGAAGGCTGGAGAGACTGGAGACGATCGGCGACGGGCATGACTGATTCCTTTTTGAGAGTGTTGACATAGTATTCTGACTGACGCGCCTTCTTTTTCGCAATACCTGTTTACAACACGCGGTAACATACCGCGGGTTCCGTGAGCAGCCCCGCGTCCATCACGCGCTTCAGGGCATTGTTCATGGCGCGCGTCGTGGTTTCGTGCGTCATGAATACCAGGGGCGCCGTATCGCCTTCCCCCGACTTCTGTATCATCTGCGCCACGCTGACCTCCTCGGCCGCCATGGCTCCGGCCAGATCCCGCAACACGCCCGGCCTGTCCCGCACCGTAAGGCGCGCATAGAAAGAGGATCGCCCTTCTCCCCGGGGCAGAACGGCGGCGTTGGGCAGATCCTGCCGCGCGAAGCCCGTATTGTCCGCCCGTTCGCCGCGTGCCACGGCCACCAGGTCGGAAAGAACAGCCCCGGCCGTGGGCAGGTCGCCGGCCCCGCGCCCGTGAAAGAAGAGAGAACCCGCCGCGTTGGCCTCCACGCGGACGGCATTGTAGACGCCGTTCACATTGGCAAGCAGATACCTGTTAGAGACAAGCGCGGGGAAAACTCCCGCCTCCAGGCACATGCGGCCGTCGGCATCGAAAATTTCCCTGACCTGGCCTATGAGTTTGATCCGGTAGCCGAATTCCCCGGCAAGGCGGATGTCCGTGGTCGAAAGATTGCGTATGCCGCGTATGGAAAGAGCGGCGTAGGGATAGTGGACGCCGTAGGCCAGACGTATGAGCAGGATGAGCTTGTGGGCCGCGTCGTGCCCGTCAATGTCCAGCGTGGGATCGGCTTCGGCGTAGCCGAGTTCCTGCGCCTGTTTGAGGGCGGCGCTGAAATCCACATTGCCGCTTGTCATTTCGGAAAGAATGTAGTTGCTGGTTCCGTTAAGAATGCCGAGCAGCGAAATGACGCGGTTGCCCGTGAGGCTTTCCTTCAGGGTCTGGACGATGGGTATGGCTCCTGCCACGGCGGCCTCATAGCGCAACGCGAGGTCCCTGCCCTCGGCCTTTTTGAACAGAACAGGCCCTTCCTCGGCAAGCAGAGCCTTGTTGGCCGTGACAACATGCTTGCCCCTGTCGAGCGCCCTGTCAATGAGGGCGCGGGCCTGATCAATGCCGCCGATGAGTTCCGCAAGCGCGTCAATCTGGGGGTCGTCCGTAAGGGCCGTGGGGTCTGTGGTGAGTTCCGCGTTTGCGGGCAGGGGCACATTGCGGGCCTTGCGCGTGTCGCGCACGAGAATGCGTTTGACGGCAATATCGCGCCCGGCGCGAAGGCGGATAAGTGCCGCGTTTTCTTCAAGCAGACGGGCAAGTCCTCCGCCGACAGTGCCGAAACCGGCCAGTCCGACGACGAGCGGCCCGCGGTCGGGGGCCTGTCTCATTGCGGCGCTCCTGAAAGCAGCCGCCTGATGCCGGCAATGGCCTGGCGCGTACGGTGTTCGTTTTCTATGAGGGCAAAACGCACATATTCGTCGCCGTAAGAGCCGAAGCCCAACCCCGGAGAAACCGCCACATGGGCTTCAGTGAGGAGAAGTTTGGAAAATTCCACAGAACCCATTTTGCGGAAAGACTCGGGTATGCGCGTCCAGACAAACATGGTGGCTTTGGGTGAAGGGGTTTCCCAACCGATGCGGTTAAGCCCTTCAATAAGCCTGTCGCGTCGTTCGCGGTAGATTCCGCATATCTCCCTTACGCAGGTGTCGGGGCTGTTCAGGGCCACTGTGGCCGCGATCTGGACGGGCTGAAAAATGCCGTAATCCAGGTAGCTCTTGACGCGCGAAAGGGCGTGGACAAGACGGGCGTTACCCAGGCAAAAGCCCACGCGCCAGCCGGGCATGGAATAGCTTTTGGACATCGTGTAAAATTCCACGCCCACATCCCTGGCTCCCTCGGTCTGCAGAAAACTCGGGGCGGCATAGCCGTCAAAAACCAGATCGGCGTAAGCCAGGTCATGGATGACCCAGATGCCGTTCTCTTTGGCGAACTCCACAATTTTTTGGAAGAAGTCCGGCGTGGTCACTTCGGTTGTGGGGTTGTGCGGATAACAGAGAAAGAGTACCTTGGGTTTGGGCCATGCCTGGCGCGTGGCGGTGGTAAGGTCTTCAAAAAAGTCGCGCCCGGGGCCTATGGGCACGCTGCGCACGTCGGCGCCGGCGATGACGGGAGCGTACTTGTGGATGGGATAGGTGGGGTCGGGGGCCAGCACCACATCGCCGGGATCAAGCATGGCAAGGGAGAGGTGGGCAAGGCCTTCCTTGGAACCCATGGTGACTATCGCTTCGGAGTCCTGATCCAGGTGGACGTTGTAGAGGCGGGCGTATCTGTCGCACACGGCTTTGCGCAGATTGGGAATACCCCGTGAGAGCGAATAGCGGTGATTGACGGGTTTGCGGGCCGCTTCCGCGAGCTTGTCCACGATATGGGCCGGCGTGGGGATGTCCGGATTGCCCATGCTGAAATCGACGATATCGACATTCTGACGGCGCAACCGCATTTTGAGATCCCCCACAACGGAAAAAACATACGGGGGCAGGCGTTGGATGCGTGAAAATTCTTCCATCTCTCCATTTTCTCCTCAAGTTACTCCTTCCGCCATTTTTCGGGATCCAATTCCTTCTCGTGCTTGGAAACCACGACAGCGGCCACGATGTCGCCCGTCACATTGAGACAGGTGCGCCCCATATCCATGATGGCGTCAATGCCGAGCATCATGGCATAGGCGGCGGCCACGGCGGATCCCGCTTCTATTTTCAGCCCGATGGATTCCAGCACCATGAGCAGCATGATGACGCCCGCGCCGGGCACGCCCGCCGCGCCGATGGCGCCGAGGCTCGCCGTTATCATGACGGTGATCTGCTGTTCAAAGGTCAGCGGTTTGCCTATGGCAAAGCCGATGAACATGCTGCAAAGGGAAAGATAGATGGCGGTTCCATCCATATTGATGGTCGCGCCTATGGGCAGCGTGAAGGAAGAAATGGAGCGCGGAACGCCGAGATTTTCCTCGCTTACCCGCAGGGAAACGGGCAGGGTGGCGTTGGATGAGCGCGTCACAAAGGCCGTTATCATGGCCTCCTGCGCGCCGCGCAAAAATTTGCCGAAGCTCAGGCCGTGCAGCGCGATCGCTCCTCCGAAGCCCACAACAACATGCAGCGCAAAGCTCACATAGGCGATGACCAGGACAAAAATCAGCGGTCCCGCCACCTTGGGGCCTTGCGTGGCGAACACGTTGGAAATCAGGACAAAAACGCCTATGGGGGCGTACTGCATGATCCCGCCGATCAGTCTGTACATGGTTTCGGCGCAGGCGCCGCAAACGCGGTAAAGCGTATCGGCCGGCTTGCTCAGCCGTTCGTCGGAGGAGTCGCGGACGATTGAAAGGGCTATCCCGAACGTCAGGGCAAAGAAAATGATGGGCAAAACTTGCCCTTTGGCGAGGGCATCAATGGGATTGGCGGGCACGATGTTCAGAAAAATGCTGGAAAGCGACGGCGCTGCGGCTGTTTTGCCCTGTATGGCGGCGTTTGCGGCAAGGTTGAGGCCGTCGCCGGGTTTGAAAAGGTTTGCCATGGTCATGCCGATGCAGAGGGCCACCACCACAAGAATGAAGTAAAAAAACAGCGTTTTCAGGCCGACGCGGCCGAGCCGCGCCGGGTCAATACTGGCGGCGCCCGTGATGAGTGAGAAAAAAATTACCGGCACGACAATCATTTGCAGCAACCGGATAAAAATGTCCCCGAAAAATTTCGTATATCCGACAAAAGGCCCCGCCAGCGACGGGATGTATGCCAGAACAACTCCGACAACAGCGCCGGCCAGCATGCCGCCGGTTATCCGGATCAGAAGATTTGTGCCGAAATACCAGCCAAGTATTCCTTTTTTGTGTACAGTCTGCCCAGCCATGTTTGTCACTCCTCGCAAGATGTTAATTTCCCGGCAGCGCGCGAAAATCTTCTCCCATCATCTGCCATTTTCACGGCGACATCAAGCACTTTATCCTGATTTGCCGCATTCGGGTCAAGCCGTTGTTTCAATGTCCGGCGACAATCCAAACTGAGATTCCGTCAGCGTCATAGCACACGAATCATTTTTTCGTTCCCATATCAGAGCAAGTTCACTTTGAAATTGCTCTGGCGGCGGGGCGGATGCACCGCTGCCCGCCCATGAGGCGCAGGCGAAACCGCGTTTCGCCGTAAAGCGCCGAAGGGAGCGGTTCAAAAGCAAAATGCCCTAAGATCGTTGCACAATAAAGTGACGTTTATTTCAAGATATTGGTGAATTATGCAAAGACCTTATTAGGAATATTAATATACTTGCCCTGCTGTAGCCGTTTCCACCCGGCCCTGGCGCGCAGACACAATCAACAGCGGGTCTTGCGGCAACAAACCACAGTTCCGGTGTTATGGGAATTGTCCAGTTCGACGCGATACGGACCCTTTCACATGTCAAACGAATACCGCGCGTCGCCGGGAATACCGCGCGTCGCCGGGAAGCAATATATTTCTGTCTCAAGCCGGCGGGAAAAGCGGGCTTGCCATCAGGTCAAAATTATCTTATAAAGTTTCACGCTTGTGGAAAGGCCGGCAAGCGAAGGAGAGCCGAATGAGAAAATTGTTGTTCCTGCTGTTGTCCGTTGGTCTGTTCTCGTCCAACGCGCTGGCGGAAACCGGTGTTTTGGGGTCATGGCATCAAAAAAGCACGAATATGACCTTCACCATTACCTCCGAGGGCAAAAATTATTTTGTAACGCATGAATTTCCCACGGGAGAAACAAAAACATACAAATTGACCCCTGTTGTCCGGCCCGCTTCCGGTATCAGGGGATTAAAATTTCACAGAAAAGATGACAACCCCAACGTCTTTTTCCGGCAGCCCGAAACATATGTCATCAACCAGGACGGAAGCCTGATGTTCAACTACAGCGCGGAGTCGGCCGCTCTGCTTCCCGCCCCGTAGGTTTCTTTGTTTGATGGCCCGCGCGCCGGTCGCGTGATGCCCTGTCGTAACGGAGCGGCCCGGCCACGCGAGGCCGGGCCGCTCACCCGTTTCATTCGTGAACCGCGTCTGTCGGCAGGCGGGAGTAAAGGCTGAAGCGCTTCGCTCCTGAACCGCCCTGCGGGAACTACCGGCGGCAGGCAACCAGACCCTGGATGACGAAGCCGAAGGTGCCGTGCCCGTCGTACAAGCGCACGTTGAACGCGCTGTTAGTGCCGACGGCCGCGCCGTCAAGCCTCACCAGAAACTCGCCCCGGCTGTCCGTGGAGTAAGTTCTGGAACGATCCGCCGCATACGCCGCCCGGACGGAAAGCAGGGATCCGGCGGAGGAGTTGAGAAAGCCGACGCCCCAGGACAGGGCGCGATCCCGCGCCGTGCGCAGAGGATCAAAATTGCTGAAATCGCGGATTTGGCCGCTCGTCCGGTGCCCGCCGCGCGCGGAGTCATGTCGCCCGGTCAGCGGGTCATAGGAGTCATGGCCGGAGCCTCCCCCGTACAGGCCGTGTTCATTGTTCAGGCCGGAGCGCATGTAGGCGGCGGCGCGTTGGCCGTTCTCCGAAGGGCCGGCATTGCCCATCGCGCCGCCCGCCTTGCGTACCGTGCCGTCCTGATGCAGGCCCAGGCCCTCGTCTCCGGCCAAGCCCGGCACGGGCGCGGGAACGCCCGAAAAGGGAGGCGATTTGCTCCAGCGGGACGGATGACAGGGCGCGGGGGGAAGAAGGGGTTACGTTCCAGACTTCCTTAAAATATTTTTTCGGCTTTTTAACGGGTTGCGTCGTCCATCCGATTACCCCGACTGGAGAGGCGCTGCGCATTGACACAGCCGCCTTGCTGCTGCATAAAGGTTCAGGCAGAAACATCGTCCTGAACTCGTTTGCGCTGTGTGCGGGAATACGGCGGGAAAAACTCCGGCCACATAACGGGTCACTTTCAGGGATGCAACATTGCCGTGAGGAATACCATGCGTATTGATTCCCTGATTTCCAGAGCTGACGCTCCGTTTTTTTCCCTGGAATTTTTTCCGCCGCCGGACGAAACCCAGTGGCCTGCTTTTTTCAATACGGTGGAACATCTGCGGTCTCTGTCGCCCCTGTTTGTTTCAGTCACTTACGGCGCAGGAGGCAATCGCCGATGCAACACTCTGGAGATCGCCAGGGAGCTTGTCGGGCGAGGTCTGGTCTGCATGCCCCATTTGACCTGCGTGGGGGCGGGACCCGGCTCAATCGGGCGGTTTCTGCAGGATTTGCGCGCTACCGGCGTGGACAACGTGCTGGCCTTGCGGGGAGATGCTCCTGTCGGACAGGAGGCGTCGTCCGCGGGCCATTTCAGATATGCCTGCGACCTTGTGGCTTTTGTCAGGGAGCGGGCGCCGGATATGGGCATAGGCGTTGCCGCCTATCCGTCCCCGCATCCGGAATCTCCTACTTTTGCGGAAGACCGCGGATACACGGCCAAAAAATTTCACTCCGGCGCGAATTTCGCCATCACCCAGCTTTTTTTCGACGTGCGCGAATATGAGGATCTGGTGACCAGCCTGCGCGCCAAGGGCGTGAACGCTCCGGTCGTGCCCGGTATTTTGCCCGTTCAGAGCTTTGAATCCCTGCGCCGGGTGCTTTCCATGTGCGGAGCGAATATTCCGGGCAAATTCTATTTGAGTCTGGAGGAATCCCGGCAAAAAGGCGGCGAGGAGGCATTGCGCGAGGTCGGCCTCAATTTCGCCGTGCGGCAGATCCGCCGTCTGCTGGACATGGGCGCGCCGGGCATCCACCTGTACACGCTCAACAGAAGTGACTTGTGCCTGCGCATTGCGGCGGAGACGAAGCTGGGGAGAAGCTGAGACGTCATGGATTTGTATCTGGACTGTACACGCGGCATAAGCGGCGACATGACCTTGGCGGCGCTCAGTCACCTGGGCGTTGACCTGTCGCGTTTTGGGAAAATACTGGCGGGAGCCGGCATTGAATGCCGGATTGAAACCTGGGCGGAAAACCGGGCCGGAGGCCCTGGACGCCGGGTGGATATAACTTGGGACGACGCCCAGCCGCTGCGGCATCCTGCCGATATCGCGGCTGTTTTTCATCGCCTTGCCGTGAGCCCGGCGGTACGGGAACGCGCCCTCTCCGTGCTTGACGCCCTGACGCGGGCGGAAGCCCATGCCCACCAAATTCCGCCGGAAAAAGTGCATTTTCATGAAGTGGGAGCCATAGACACCCTTGCGGACATTGCCGGCGTATGTTGGGCTCTGGAGGAATTGCGGGCCGGAAACATCACGGCCTCGCCTCTGCCCTGGTTTTCCGGCGTGGTGGAGTGCGCTCACGGCCTTGTCCCGCTTCCGGCTCCGGCCACGGCCTTTCTGATGCGCGGCAAGCCCGTCTATCCCGTGCCGGATCGCGAGGAATTGGTCACGCCCACGGGCGCGGCTCTCGTCCATGTACTGGCCGAATCCTTTGCCGGAGGTCCGGCTGGTTGCGTCCACGCCTTGGGTACAGGCTATGGTTCCCGGCCTTCGTCCACCGGGCTGCGCGTCTGGCAACTGGGGCCTGTGGAGGCGCGGGTACCCCATGCCCGTGGCGGACTTGAACTTGTGACGCAACTGGAAACGCATCTTGATCATCTGACGGGGGAGGAAGTCGGCAGCGCCCTGAGCGCCCTGGCGAATTTGGGCGAAATACTGGATGTGCTCTGGCTGCCCGGCACCGGCAAGAAGAATCGTCCCGCGGGCCTGCTCCGCGTGCTGTGCCGTCCCGAAGATGAGGATGCCGCCTGTCGGGCCGTGTTGCGTCATACCCACAGCCTTGGTCTGAGGAGGCAGCGCCTGGAGCGTCTCGCGCTGCCCAGAGGTCCGGCGACGCTTGACTGCGCCGGGAACAAACTGGCCGCCAAAATCTATGAGCTTGAAGGCAGGGCGTACATACGGGCCGAGGCCGACGCCGTCAGCGCAAACGCGGCGGAGCGCGGCCTGGGAGCGCCCGCCTTGCGCTTCAGCGCCGAAAAGTGAGACCAACCGCCGTTGCCGGATGATTTGTCCAAGGAGTGCTTGCCATGTCCAGATTCGCCGTTTTTGTTTTTGCGCTGCTGCTTGCCGCGATACAGGGATGCAACGGCCTTGGCATCCGCAACCCTTTTCACGGCGATCCTCTTACCGGCGGTTCTGAGGCCGCCGCAAGCGGACTTCTGGATATTCCCCTGCCCTCCGGGATGAAACGTTATCCCTCCCACGGTTACCAAACCTACGGCGCGCACGGCGGCCGTGAAGGTCTTGAAAGTTTGCGCGGCAATATCGACCTGTCCGGGGCAATCCAGAGTCTTCACGCCTCCCTCGTCCGCCAAGGCTGGCAACTGCGCATCTCTCTGCGCAAGGGAGACAGGGCCGTTCAAATCTACGAGCGGGGCAATGTCTCGGCCCTGTTGAATTTCCGGCGTCAGACGGTCATGACGATTCTGGAAATCTGGGTTGGCGGTCGTCTGCCCGACGGTTCCATGCCCAATCTTGCCGATGGACATGACGGGCAGGCCGCGCCGGAGGGCGGCAGCGAGTCTTTGACGCCGGTTCCCGGTACTGTGGAGCAGTGGGGGGGAGGCGAGCCGTCGGCCCCTCCTCTGCAGGAACGTGCCTTATGACGCGCGGCGTTTTTGACCGAAGCACGCGCTTCGGCGGACGGCGTCTGCATCTGGGCGTCTGCGGCTCAGTGGCCTGCTGCAAATCGGCGGAACTTCTCAGATCCTGGCGCAAACTCGACATACATGTTTCCGCAACGCTCACCGACGCGGCACAGCATTTTGTAAAACCGCTGCTTTTTGAATCCCTTGGAGCCTTTCCTGTCTATGAGGGCATGTTCGATTTCCGGACGGATGTTTTTGCCCATCTGGAACCGGGGAGCCGCGCGGATGTTTTTGTGCTTGCCCCGGCTTCGGCTGACGCTCTTTCGCGCCTTGCCCAGGGCGCCGCGTCGGACATGCTGTCCGCCCAAGTTTTGGCCTTTGACGGCCCGCTTATTCTGGCGCCGGCCATGAATCCCCGAATGTGGGGCAACAAGGCCGCCAAAGCCAATGTGGACACATTGCTGGAACGGGGAGCAGTGCTGGTTGGGCCGGATTCCGGCGATGTGGCCTGCGGGGAGGCGGGGCAGGGGAGGCTCGCGCCCCTTCCGGAAATTTTTCTGGCGGCCTTGCGCGCCTTGGCGCCCCAGGACATGGCGGGCCTCCATGTGCTGGTGACGCTGGGGGCGACCCGCGAGCCGTGGGATGGCATGCGTTATTGGTCCAATCCCTCCAGCGGGCTGATGGGGGCGGGGCTTGCTGTTTGCGCCTGGCTGCGCGGCGCGCGGGTGACGGCTGTCTGCGGCTCCGGCTGCGCGTCGCTTCTGCCGCGGGCCATAACAGCGTGCGGCGTTTCCCGCGCGCGGGAAATGTTTGAGGCGGCGCGGGACATCTGGCCGCAGACGGATATGGGAATGTTTGCGGCGGCGGTGGCGGATTTTTCTCCAGTGGAAATCGGCGCGCGGAAATTCAAAAAGTCTCTGGCTCCGGAGGGTTTGAGCATCGCCTTCACCCCCAATCCGGACATTCTCGCCACACTGGCCGCCACCCGCCGCCCGTCGCAGAAAGTGCTGGGCTTTGCGGCGGAAAGCGCGCCGGACATGCAGAGCCTGCTTGCTCTCGCCAGGGAGAAACGCGCGGACAAGATGGCGGATGTCCTGGCCGCCAATTGTATCAACAGGCAAGGCAGCGGATTCGGGTCGCCCACCAATGCTGTGGCTGTGACGGATGTCCGGGGGCGTGAGGAAACCTGGCCTGAGCAGGACAAGGCGGATATAGCCTGGAATTTGTGTTCATGGCTTTTGACACTCTAGAGTTCTACGGCGCTCTCTGGCAGGGACAGGGGATTAGCTGGCTTTTGCTGCCGGACAAACCGGCGCAACCTTGGTTTGTCTCATCCGCGCGGCGGCGGCAGCCGGTTTCTTCTTTCGCAAGACAAAAGCCTGCCGGCAAGCCGGCGCAGCAAAAAAAAGACCGGCCCCGGGATACCGCCGGCCCGGCTGCCTGGCAGCCTGTTCCGGCGAATCTCTGGCCCGCTTTCTGGCGCGAGCGTCTTGCGGCAACGAAGCCCGGCCGGGTTGTCTGGACATACCAGGAGTTGGGGCAGGATATGTGCCGGAAGCCCGACATCCGACGCCGCAACTTTTTTCAGCGCCTGATTGCGGATCTCGCGCATCCGGCGGGGACGCACACATTCTTTCCCGTCTGCCTGCCGCAGGCTTGCGCGCAAGACGAACCGGCCGCCGTGACGCGCAATGCCGGGATATTCTGGTCCGCTCTGAGGCGGCTTGAGGCCCGCGGCGTTCTGGTGATGGGCGCCGAGGCGGTAAAAACCCTTGATCTGGAAGAGGATGTGCCTCTCTGGGGCATGACGCGGCGGCACGATTTTTTTGTGTGGCGGCTGCCTGAAGCGGAGGCGGTCGCCATCGACGAAAAGCTTTATTTCACTCTGCTGGAGTTTTTGCGGAACGCCCTGCGGGATGTGGGGCGTCATATCTGAAGCGAACTGTTTGTTTCAAGCGTAAACTACTTTTGGACCAACCTGTCCACGGAGGAAGTATGTCCAAAATGCGTCTTGCCAAGGAGTTCGTCGCGGGGCTGCTCTCAAGCCCTTCATGGCGGGAGCGGATGGACGAAATAACAGACATGGGGCTGACCGGCATCAACGCGCTTTTTGCCTTTCTGCCAATGGGCGCGGAGGTCATGCACCGCGCGGCCGCGTGTATGGGGGTGTCCGTGGCGGAGCTTGCCGAACATCGTCCGGAGGACGCCCGCAACATTATTCGTCGCCTCATGTGGCACATGAATGAAGATTCAGGCAACATAGGCTGGGGAATCCCGGAGGCCTTCGGCGAAATTCTGGCCGCCAGCGAAATTCTGGCGGAGCGGTACAAAACCATTCTGATTTCCTACATCATGGATCTCCAGGGGGCTGACAACTATTGCGACAACGCCACCCTGCGGCGTTCGTGCTATTGGGCCGTGGGCCGGCTGGCCGAGGCACGGCCGGGCCTTGTGGCCAAGGCCCGGCACTGGCTCGCCAACGGATTGGAAGATCAGGATATTACCTGCCGCGGCATGGCCGCATGGGCCTTGTCGCAGCTTGTTCCCGACAGGCTGGACGCCCCGGCCTTGCGTGCCCTTGCCGGGGCCGGGCACTCCGAACTCTGCGTACTGTTTGACGGCAAAAATGTCTTTGAAAAAAGCGTCAGCGCCCTGGCGCGCGAAGCTCTTGAGAGGATATAAAACCCGCTTGCGGAAAATATGGTGTTTTGCGCCGTGAGCCGTTCAGAAATCCAGCTTGAACCGCATGCCCATGCCCAGCGACGAATCAGGCTCGTCGCCGGCGCTTTTTTCCCAGGCGAGTTCGTCCTTGATGCTCAACTCCGGCCCGACAAGTATGCGCAGATCCTCGCCTGACTGCACATCGGCAAAGGCCCCGACGACATGGCGGCCCGTGCGCGCGGGATTTTCGCCCGGATTTGCGTCCCCGCCGCCTTGCGACCGCACATCCCTGAACGAAGTGCTTTCGTTGCGTATGCTGAGGTTCAGGCCGGTCTGTTTTTGGCGCATCCGCTCCGCCTGATTCAGCGCCTCGTCAATGGCGGAGGCTGTATCGACCGATTGTTCGGCCTGACTGGCGGGCACGGCTTTTTTTTTCAACTCGTCTGCGCCCACGCCCTGGTGCCACTGTATGGTCCCGCGGCCGGCGGGGCGGCCGAAAGCCCAGGAAGGGGCATGGAGAGGCTGCGCGCCGGTTTTCTGGTGCGTTTTTTTTGGGGGGCCGGCTTGCGCCGCATGTCCCTGGCAGGGAGCGAGACAAAGATTCAGGCAGCAGAGAAGCAGGGCCGGAACCGATGCAAAAGGACGGCGAATCCGGATCATGGCCTTTCTTCAGTTTTACCCGCCGTTTCCCGCGCGCCGGCGGGGACAATAAGGCCTCCCGCGGCATGAGTGTCCTGCCAGCCGCCGCCAAGGGCCATGCACACGCGCACGATTGCGTTCAGGCGGTCGCGCAGGGCGTTTGCAAGCTGCAGTTCCGCCGAGAAAAGCTGGCGTTCCGCATCCAGTACGGTCAGGTAATCGCTGTAGCCGTTGTCGTACTGCAGGCGGGCTATCTCGACAGAGCGGCGCAGGCTGTCCACCTGGGAGGCCATGCTGCGCACAATGGCGTCGGCCTCGCGTTGGGCCGTGAGCGAGGTGCGCATGTCCTGAAAGGCCGACTGCACGGCCTTGCGGTATACGGCAACAGCGGCCCGCTTCAGCGCCTCCGCGTCCTTGAGGTTATACCAGTTGCGACCGAAATCCAGAACGGGCAGGGTGCCTGTGACGCCATAGTTCCAGAGGCCCGCCGCCGGTGTAAACAGGTTGTCCGCGGCGGCGCTCAGCGTGCCGAGCGCGCCGGTCAGCGAAATGGAAGGAAAGAACTGCGCGCGGGCCATGCCGATGTTGGCGTTGTAGGCCATGAGCATGTATTCGGCCGCGCGTATGTCGGGTCTGCGCTCCAGCAGGGTTGAGGGAAGCCCTTCGGGCAGGACGGGCGGCGAGGGCAGGCGGTGCAGGGGCCTGCCGCGTTCAAGGGAGCGCTCCATGATCTCGCGGGGAGAGCGGCCGACAATGACGGTCAGCGCGGCTTCCGCCTGATCAACCGCCACGGTGGTCATGTGGAGCTGGGCGCGGGCTGTTTCCACCTCGGCCTTTGCCCGCAGCCAGTCAAGCTCGGTGATGTCGCCCTGTCTGTAGCGGCTTGTATAGATGCTGAAGGCGTCTTCCCGCGTTTTGAGCGTGCGCTTCGCCGTATCGAGCTGCATATCCAGCGCGAGTACGGCGAAATAGCCCTGGGCGGTCTGCCCCGCCACGGAAAGGCGCAAGGCCTCGTGCCCGACAATGGTGTTCATGAGTACGTCGGTGAGGGCCGTATAAGCGTTGCGGTATTTGCCCCACAAGTCCAGTTCCCAGGCGGTGGAAAGACCGATCTGGTAATTGGTGGTCGAGCGTGATATGCCGGTCGGCGGGGAATTGTAGTCCGGCGCGTTGGGCGCTTTTGCCGAGGCTCCCTCTGACCCGGCCTGGCCTGTGCCCGTCACATTCGGGAAAAGGGAGGAAGTGGCCACGCCCGCCTGGGCGGCGGCCGAGCCGATTTTGGCCAGGGATTGCGCCAAATCCTGATTGTTGCGCAGGCTTTCTTCCACAAGGGCGGCGAGCACGGGGTCGTCAAAGCGCGTCCACCAGCCGGTTTCAAGCGGCCCGGCTCCCATGTCAACTTTGCGCCATTGCGCGGGGATGTCCTGCTCCGGCCGCTCGTAACGCGGCGCCAAGGAGCAGGCGGCCAGCAGAAGCGCCAAAGGCAGGACAAGACAGGTCTTGTGTGCGGGGGTCATATATTCTCCTCGGCGTCGTTATCATGGCCCTTGCCTTCGTTGGGGTCCGTCTTGCCCTGCAGTTTCAGCGAAAGCCGCATGATTGCCTTGAAAAAGAAAGGGACGAAGAGCGTGGCTATGCAGGTGGCGGTCAGCATGCCGCCGATGACGGCCGTGCCGATGGCGTGGCGGCTGTTGGCCCCCGCTCCCGTACTGATGGCCAGGGGCATGCAGCCGAGGATAAAGGCAAGCGAGGTCATGACGATGGGTCTGAAACGCAGACGCGAGGCGTGCATGGCCGCCACGTCGAGCGAACGGCCGGCGCGCCAGGCTTCAACGGCGAATTCCACAATCAGGATGGCGTTTTTGGAAGCCAGCCCGACCAGAGTGACCAGGGCGATCTGAAAATACACGTCATTGGCGAGATCACGCAGCCAGGTGGCCGCCAGCGCGCCGAACACCCCGAAGGGCACCGCCGTGAGCACGGCCAGAGGCAGGGACCAGCTCTCGTACTGGGCCGCAAGAATTAGAAAAACCATGACAAGGGCCAGCACAAAAATGACGGTGGTATCCGCGCTCGCCAGTTTTTCCTGCAGCGACGAGCCGACCCAGCCTAGCGTGTAGTCGCTGGTGAGCGCGGCCTCCGCCGCCCGCTCCATCTCGGCAAGCGCCTGCCCGGAGGAGTAGCCGGGAGCGGGATTGCCCAGAAAATGCGCCGCCGGGAAGACGTTGTAACGTTCCATGGATTGCGGGGCCGTGCGCCGCTCAAGCGTCATCAGGGCCGAAAGGGGGATCATTTCGCCCTGGCTGTTGCGTACATACACGTCACCCAAGGAGTCGGGCAGCATGCGGTAGCCGGCCTCCGACTGCATGCGCACCTGGAATGTTCTTCCCATATAGTTGAAATCGTTTATATAAGCCGCGCCGAAGGTGGCGCTCATCGCGGTGAAAACGTCCGTGACGCTTATGCCCATGTTCCGGCAGCGCTCACGGTCAAGATTGGCGTAAAGCTGCGGCGCGCCTGTGGAAAAGAGATTGCGCATATTGCCGATGGCCGGGTATTTTTTGCGCCCGTTTTCCGTTGACATGACTTCGCGCATAAGCTTGTTGGCCATGTTTTCCAGATCCTGCGCCGCGCCGTCGCCGCGCATCTGAACGTAGCCTTCAAAGCCGCCGGTGGTGCTCATGCCGGGGATGGGCGGCGGCGTAAAGCCGAGCGTCACGGCCTCGGGCTGCGCCATGGTAAAGCCGCTGATCCTGCCGGCCATATCCTGGGAGGTCATGCCGGCCCCCTGGCGGTCCTTCCAGGGTTTGAGCTGGACAAAGAAGGTTCCGTAGTTGCTTTTGAAGGAAAAAGAGGAGATGTCAAGGCCGTTGATGGTAAGCGCGTTCAGGGTGGAGGGATCCTTGAACACAAAATCCGTCAGTTGCCGGGTGACGTTCAGCGTGCGCTGCTGGGAAGCGCCGTCGTCAAGAATCGTCACGCCCACGACGAAGCCCTGGTCTTCATTGGGCAGGAGGGCGCCGGGCACGGCCCGGAACAGCCATACGATCGCCGCCGCCATCAGCCCGAACAGGAGGAAGGCGCGCGGAGCGGAATCCTTTATGAAACGCACGGTGCGCACATAGCCGTGGGTCACTCTGGCGAAGAAATAGTTGAAGCGGACAAAAAGGCGGTTCGGCGCGTGGTCGTGCGCGTGCGGTTTGAGCAGCAGGGCGCAGAGCGCCGGGGTGAGCGTGAGCGCCACTATGCCCGAAAGCACCACGGAAACGGAAATGGTGACGGCGAACTGTTTGTACATCTGTCCGGCAAGGCCGCCCATGAAGGAGACAGGGACAAAGACCGCGCACAGCACAAGCACAATGGCGATAACCGGGGCCGTAACCTCGTTCATGGCTTTGGCCGTGGCCTCCCTGGGCGGCAGATGTTCGGTGCGCATGATGCGTTCCACGTTTTCGAGCACCACGATGGCGTCGTCAACCACAATGCCTATGGCGAGCACAAGGGCGAACATGGTCAGGATGTTGATGGTGTAGCCTAGGGCGTACAGGCCGGCGAACGTGCCGATGATGGAGACCGGAACGGCGATGCAGGGAATCAGCGTGGCCCGCCAGCTCTGCAGGAATAGAAAGACGACGAGGAAAACGAGAATCATGGCTTCCACGAGGGTAAAGATTACTTCCCTTATGGATTCCATGACAAAATCGTTGGTGTCCACCATGAGGTCGTAGGCGATGCCTTCGGGAAAGAGTTGCGCTATTTCGTCGAGTCGCGCCTTCACCCGCTCGCCGGTGGCTATGGCGTTGGCGCCGGGCAAAAGATACACGCCCGCGCCGCGCGCCGGCTTGCCGTTGCGTTCCGAAACGACGCTGTAGTCCTTGCCGCCGAGGGCCACATCGGCCACGTCCTTCAGACGCAGCATGGCGCTGTCGGGACCGGAGCGCACGATGATTTCACCGAACTCCTCCGGGGTGACAAGACGCCCCCTGGCGTCGATCTGCCAGGTGAGTTCCGTTGTGTCCGGCGCGGGAGGATCCCCGAGGCGGCCGGGCGCGAACTGGGCGTTCTGGTCCCGCACGGCGGCGGCCACGTCGCTGACCGAAAGGCCGTATTTGGCCAGCGCGTCGGGCTTGAGCCAGATGCGGATGGCGTAGTCCATGGTTCCGAAAATCGTGCAGTCACCCACGCCCTCCACGCGCTTGAGTTCGTCCACCACGTTCGTCTGCAGGTAGTTGTGCAGAAAAACCGGGTCATAGCGGCCATCGGGCGAGTAGAGGCAGATAATCTGAAGAATGGACGGGGAGCGCTTGACCACGGTTACGCCCTGCCGGCGCACTTCTTCCGGCAGCATCGTCTGGGCCAGATTGACCTTGTTGTTGACGTTGACGAGCGCCATGTCCGGGTTGGCGCCCAGTTTGAAATAGACGCTGATGGAGCCGGAGCCGGAGCCGGACGAGGCGGAGGAGGTCATGTAGAGCATGTTCTCGACGCCGTTGATGCTGACCTCAAGCGGGGCGAGCACTGTCGAGGAGATTGTCTCGGCCGAGGCGCCGGGATAGAATACGCTGACCTGCACCGTCGGCGGCACGAGTTCCGGATACAGGGCGATGGGCAGCGCTTTCATGGCCAGCGCGCCCACGAGGGTGATCAGGATGGAGATGACCGCCGAAAGAACGGGACGGCGCAGAAAAAAATTGGGTCTGGAAGATGTGGCCATGTCAACCTACTTCCGCGCGGAGGGATTTTGCTCCGCCCCGTCCCCGCTCCGTCTGACGCGCACGACGGCGCCGGGCCGGGCCTTGATGATGCCCTCGCTGATGATGCGTTCGCCGCCCTTGAGACCGGAATCCACAAGGTATCTGTCTCCGATGGCCACGCCGAGCGTCACGTTGCGGGCGGAGACCTTGTTTTCCGCGTCAAGGGCCATGACCAGCGCTCCCTGCTGCGTCAGCAGGACGCATTTTTGCGGGATGAGAATCGCGTTTTTAAGGATGTCCCCTTCCATGTACAGGCGCACATACTGCCCCGGCATGATCCGCCCCTCCGCGTTGGAAAATACGGCGCGCGCCTTGATGACGCCCGTTCCGGGCTGCACCTGGCTGTCTATGAAGGTGACCTCGCCCTCGCCCGGATGCATGCTGCCGTCCAGAAGGCGGAGTCTGGCCTTGTAGCGGTTGCCGGGGGGCGCGGCGAGGCGTCCTTCCAGGGCGAGGTTGCGTCTTCTCATGTATTCCGGCGCCGCGATGGAAAAGTCTATGTACATGGGATCCGTCTGGTTGACGTGGGTGAGGAGGGAATTGTTGTTCACGAGGTTGCCGGGCGTGACGTTTTCCTTGCTGCTGTAGCCGGAAACCGGAGAAACAACTTGGCAGTAGTCCAGATTGATTTTTGCCTGGCGCAGTTCGGCCTTGGCGCTCTCATAGGCGGCGCGGGCGTTGTCGCGTTCCTTCTGGGAGACGGCGTTCTTTTCATACAGGGGGCGCACGCGTTTCCATTCGCGCTCGGCGCTGTCGTACTGGGCCTCGGCCTGCTGCATTCTGGCCTCGTACTGGTCGCGTTCAAGCTGGAAGAGCTGTTGGCCTTCCTTTACGAAATCGCCTTCCTTGTACAGTCGTTTTTCAATGATGGCCTGCACGCGGGCGCGCACTTCCACGGCGCGGGAACCGGCGGCCTGGGCCTGATATTCCGCCGGCCACGGAACGTCTTCGGCGACAACGTCGTGCGCCGCCACCAGCATGGGAGGGGCTTCATGCTGATTTTTCCTGTCGCCGCATGCCGTGAGGACGGGGCACACGAGAAGAAGCAAGGGAATCATCAATAGTCTGACCATAATCCGCTCCGCGTCGGCATCTTGAGTGCGCAATAAAAATACAATTATTTTATAGCGTTGTCGTTTCTGTTCCCATTAGGTAAGGAAGTTAGAGAACATATTTCGGAAAAAAAAGCAAGGGAGGCGCTGACGGCGTTTTATCAGTCGGGATGACCCCTTCCTGACGCTGCCGTCAGCCAAAAAGGGGGACAGGACAATGGGAGAAACATACGGATATATCCGCGTATCCAGCATGGACCAGAATGAAAGCCGTCAGCGCATGACCATGCGCGAGCGCGCTGTCGCCGAAAATCGTAACGGAACATTCAGCTTCCGGGACTTCTATTCCAGACGCATACGCAGAATTTTTCCCGCTCTTGTCACAGTATTGGCCGCTGTGCTGATTTTCGGCTGGTTTGCTCTTTTTCCCGAAAAATACAAATCGCTTGGAAGACATGTATCTGGCGGTTCAGATATGTGACGCAATGCTGTTTGAAAACAAGACAAAAAGAACCGGGAGCGGATTAAACGAGATTCTTTCAGTTCTGGGGGTGGTATTTTTGGGTCTGGCTTTACTCCTTTCAGGGGATGTGAATCTCTTTCCGGGCTGGAAGGCCGTCTTGCCCGTGACAGGGGCAACACTGTTTATCGCCGCCGGCCCCGATGCCTGGATAAACAGGGTTCTGTTCTCCAACAAGCCTGCTGTTTGCATCGGTCTTGTGTCCTATCCGTTCTATTTGTGGCACTGGCCGCTTATATCCTAATGCTTTTGTCATCAACGGAGGGTTTGATGCAAGCACACGATGACTTCGTATCGGTTTGTTTGCTCTGTCATTTGTACTGGCCTGTCTGACATACTGGTTTATTGAAAAGCCGGTACGGTTTGGCAGAGGCGCAAGAAATTTCAAGGTAATTCCTTTGATTTTTCTGATTGCGGTTATTGGCAGTGCAGGATTGTATGTGAAATGATGCCGTGAGAGTGAAGACTGTCAGCCAGCTCATGAATGGATGCGCTCACGTCATCACGGTATTGCAGTGTGGTCAATGGTGCTGTAACCATGATGCCACAATTGTTCAAGTAAATCAGACTGATAGAGAGTAATATCCTTGCCTCTTGATAAACAAAGGAAAATCACGCTTATTAAGACTATTATTAGTTTTGATGTAAACAAGTTTTCTTCACGCAATATCGAAATCAAATACTTGCCGGCGTATAGTCCAGATTTGAATCCTATTGAGAAGATGTGGAGCAAGGTAAAAACAAAATTGCGTGCATGCCAAGCAAGGGATGGGGATACTCTTTTCCTGGCAGTCAAGGAAGCTTTCGAGTGCATAACGCCTTCAAACGTGCAAGGGTGGTTTGAAAGCTGTGGATACTTTCAATAGCAAAATGCTCTAGCGAAACCGCAGACCCACTTCAAATGGTCATCGCGCCAAGAGGCTTTCCATTCAAGGGATTGGGATTCAGACATGGGGTTTGTCCAGCTTTTTCTCCACCCACGGCAATTTCATTCTGTACTGCGCCTTGCCGCAATTTTTGTGTAAGCGACACCTATCGTTGCCACAATTTTTTCAGCTTCTTCTGCCGTATTATATTTGCCGTAGGAGATGCGTATTGATGATCTTACCTGCTTCTCGGTCAGTCCCAAAGCGATCAACACATGGGAAGGCTTGCCTTTCCCTGAATTGCAGGCAGAACTTGTGGAAACACAGACCCCTCTCAAATCCAACAAGCGCATCATAGACTCACCAGAAGCATGAGGGAAAGTTACATTTAGCGTACCCGGCAATCGTTCCGCGTTCTCGGCGTTGATGAGAAGTTCAGGTATCGCGGCTCTCAGTCCGTCAGCCGTCGCCCGAAGTAAAGATGTCAGACGCTCGCGCTCACTAACCATAGTGGATATGCTTTCTTCTAGCGCATAGCCCAAAGCGACAATGCCTGCCACGTTTTCAGTGCCTGCACGGTGTCCATGTTCCTGCCCGCCGCCAAACACCAA
>JAISLI010000051.1 GCA_031291035.1 Desulfovibrio sp.
CTAACCGGAAGAAACGGAGCAAAACGCAAGATGGACGGCCCTTGCGGCGTTACCGCCGCCGCTGGAGAGTCGAACGGCTTTTCGCCTGGCTGCAAAATTTCCGCAGAATTGTGGTAAGACATGAATTTCATACGGAAAATTTCCTTGCCATGGTCCAACTTGCTTGCATCATCATTCTGCTAAGGGGTTTTTGAGATGGCTTCTAGTCTCCCTTGCTACCAAACTATAATCCCGCAAAGCCCCACAAGTCTTTTCAGACTTGTGGGGCTTTGCTTTTCAGAAAACAGACAATCTATAGTCCTATCAGAAAATCTATGGACATATTGGGGCCCCGGCGAACAAAAAAAGCCGACAGGGCCGCCGCCATAAAAGCTGAACTTGAAGCAAACCTGATATTCGCGGTAATCGGCAATCAGTGGTTTGAAAAGCATTGCGCCGAAATCGTGCCGACCACGCAGAAGGAGACGAAATGTTTTTCGCCTTCCTTATAAAATGAAAGTTAAAACGCCCTAAAATAGTGTCAACACGCCCTAGTTCCGTTCCTTCCGGGCCAGCGCCCCGCGTTCAAAGGAGGCATGGTTGACAATCACCCGCTCGTGGGTTCCTTCGCCGACAAGCCCCGCCTCGTCGCGCGCCTCCACACGGAAGGAAAGCCCTTTGCCGTTGGGGGAAACGGCGACAAGCTCCGCGCGGAAGCGGACGCTCATTCCGGGCGGCGTGGCCGCCAGATGTTTTACGTTGACGCGCGCGCCCACAGTCGTCTGTCCGGGCGAAAGCGTGTCCGCCACAGCGGCGGCGGCGGCGGCTTCCATGCCGGCGATCATCATGGGCGTGGCCAGAACGGCGACATCGCCGCTACCGACGCTGCCGGCCAAAAGCGGCTCGCTGACGGTCACTTCCCGTTCCGCCGTCAGGCCGGGCTTCAGGGCCGTCCGCGAAAGCGGACGCCCGCCTTCATTCGCCGCGCAGATGTTCATCCTCCTCCTGCCGCGCCTTGCAGTTGATGCACAGGCGCGTTACCGGCCGGGCCTTCAGACGCTGGATGCCTATGCCTTCGCCGCAGTCCTCGCAAACGCCGTAGGTTCCATCGTCAATGCGCTGCAGGGCCGCCTGGATTTTGCGGATCAGCCGGCGCTCTCTGTCGCGTATGCGCAATGTGAACGCGCGGTCGGATTCTGCCGTGGCCCTGTCCGCCGGATCGGCAAAAACCTCATTGCTGTCCGTCATGTCCTCCAGGGTGGAATCTCCTTTCTGCTGCGCCTCTTCCAGCATCTTTGTCAAAAGGGAGCGAAAAAATTCAAGATCATCGTGATTCATGGTCTCTCTCGGTGCTAAGAACTCACTGTCCGCCCCGGCGGGATCCCCCGCTGCCGGCGGAAATGCCAAGTATGATATATACACGCAACCGGCTTTTTTGTAAAGAGGTTTTGGCCGGGCGGACGATTGACAATATACGTTCTTGCGGACTAAAGTAGTCGCTTGGTACGACTTTCCTTTTACAAAGCTGAAATACCCGCCGTTTCCGCCGCGTCCGGCCGAACAGCGGAACCGGCCGCGGGTTGAAGCATGTTGCTGGGCAAATACCATATCGTCATATTCAAGGAAGGTTCAAGCGGAAGCCGCAATCTGCGCATGCGCGGATGGTTTGGATTCTTCGTTTTCATTCTTGTGGCGACGCTTGTGGCCTGCAACGCCTGGTTGCTCAGGGTATGGTTTCATGCCGCCATACTTGAGGAAAATTTCGCCAATGCCGAACGCCAGCTTGACGAACAGCGCCGCGGCCTCATCAATCTGGCCGAGCGTCTGGACGCGGCGGGCCGGGATTTGCAGCGCGTACAGAGCTTTGACGCCAAACTCCGCCTGATGATGAACATGGAAAAGGATCCGGCGGATGTGGGCGGCGACAGGCTTGCCGCCTTTTCCCGCTCCTATCTCCCCCTGCACAGGCAGGAACTGGCCGTGCGGAAAATGCAGGAATACCTGGCGCGTCTTTCCGAGGCCGCAAGGCTTGAGGAGGTGCGCCAGCAGGATCTCCTGCGCACCCTGCGTGAAAAACGCGACATGCTCCTCTCCGTGCCCTCAATATGGCCGGCCGCCGGTTTCATATCCTCCACCTTCGGGCGGCGCATTTCCCCCATCAACGGCAGCGGAACGAATTTTCACAAGGGCCTGGACATCAGCAACCGCGTCGGCACGCCCGTCGTGGCCCCGGCCGAGGGCACGGTGACGCTCACCGCGCCGGACGGGGCTTACGGCAACAGCGTCGAGATAAACCACGGCAACGGCATCACGACAAAATTCGCGCATTTGCAGCGCTGGACAGTGCAGTCGGGCCAGTGGGTCAAACGCGGAGAGGTAATAGGCCATATCGGGACGAGCGGCCGCACCACCGGCCCGCACCTGCACTATGAAGTGCATCTGCACGGCGTGCCGGTGAACCCGATGCGCTACATTCTGGAGTAATTCCGATTCCAGATAAAAATTGCCAGTTCCGGATAAAATTACAGAGCCGGAACCCCGATGCCGGGCAGGGCCCGCTCCAGGGCATGCCCGTAA
Source organism: Desulfovibrio sp. (assembly GCA_031291035.1). Taxonomy (GTDB): domain Bacteria; phylum Desulfobacterota; class Desulfovibrionia; order Desulfovibrionales; family Desulfovibrionaceae; genus Desulfovibrio. Next base: position 2,557 of record JAISLI010000051.1, read on the forward strand.
GCCAGAAGTTCGGCTTCGCCAAAAGCCCGGCCGACAAGCTGCATCCCGACGGGCATGCCGCTTTCCGCGCCCTTGCCCACGGGCAGGGCCAGACCGGGCAATCCCGCCAGATTGAGCGAAAGCGTGTATGCGTCCATAAGGTACATGCGCAGGGGATCGGCGCTGTGCGTTCCCACATCCCAGGCGGTTTCGGGAGAAACCGGCGCGCAGATCACATCGCAGCGCTCAAGGGCGGCCAGGTATTCATCGCGTATCAGGCGGCGCACTTGGGCGGCCTTGCGGTAATAGGCGTCATAGTAGCCGGCGGAAAGCACATAGGCGCCCAGCATGATGCGGCGCTTCACCTCCGCGCCGAACCCCTCCGAACGCGAGCGCGCGTACAGTTCCTCAAGATTCCGCGCGCCTTCGGCCCGCCGGCCGTAGCGTACGCCGTCAAACCGGGCCAGGTTGGAGCTGGCCTCCGCCATGGCGATAATATAGTAGGTGGCGACAGCGGCCCCGGTATGCGGCAGGCTCACCTCCACCAGTTCCGCGCCAAGGCTTTCGGCCGCGCGCAAAGCAGCCGCGCAGGCGGCGCGCACTTCCACCGACGCCCCTTCGCCGAAAAATTCTTTGGGCAATCCCAGCCGCGCGCCCCCGAGGGTTTTGCCGTCAAGAGCCGCGACATACCCTCCGGCGGGGCGCGGGTCACTTGTGGCGTCACGCCTGTCGTGCCCGGCGATCACCTCGAATACACGGGCGCAATCGGCCACGGAACGCGTCAGGGGGCCAATCTGGTCAAGCGAGGAGCCGTAGGCGATAAGCCCGTACCGGGAAACACGCCCGTAGGTGGGTTTCAACCCGACGCAGCCGCACAGGGACGCCGGCTGGCGGATGGAGCCGCCTGTATCCGACCCGAGGGAGGCAAAGCACTGCCCGGCCGTGACGGAAGCCGCCGAACCGCCGCTTGAGCCGCCCGGAACTTTATCGGTATTCCAAGGATTTCTGGTTATCTGAAACGCCGAATTCTCCGTGGTGGAACCCATGGCGAACTCGTCCATATTGGTTTTGCCCAGAATGACGGCCCCGGCCGCGCGCAGTTTCTCCACGGCAAAGGCGTCAAAAACCGGATTGAACCCCTCCAGCATGCGGGAGGCGGCCGTTGTGGCGAGGCCTCGCGTGCAAATAGCGTCCTTGATGGTCACGGGAACGCCGAAAAGCGGCATGGACGGGTCAGGCCCGATTTTATCCAGTTCCCGGGCGCGGGCGCGGGCCTTCTCCCCGTCAGTGCGCAACAGGGCGGAAATTTTCGGTTCTGTCCGCGCGATGCGGTCAAGGCAGGCGCCGGCAACCTCCTCGGCACCGAGTTCCTTTTTTTGCAGGGCTTCCGCCGCCGCGTCAAGGGTGAGCGAGCATATATCCGTCATGGCGGCACCTGATGCCTGTCTGTTCGCTGTAAACAATCACACAATGCGCGGCACGACAAAGCATTCGCCGTTGCGCAACGGCGCGTTGGCCAGGGCCTCTTCCCGGCTGAGTCCGGCGGCCGCCGCGTCATCGCGCAATATCCCACCGTGCAGCGCCACGCTGTACAAAGGCTCCACACCCTCCGTGTCCACCGCGGCGAGGATATCCATGTATCCCAGAATATCCCGGAACTGCCGGGCGAAAAGCTCCCGCTCCTCCCCGGTCGGCTGAAGGCGGGAAAGCCCGGCCATTTTGAGCACATCCTCCCGGCTGACGGCCTTTTGATCTGACATAAGCACTCCGGAAAATACAGCAACCGCTCTAACGCGCCCGCGGCAGGTTCAGCTTGTACGACGGTTTCGGCGTCGTACTCATGGGCAGGGCCGACGGCTGATTTTGCGGCGCATACCGCCCGTCGGGGCCGACGGCATGTTGCGCGGGCATGCCGGAAACCGGCGCGACAGGGTTGCCCTGGGCATCCACAGCCGGCAGGCCCTGCATGCGCAACGCCGCCCTCTGCAGAACAGCCGCCCTGTTTTGCGCAAAAAGCTCCACGTTGACCGGGGTCATCCCCAAGGGAGACACCTGAAAAATCCACAAGTTCTGGTGGGCCACGCCGTCGCCGTCCCAGGCAATCGGAGCCATGCTCCAAGGAATCCGGACCGCCCGCGCCTTCGCGCCCACCTCCGCCGGGGCAAGACGCGAGGTGATATTCAGCGCGGCGGCAAACCGCGTGAAATCATGGCCCAGGGCCATCCAGAAATCACCGGGTCGGGCCTTCACCCCAGCGGGAACCACGGCCGGATTCCAGGCGCCGGGAAAGACGGCCAGAACAAATTTGTCCGCACCGGAAAGCGATCTGCCGGAAAGTCCCTGTTCCCAAAGGGTCGTGCCGAGCAGCACAAGGCGGTCTTCCCCGTTATAGAGCAGGCTTGTGGTCAGCATATCCATATTTTTCCAGGAATCCGGCAGAAACAGGGCCTCAAAGGCCGTCTGCGGGACCGGCGTCCTGCCGTCCGGCCCCGCTACAGGGCGAATCAGTGCCGCCGCGGCCTCGCTCCAGGCCGTGACATCGCCGGGGGGATACGAGGCTTTTTGCAAATACATGTCCCTGGCGGCAAGGGTTTGCTCCAGAAGAGCCGTCATGCGCTCGCCGAAGGCGTCGGCCGGATAAAAGGCGCCGTATGCGCGGATGTTGAGCGTGTCGGCGGCAAAGGAGACAAGCGCGTCAATCTGATCCTGCGGCCCGGGGAAAAATCGCCAGGCCCGCGCGCCTTCATCCCCCGGTTCGAGGGAGGGCAAAAAAGTGAAAAACGTCCGCTGCCCCGTCAGGCCGGACTTACGCGCCTCGTCGTATTTGTTTGCCTGAAGAGGGCCGCCCACGACGGCGCACTCCCGGGGCAAGGCCGCGAGATCCGCAAGCCAGCGCGGCCCCTCGCTGTTGATGATTTCAAGGCGCAAGGGCAGGCCCCGCCCGATTATTTCCTGGCGGGCCATTCCGGCGCCCCTGCGTATCTTCGTCGCTATGGGTTCGTAAGGCCCTGAGGAGGGTAGCGTCAGGACAACGCAGGGAGCGGGCGGCGCCGGTTCGGGAGGCGTCCGGGGCGCGGGAGGCGTCACGAAGGGCAGGGAGCAGGCGGACAGGCCGAGCAGAACCGCCAGTGGAAGCAGGGCGCGCGGACATATTTTCATGGATCACATGTATCAGTAAAGAAAGGTTTATGCAACCGGCGTCAATACGGCCTGCAGGGCAAGGGAACTCGCGGCACCTTTTAGAGCATTTTGCTAAGGTGCGAACCAGCCAGATGGCAGCGCCCTTCCCTCAGGGCCGTGAGCCCGCCCAGAGAGCCGACGTTGGAGGAAGTGAAACTGCGCCCGGGGTGGAGCTTGCGCAGCAGACTGTCCAGAATGTCCAGAGTGTTGTCGTGGCTGCCTATGGCAAGCAGGGATCCGGCTATCTCCCGTGCGGATTTGATCAGCCTCACCGGACTCCGGCTGCAGGCGCTCAGCCCCTCGGAATCCGCGGGCAGACCGACCGGGGCCTGGAGCCACTTGGCCTCCCCCGTCAGGATATGCGGAAGAGAGTGTTACCAATTATGCCGGTTGGCGACGCATGTACGAGAAGCCGCAACGACCTTTGACAAGTGCCAGATAATCCGCTTGCAATCCGGCGCGCTTGCGGCTATAAGCACTCATCGCCGCCGGCAGGACCGAATTTTCCGGCGCGTTCAGAACCGCATTCAGGCATAAACAACGCATGTCGCTCAGCATAGGTATCGTAGGCTTGCCCAACGTCGGCAAATCCACGCTCTTCAACGCGTTGACCAGGGCGCAGAACGCGCAGGCCGCCAACTACCCGTTCTGCACCATCGAACCGAACAAGGCCACTGTGCCCGTGCCGGACCAGCGGGTGGACGCGCTCTCCGCCAAGGTCTCTCCGAAAAAAACCGTTTACGCCAGCGTCGATTTTACGGACATTGCCGGGCTTGTGCGCGGAGCGAGCAAAGGCGAGGGGCTTGGCAACCAGTTTCTCGCAACCATCCGTGACTGCGCGGCGATTGTGCATGTGGTCCGCTGTTTTGAGGATGAAAACATCACCCATGTGGACGGCCTTGTCGATCCGCTGCGCGACATGGAGACCGTGGAAACGGAACTGCTGCTCGCGGACATGCAGACCGTGGAAAAACGCCTTGAAAAAACGCGCAAAACGGCCAAAGGCGACAAAGGGGCCAAAGCCGCGGCGGATATTCTGGAAACCCTGCTTGCCTGGCTGGATGCCGGAAACCCCGCCGCCGCATTCACCCCGCCCGACAATGAGCCTTTTCGGGCGGTCTGGCGCGAGCTTGGCCTGGTCACGGCAAAGCCGGTCATCTATTGCGCCAATATCGACGAAGCCGCCCTGCCTGAAGGGAACGCGCATGCCGCCGCGCTGCGGGAAGCCGCGTCGCGGAGCAATGCCGGCTTCACCCGCGTGTGCGCAAAACTTGAAGAGGAACTCCAGGGCCTGCCGGACGGCGAACAAAAGGATCTGCTTCTCTCGTACGGCATAAGGGAGAGCGGCCTTGCCGGCATCATCCGGGCGGGCTACGCCACGCTGGGCCTGTGCAGCTTTTTCACGGCGGGCCCGGATGAAGTGCGGGCCTGGACCATCCGCAAAGGCTGGAAAGCCCAGCGGGCCGCCGGCGTTATTCACACGGATTTTGAACGCGGCTTCGTCCGCGCCGAAGTGATCTCGTTCGACGACTACATGAGCCGCACCGGTGAAAGCGCCTGCCGCGCGGACGGCGTTCTGCGCACGGAGGGCAGGGACTACGCCGTGCGGGACGGCGATGTGATGCATTTTCTCTTCAATGTTTAGGGCAGGTTACGTCATCTCCAGCGGCGCAGAAATTCCGCCGCGCTCCCTCCGGAATCCAGATGCCTCAGCAGCGCGCTGCCGAAAACAACGGCGTCCGGTCGCGCATCCTCCGGAAAGCCCTCCAGCTGCGACGGCTCCCGCAGACCGAAGCCGAGCGCCAAGGGAAGGGAAAACACGGCGCGCGCGCGCCGCAGCGCGTCGGCCGCCTGCGGCGCGAGGGCATTTCGTTCGCCGGTGGTGCCCATCACGGATGTCACATACACATACCCTTCGCTCCCGGCGGCATAGAGCCGCATGCGGGCCTCGCCGGTGTTCGGCCCCACCAGCGAAATCAGGGCGATTCCGCGTTTCCCCAGCATGCCGCGCAAGGAAGCCGATTCCTCAAAGGGCATGTCGGGTATGATGAAGCCGTTCACGCCGGCGGCGGCCGCGTCGTCGGCCAATTTTTCAAAACCGTATTGCAGGAAGGGATTCAGATAGCCCATCAGCACAAGACCGGCCTTGAGCAGCCCCTTCCGCTCCAGCAGTTCTTTCATAATCCCGCGCAGGGTGATGCCGTCGGCCAGAGCGCGGCGTGACGCCTCCTCGACGACCGGGCCGTCGGCCACGGGATCGGAAAAAGGCACGCCTATTTCAATGACGGCCGCGCCGGCTTCATCCAGTTCCACAAGGGTCGGCCAAAAACGACTTCTGTCGGGAAAACCGGCCGTGAGAAAGGGAATGAGCGCCGGCCACCCTTCTTCAGCGGCATGACGGATTTTTTGCTCAAGTACGTTCATCAAAAATTCCTCTTAAAGTGTTGCATGCCGTTTTCACGGCATTCCGCCGTCCGGACGGCGCATATCCCGGAATCGCCGGAGGCGGCGACGATGCCCATGTCCTTGTCGCCGCGTCCGGACAGATTGACGACAACCGCGGACCCGGGCGCGAAGTCCGCCGGATGATCCAGCACATAGGCCAGGGCATGGGAGGATTCCAGCGCCGGCAATATCCCTTCCGCCCTGCAGAGACGATGAAACGCGGCCAAGGCGTTGGCGTCCTTCACCATGCCGTACCGGACGCGCCCTGTTTTATGCAGCCGGGCGTGTTCCGGCCCCACGCCGGGATAATCCAGCCCCGCGGAAATGGAGTGCGACGGCTCTATCTGGCCGTCCCTGTTCTGCAGGAGCATGGTGTAGTTGCCGTGCAGGACGCCCGGCGCGCCCAGATTGAGCGGCGCGGAATTGAAACAGCCGGGTTCGCCCGTTCCGGCGGCTTCCACGCCTATGATGCGCACGGACGTCTCCTCGAGAAACGGGTAAAACAGGCCGATGGCGTTTGACCCGCCGCCGACGCAGGCGACCACGGCATCCGGGAGCCCGCCCGTTTTTTCAAGAAACCGCGCGCGCGTTTCGCGGCCTATCACGCTCTGAAACTCCCTGACAAGCGTGGGAAAGGGGTGGGGCCCGGCAGCGGTGCCGAAACAGTAATGCGTGCTTTCCTGCGAGGATATCCAGGCCCGCAAGGCCTCATTTATGGCGTCCTTGAGCGTGCGCGTGCCGCTTTCCACGGCGTGGACCTCGGCTCCGAGCAGCTTCATGCGCATGACGTTGGGGGCCTGGCGCGCCACATCCTCACTGCCCATATAGATGTCGCACTTCATGCCCAGACGGGCGGCCGCCGCGGCTGTGGCGACGCCGTGCTGCCCCGCCCCGGTTTCCGCCACCAAGGCCGTTTTGCCCATTTTTTTGGCCAGCAGGGCCTGCCCCAGGGTATTGTTGATTTTGTGCGCCCCCGTGTGCAGCAGATCCTCCCGCTTGAGCCAAAGGTGGAAACCGAGATTCCCGGAAAGCGCGGGGCAATACGTCAGCGGAGTGGGACGCCCCGCGAAGTTTCGCAGCAAATCGTCAAGCTCCGCCTGAAATTCCGCCGCCGGCAACAGGCGGCGCATGGCCGCCTCCACCTCCAGAAGCGGCGGCATGAGCAATTCCGGCACAAAACATCCGCCGAATTCGCCAAAATATGAATTTTTCATACCCCACCGCCGTCCTTGTCAAGATGTTTACAAAATTTTACGGCCGCGCGCATCTTGATCATATTCTTTATGCCGGGCGCGTCCTCAATGCCGGAATTGAAGTCCACGCATGCCGGAACGCACTGACTGACGGCCCTGCCCACAGTGCGCCCGTTGAGCCCTCCCGCCAGAATCCAGGGACGCGGGGCGGGCAGCCCGGCCAAATCCCGCCATTCCAGCCGGTTGCCGCTCCCGCCGCCGGAAAACCCGGCATCCAGCAGGTACATGGCGCAGGAGGCGGCATATTTTCGCAGTTCATTGTACAGCAGCGCCCTGTGATAATAAAGCCCAGGCCAGATGACGCGGATGATTTTTGCCGGGCCGACCGCATACGCGCATTCCGCGCTCTGCCCGCCGTGAAGCTGGGCAAAATCCAGACGCGCCACATCCATCACGCGCAGAATTTCCTCGGCCCGCTGCTCCACAAAAACACCGACGCGCCGCATCGCGCCGCTCCGCAATTGCGCGGCCCGCTCCGGCGTGATATGGCGCGGGCTTTTCGGGTGAAAAACAAAACCGCACAAATCCGCCCCGAACCGTGAAGCGGCATCCACATCCTCCTGACGGGTCAGACCGCAAATTTTTACAAGCATGACTCACTCCCTCCCGTGTTGCAACAAGGCCTTCAGGGCGGGGCCGGGCCGCCCTTGCGCCATCAAGGCCGAACCCACAAGCGCCGCCTGAAACCCCGCCGCCGCGATCCGCGCGAGATGTTCCGGACGGCTGATCCCGCTGGCGGCCACCCACAGCTCGCCGTTTTCCGGCGGGAGCGATTCCGCCAGACGGCAGCAGGCGGCGCGGTCCACCTCCAGCGTATCAAGATTTCTGGCGTTTACCTGAATGATCCGGGCCCCGCTTTCCCGGGCGAGCCGCACATCCCCGACGTCAAGGACTTCCACCACGGCCTGCATGCCGAATTTTTCGGAATCTTCCCGCAATTGCCGCAACAGGCCGGCATTCGGCGTCATCTTCACAACAAGCAGCAGGGCCGAGGCCGGGCCAGCGGCCGTCGCCCGCACCTGCAGGGGATCAAGGATAAAATCCTTGCGCAGCAGGGGCAAAGGCTCCGCAAGCACGAGCATGGCTTGCGCGGCCCGCGCCAAAAAATCCATTTTCCCCTGAAAATAGGTTTCTTCCGTAAGGATGGACAGGGCCCGCGCGCCGGATTGCGCGTACTGGAGCGCGGCGTCCTCCACGGAAACGCTGTCGCAGACAAGGCCCCGCGAAGGAGAGGCGCGTTTGTATTCCGCCACGATGGACAGCGGGACGCCGGCTGACGGCGTCCGCAGGGCTTTTATGAAATCCGGGCGCGCTCCGGCGAAAACTTCCGGCAATTCGCCCCGCCCGGCGGCTTTTCTGAGAAAAGCTATTTCACCGGCCTTCGCGGCGCAAAATCGTTCAAGCCGCACGTAGCACCCTCCTGCCGAGGCCGGCGGCAACGGCCTCCCGCGCCCTTGCCATGCACAGGGCCATATCGGGGCCGTCCTCCAGAAGATACAGGGCCAGCCCGACATTGAGCATCACCATTTCACGCATGGGTTGAGGCCCGTTGCCGTCAAGAATGTCTTTCAGCACGGCCACGGCCTCTTCCCTGCTTTTTACCGCCAGCTCCCCGGGCGCGCACGGCGCGATTCCGAAATCCGCCGGATCCAGTTCCAGGGGGCTTGCCGCGCCGTTGTGCAGAAGCGTTATGACGGCCGGGCCGATGGGCGTTACCTCGTCGTAATCTCCCGCGCCGCAGACCACGGCCGCGCGGTATAACGGCGACTGCGCCAGGGTTTGCGCCATCAGGGGCACCAGCTCCGGCTTCGCGACGCCCATCAGGAGGTGGCTTGGCCGCGCCGGATTGATCATCGGCCCCAGTATGTTGAAGAGTGTGCGAATGCCGAGTTCCCTGCGCAATGCGCCGATATTTTTAAACGCGGGATGAAAGTGCGGGGCGAACAGAAAGGCGAAGTTGCGTTGCTCCACCATTTGCGCCACGGACGACGCGTCGCAGTCCAGAGGCACGCCCAGCGCCTCCAGGGCGTCCGCGCTGCCGCATTTGGAGGACACGGCCCTGTTTCCGTGTTTTATCACCCTGTAGCCCATGCCGGCCAAGGTCAGGGAGGCGGCCGTGGAGCAATTGAACGAATAGCGTTTGTCGCCGCCTGTTCCGACAATATCAATGCTCGGACCGGCGACGCCTTCCACCCTGACGGCGCGTGAAAGCGCCGCGCGCGTGGCGTGGGCGAGTTCCAGGGAGCTTTCCCCCTTCATGCGCAGACCCATCAGAAAACTCCCGGCCTGCGCGTCCGTCATTTTGCCGTCCATCAGCGCGGCAAAGGCCGTGGAGGCCATCTCCGCCGTGAGATCCTCGCTTCTGGCCAAGCGTTCCAGAATGGCGCCCAAATCGGCCGCGCCCTCCGGCGCGCCGCGCACGGCCTGGGGGAAATTGGCCAGCAGGCGCAAACCGTCGGGCGTGAGCACGGATTCCGGATGAAACTGTACCCCGACCCACGGGCGGTCATTGTAGCGCAGGGCCATCACCTCGCCTTCCGGGCCCCTGGCCGTCACTGTGAACGGGGGATCCGGCATGTCCCCATCGGCGTAAACCACAAGGGAATGATAGCGCCCCACCGTCATGGGATTGGGCAGGCCGGCGAAGAGGCCTGTTCCGTCATGCACTATTTCGCTCTGTTTGCCGTGCATCACGCAGGGGGCCACGTCCACCCTCGCCCCGGCGAACAGGCCCAGGGCCTGGTGCCCGAGGCAGACGCCGAGCACCGGAACATGGGGGGGGAGAAGCCGGAGAAACTCGAGGCACAGCCCGGCATTGCCCGGATGACCCGGCCCCGGCGAAATGCACGCCATGGACAGATCGGGGTCTTTCGCAATGCCCGGAAGGGCGGGGTCATCATTGCGCAGCACCAGCGGCTCCTTGCCCAAGCCGTGGAAGGCCTGCGCCAAATTATAGGTAAATGAGTCGTAATTATCTATTATCAGGAACATACTCTTCATCCCCCGCCTGAACGGCCATGCGCATGATGGCTGATTTGTCGCACACTTCCTTCCACTCCAGCTCCGGATCGGAGTCGTGAACGATACCGCCGCCGGCCTGCCAGAAAAGCTTGCCTCCACGCGCCCACATGCTGCGTATGGCAATGCCCATGTCCAGATTGACGCTTTCCCCGTCAAGCCCGATCCAGCCGATGCAGCCGGCGTACGGGCCACGCGGCCGGCCTTCCAGTTCACGTATGATTTCCATGGCGCGCACCTTCGGCGCTCCGGAAACCGTGCCGGCGGGAAACGTGGCGGCAAGCACGTCCAGAGCGTCAAGGCCGTCGGCCAGGCGCGCCGTGACGCGGCTTGTCAGGTGCATGACGTGGGAAAATCTCTCCACCTCCATATAGCGCTCAAGATTTACGCTGCCGGGGCGCGCCACGCGGCCGAGATCATTCCGGCCCAGATCGACCAGCATCACATGCTCCGCGCGTTCCTTGGGGTCTTCGCGCAGTTCCGCGGCCAGCAGCGCGTCCTCCGTGTCGTCTTTGCCGCGCCGGCGCGTGCCCGCTATGGGCGAAAGCTGCAACAGCCCGTCCGCGCAGCGCACCATGATCTCCGGAGAAGACCCCAGGAGCGTCAAACCGGAAAAACGCATGTAAAACATGTAGGGCGAGGCGTTGTGGCGGCGCATGCGCCGGTACAATGTAAACGCGTCGCCGGTGAAGGCCGTGGAAAAGCGCGCCGAGGGCACGACCTGGATGGCCTCCCCCCGGCGCAGCATTTTTTTGATGCGGACAACATAGTCCTTGTAGCCGGCCTCGTCGGGTTCGGATGTCGTTTCCCCCTGTCCGTCGCGGGAGGCGTGACCGGCGTGAGGGGCGGCCCGCGCCGCGGACGGGAGACCGGCCACCCCCGAAAAGGCGCCGAGGCTGATGCGGCAAAGCCGGTTGTAGAGGTGGTCAAACAGAAGCACTGTGCCCGGCAGAACGAGCAGGCATTCCGCCTCGTCGGGCGGCATGACGGCGGCGAGCCCGGCGTTGAAAAGCCCCGCCATGCCGAAGCCCATATAGCCGTACAGGGCTCTGGTTATGGGGGGCGGCGTTTTGAAATCCGGCGGCGGCAAGATATGCAGATGTTTCATCAATCCGCGCAGACCCTCGACAAAGGGCAGGCCCCCGAAACGCCGCAAGGGCGCGAGGCTTGCGTCGTCCGTCGAAACAACGAGCTTGCCGCCCCCGCAGGAGAGAATGCAGGCGATATCGCAGGCCAGGAGGCTGTAGCGGCCCCAGCGCCCGTCCACTTCGGCGCTCTCCAGCAGAATGCCGTTTCCCGCCCCCACAGCGTCAAGAAAAAGGCTGATGGGCGTATCCATGTCGGCGGGCAGCCAGCGGGCCGTCTGTTGCAGCACCAGAGGCGGCCGCGGATTTGTCTTCTCGTCCATATCGCTCCAGTCCTTACAAGGGTTTTTACGGTTATCGCGCAAAAAAAAGCGCCGTCTCCCGGGGAGGCGGCGCTTGCATGGCCTGGCAACACAAAAGATTACGGACGCGCGTCTCCCCTTCTGTCGTGCGTACGCCGCCACCAGCCTTGCGCGGCAAAATTCACGGCGACTGAACAGGAGAACACGGGCATGCTCGAATCCCTTTAAGGTTGATGTTTTTTCTGTCGTTACGTCAAACCGCCTTTCGCGTCAAGAAAAAAACGCGTGAGATAATTCTTGCCTTTTGCCCCGCAAACAGATATGTAATACGCCGGTATGACCGGTGTGCGCCTTTCCGGCGCCGCTGAAACGGACTTGACTGTTTCTTGGCGGGCGGCATGAAGGTACGGGAAAAAAAGAATATCCATCCTGAAAAAAAGGAAAAAAGGATGGATGCGCGAGCTGAAATCGGTAATTTTGGCCCGGTTTTTGCTACACACAATACTAACAGCCCCGTAACGCGCCCGTCTTCAAGCCCGGCGCGGTCTTGCCGTTTTTCTCTCGTCACCGTCACCACCGACCGTCTGCCGCTGACGGAGCGCTTGTTTCGCAGCCTCGCGGCGCAGACTCACAGGGATTTTGAAATTCTTTTCGTCCACGGCCCCGCCTGCCCCGAAGGCGCGCGGGCGTTGGCGGAGCAATTTCCCCGGCTGGACATCAGACTGTTCGCCTCGCGGGATCACTGTCTCTCCCGCTCCCGCAATCTGGCCCTACCCCATGTCACGGGCGATGTTGTCGCCTTTCCCGATGACGACTGCGTGTATGAGCCGGACACCCTGGCCCGCTGCGCAGACGCTTTTCTGCGCTCCCCCCGGCCGGATGCGGTTCTGGGCCGGACGGCGGATATGGACGAAGACATCATCCCGACCGCCGCTTCCGGGTTCATACCCTGCGCCAGCCTTTACGCGCTGTTTCGGCACAGCGTCAGCTATGCGCAATTTTATGCGGCGGGCGTCGTTCGGGCCGTGGGCGGCTTTGACGAAAAATTGGGCGTGGGCTGCGACACCCCGGATCAGTCCGGCGAGGACACGGATTATGTGTTCAGGGCTTTTGAAAAAAACTTCGCCGTCGTTCACGCGCCCTTTGTCGTGGTGCGGCATCCCGCGGTGAATCCGCGTGACCGCGCCTTGGAAGCGAAGGTCAGGGCCTACGCCAACGGGAGAATGCGGCTGCTGCGCAAATACAGGCTGCCCTGGTGGTTCGTGCTGGCGAATATCGCGTATCCGCTGTCGCGCATTCCGGGGGAATGCCTCAGGGCCTGCCGGCTTGTGGTCAAGTACAGATGGGACATGTTTACAGCGCGGCTCGGGACGCTTCAACATTAAATGATGGGATTGGTAGGCCGCGCCGGATTTTTACCAAAGCTGGAGGTTTTGACATCTATTGCGGCGCATACGGTTTTAGACAAATACCCCGTCACCGCTCCTTTCGCTTGATTCCTTAACAACGGGTTATACATCCATGCCATTAGCTGCCGCCGTTTTTGGTTTTGAAGATGAAAAAAAGAGTATCATCCAAAAACTTGAATCCATGAATAAAATTAAAGCGCTTGTATATTTTTCGTCAAGTGAAAAACTGACATAAATAAATTTGATATATTCATACCTGATATAGTATTTGATAGATACGATCAAATACCTAGTTATAAAATACCGCATAATTTTTATTGCAATCTGTTAAATAAATATTTTATGTTGTTTATGGAAAATATGGGAAGAAACAATTCCTACACTGGAATGCACACCGATTATGTGGATGGAATGTATCAATTTCGACTGATGAAGCCATCAGAACCGTTTTGTTCTGGACTTCACCATTCCCACATTCGGCGGTCATCATGCGGCGTTCGCCGTGCATGCGCCTTGGGGGCTACAGGGGAGAATTCATTCCGGCGGAAGATTATGACCTCTGGTGCCGTCTGGCGGCCCTGCCCGGCCGGAGTTTTGCCAATCTGAACAAGGTACTGATCCGCTACAGAGAGCATCCCGGCATAGAGAGAAACGGGTACCGGGATCGTCAGAGAAATCATGGCATCCTCGCGGGTAGAAATTATCTCCTGGCCCTTGGCCTGTCGGAGAATGAAGTAGATATGGAAGCCCACGCGGCTTTTGCCGGTCACGCCGGCGCCTGTTTTATCCCGTTGGACAGAGCGCGGGCTTGGATGGAAAGACTTGTCCGGCTTAATGAAGAAAAGCTTATCTGCGATCCGGCGTTGTTCGCCAGGCTTTGTCATGAGCAATTCGCAAACAGCATGATCCGCGTCCCCTGGATTCCGGAGCGGCTCAAGCGGTGTGTGCCGGACCCGTTGAAAAAAACGCTTAAAAAAGTCGCGCTCCGCATGAAATAGCTGATCGCGGGAGATGCTCTGATGACTCCCTCACTGAAACAACTGATAACAGGTTGTTTGCCTTACAATGCGGATTTTCAGGAAACCCCGTGAACATCCTCATTGACGGCCATGACATTTCCCTGGTCGGCGGCATAGAGCGTTTCACCGCCAATTTCGCCGACGCCATGACGCGGAGGGGGCACCGGGTGTTCCTGTTCACCTATTCGCCGCCGGGAACGCGCCACAAATTCGCCCTGAACCGGGGCGTGACCCTGGTCCATTACCCGTTTACAGGCGATCCTGCACACATTCCGGCCCTGCGGCGACAAATCCTGGCCTGTGCGCCGGATGTCCTTGTTTCCCCGGCCTCGTTCAACAATCATCTTCTCTGGTGCGCCGCCTTGGCGGAAACGGATATTCCCTGGATATTTTCCGAACACAGCGACCCCTGGATTATTGAAAAGGAACGCTGGAATCAGGCCGAACGCCAGGCAGCCCTGTGCGCGGCGGACGGCATTCATCTGTTGCTGAAGGGATTTGTCGCTTCCGTGCCGGCAATGCTACGCCAAAGGACGCACGTCATTCCAAACCCGCTCGGCATTTCTCCCGCGCAGAGCCGCGAACCCAGGGAAAGCGGCATTGCCCTGCTTTCTCTGGGACGGCTTGAGGCGAACAAACAAAACCATCTTCTGCTTGACGCCTTTGCCCTGTTGCTCCCCGATTTTCCGCAATGGCGGCTGGAGATATGGGGCGAAGGCGAGGAATATGCGCACCTCGGACGGCGGATACAACGCTTGAATCTTCAGGACAGGGCATGGCTGCGCGGCCTTGCCGCAAACCCTGAAAAACAGTATGCGACTGCGGATATCTTCTGTTTTCCCTCCCGCCATGAAGGTTTTGGTCTGGTTGCCGTTGAGGCCATGTCCTTCAGCCTGCCCGTGGTCGGTTTCGCCGGGTGCGCGGCCCTGAACGAAATCGTGCGGCACGGTGAAACAGGGCTGCTCGCGCCGGAGATGACCGCCGAAAGCCTGGCGGCGTCCTTGTGCGCTCTCATGGAAAATGAATCCCTGCGTCGGACAATGGGCGAAAACGCCCGTCGCGCAACGGATGTCTATGGGCCGGAGCGCGTCTTTGACGCATGGGAGGCTCTGCTTGAAAAAACAGCCGCCCGCAGGGGAAAAACCCGCCTGCGGGAATGCCTGTCCGGCAGGGCGGACAAGCCTGAAATTGAGCGGCATTACGCCCTGATGCGCGAAATTCTGCGCCGCAAAAACGTGCTGTTGCAAAATTCCCAATGGGCGCGGCGCATCGCGCGCCGGTATCCCCTGCTCAAAAAAATGATTCGGCCTGTGCGACGGCTTCTGCGCGGCTGAAAAAAAAATGGCTCAAATACAAACGAGGGCGCGGATGAATATCGCCTTTATTTCCCGTGAAATGGCCGGGCTGGACAAAAACGGAGGAATCGGCACCGCCACCCGTCATATCTGCGAACATCTGGCGCATGGCGGGCAACATGAAATTCATTGTTACCACACGGGGAACGCCGGGCGGGACAGACGCGGATTTGAACAAACAATGCGCTCTTCGGGCATACGGATGCGCCATATCAATGCGGACGCCAACACCGCCGGCGGATACGCGCGGCGTCCGTACCAGATTTATGAAACCCTGAGGTCAACGCAACATGACGTGTATGTTTTTCACGATTTCATGGCCGACGGGTTCTTCTGCCTGCCGGCCAAAAAATACGGAAAGGCCTTTGCCCATGCCAAACTCGGCATCATAACGCACGGTCCCTCGCTGTGGGTTGATGAAGGCAACGGACTGGTATCCGTATCTCCCGCACGCCTGTCGCTTTACGATATGGAGAGGCTTTGTTGCGAACTGGCGGATTTTCTCGTCAGCCCCAGCGACTATCTGCTGGACTGGATGCGGGAGAGAGGCTATAGACTGCCGGAACGTAGCGTTCGCATTCCCAATTTCACTTCGCCGCCGGACGCGCTTGACGCTGTGCCCGCCCGTGGACGCCTCGCCCCGGCGGACATCCACGAACTTGTGTTTTTCGGACGCCTGGAGGAACGCAAGGGCATACGCGTTTTCTGTGACGCTCTCAACAGGCTTTCGCCGGAACTCCTGGCCGGCCGTGAAGTAAGTTTTCTCGGACAACAGGCCCATTATGATGCCGCGACGATACGCGCCTGGCTGCGGCCCGCGTTGGACAAAGCCGAATTCGCGGTCAGATTTTTTTCCGATTTCAGCACTACGCAGGCCAGAGGCTATTTGCGAAGGCCGGGCCGTTTGGCCGTAATGCCCTCGTTGCGGGAAAATTCTCCCTGCGTTGTCAGCGAATGCCTGGAAAACGGCATCCCTTTTCTGGCCTCGGATTCCGGCGGCGGCAAGGAACTGATACAAGAGGACGATCGCGCAAAAGCCGTCGTCGCGCCGCAAGGGCATGCCTTGGCCGAACGGCTGGAAAAAGTTCTGGAAGACGAGGGAATCGTCATTCCGCGCCCGTCCTATACGTACAGCGGCATTCTGGAAAACTGGCAGACCCTGCTTAAAAATGCCGGCCAGACGGAGGCAAGTCGGGGGGATTCCCCGCCCCCCGATGCCACGCTGCTTTTTGACCTGTACACCCGGCATGTTGCGCGGCGTCCGCGCCAAGTTCTTCGCGGATTGCTGAAAATGTGGCTCAAAGATTTCGCCGGCAGAGTTTTTGGCCTGATTCCCTCCGAAAGGCTGCGTCAACGCTGCCTTGTCACGGCAAGGTCCATAAAGAGGCGCTATTTCTGAATGTTGCCAAAAATGGGGGGGGGGGATTACCACGGAAATTTATTTACACGAACCGGGTGTGGACAGAGGCGCGGCCGACATTTTTGAATCAATCACGAGTAAAATCACGAATAGCTATGTGACAGATGAAAAAAATGGCCTTGCCGTTTTGCAGCAAGTTATTGTTATTGGCGGAGAGGGTGGGATTCGAACCCACGGTTGGCTTTTAGCCAACACACGATTTCCAATCGTGCTCCTTCGACCAGCTCGGACACCTCTCCGTGTGAGGCAGGCAACGGAATGCTGTTTTTACACCAGGGAGCGGCGGAGAGCAAGACAAATCCATTGCCCGGACAGGGCACGGAGTGAGGGAAGATACAGCATCATTCTATTGTTAATACCCTCGGAATTTTTTACAAGTGAGCCACAGTCAGGCCCCCCCGGCAGAGCCGGGGGTTTACCGATTTTAATTATGCCCCATTTCGGGGACTTCTTCAATATGTTTTGCCCACCCTGAGAAAATTGGCTTGCGCGGTCATCCGCCTTCCGACAGGGCGCGCACCCGCCCGTAACGGAAGCAGCCGGTCAGGTGATCGTTGACCATGCCCGTGGCCTGCATGTGGGCGTAAACGATGACGCTGCCCATAAATTTGAAGCCCAGCCGCTTCATTTCCTTGGCGACGGCGTCGGAAAGGGGGCTGGTTGCCGGAACCTCGCGCATGTCTTTCCAGACGTTCTGGACGGGCCTGCCGTCCACAAAACCCCAGAACCAGTTGCTGAAACCGCCGTGTTTCGCGGCGATGTCCAGAAAAATGCGGGCATTGGCTATGGCGCTTTCAATTTTTTTGCGGTTGCGCACGATGGCGGCGTCCTTCATCAGGCGTTCCACGTCCCGTTGTGTGAAGGCGGCGACCTTTTCCGGATTGAACCCGGCAAAACACCTCCGGTAGCCTTCACGCTTTTTGAGAATGGTATTCCACGAAAGCCCGGCCTGGGCCGACTCCAGGGTGAGGAACTCGAACTGGCCGGAATCGTCGCGGCGGGGGACGCCCCATTCCTCGTCATGATAGCGGATTGTCATTTCAGGGCCGGCGGCCCAGCCGCAACGCGCCACTTGCGCGGGCGGACCGGGTTGCCGCGTAACGTCGCCCATCAGAACTCCAGCCCCAGCCGTATGCCGCCGGATATGCCGCGCCGCACGCCGGTATAGCCCTGGAGGCCGCCCTCCAGCGTGAGATTGCTGTTTTCGCGCGGGCGGATGATCATTCCTATCTCCCCTATGCCCGTGGGCCCGGTCATACCGGGCGCGTCCAGTTCGCAGCCGTCCTAGTTGTGGGCGTGTATCTTGTGGTCGAATTCATACTCGTAAGCGAATTTCTCCGTGATTTGCCATTCATAGCCGGCGCCCGCGGGCAGGACGACATTGGCGACGGTCAGCACGTTCCCCTTTGTGCTGTTCCAGCCCATGACGTTCAGCCTGGCGCAAAACCTAAACCCCCGCCTGAAAAAAAGCAACATTTTTGTAAAAAAGAAATTTGCGCGCAGACGCGCGATTTGACATCCCCGGCGCATCGCGTATACTGCATCGCGCAGTCCGGGCACACAACGCGGGAGCCATCGTGAACGACATCACAACCATAGCGGGCCGCCTCGACGCGACGGGCCTGAAAATAGCCGTTGTCGCGGCGCGTTTCAACGACTTTATCGTCAACCGCCTGGTGGACGGGGCCATCGACTATCTGGAGCGCCACGGCCTTGACCGCGCGAACATCACCTTGGTGCGCGTGCCCGGAGCCTTTGAACTGCCCCTAGTCTGCCAGAAGCTCGCGCAGGGCGGAGCGCACGACGGAATTCTGGCGCTGGGCGCGGTGATACGCGGGGACACGCCGCATTTTGACTACGTCTGCGCGGAAGCCGTCAAGGGCCTCGCCCACATCATGCTGGCCCACAACACGGCCTTGGGCTTCGGCGTACTGACCTGCGACACCATTGAGCAGGCCATTGCGCGCGCCGGTTCCAAGGCCGGCAACAAGGGCGCGGAGGCCGCCGCCGCCATGCTGGAAACCATCCGGGTGCTGGAGCGGCTCTGAATTGATGGGCAGGGGCAAAAAACGCCGGTCCGAGCGAACGCTGGCCGTTGAGGCGCTCTACGGGCTTTCCTTCGCCCCTGCGGACAGCCCCGAGGAACTGCGGCTGGCCTTCCTGCGTTCGCCGCACAACGCCGGGCAGACGAAAGAAGCCGCCCTCGCGGGCTATGCCTACGCCCTGGTGCAAGGCGTGTGGAGCAACAGCGCGCGGCTGGACGAAATCATCGCCCGCCACGCCATCAACTGGCGCCTGGACCGCCTCGGCCGCATTGAGCTGACCCTGCTGCGCATGGCCATCTTTGAACTGCTGTTCTGCCGGGACGTGCCCCCCAGGGCCGTCATCAACGAGGCCCTGGAACTGGCGCGGGCCTTCGGCGGCGAGGAATCCATAGCCTTCATCAACGGCATTCTGGACGCCGCCGCCAGAGCCGGTGAGGACGCCGCTCCGCGGCAATCACCCAAACCACACTCCGGGATATGATCCAGAAACGCTACCACCCGCAGGACATTGAAAAAAAATGGCAGGCCCGCTGGCTGGCGCGGAACGCCTTTGCCGCGGACAACAGCGACGCGCGGCCCAAATGCTATCTGCTGGAAATGTTCCCCTACCCTTCCGGCGACCTCCACATGGGGCACGTGCGCAATTACGCCATCGGCGACGTGGCGGCCCGCGTCAAACGCATGCAGGGCTTCAACGTGCTGCACCCCATAGGCTGGGACGCCTTCGGCCTGCCGGCGGAAAACGCGGCCGTCAAAAACCGGACCCACCCCGCCGCCTGGACGTACGCCAACATAGCCAACATGCGCGCGCAGATGCTCCGCCTCGGCTATTCCTACGACTGGCCGAGGGAAATCGCCACCTGCCGGCCGGAATACTACCGCTTCGAACAGGCCTTTTTCCTGCGCTTCCTGCAAAAGGGGCTTGCCTACCGCAAAACGGCCCCGCAGAACTGGTGCCCCTCCTGCCACACGGTACTCGCCAACGAGCAGGTGCTCGACGGCCTGTGCTGGCGCTGCGAAAGCCGCGTGACGCAGAAGAACCTGACCCAGTGGTTTCTGAAAATAACCGCCTACGGAGACGAGCTGCTCAATGACCTCGCCCTGCTGGAAGGCGGCTGGCCGGAACGGGTCATCGCCATGCAGCGCAACTGGATAGGCAAATCCGCCGGCGCGTCGGTGAAATTCCCCCTGGAGAAGCCCGTCGGCGACGCGCGGGACATTGAAATCTTCACCACCCGGCCGGACACCCTTTTCGGGGTCACCTTCATGACCCTCGCCCCGGGGCACCCCTTGGCGGAGCGGCTTGCCGGGGGCCGCGAAAAGGCCGCCGAGGTCCGCGCCTTTGTGGAGCGGGCGCGCGGCATGGACCGCCTTGCCCGACAGGACGACACGCTGGAAAAGGAAGGCGTGTTTACAGGAACCTGCGCCCTGCACCCTCTCACCGGCGAGCGCGTGCCCCTGTGGCTCGGCAATTTCGTCCTGGCCGATTACGGCACCGGGGCGGTCATGGGCGTTCCCGCGCACGATCAGCGCGATTTTGACTTTGCCCGCAAATACGGCCTCCCGGTGCGGCTGGTCATCCGCCCCGACGGGGAATTTCCGGACCCGGAACGCCTGGAGGCGGCCTGGACGGGCCAGGGCCGCATGGTCAACTCCGGCCGCTTTGACGGCATGGAAAGCGGACCGGGCGGAAAGGCCGTGGCCGAACTTCTGAAAAAGGAGGGCAAGGGCGGGCCCGCCGTGCAGTTTCGCCTGCGCGACTGGAACATCTCCCGCCAACGCTACTGGGGCGCGCCCATCCCGGTGGTCTATTGCGACAGGTGCGGCCTTGTGCCGGAAAAGGAAGAAAATCTGCCGGTCGTCCTGCCCCTTGACGTGACAATGGGGGACGACGGCCGCTCCCCCCTGCCGGGGACGGAGGCCTTCGTGAACTGCCGCTGCCCGGCCTGCGGCGGAGAGGCGCGGCGCGAAACCGACACAATGGACACCTTTGTGGAGTCGTCCTGGTATTTCGCGCGCTATACCGACGCGCGCAAAACTGACGCCCCCTTCGACGAACAGGCCCTCCGCCGCTGGCTGCCCGTGGACCTGTACATAGGTGGCGTGGAGCATGCCATCCTGCACCTGCTCTACGCCAGATTTTTCACCAAAGCCCTGCGCGACCTCGGCTTTTTTCCGCCGGAGCTTTCCGAGCCGTTCGCCCGTCTGCTCACCCAGGGCATGGTGCTGAACAAGGGCCGCAAAATGTCGAAATCCAAGGGCAATGTGGTTGACCCCACGGAAATGACAGACAAATACGGCGCAGACACCGTGCGCATGTTCTGCCTTTTCGCCGCCCCGCCGGAGCGGGATTTCGAATGGTCCGACGCCGGCATCGAAGGCTCGTCCCGCTTTCTGCACCGCGTATGGCGGCTCTTCGCCGAAGAAAAGGAGCGCATCCTGCCCCTCGGGGCCTGCGAATCCGGCGACGGCGACGCGGCGAACGATGACGCCCGCGACCTGCGCCGCAGGGAACACCTCGCCGTCAGGAAAGTCGGGGAGGACATGGACCGCTTTCAGTTCAACACGGCCATCGCCGCCGTTATGGAGCTTGTGAACGCCCTGTACCTGGCGCGGGAAAAACTGGGCGACAGCCCCGGAGAGCGGCGCGTTTTTTCCTCGGCGGCGGCCACGGCGCTGACGCTGCTCTCCCCCGTGGCCCCGCACATCTGCGAGGAATTGTGGGAGGCCTCCGGGCATGAAGGGCGGCTTGCGGAAGCCGCCTGGCCCTCCTGGGAGGCCGCCGCGACCGCGCGGGACACGCTGACCGTGGCCCTGCAGGTCAACGGCAGGCTGCGCGGCACCCTGGAAGTCGGGGCCGGGGCGGACAAAGCCGCCCTGGAAGCGGCGGCCTTGTCCGCCCCGGCCGTGCGGCGGCATACGGACGGGCTGACGGTGCGCAAGGTCATTGTGGTGTCCGGAAAACTGGTCAATATTGTCGCGGGGTGACGCATGCCCGCAAAAGACCGGCCGCCGGGATTCAATTTTCTCATCTGCCCGGACGGCCTTTTGCTCGCACGCCGCCTGGAAGCCCTGACGGCCGAGTCCTTCCCCCCGGACGGGCCGGAGGACCGCCACACCCACTGGGGCGACGAGGAACCCGCGAAAGCCTTCTGGGATCAGCTCACCCTGCAGGGAATGTTCGGCAAACCCCGCGCCGTCGTCGTGCGCCAGGCCCAGCACTGGCCCGCCGAGATCTGGAAGCGGCTCTCAAAGGCCTTGGCGCGCCCTTCGCCGCAATGCTTGGCCATTTTCTGCCTGGAAGTCCCCTTTGACAAGGGCAGGCCAAAAATCCCCGCGCATATCGCCAAACTTCCCTGTTTTGACTTCGCCGGCAAACAGGGCTGGATATGGCGCCGGGAGGGCCTTGATGAGCGCGGCGTCAAACGCTACGCGCGGGTTTGCGCCGGAGAGATGGGCCTGCGCTTTCAGCCGGAGGCCCTGGAACAGTTCTGCGCCTGCCTTCCTCCGGACGCGTCCGTGATTGAAAACGAACTGCGAAAGCTCGCCCTGCTCAGCCGGGCGGAAAAAGCCGAAGGCCGGGGGGGCGTGATAAGCGCCGCCATGACGGCCCTGTGCGCCGCCAGCGCGGAATGCGGCATTTTCGCCCTGCTCAGGCATATCGAAGCCGGCAATCTGCCGGCCGCGTTCAGGGAGGCGGCGCTGAACCGGGAAAGCGAGGATCTGTTCTTCCCCCTGCTGTCCCTGCTGGCGAGGGACATACGCCGCATCTGGCGCCTGAAGGCCGGAGAGCGGGTTCAGCTTTTTCCTTCGGACGCCGGGGCGAAACAACATCTGGCGGACAGGATGGATTTCGCGGCTCTCTCCGGCTGCATGGCGCTTGTCATGGAGGCCGAATGGCGGGTCAAAAGCGGCCGCTGCGAAGCGGATCAGGGCCTGGATTTTCTGCTGCTGGAGATGACCCGCGCATTCAGGGCAGTTCACGAATGAAACGAGTGAACAGCCCTGCAAGGATTTTCCGGCAAATCCTTGCCGCGAAACAGGAGCAGGCGGACGAACAGGCCGGAATCGGTCGGCGGATGGAGCCGGCTGTGAATTGAAACATACGAAAAAACGGGATGATTTATCCGTGGGAGGTCGTTGCGTGTGGCTGATTATAGAGAAAAAGCCCGTGAACGTGTCAAAAAACGCTGCAAGGTCTGTCCGGTATGCAACGGCAAGGCCTGCGCGGGGCAGATCCCCGGCATGGGCGGCACAGGTTCCGGCATGTCGTTTCAGAACAACCTGACCGCCCTGGCGGCTTGGCGCATTTTGCCGCGATACCTGCACAAAGCCGACAATCCGGACACCAGCGTCGAACTCTGGGGGCAACGACTCTCCCTGCCTGTGCTTGCGGCGCCTATCGGCAATGTGGTTGCCAATGTCGGCAGCGACATGCCGACAGAGAAATATACCGCACTGCTCATCAGGGGCTGTCGTGAAGCAAGAACCATCGCCGCTTTCGGAGACACTCCGCAGATTGATCCCGTCATCAAAAACTTTGCGGAAGTCGGCGATAACGGGGCGATGACCATTCCTTTTTTCAAGCCGTGGGCGCCGGAGGATCTCGTCTCCCGCCTGGACATGGCGGCCGGGCACGGCTGCGTCGCCTGCGGCGTGGATGTGGACGCGGCCGGTTTCCCCGCTTTCCGCCAGGCTTCCCGAACCTACGGCGTCCGCTCCGGCCGGGACATCGAAAAACTCGTCGGAATGGCGCACGCGCGGGGTATGAAATTCATCGTCAAAGGCATTATGGCGCTTTCAGACGCGCGCATTGCTGTCGATTGCGGCGTGGATTCCCTGATTGTCTCCAACCACGGCGGGCGATCCATAGACTGCACGCCCGGCACGGCCGAAGTTCTGCCCGTCATTGCCGATGCCGTCGGCGACAGAATTCTGATCATGGCTGACGGCGGCGTGCGCACCGGCGTTGACGTGTTGCGCATGCTCGCTTTGGGCGCGCGGCTGACGCTTGTCTGCCGTCCCGTCGCCGTTGCCCTGCACGGCGACGAGGAAAACGGCGTCAGGCTATATTTTGAGGATTTGCAGCGGGAGCTTGTCGATGCCATGCGTCTCACCGGCTGCACAAACGTGGCTTCCATAGACCGTGAAGTCCTCTGCAGGGCATGACCTCGGGCGCGCTCGCGCGCGGGGGCGTGATCCGGAACGAACTCATACGGATGCGGGCAAGAACGGATTTTCCGGCGCGCTACACCACTCCGTGTTCTCCGGGACGCTCGTATTTTTTTTGCTGTTTTTCCTGCAGGCCGCGGTAGAATTCCGTGTCTCCCAAAGCCAGCAGAATGGCTGAAGAAACGTAAATGGAAGACGCCGTACCCACAACAACGCCGATGAGCATGGTGAGCGCGAAATCGTGTATGACGCCCCCGCCGAATGCAAACAGGGCTCCGGTGGCGAGGAGCGTGGTGCCGCTGGTCAGAATGGTGCGCGAGAGCGTCTGGTTGACGCTTTTGTTAATGATGGCGTCAAAGGACAATTTTTCGCCGGAACGCAGGTTTTCACGCAACCGGTCATAGATGATGATGGTGTCGTTGATGGAATAGCCGATAAGTGTCATGATGGCCGCCAGCACGTTGAGGTCGATTTCCACTTTCAGGATGGAAAGCAGCCCCGCGGTGATGAGAACATCGTGCAACAGGCCGACCACAGCGCCAAAGGCAAAATTGAGCCTGAGAAAAAAACAGACCACAAGGGTTATGCCCAGCGCCAGGATGACCAGGCTTCCCATTCCAAGCCCCAGCAGGCCGAGCAGGTACATGCCGCCCCACAGCACCGCCGCCATGACGGCGGACGCCATCCAGCGCTGCTCGAAACGACCGGAAATATAGACCGCCATGAGCAAAACGGCGTAGTAGAGGGCGGCGAGCGCCTTGTTGGTCAAATCCTCGCCGATTTTCGGGCCAACCACTTCCAGGCGTTGAATTTCGGCGGGATTGTCCGGAAAGGCGGATTTGAGCGCGTCGGAAATCCGGGTGCGCAGTACGGAGGCATCCGTGCTGAGCGTGGAAAGACGCAGCAGATAATCACGACCGCTTTCTCCGAAACTTTGGATGGAGACGTCCGGCAACAACGTCGAATCCAGACTTTTTTTCAGATCCTCGTCGGCGACCGCCCGCTGAAACTGCGTCTGGACGACAAGCCCGCCGGCGAAGTCAATGCCCAGTTTGACGCCGTTGCCCCACAGGGCGGACGCAAGACCGGCCAGCAACAGAACAAGGGAAATGCCGTACGCGACATGGCGTTTGCCGATGAAATCTATATTGATGCCGTGTCTGATAAATGTGAAAGCCATAGCGCAATCCCGGGGCTGAATGAAAGGGCGGCGTCCTCAGATGCTCAATCCTTTTGTTCCGCAATGACGCGCCCATTCCTCAAAAATGGCGCGTGAGACAAAAATGGCGGTAAACATGGAAGCCAGGATGCCCAGCGACAGGGTTACCGCGAAACCGCGGATGGGGCCTGTGCCGAACTGGTACAAAATTACCGCAGCAATGATGGTGGTGAGATTTGAGTCGGTAATGGAAATGGCGGCCCGTTCGAAACCCGCCTTTACCGCGGCGAAGGGCGTAAGCCCCAGCCGGGTTTCCTCCCGGATGCGCTCGAAAATCAGCACATTGGCGTCCACGGCCATGCCTATGGTCAGCACTATGCCCGCAATGCCGGGAAGGGTGAGGGTTGCGCCGAAAACCGTAAGGCCCGCGACAATCATGAGCAGGGTAAAGCAGAGCATAGCGTCGGCAATGAGGCCGGAAAGGCCGTAATAAATCGCCATGAACAGGGCCACACCCACAGCCCCCGCCAGAGCGGCTCTAAGTCCGCTGTCAATGGATTCCTGCCCCAGCGACGGCCCCACGCTGCGCTCCTCAAGCACGGTGACGGGCGCCGGCAGAGAGCCGGCACGCAGCACGATGGCCAGATCCTGGGCTTCGGCCGTGGTGAAATTTCCGGAAATGCTGGCCCGGCCGCCGCCGATGCGCTCCCGTATGACGGGCGCCGAATAGACTTTTCCGTCCAGCACAATGGCCATGCGTCTGCCTACATTCTCGCCGGTGACCTGCTCGAAAACGCGGCCCCCGCGGCTGTTAAAGTTCAGCATCACATAGGCCTGATTCATCCTGTCAAAGCCCGGGCGCGCGTCGGCCACGTCCTCGCCGGTAAGCATGACATCCCTTTCCAGCGCGATGCGTTTTTCAGGGTTTTCCTGGCCGGACGCAGATTTTTCCAGCAACGGCAACGCAATGACGCCCGTGGGCAGTGCCGGTTTGCCGGGATCAACGTCATCGCGCACAAGATGAAACTCCAGATGCGCCGTCTGTTTGAGCAATTCCACGGCGCGGCGCGGATCTGAAATGCCGGGCAGCTGCACCTGGATGCGATTGTCGGCCTGTTTGCGGATGTCGGGCTCCGCCACGCCGAACTGGTCTATGCGGTTGCGGATCGTGCGCAGGGCCTGGTCAAGAGCCATGGTTTCCAGCCGCGCGGTTTCGTCAGGCGTGAAACGGGCAACATAACGCAACTGGCCGGCGTCCCCCCGTTGAGGAGTGCCCGTTGCCAGCTGCGGAAAATGTCCGGAAAGCAGATCCCGGAATTTTGCTTCGTCCTCCGCGCGCGGGAGCGTGAATTCCAGGTTGTCGCCGCTCACAACGCGCGGCCGGAGGACAATGATTTTTTCTTCCTGGGCCAACCGTCGCAAATCCTGCCCGGCAATGGCCAGAGCATTGGTGACGGCCCTGTCCGTTTCCACGCCGAGCGTGAGATGAATGCCCCCCCTGAGATCAAGCCCAAGGGCGATTTTTCCGTCGGGCAGAACATTAAGGGCGGATATTCCCGGCACGTTCGGCAAAGCGAAAATGAGACACAGAACAAGAACAAACAGGGAAATACCCAGACGCCAGCGCAAAGCCATTCCTGTATCCAGCCGTTATCTTCCTGAGTTGTCGATATTGCGAAAACCGCGACGCGTCCCGTCCGACCTGACAATTCTACGCATTCTGCGGTTTTTCTTCCGCCGGGGCCTTGTCGGCTTCCGCGGCATTGTCATCCCCGGCATCCCTGTCTGAAGCGGCAGCCGCCTTGTCGGCCTTTTCCGTCTTGCCGGATTTGCCGCTTCTGCCGCTCCTGTCCATTTTGTCGCCCTTGCCGTCCGCCAGGAGGCCGGCTACGGCTCCCCGGGACATGCGCAACCTGGAGTTGCCGCATTCCAGCAGCAGCTGCTCATCGTCAATTTCCACAATGCGGCCTATGAGACCGCTTCCGGTCTGCACACGATCCCCGCGTTTGAGTTCGCCAAGCATCTGCTTGTGGGCCTTGGTGCGTTTTTGCTGCGGCCGGATGAGCAAAAACCAGAAAATGACAAACATCAAAATCAGCGGCAAAAACTGCATCAGCATATCCGTACCGCCGGGAGTGCCGCCGTTCTGCGGAACCGGACCCATGGCAAAAGCTGTGGCTTCAAACAAGGAGCACCTCCAGAATCGTGAGAAGGGGAAACAGCAACAAAGCTGTAAGCCAATTTCTATACCCTCTCTATCGTCGGGATGCAAGCATGATTTTTTGTGAACAGTTCGCCGATGATCCGCCTGTACTCATGCCACAAACCGCTCCTTGTCTCCTCCTTGATGCCGGCATGCTTGCCGGCGCAACTCACGTCCTGGCAGGGGAACCCTCCGCACAAAACGTCCACATGCGGGAGATCCGCTCCATTGAGGCCGGACACATCATTATTATTATATATATGCACGTCCGGCCAGTGCCGCGCGAGTATGGCCCGGGAGAGGCCGAGGTCACATAACCCCGCCCCGCTGAACAGGTTGCCCGCTGTCAACACCAGAACCTCCGGAACGGTCCAGAGGCTCTTTGCCGGAGCGCGTGGCCGCAGGATGAAATACGTCTTGCAGCGCGGGCATTTGAACTGTACACGGTCTTGGCAAAACCAAAATAGCGCTTGATGATCAAAAAAGGATGCTCGACTTTGCTGCGAACCGAGGATTTGCGGCGTTCTATTTCTCTCTCCCAATCAATAAATCCCGAGGGCATGCGCTGGACACTTTCGCGGCGGCGGTTGATACGATATTCTTTGGTTGACAAACAGGGCTCTCCCTGCACCTCCTGGCGCTTTTCAATGCCGATATACCCGGCATCTCCATACACCACCGCATCATCTTTACGGAGAAGATTTGCCGCTGCCTCCATGTCGGAGATATTGGCAGAAGTTGTTTCAAGGCTGTGGACATAGCCGCTGCCGACATCAACGCCAAGGTGACATTTCATACCGAAATGCCACTCATTCCCTTTTTTTGTCTGGCGCATTTCCGGATCGCGTTCTCTTTTTGCGTTCCTGGTTGAACTCAGGGCACTGATGAGAGTTGCGTCAACAATGGAGCCGCCACGCATCATGTGTCCGCATCTCTCAAGCGTTTCGGCGATTGCCTGAAAAAAACTTTCCCAATATCATGCTTTTCCAGTTTTGTGAGCATTAAATCAGCGTTTCCCTAGGGCCTGTTAACACTAATTGACAAACTCGCGGTAATAGGACATTGTTCAGGTATGGAAATCACCCGGGAACAATACGATAGAATTGCCGACTGCTTCCCGCGTCAAAGAGGAAA